>NZ_JABFMU010000004.1 GCF_013359695.1 Pseudomonas sp. C2B4
TGCCGGGCAGGTAACCCATTTGCGCCGCCAGGACCGGGCCAACCAAAGGCCCCGCACCGGCGATGGCCGCGAAGTGGTGTCCGAAGAGAATGTGTTTGTTGGTTGGAACGTAGTCCAGACCATCGTTGTTGAGCACGGCGGGGGTGGCCCGTCGCGGGTCGAGCTGCATCACATTGTTAGCGATGAACAGGCTGTAGTAACGGTACGCGACCAGATAAATGGCCACGGCAGCGACCACGATCCACAAGGCGTTGATCGCCTCACCTCGGCGCAATGCCACTACACCCAGGGCGCACGCTCCAACGATTGCCAGCACCAGCCAGGGTATGTGGCGTAGCGGGCTATTATTATTTTTCATTTTATTATTCCAGCCAGAGTGGACAGAAAGACAGCCAACCGAGTTTAGCTCTCCTGACGGCAAAGGCCATACCCCAACGTTGGTCTAGAGCGCTGTCCTGGCTGGCAGGTTCTAACAATGCGGGTCTATAGTCAGCGAACATCTAGAGGATAGCGCCATGAGCGAACACCCTGCCGATCGCCGCCGCTTCAAACGTATTGCGTTCGATGCCAAAACCGAGCTGAGCCAGGGAGAGTACATCTGGCCGGTGAAGCTGATCGATCTGTCGCTCAAGGGCTTGCTGATCGAGCGCCCTGAGCCGTGGCTGGGCAATCCACAAGAGGATTTTTTTGTCGACATTCACCTGAGCGAAGACATCGACATCGAAATGGATGTGCAATTGACCCATGAAGATAACGGTCAGCTCGGGTTTGTCTGCCGGCACATCAGCCTGGAGTCGATTGAGCGCCTGCGCCGGCTGATTGAATTCAATCTGGGTGATCCGCAGGAGCTTGAGCGGGAGTTGGGTGCGCTGATCGAAGTCTGACGACCTGATATCAATCTCAATGTGGGAGCGAGCCTGCTCGCGAAAGCGGTGTTGCAGCCAACATCAATGTTGAATGTCAGGCCGCCTTCGCGAGCAGGCTCGCTCCCACAGGGTCCGTGTTTCTTCAGTCACTACTCGAACAATGCGTCCAAGGCCTGCTCCAGGCGGGTGACAGCAATGATCTGCAGCCCCGGCGGCGCTTCCTTCGGCGCATTGCCTTTCGGCACGATGGCTCGCTTGAAGCCATGCTTGGCCGCTTCTTTCAATCGCTCCTGACCGCTTGGCACCGGGCGCACCTCACCGGACAAACCGACTTCACCGAATACCAGCAGATCATGGGGCAACGGCCGGTTGCGCAAACTGGACATGACCGCCGCCATCAAGGCCAGATCAGAGGCCGTTTCCAGCACTTTTACGCCGCCGACCACGTTGAGAAACACATCCTGATCGTGGGTCGGAATACCGCCGTGACGGTGCAACACCGCCAGCAACATGGCCAGGCGGTTCTGGTCCAGACCCAGCGTCACCCGGCGCGGGTTGGCCAGATGGCTGTCATCCACCAGCGCCTGCACTTCCACCAGCATCGGTCGGGTGCCTTCCCACGTCGCCATGACCACACTGCCCGGGACTTCTTCCTGGGCACGTGTAAGGAAAATCGCAGAAGGATTGGAGACCTCTTTCAGTCCCTTGTCGGTCATGCCGAACACGCCCAGTTCGTTGACCGCACCGAAACGGTTTTTCACCGCCCGCAGCAAACGCAGGCGCCCATCGGACTCGCCTTCGAAATACAGAACTGTATCGACCATGTGTTCCAGCACGCGGGGGCCGGCCAGCGCGCCTTCCTTGGTTACATGGCCGACCAGGAAAATCGCCGTACCGCTCTGCTTGGCATAGCGCACCAGCAATGCCGCACTCTCGCGCACCTGGGAAACACCACCCGGCGCCGATTGCAGCTGCTCGGTGAAAATGGTCTGGATCGAATCGATCACCATGACCTTGGGTTTTTCCTGCCGGGCCGTGGCGATGATGGTCTCGATGCAGGTTTCGGTCATGACCCGCAGCTGATCCTGAGGCAAGCCCAGGCGCCGGGCGCGCATGGCCACTTGCTGCTGGGACTCCTCACCCGTGACGTACAGGGCCGGCATGGTCTTGGCGAGATTGCACAAGGTTTGCAACAAAATGGTCGATTTGCCGATGCCGGGATCGCCGCCGATCAGCACCACCGATCCGTCGACAAGGCCGCCCCCCAGTACCCGATCCAGCTCGCTGGAGGCGGTGGAAAAGCGCGGGATCTCTTCGACGCTGACTTCGGCCAGGGTCTTGATCTGCGCCTGTTGTCCGGCCCAACCGGTGCGCCCGGTGGGTGCCGCGGCCCCGCCGCTTTCCACCATGGTTTCGGTCAACGTGTTCCAGGCGCCGCATTCGCCGCACTGGCCGGCCCATTTCGGGAAGGTTGAGCCGCACTCGGTGCAGCCATACATGCGCTTGGCCTTGGCCATCTGAACCCCCGGCAAAAACCGCGATGATAGCTCAGACAGCCCGGATCAGCGCGGCACCGCGTTGCGGATTTCACTTTTCGCGAGGCCGCAGATGGCTTGCCTGATAGTTCACGGCCGTGCTGCTGGCACCACTGTTCAAGACACTCTCTTGATTACCGTTATTCACGGCAACTTTTGGCGCATTGATTGGAAGCTGCAGTGCATTGGCCCCGAAGCGATACATCTGAGTATCGGTGTATGAAAACACTGGCCTTTACAACAAACGATCCCGATTACCTGGAACACATTGGCTGGATTTCGGCTCAACACTATTTGTCCAACTTTTCGCCCCAAAATACACAGCAGATCTTTGTTACATCTAATGGAATCGAAATAAAACTTGTACAAATCTTGAAGACCTAGAATCTGAATGTACAAATCCCACTTAGGGAAGCCACCATTATTAATATGCCTCACCAAGTCATTAGTCATATGACTGTAGTCTTGACCCTGAACTCTAGCGACACCTTTTGGATCGAGGTTTTTGACTCCTGGCAAACTTTTCCAGTGAAGCTTCACCTAATTAACATTGGCCTTGGCATTGACCAACTTGTAAGCGTGAACACCATTGCCATCTCCTGATAGCTGGTTGGCGTTCCGGAGTTGAAATACAGCTCGATCAGTGTCCGGGTCGCTTCCGGCACGCGGGAGAAGAAATCGAATCGACGGAAGTCGTCGTCAAGGTTGGTGCACGGGTCAGACCTGAACACATGAACCAAAACGGCCAAGGTGCGGCGCAGGGGAAAGGCCCCCGAGACCTGAGGGAGTTGCCGCAGGATTGTCCTCTGATTTTACAAAGCGCATCCAGGTGCGCCCGACAGCGGCTAGAGAATGGCAACCCGAAATCCAAATGAAAATGCTAAACGGGGACGATCGGCAAAAATGCTGTAATGCCTGATCCAGAGCAGTCAAAGCACAAACGGATCATCGCCATTTGTAATTTTTCCGCCAGTGAACACTCCAGGCGACAGGCAGGCCATCTCTGCAGTTGTACCGAGCAGAATGCGTGTTGCTGACTTACACTGCCTTCACAATCTCATCTGTAACAAGGAAATAACCTATGGGCGTGCTTAACGAGTTCAAGGCCTTCGCGGTCAAAGGCAATGTGGTCGACATGGCCGTCGGTATCATTATCGGCGCCGCTTTCGGCAAGATCGTTACATCGTTCGTTGGTGACGTGGTCATGCCTCCGATCGGGCTGTTGATCGGTGGGGTGGACTTCAGTGACCTGGCCATTACGCTGAAAGCCGCACAGGGCGAGGCCCCGGCGGTGGTGCTGGCGTACGGTAAGTTCATCCAGAGCATGATCGACTTCGTGATCGTTGCCTTCGCCATCTTCATGGGCGTCAAGGCCATCAACCGCCTGAAGCGCGAAGAGGCTGCCGCCCCTACCCTGCCACCGGTTCCAACCAAGGAAGAAGAGTTGCTGGGTGAGATCCGCGATCTGCTCAAGGCCCAGAACAATCGGCCTTGAACCTATAGGAGCGAGCTTGCTCGCTCCTGCCTGACGCCGTTTTCACCAGAAGTTTTCCACCGCCACCTGACCGGGTCGACGGCTCAGGCTCAAGTGCATGTCACGCTGCTTAAGCAATTTTCGCGTGTCATCGATCATTTGCGGGTTGCCGCACAACATCACTCGCGAATGCTCGGGTGTCAGCGGCACTCCGGCCGCCTGTTCCAATTCGCCATTTTCGATCAGCGTGGTAATCCGTCCGCTCAGGGCGCCGGGATGCTCTTCGCGCGTCACGGTGTTGATCAACTGCAACTTGTGCGCGAATTCCACCAGATAATCGCGCTGTGTCAGCCCCGCTATCAGCTCTTGATAGGCCAGCTCCCGGGATTCGCGCACGCTGTAGACCAGGATGATTCGCTCGAACTTCTCCCAGACCTCGAAGTCCTGAAGAATCGACAAAAACGGCGCCAGGCCCGTGCCGGTGGATAACAACCATAGATCACGCCCGTCTACAAATCGATCGAGCGTCAGATAACCGAACGCCTGGCGGTCGACCAATAAGGTATCGCCTACACCCAACCGGCTCAGTTCGCTGGTGAACTCGCCTCCCGGCACAACGATGGAAAAGAACTCTAGAAACTCGTCAAAGGGAGACGAAACCATGGAATAGGCACGCCAGACGGTGCTGCCATCCGCCTTGAGCACACCCAACCGAGCAAATTGACCGGCACGGAATCGAAAGCCCGGGTCCCTGGTGGCGCGCAAGGTGAACAGGCTCGGGGTCAAAGGCTGGACATCGAGCAACGTCTGGCGAGTAAATTTCTCTTCACTGGCAGTCATGGTGGGCTCCATTCACAGATAGCTTCAGTGTCTCGCAAAGCGGGCAGCATAAACACCGACGCTTTGTAGTGTCTTTGACAAACAATCTAATTCTCATTGACCTTAATCAACATTAACTACCCAGTTAAAAACAACACAACCCTATTGGATTAACAGTGACATTTAATTCGGGCAGTTTTGTTATGCACTACTGTTAGAACCACAAACTTTCCCAACAGCTTTTAGTAAATCTAAAAATTCTCAACGCATGCATAAGAAACATCCTACAATCCACCTCGCGCAGATCCTCTGGATCCAAGATGCAACATCAAGCTATCAGGACTGTGGAGCCTCATGATGGAAAGGTGGAAGGAGTTACAACTACAACAATTATCATTAACTACCGAACCAGAGACCGCCTATCAAATGTCGCTGCGATTCGCGAATAATATCGGGTTTAAATTTTTCGCTTTTTCAACAACTTGCCCAACAAAAACCGAAAACTTTCACACTGTTCGTTTCAACAATTATCCAAAAGACTGGAACACCGAATACGAAAAAAAGCGGTTTGGTTTCATTGATCCAGTAGTAGCACATTGCAATCAATCCAGGCTGCCTATTCTTTGGAGCGAAGAACTTTTCTGCAATGTCCCATGGATATGGGAGTCCCTTGAGCAGCAAGGATTGCAACATGGATGGTCACAAGCCGTTCATGACGAGCAAAGCGGTTTCTGCAGCATCCTGAGTCTGGCCAGAAGCCATTGCCCAGTCAGTGCATGGGAGCTGTATGAATATTTCGGCTTCGCCCTGTTCATCGGGCATCACCTGCACAATCTGGTCATTCGGACTTTGCCCAAGGAACCGGTCAAATTGTCTGCCACACATTTATCGCCACGGGAAATCGACGTGCTGAAGCTGGCTGCAGCCGGCAAAACCGCCTACGAGAGCGCCCGGATTCTCAATCTCAGTGCCCGCACTATCAATTTCCATGTTCAAGAAGCCATCCGCAAACTTGGAGTCAATAACAAGGTTTCGGCTGGCATTGCCGCCGTGAAGGCCGGCTATCTCAATAGCGACACAGTGCGCTGAGCCAAAAAACCTGCGAGTAATCCGGCACAAAAAAACGTACCATTCGCGGTCCCTCCTGAGTGATGACGTGTGAGTTTTCCACGACGCAGTCCACTCGGACGGCCCACGCCCGCCAAGTTGTGCCTGGGCGCGATCCCCGTTGATTACCCAGAGCCCCGCCCCATGCCTTTGCTCGAAACACCTTTCGCCAGCCTCGACCTGATCCGCCAACCCGAACAGCAGAACGAACCGCTGCAAGCTTTTGATGCGGCGGACGAGTACCTGCTCAACCATCTGGCCGAGCAGCAACCGACGGTCGACACGCGGATATTGGTGCTGAACGACAGTTTCGGCGCGTTGGCTGCCAGTCTGGCAGGCAAGGTCAAGGTGACCAGCAGTGGCGATTCGTTCCTGGCGTTTCAGGGGCTGGAAAAAAACCTGGCGCGTAATGGGCAGCCGTTTGACTCAGTGCCGACCGTTCCGGCCAGTGAAACCGCGCCAGGCCCGTTTGACCGGGTGCTGATACGGGTGCCCAAGACACTGGCGCTGCTGGAAGAACAACTGATCCGCTTGCAAGGCCAATTGGCTCCCGGCGCCCAAGTGATCGCCGGTGCGATGATCAAACATTTGCCACGGGCCGCGGGTGATCTGCTGGAGCGCTACATTGGCCCGGTACAAGCGTCGCTGGCGGTGAAAAAGGCCCGCTTGCTGATTGCCACCGCTGAAGCCAAAGCGCCGGTCACCTCGCCCTACCCGACGCGTTATCGACTCGATACCCCGGCCATCGAATTGCTCAACCACGCCAACGTCTTCTGCCGAGAAGGCCTGGACATCGGCACTCGGGCGTTTTTGCCGCACCTGCCGAAAAACCTGGGCACGGCACGGGTTGCCGATCTCGGATGCGGCAACGGCGTGCTGGCCATCGCCAGCGCCCTGCAAAACCCTGATGCCCATTACACGTTAGTGGACGAATCGTTCATGGCGGTGCAATCGGCCGGCGAGAACTGGCGTGCAGCGCTGGGCGAGCGTGAGGTCATCGTGCGGGCCGGTGATGGCCTGGCCGGACAGGAACCCCAGTCGCTGGACGTCGTGCTCTGCAACCCACCGTTTCACCAGCAACAGGTCGTCGGCGACTTCCTGGCCTGGCGGATGTTCCAGCAAGCCCGGGAAGCACTGGTGGTGGGCGGTGCGTTGTACATTGTCGGCAACCGACACCTGGGTTATCACAGCAAACTGGCGCGTTTGTTCCGCGGTGTCGAGCAAGTTGCGGCCACGCCGAAATTCGTGATTCTCAAGGCCCGTAAATAACAGGGCAAAAAAAAACCTCCACGGGGAGGGTCATAAGTCCGCGCCCGAAGGCGACAGAATGGGGTATCCGGTTTCAGTGGGTGCTCAGGCCCGCGGCGCTCATGAACATACGCATCAGGCTGGCCACGATGAACAGTGCACCGACGCTGCCAACCCAGATCAAGGCCAACCAGCCAAGCCGCTGCCACAGCGGCTTTTTTTCGGCTTCTTGAATGTCGTGCAGGGAATGTTTGTTGGTCATTGCTTGATACTCCGAGAAAGATGGCGCCTGTGTAGACGCCATCGCGAGCAAGCTCGCTCCCACATGGATTTGCGACGCAGACTAGTGATAACCGTCTTCGTGGGTAACCTTGCCGCGGAACACGTAGTAGCTCCAGAAGGTGTAGCCCAGGATGAACGGGATGATGAACAGCGTGCCCACCAGCATGAAGCCCTGGCTCTGCGGCGGTGCGGCAGCGTCCCAGATCGAGATCGACGGCGGCACGATGTTCGGCCACAAGCTGATCCCCAAGCCGCTGTAACCCAGGAAAATCAGCACCAGCGTCAGCAGGAATGGCGTGTAGTGCGCATTGCGCGCCACCGCGCGGATCAGACCGTATAGGGTCACCAGCACCAGAATCGGCACGGGCAGGAACCAGAACAGGTTGGGCAAGGTGAACCAGCGTGCGGCGATTTCGGCGTGGGCCAGCGGCGTCCAGATACTGACAATACCGATCACCGCCAACAGCACGAATGCCAATGGTCGCGCCAGGTCATGCATCTGTTCCTGCAACTTGCCTTCGGTTTTCATGATCAGCCAGGTGCAACCCAGCAACGCATAGGCCACCACCAACGCGGCACCGCAGAACATCGTGAAGGGCGTCAGCCAATCCAGTGAGCCACCCGCGAACTGACGATCGACCACCGGCAGGCCATCGATGAATGCGCCAAGCGCCACGCCCTGGAAGAACGTTGCCGTGATGGACCCGCCAATGAATGCCTTGTCCCAGAGGTGACGCTTGTTGTCCCTGGCTTTGAACCGGAACTCGAACGCCACGCCGCGGAAAATCAATCCGATCAGCATCAGGATCAACGGCAGGTACAGCGCCGAGAGCACCACCGAATAGGCCAAAGGGAAGGCGCCAAACAATGCCGCGCCGCCCAGGACCAGCCAGGTTTCGTTGCCGTCCCAGACCGGGGCCACCGTGTTCATCATCACATCGCGATCGCTCTTGCCGGGAATGAACGGGAAGAGGATGCCAATACCGAGGTCGAAACCATCCATGACCACGTACATCATGATGCCGAAGATGATGATCACGGCCCAGATCAGCGGAAGATCAATACCCATGATTCAAATCTCCTTGGTCAGGCTGACGTCAGCCTCAGCGTGCGCGTCATCGGCTGCGGACAGCGGACGTGCCGGCGTGCGTTTCTGGCCGGGTCCTCCGTCGTTGGTTTCCTTGCCTTCGTCGATCTTCGGCCCCTTGCGCACCAGGCGCATCATGTAGCCCAGGCCGGCGCCGAACAGCGCGAAATACACCACGACAAACAGGATCAGGGTGATGCTCATCTGCATGACACTGTGGTTGGAGGACGCATCCGCCGTGCGCATCAGACCGTAAACCACCCACGGCTGGCGGCCGATTTCAGTGGTGAACCAGCCGGCAAGGATCGCGATCAAACCGGACGGCCCCATCCACAAGGCCAGGTACAGGAACGGACGCGATGTGTAGAGGGTGTCGCGCTTGCGCAGCCACAGGCTCCACAGACCCGTGAAGATCATCAGGAAGCCCAGGCCGACCATGATCCGGAACGACCAGAACACGATGGTCGAATTCGGCCGATCCTCAGGCGGGAACTCCTTGAGCGCCGGCACCTGCTTGTCCAGGGAGTGGGTCAGGATCAGGCTGCCCAGGTAGGGAATCTCGACCGCGAATTTAGTTTTTTCCTCTTTCATGTCCGGCCAGCCGAACAGGATCAGCGGAGTCGCCTCATTACCGTGGTTTTCCCAGTGGCCTTCAATGGCGGCGATTTTCGCCGGCTGATGTTCCAGCGTGTTGAGGCCGTGGAAGTCGCCGATGACTGCCTGAATCGGCGCCACGATCAATGCCATCCACATCGCCATCGAGAGCATCTTGCGGATGGCCGGGTTGTCCTTGCCGCGCAGCAAGTGCCAGGCCGCGGAGGAGCCGACGAAGAACGCCGTCGCAACGAATGCCGCCGTGGCCATGTGCATCAGCCGGTAGGGGAACGAAGGGTTGAAGATCACCGCCAGCCAGTCGGTCGGAATCACCTGGCCGTTGACGATCTCAAAGCCCTGTGGCGTCTGCATCCAGCTATTGGAGGCGAGAATCCAGAAGGTCGAGATCAGGGTGCCGATGGCCACCATGACCGTGGCGAAGAAGTGCAGGCCACGTCCGACCTTGTTCCAGCCAAACAGCATGACGCCGAGGAAACCGGCTTCAAGGAAGAACGCCGTCAGCACTTCATACGTGAGCAACGGCCCCGTGACCGATCCGGCGAAGTCAGAGAAACGACTCCAGTTGGTACCGAACTGATAAGCCATGACCAGCCCCGACACCACGCCCATGCCGAAGTTGACGGCAAAGATCTTCGACCAGAAGTGGTAGAGGTCACGGTAGGTATCGTTGTGGGTTTTCAGCCACAAGCCTTCGAGTACCGCCAGGTAGCTCGCCAGACCGATGGTGATGGCAGGGAACAGGATGTGGAACGAGATGGTGAACGCGAACTGAATTCGGGCGAGATCAAGTGCCTCTAAACCGAACATAAGTCTTCCTCTGTCAGGTAATACGGCTGCGGGCTGGAAGCCTGCACCCACGGCCCCCACGGGTATGGAGTGTGGCGAATCTCTATTTGTTCTTTTTTTACACGCATCGCGACGCAGGGAGTCTGGCCTTGCGGCCGTCGGATCAGTTCCCCTGAGGGTTTTGATCTGGATCAAGCAACGTTGAAAGAGTAGTCCCATTTGCGGGGTTGAACCGCGTGGTCTTTTGCCGCGTGACAAGTTGCCTCATGGGTGGGGTAACAGGCAGAAACATATCTCCTTGTGGGAGCGAGCCTGCTCGCGAAGGCGGTGGATCAGTCAACATCACTGTGAATGTCAGTCCGCTTTCGCGAGCAGGCTCGCTCCCACGGGATTTGTCACGGTACGGGGATCGATGTCTTGCTAATTAATTTTTTGCACCTGCAACTTCCTGTTACAGGTTGATGATAATCTCGCCCTTCCCCTCCTCCAGATTTGCCTTCAAATGCCCAGCCAAGAGCCTTTGCTGTTACGTCACCACCGTCCTTTCCTTGCGTTTTGGCTGGCGCGGGTTTTTACCGCCAGCGGCTTCCAGATGCTCACCGTGGCCATTGGCTGGAACCTCTATCAATTGACCGGCAACGTGCTCGATCTTGGCCTGGTCGGTTTGGTGGAGTTCGCCCCGCGTGTGCTGTTCATGTTGCACACCGGGCACGTGGCAGACCGCTATGACCGGCGCAAGGTCGCGGCAATCTGTCAGTCTTTGCAAGCGTTGATCGCCCTGTCGCTGGCCATTGGCAGCGCGACCGACCATGTCACCCGGGAGATGATTTTCATACTCGCCTTCCTGCTCGGTGCCGCCCGCTCTTTCGAGATGCCAACCACCCAGGCCTTGCTGCCAAGCATCGTGCCAAGCGGTCTGTTTCCCCGGGCTGTGGCGGCTGCGCAATCGGCCCAGCAATCGGCGACCATTGTCGCCCCGGCACTCGGCGGACTGCTCTATGCATTCGGCAGCGTGTGGGTCTATGGCCCGACGGTCATCCTCTACATCATCGCCTGCACGCTGATGCTCAATCTGCCCGCTCGGCAAACGCCGCTGAACAAAGGCAAGGCCACCCTGGATTCATTGTTGGCGGGCATCCGCTTCATCCGCAGTCGCCCGGACATTCTCGGGGCGATTTCCCTGGACCTGTTCGCGGTCCTGCTCGGCGGCGCGACAGCGCTGTTGCCGGTGTTCGCCAAGGACATTCTGCTCACCGGTCCGTGGGGCCTGGGCCTGCTGCGCTCGGCACCGGCGGTGGGTGCATTGCTGATGTCACTGTTCCTGGCGAGGTTTGCCGTGGAGCGCAATGTGGGACGGGTGATGTTCACCGCCGTAGGCGTGTTTGGTGTGGCGACCATCGCCTTCGGCCTGTCGACCTCGTTCTGGTTCTCACTGGCGGTGCTGGTGGTGCTGGGCGCGGCAGACATGATCAGCATGGTGATCCGCGCCTCTTTCGTGCAGCTGGAAACCCCGGACGAAATGCGTGGCCGTGTCAGCGCGGTGAACGGCCTGTTCATCGGCGCCTCGAACCAGTTGGGCGAATTCGAATCCGGCCTGACCGCTCACTGGTTCGGCACCGTGCCGGCGGTGGTCATGGGCGGTATCGGTACGCTCGTGGTGACCGGGACCTGGATCAAACTGTTCCCGACCCTGGCCCAACGCGATCGGATGCATGTGCCGGTCGAAGAAGAGGCGAAGGTCTGAAGAAGCTAGACAACCAACTCCCCCGCCACCGCCGCCCGCGTAGCCTTGCCGCACAGCTGTTCCACCAGCGCCAGGGCAAATGCCAGTGCGGCGCCCGAGCCTTGGGCGGTGATGCAGTTACCGTCGACTACAACCGGTTGATCGATAAAGTTGCAGCCTGACAGTTGATGACTGGCAGAAGGCAGGCAGGTCATGCGCCGCTGACGCAGCACCCCGAAGGTTTGCAGCGCCAGCGCCGGGGCCTCGGCGATACCTGCAAACAGGCGACCGGCTGTGGCCTGGTCCTTGATCAGTTGTTGCAAGGGTTGATGGGCCGCCAGATGCTGCGCCCCCACGGCACCGCCGGGCAGGGCGATCAGATCGAAGGGCTGGGCCAGCAAGTCCACCAGCATCGCATCGGAGGTCAGGCGAGTACCGCGGGCGCAGGTGAGCATGCGCCGACCTTCGATGCTGGCCACCACCACTTCCACCTTGGCGCGGCGCAACACATCGATCAGGGTGACGGCTTGCAGGTCATCAATGCCCTCGGCGAGGGTAATCAAAGCTCTAAAGGTCATGGGTGTAATCCACGGAATGATCCTTAAAGCGTAGTCAGCTTTCCTTACCCTTGTTCGAGGGCCATCTTTACTTGATGTAAAGCTGAGTCGACATCGTATTGCCCGGTGCATTGATGGAGGTGTTGCTGAAGGTGAACGTGCCTTCCTGTTTGCCGGCCAGATCGAAAACGTACAAATTGCCGACGGTTTTTCGACCGGCGGCGCAATCGGTCAGGTTACCGTTATCGTAGGCGCAGACCGGCGTGCGGGTTCCGTTGACGTCGAAGCCATCGAGCGCGACATGGGGCTGGCTACGTCCGTAACCCACTTCGAGTACGTAGATCCTGATGTTCGGGCCACTGTGATTGCAGCGCGTCTGCGCCTGTCCTTCGTCAATCGTCTCAAAACCGCAGCCCGGCGACTCGACCTTGAGCACTTTCACCTGGGTCAATGGCGGTGCCGAGGCCGCCGAGGCGGTTTGTGCGCCCAGAAGCATGGCCATCAAGATCAACAAACACTTTTTCATGCACCCTCCACCCAAAACGAATCACCCCGAAAACCAGCGCGCAGTATGGCGGGTTCGGGCTGAACGCAAAACATCGACGACGATCACCGCCATAAGCAGCCATAACCCTGTGCTGCTGGTATGATGCGCGGCTTTTTCCGACCACAGAAAATTCCCAGGCGCCTGCAGCGGTCTGTGCTTTGCTGTTGAGGTCGATACATTCACGGCGCCGGGCGCGCCACGGGGAGCAGACATGCTGGAAAGGCTGTTTCAACTCAAGGCACACAACACTAACGTACGCACCGAGATTCTGGCGGGCGTTACGACCTTTTTGGCCATGGCCTACATTCTGTTCGTCAACCCGAGCATCCTCGGCGAGACTGGCATGGACAAGGGCGCGGTGTTTGTCGCTACCTGTCTGGCAGCCGCGATCGGCTCCACGACCATGGGCCTGATCGCCAACTATCCGATCGCCCTCGCACCGGGCATGGGTCTGAACGCCTTCTTTACCTACACCGTGGTCCTGCACATGGGCCACACCTGGCAAGTGGCACTGGGGGCGGTGTTCATTTCGGCCGTGTGCTTCTTCCTGCTGTCGATCTTCCGCATCCGTGAATGGATCATCAACAGCATCCCGCTACCGTTGCGCTCGGCAATTGCCGCCGGCATCGGCCTGTTCCTGGCGCTGATTGCCCTGCACAACGCAGGTATCGTGGTCAGCAACCCGGCGACCATGGTCGGACTCGGTGACCTGAAACAACCGGCACCGATCCTCGCCACCCTCGGCTTTGCCCTGATCGTTGCCCTGGAAGCGCTCGCCGTGCGCGGCGCGGTGCTGATCGGCATTCTGGTGGTCACCATCGTTTCGATCGTGATGGGCTTCACCCCGTTCGGCGGCGTGATGTCGATGCCACCGTCGCTGGCGCCAACCTTCCTGCAACTGGATATCAAGGGCGCGCTGGACATCGGTCTGGTCAGCGTGATTTTCGCCTTCCTGTTCGTCGATCTGTTCGACAACTCCGGCACCCTGATCGGCGTCGCCAAGCGTGCCGGCCTGATGGGCAAGGACGGCCACATGCCGAAAATGGGCCGCGCCCTGATCGCCGACAGTACCGCCGCGATGGCCGGTTCCCTGCTGGGCACCTCGACCACCACCAGCTACATCGAATCCGCTGCCGGCGTGAGTGCCGGTGGCCGTACCGGCCTGACGGCCATTGTCGTGGCGATCCTGTTCCTGCTGGCGCTGTTCTTCTCGCCACTGGCCGCCAGCGTTCCAGCCTTCGCCACCGCGCCGGCACTGCTGTTCGTCGCCGTGCTGATGACTTCCGGCCTGGCCGAAATAGACTGGGACGACATTACGGTTGCCGCGCCGGTGGTGATCACCGCCCTGGCCATGCCATTCACCTATTCCATCGCCAACGGCATCGCTTTCGGTTTCATTGCCTGGACCGCCATCAAGTTGATGTCCGGTCGCGGCCGTGAGCTGAATCCGGCGCTGGTGATTCTGTCGATTCTGTTCGTGATCAAGCTGGGTTGGTTCAACGCATGACATTTGATTCCCAGGCCTACGCCGTTCAGCTCGAAGACAAGGTCACGCGTCTGCGTGACCTGTTGGCGCCGTTCGATGCCCCGGAGCCGGCTGTCTTCGACTCGCCGCTGCAGAATTTCCGCCTGCGCGCCGAATTCCGCCTGTGGCGTGAAGCCGGCGAGCGCCACTACGCAATGTTTTCCCAGGAAGACAAACGCACGCCGATCCTGATCGAAGAATTCCCGATTGCCAGCCTGCGCATCAACCAGTTGATGCCGCAGCTCAAAGCGGCGTGGCAAGCCAGTTCGGCCCTGAGCCACAAGTTGTTTCAGGTGGAGTTCCTGACCACCCTGGCCGGCGATGCAATGATCACGCTGTGCTATCACCGCCCGCTGGACGAGCACTGGCACGCGGCGGCCACGAAACTGGCCGCCGATTTGAACGTCAGCATCATCGGCCGCTCCAAAGGCAAGCGCGAAGTCATCGGTCACGATTACGTGGTCGAGAAGCTTGACGTCGGCGGTCGGACCTTCAGCTACCGCCAGCCCGAAGGCGCGTTCACCCAGCCCAACGGCACCGTGAACCAGAAGATGCTCAACTGGGCGTACGACGCACTGGGCGATCGTTCCGACGACTTGCTGGAGCTGTATTGCGGCAACGGCAACTTCACCCTGCCGCTCGCTACCCGCGTGCGCAAGGTATTGGCCACCGAAATCAGCAAGACCTCGGTCAACGCAGCGTTGAGCAACCTCAGCGAAAACGCCGTGGATAACGTCACCCTGGTGCGCCTGTCCGCCGAGGAGCTGACCGAAGCCCTGAACGAAGTGCGGCCGTTCCGTCGCCTGCACGGCATCGACCTGAAAAGCTACGAGTTCGGTAGCGTCTTCGTCGACCCGCCGCGCGCCGGCATGGACCCGGACACCTGCGAACTGACCCGCCGCTTCGACAACATCCTCTACATCTCCTGCAACCCGGAGACCCTGGCGGCTAACATCGCCCAACTGCGCGACACGCACCGCATTACCCAATGCGCGATGTTCGACCAGTTCCCGTGGACGCATCATATGGAGTCCGGGGTGTTGTTGACCCGGCGTTGATTGCACATGTCAGCCACAAAAAAAGCCGTCGTTTAGACGGCTTTTTTGTTTTCGGCCAATCACCCTGGCTGATTTTTCCGAAACTCAGTCGTGGTAATGCCCTTATACCCCCAGTTATCGGTGTCGATTTCCTCGATCACGATGTGGGTCAGCTCCGGCGGCTTGCCGAGGACGCGTTGCAGGGTCTCGGTGATTTCGGCGATGACCTGGGCTTTCTGCTCACGGGTCACGCCATCACGGGTAATGCGTACGCTGACAAAAGGCATGCTGCTTCTCCTGCTCGACTGATTAAGAAAGGCTGACCAACTGAAGCTCACTGTATCTGTGTGCAGGCATCTGATAAATACTGATTCACACACTTCATTTGATCCCCGGTGTAATCAATCATGCAGCGACAATTCGACGATCTTCAATTGGGCAGCATCGAGCTGTTTTGCCTGGCCGCCGAGGCCGGCAGCTTCACGGCGGCAGCGTTGGTGGCGGGTGTCACGCCGGCTGCGGTGAGTCGCTCGGTGTCGCGCATGGAAGAGCGTCTGGGCGTGCGACTGTTTGCGCGCACCACCCGCAGCGTCAATCTGACCGACAGTGGTCGCCGCTACTACGAGGAATGCCGCCAGGCCTTGGCACAACTGGTGGAAGCCCAGCGCGAAGTCATGGGCCAGCAGCAAGTGCCGTCCGGGACCCTGCGTATCAGTATCCCGACCACCTATGCCCATCACCGGATACTGCCACTGCTGCCGGCCTTTCGGGCGCGCTTTCCGGCGGTGAAGGTCGAGTCGCACATCAGTAATCGCAACATCGATTTCGTTGGCGAAGGCTATGACATGGCGATTCGCGTGCGGGCGATTCCCGACTCCGGCCTGATCGCCCGGCAACTGGAAGACGCCGCGTTGGTGATGATCGCCAGCCCCGAATACCTCAAACGCGCCGGTACCCCGCAAACCCTCGACGACCTGCAACAGCACGAATGCATTCAGTACGAATTGCCCAGCAGCGGTCGGCGCATCGCCTGGTTGTTCAATGACGACGGCGTGCAGCGCGAGATTCTGGCGGAGGGCAACTTAAGCTGTTCCGACGACGTGCTGGGTGGCGTGACGCTGGCAAAACATGGTGCGGGCCTGTTTCAGACCTATCGCTTTATCGTCGAAAAAGAGCTGGCCGATGGCTCGTTGGTGGAAGTGCTCAAGCCCTATGGTGGACGTTCACGACCGTTTACCTTGCTGTACCCGCAAAATCGCCATATGCCGCTGAAAGTGCGGGCATTTATCGATTTCCTGATGGAGCACTTGCCACGCTGATCTCATTAGCGTCCGATCACCGCACACAAAAAGCCAGCCGGGCAGCTCTTCAATTGACCAAAGTAACCAGTTAGTACAATTTATCTCCACAGGCTGAGATCCTCGGCCAATGCCAAAAATAATAAGTGGAGAAACCTCGATGTCCCCCATCATTCTGGTGCTCAACGGCCCGAATCTGAACCTGCTTGGTACCCGCGAACCGGCAACTTATGGCCATGAAACCCTGGCCGACATTTCAGATCTGTGCGGCCGTTCCGCTGAAGAGTTCGGCCTGGCAGTGGAATTTCGCCAGACCAACCACGAAGGCGAACTGCTTGACTGGATTCACGGTGCACGTGGCCGTTGTGCCGGGATCGTGATCAACCCCGCCGCCTGGACCCATACTTCGGTGGCGATCCGCGATGCGCTGGTTGCCAGCGAGCTGCCGGTGATCGAAGTCCACCTGTCCAACGTCCACGCGCGCGAGCCATTTCGCCATCACTCCTTCGTGTCAGCCATTGCCACTGCCGTGATGGCCGGGTTTGGCAGCCATGGTTATCGCCTGGCGCTGGCACATTTCAGTCAACGTTTGAGAGGGTGAACATCGTGAATCAGAACCTGACGGTATTGGCTGGACTGATCGGCGCTGGCATCCAGGCTTCGCGCACACCGGCGCTGCACGAGCATGAAGGCGATGCCCAGGGTTTGCGCTACCTCTATCGCCTGATCGACCTCGATCAACTGCAACTCGACAGCAATGCCCTGCCCGACCTGTTGATGGCCGCCGAGCGCATGAATTTCACCGGACTGAACATCACCTTCCCGTGCAAGCAGGCAATCATCCCGCTGCTCGACGAACTGTCGCCGGAAGCCCGCGGTATTGGCGCGGTCAACACCGTGGTGCTCAAGGACGGTAAACGCATTGGCCACAACACCGACTGCCTTGGGTTTGCCGAAGGCTTTCGCCGAGGCTTGAAAGGCGTTGCCCTCGAGCGTGTTGTGCAAATGGGCGCCGGTGGCGCTGGCGCGGCGGTCGCTCACGCGTTGTTGAGCGAAGGCGTACAGCAATTGAGCATCTTCGATATGGAAATCAGCCGTGCCCAGAGCCTGGCCGACAACCTCAACCAACACTTCGGCAGCGGCCGTGCGGTGGCCGGGCATGATTTGACGCTGACCCTGGCCGAGGCTGACGGCCTGGTGAATACCACGCCGATGGGCATGAAAAAACTGCCGGGAATGCCGGTGCCGGTCGAATTGCTGCGCTCCGAGCTGTGGGTGGCGGAGATTGTTTATTTCCCACTGGAAACCGAACTGCTGCGCAATGCCCGCGCCCTGGGTTGCCGGACGCTGGATGGCGGCAACATGGCGGTGTTCCAGGCGGTGAAGGCGTTCGAATTGTTCAGTGGTGTGGTGCCGGATGCGCAGCGGATGCTGGCGCACTTTCAGAGCATGAATGTCTGAAGGTCAAGATTGAGATGCTTTTGTGGCGAGCGAGCTTGCTCGCGCTGGGCGGCGTAGCGGCCCCAAAATGTTGGAAACAATCCAGTATTTTGTGAGTGCTGCGCACTCAAACGGGAGCAAGCTCCCTCGCCACAAAACATCCTCGCAGATCAGGCCTGCAAATAGCGCAACACCGACTCGCAGATCATCTCGCGATGACGCTGTTTGATGCTTTCATCCGGCAAGTCGATCTGGAAAATCTCGCCGAAGGTGTGGCGGTTCGACACGCGATAGAAGCAGAACGAACTGATCAGCAAATGCACATCCAGCGGATCAAGACCGGCGCGGAACACCCCTTGTTCGGCGCCACGACGCAAAATCTCGCCCAATGAATCGAGGATGGTGTTGTTCATCGCCTTGATCGCGTCCGAGCGCTTCACATATTCAGCGTTGTGAATGTTCTCGATGCTGACGATGCGCACAAAATCGACGTTGCGATCATGGTGATCGAAGGTGAACTCCACCAGACGTCGAATCGCCTCCACCGGCGCCAGTTCGGCCAGGTGCAGGCGGTTTTCTGTGTTGCGGATATCGCCGTAGAGCTTTTCCAGAACCTCGACGTAGAGCTGTTCCTTACTGCCGAAGTAGTAATAGATCATGCGTTTCGAGGTATGGATGCGCTCGGCGATGGCATCGACGCGAGCACCGGACAGCCCCTGCTGAACGAACTCGACGATCGCTTCTTGCAGGATGTTCTCGCGGGTTTTTTCCGGGTTGTTCTTGCGACTCTTGCGCGGCTCGACTGGTTGTTCGGGGGCTGCGGAAAGTTCTGAAGTCATCGTCATTGCGGGCTCACGGCCATCACTGCACAGGCTGGCGATTATGAGCCGCGCCGCACACTGAAGGAAGCGGTGCGGCAGCGGTTTGTCGACGTGATTACGATTTTCCTACAACTTTGTCTGACGTACGGCACCACTTCGGGACTTGGCCATCGCCGCCAGGCGCACTGCCACGTTGGCCGCACCGTAACCGGCGTAGCCGTTCTTGCGCTGGATGATCTCGAAGAAGAACCGCCCTTCGAACGGTTCGGTGTACACGTGGAACAACTCGCCACCCTGGGCGTCGCGGTCATACAGCACGTTGTAATAGGCCAGCTCGCTGAGAAACTCATCGTCGAAATCGAAGCGCGCCGCCAGGTCATCGTAGTAGTTGAGCGGGATATCCAGCAGCGGTACGCCCGCCTCTTTCGCGCGGCTGACTTGCGCAAAGATGTCGTCGCAATCAAAGGCAATGTGATGCACACCGGAACCGCGATAACTCGACAGCGCGTGTGAGATCGCGGTGTTGCGGTTCTCGGAAATATTCAGTGGCAAGCGAATCGAACTGTCGCGGCTACGCAATGCACGACTTTTCACCAGACCATAAGGGTCGGGCAGGACCACTTCGTCATCGGCCTCGAAATCCAGCAAGCTCTTGTAGAACAGCACCCAACTGTCGAGGCTGTCGGCGGGCAGCGCCATGGCCATGTGGTCGATACGCTTCAAGCCACCGTTGGTCACCGCGTCTGGCAGCAGGTTGAAGTCGGTACCGTAGACATCGGCCTGCTGATCCACCAGGTAAATCAGACTGCCGTCCGGTGCGCGCACGGCGGCAAGCTCCAGCTCATTCGGGCCGACCAGTCCGCGATAGGGTTGGCCTTTATAAGCCACGGCCCGTGCCAAAGCGCTGGTGCTGTCCTTGACCCGCACAGCGGTGGCGCAGAGCGATGGGCCGTGGGCCTCGAAGAAACTGTGGCCGAACGAATAGGGCTCGGAGTTGAGGATCAGGTTGATATCGCCCTGGCGCAGCAGGCTGACGCTCTTGGATCGATGCTGGCCGGCCTTGACGAAGCCCAGGCGCTCCAGCCAATGCGAAAGCTTGGCACCGAGGCTTTCGTCCACGGCGAACTCAAGAAATTCGATGCCGTTGTACTCGCTGGCCTTTGGCGTCTCGAACAAAATGTCGACGTTGGTCGATGCCTGGGTTTCCTGCGCCAGACGCTGGCGGGTTTTTTCCTCCAGGTACAGCAAGGAGCGCAAACCATCAGCGGCGTTGGCCCGTGGTGGCGCGGCGCGGAACCCGTCGTTGAAGATCTCCAGCGACAGCGGCCCGGTGTAACCACTCTTGATGATGGGTGCGAGGAAGCCCGGCAAATCGAATTCGCCCTGGCCCGGGAAGCAGCGGAAATGCCGGCTCCACTCCAGCACATCCATGGCCAGGATCGGCGCGTCGGCCATTTGCACGAAGAAGATCTTGTCGCCGGGAATCTCGGCGATGGCGCTTGGATCACCCTTGAGCGACAGCGTATGAAAGCTGTCGAGCAACACACCCAGGCTTGGATGGTCGGCCTGACGGACGATGTTCCACACCTGTTGATAAGTGTTCACATGCCGGCCCCAGGCCAATGCTTCGTAGCCGATGCGCAAGCCGCGTGCGCCGGCACGTTCAGCCAGCAGGCGCAAATCATCGACTAAAATTTGTTCATCACCCACCGAATCCGCAGAGGCGTTGCTGCACACCAGCACCAGATCGGTGCCCAGCTCCTGCATCAGGTCGAACTTGCGCTCGGCCCGCTCCAGATTGCGCGACAAGCGGTCACGGCGGCAGCCTTCGAAATCCCGGAACGGTTGAAACAGGGTGATGGCGATCCCGAGATCGGCGCACATCTGTCTAATTTCCCGCGGGCTGCCGTCGTAGTAGAGAAGGTCGTTCTCGAAAATCTCGACGCCGTCAAAACCGGCGGCGGCGATGGCTTCGAGTTTTTCCGGCAGGGTACCGCTCAAGGACACGGTGGCAATGGAACGCTGCATTTTTCGACTCCCGGTGGAGGCTTCGGCTACAGGGAATTTGCGCCGATTTTAAAAGAGTGAGCGAATTATTGAGCTGACCGGAGCAATGAGCAATTTAAAGTGTACTACCCGGTTAGTTTTACGTGCGATTATCGAACACAATGGACTTTGGCGAATTGACGATTTTTTGTTCACTGCGCAACATCAACACCACATTGATACCGGATATGAACCCCGGCTATCAGTTAACAAAGACCCTGAACACCACATAAAAATTTCAAAAAACGGGTATACGCTCATGCGCTCATTAAACGCCTTGCTCACTCGAACCGCCGTCATTACGCCTTGCCTGGCGTCCATCCGAACCCTGCGCCCCGTCGGCACCACCGTGCCGCTCGCTGAATAACCCGTCAGCCGACGAAAACAGCCGATCAGTCCTTTCGCGCCCGCCGCCATCGATTGATCACGCGCCCTTGAAGTCCAGACGAGCTTCGCTTGTCAGTCATTGAACGGATGGCACAGATGAACCCTACTCAAAGCTCTCGCATGGCCCCGGCCATGAGCGCCGCCACCGGCGGCATCGGCGACAAAATCCGCGGCGCCATGGCTGTCGGCAAAACCCGTTGGGGCATGCTGGCGCTGGTGTTCTTCGCCACCACCCTGAACTACATCGACCGCGCCGCCCTCGGCGTCATGCAGCCTATCCTTGCCAAGGAAATGAGCTGGACGGCGATGGACTACGCCAACATCAACTTCTGGTTCCAGGTCGGTTACGCCATCGGTTTCGTGCTGCAAGGCCGCTTGATCGACCGGGTCGGCGTGAAGCGCGTGTTCTTCTGTGCCGTGCTGCTCTGGAGCCTGGCGACCGGCGCCCACGGCCTAGCCACGTCAGCCGCGGGTTTCATGGTCTGCCGCTTCATTCTCGGCCTGACCGAGGCCGCCAACTACCCGGCCTGCGTAAAGACTACGCGCCTGTGGTTCCCGGCCGGCGAACGCGCCGTGGCCACCGGTATTTTCAACGCCGGGACCAACGTCGGTGCGATGTTCACGCCGATGCTGCTGCCGCTGATCCTTCACGCCTGGGGCTGGCAGGCTGCGTTTCTTTGCATGGCGTCACTGGGCGGTATCTGGCTGCTGTTCTGGGCCTTGAAGTATTTCAACCCGGAAGATCATCCGACCGTTAAACAATCGGAGCTGGAGTACATCCAGAACGAAGTCGAGCCGGAACAAACCCGCGTGCCGTTCTCGCGAATCCTGCGTATGCGTGGCACCTGGGCCTTCGCCCTCGCCTACGCGATCACCGCGCCGGTGTTCTGGTTCTACCTATACTGGCTGCCACCGTTCCTCAACCAGCAATACAACCTGGGCATCAACGTGACCCAGATGGGCATTCCGCTGATCATCATCTACCTCACCGCCGACTTCGGCAGCGTGGGCGGCGGGATTCTGTCCTCGTTCCTGATCGGCCGCGGCGTCAACCCGATCAAGGCGCGCTTGATGTCCATGTTCCTGTTCGCCTGCTGCATCATCGGCGTGATTGTGGCGGCCGGCTCCAGCAACCTGTGGGTGGCCGTTGCCGCGATTTCCCTGGCCATTGGCGCGCACCAGGCCTGGACCGCGAACATCTGGAGCCTGGTGATGGACTACACGCCCAAGCACATGATGAGCACGGTGTTCGGTTTCGGCGGCATGTGTGCAGCGATTGGCGGGATGTTCATGACCCAGTTGGTCGGCCACATCCTGACCATCACCAACAACAACTACGCTGTGCTGTTCACCCTGATTCCGGCGATGTACTTCATCGCGCTGACCTGGATGTACTTCATGGCACCGCGCAAGATCCCGAAAGTAGAAGACTGATGTTCCCTCGGCGCGGGCCCGGTTTCGGGCCTGCGCTTTTTTTTGCCTGCGATTTGCCCGGGCTCAGCGGCGTACATCAGTCAACCTCTATGTTGAATGACAATCCGTCTTCGCGAGCAGGCTCGCTCCCACAGTTTTTTATCGGTGACCTTCTACTTTCGACTTTGCTGCCAGGCCGCCGCCAGCCCGCTGCAGCAAATCACGGCGATGCCAATCACGGTGGTAAGGGTCGGCGTGTGGGAAAACAGCAGCCACCCCAGCAGGCCGGCAAACACGATCTGGCAGTAACTGAATGGTGCCAACAAGGCCGGTGCCGCATGACGGAAGGCCTGGGTCAGGAACAAGTGCGCCGTCATCCCGCAGGCCCCCAGTGCCACCATCATCGAGCCGTGCAACAGGTTCGGCATTTGCCAGAAAAACGGCACCAGCGCACTCATCACCAGGGTGTTGCACAGCCCGGCGAAGAAGTTGCTGGTGGTTGGGCTATCGATCTCGCTGAGCTTGCGCGTCAGCAGCTGATAGAAACAGAAAAACAGCGCCGAGCAGAACGGCAGCAACACCGCCGGGGTGAACAAGTCACCACCGGGGTGGACGATGATCAGCACCCCACTGAAACCGAAAATCACCGCCAGCCATTGCCCCCGCGTGACCCGTTCTTTCAGGAGCGGCACCGACAATGCAGTGACCAGCACCGGTGCCAGGAAGTTGACCGACGTGGCCTCGGCCAACGGGATGTACATCAACCCGGTGGTGAAAAACAGGCTGGTGCCCAGCAGACACAGTGCCCGAATCACCTGAAGCAGCGGCCGCTTCGTGCGCAGAACCCGCAGCCCGGATTGCGGCAGGAAAATCCCGGCCATCAACAAGGTGTGCACCACGTAACGGGCCCACACCACCATCACAATCGGATAGAAACCGGAAAGGTATTTCGATATCGCGTCATGACTGGAAAACAGGAAGGTTGCGACAACGATCAGCAGGATCCCCTTGAAGGGCTGATTGACGCCGGAAAGCGGGGTGCTGACGGTCATTGGGTTTCCTTTTTTACATCCTTAATTTGTAGGAGCGAGCTTGCTCGCGATGGTCGTCAACGATGATGAGGGCTGCCTGGATAAACACGGCGCCCTTTCGTCCATCGCGAGCAAGCTCGCTCCTACACGCGACAGGTGCGCAGCACCGCTTACATCCGCGCCAACAAATCCCGGGTTTTATCCAAAGCCATCTGCGCCCGGTCCAACCCACTCACACCCTGTTCCAGCAGTTGCACCGTGGGAATCTCCAGGCTCAAGGGAATGTTAGCCGGCAAACCTTGCAACAACCTTGTCAGATCGCAATCACCATCACCGGGAAACCGTCGCTCGTTACGCGCCTGACGCAAGATCTCGGCCATGTCGGACGGTCGCGGTCCGGCGACATCACACAATTGGGCATACCGTAACCGTGATGGGCTGACCCTGGCCAGTTCTTCCAGCCGTGAACCCGAACGATCGAAGTGGAACGCGTCCACCAGTACCGCGCCATTTTCGCGCCCGGCGCCCTCGACGATGCGCACCGCTTGTGCAAGATCGCGCGCATCGGTCCAGGGCATGAATTCCAGATGCGGATGCAACCCATAAGACGCTGCCAGATCACAAAGTTCGGCAAAGTTTTCCGTCAATCGTTGCTCGTCAGCATCGTTACCAGCCACCAGTAATTCAGTGGCACCGAATTCGGCGCCGACCGCCAGAATGGTCTCGAAATCGGCGACAACGGTGTCCGGTTTCAATCGAAGAATTTCCACATCCAGTACACCAATGCCGGTATCGCGCAGGCGCGCCAGGGTCTGGCGCCGCAACTCGACATCCGCCACCAGCGCATAGTGATGTTCTTCCGGCGTTGCTGGCACCAGACGCAAGCCGACATGACTGTAACCGGCCCGCGCCGCGACCTCGACCATGTCAGGGGGCGACAACTCCAATACCGTCAGGCTGGCCAGGGAAAAGATTCGTTCGCTCATGCTCAACCCTCGATCAACGTTGGAGCGCAAGCGTGACCGGTTTCGGCGGCTTCGCGAATGGCTTCTACAAGCGCCAGCGTGCGGGCAGCATCGGCAGCACTGACCAGCGGCTCGATCTCCCGTCGCGCGACGCGCACGAAGTGCTGCAATTGCAAACGCAAGGCTTCATCGGCACTGAAGTTTTCCTGAGTCGCCAGCAAGGGTTCGTGCCAACCGCCATCGACCTCTGCGTAGTGCCAGCGTTTGAGTTGCGGAATACTCAGCGCACCACCCGTCCCGGCCAGCAAATAGCACGGCTGGTCGGCCTGACGCGGATACACCGGGTTCTCCCCTGCACCCAGCTCCCAACTCCAGGGCGCCGCCACCGCATCGGAACCGGTCAGGCTGCCCAGCGCACCGTTGTCGAACTGCAGGAGCACCGCCGCGCAATCCTCGTTGGCAAACTCACGGATCGCGTTGCTGGTGATGGCCTGAACCTGACGCACCTCACCGCACAGGTGTCGCAGCAGGTCGAGGTCATGGATCAGGTTGGTCAGCAACATCCCCGCCCCGGCTTCACGCCGCCACGGTGTTTCGAAATAGCTGTCGGGCTTGCGCAACTGCCAGAGTGCGGTGACCGTAGTCAACCGGCCAAGGGCGCCGCTGTGGACAAGTTCATGGGCACGAACGATCAGCGGATTGTGACGACGGTGATGACCGACCAGCACCGGAACACCCGTGGATTTCGTGGCAGCCACCAGTTTGCGGACTTCGTCCTGGTGTACGCCCACCGGTTTTTCCAGCAACACCGGCACGCCAGCGGCGAGGCAATCGAGCGCGGTGCTGACGTGCAGATTATTCGGATTGGCGACGATGACAGCGTCCGGCTTCGCCTCCTCCAGCATCTGACAATGATCGGCGAAATACGCCACACCCCATTCGGCCGCGAGACTGGCCGCTTGCGGGCCGGGATCGGCGACTGCGCACAGGGTGGCTTCCGTCAGGGATTTCAGGTGCCGGTAATGCTGCTGACCCATGTTACCAGCGCCGATCAGGGCGATGCGAAGGGGCGAACTCATGGGGTGGTCCTCTTGTGGTTATTGTTGGAGGGGTGGATTCCAACAATTTAGAACCTGGTTCCAGATTCTTACACACGCATGGACAGATAGTGTTCGAACAGCGCACAGCTTTACGGTTACACCCATTCAAACTGTGGGAGCAAGCCTGCTCGCGAAAGCGTCGAATCAGCCAACACACCAGTGACTGTCAAATCGCATTCGCGGGCAGGCTCGCTCCCACAGGGTCAGCTAAACAACTCCGACGCTAAACTCGCCGCCGACAACTCGTCAGTAAACGCCAACAACAACGGCGCCAGTTCATGCAACCGCGCCCCCGGCATCCGCGCACTCGGCCCGGCGATGCTCAACACGCCGATCACCCGCCCGTCCCCCGGATGACGCACCACCGCCGCAATCGCCGAAGTGCCCACCGCCGAACTTTCCTCGACGCACGCATAGCCCTGCTCCCGCGCCAGGCGCAGGCGCTCCAGCAGTTCGATGTTGGATCGCGGCGCATTCGGCCCCAGTTCCGCCGGCCGGTCCGCCGCCTGGCGCTCGACCAGCGACAAGGCCTCGGCATCGCTCATGCACGCCAGCCACGCATGCCCGGAAGCGGTGTAGAACAGCGGTGCATCACGGCCCATGTCCGGGTCGTAGCGCAGGCCGGACCGGGCCCCCTGGGACTTGGCAATCCAGGTCTGCCGCTCGCCCTCGATCACCCCAAGCCGCACCAGTTCGCCCGTTTCCTGAGCCAGGCGATCCAGCACTGGTTGCACGATATCGGCGCCACTGCTGGCCAGGTAACGGAAGCCCATCGCCACCAGTTTGGTTGACAGGTGGTAACGCAGGTTTTCCGGGTTCTGGCGCACATAACCCAATCGGATCAACTCGGCGAGCAGGCGGTGGGTCGCACTTTTGGGGATATCCAGTTGCTCGGCCAGGGTTTGCATCGGCAGACCACGGGGATCGCTGGTGAGGCTTTCAAGCACACTGAAAACACGTTCTATCTGACTGCCGGCCATGGGAGGTTCCACACAAAATTTTGTCGATTCTAGAAGACAACCGACCGATTACGAAATCTGGAACTGACTGTCCGATAACCGCCCGCTTTACGCGCAGAGTCCTTGCCCGCTCCGATTCGCTTCTTATATTTTCTGGAACCAAATTCCAAAACAATAAAACGCTGGAGCCCGAACAATGCCTGCCGAACCGCACCTTCTTCCCGACGTAGACTGCGATGTGCTGATTGTCGGCTCCGGTGCGGCCGGCTTATCGGCGGCCGTGACCGCGGCCTACCACGGACTGAAGGTCATCGTGGTCGAAAAGGACCCGGTGTTCGGCGGCGCAACGGCCTGGTCCGGCGGTTGGGCCTGGGTGCCGTGCAATCCCCTGGCCCGGCGCGCCGGGATCGTCGAAGACGTGGAACAGCCGCGTACGTATCTGAAACACGAGTTGGGCAAACACTACCGGCCAGCGATGATCGACGCTTTCCTGGAGGCAGGCCCAAGAATGGTCGCCTTCTTCGAACAGCACACCTCGCTGCAATTCGCCGACGGCAACGCGATTGCCGACATTCACGGCGATACGCCGGGCGCGGGCACCGGGGGACGCTCAGTGATCGCCGCGCCGTACGACGCACGAAAAGTCGGCAAGCTGCTCAAGCGCTTGCGCAAAACCATGCGGGAAACGTCCTTCATGGGCATGCCGATCATGGCGGGCGCGGACCTCACCGCGTTTCTCAACCTGACCCGTTCACTGTCGGCCGCCTGGCATGTGACCCGGCGCTTCACCCGGCATCTGCTCGATCTCCTCGTGCAGGGTCGGGCGATGCAACTGGTCAATGGCGTGGCGCTGGTGGCGCGTCTGGCAAAATCCGCCGAAGACCTTGGCGTGTTGCTCTGGGAGTCGGCGCCGGTCATCGAATTGCTGCGCGAAAATGATGAAGTGCGCGGCGCCGTGATCAGTACCGCCAAGGGATTGGTGCGGATCAAGGCGCGCAAAGCCGTGGTGCTGGCGGCCGGCGGTTTCGCCAACGACATCGAACGACGCAAGGCATTGTTTCCACGCACGCCCAGCGGCCATGAACACCTGGCCCTGCCACCACTCGGCGTGTCCGGTGATGGCCTGCGACTGGGTGAAAGCGTTGGTGCCCAAGTGGATACTGACATGCAATCCCCCGTCGCCTGGGCACCAGTATCAAAGGTGCCACACAGCGACGGCAGCACGGGTCACTTCCCGCACATCATCGAGCGTGGCAAGCCCGGGATCATTGGCGTACTGAGCAACGGCCAGCGCTTCGTCAACGAAGCCAACGGCTACTACGACTATGTCACAGCGATGGTCGCCGCCGCCCCGGAGGGTGAAGAAGTCGCTTCCTGGCTGATCTGCAGCCATGCTTTCCAACGGCGTTATGGCTTGGGCATTTCCCGGCCATTTCCCGTGCCGCTGAGCCCCTTTATCCGCAGCGGTTATCTGAAAACAGGAAACACCCTTGAGGAATTGGCGTCAGCCTGCGGTATCGATCCGAATGGCCTGCGCACCACCCTGTCGGACTATAACCGGCATGCGCGTCATGGCGATGACCCTCAATTCGGCCGCGGTTCGACCCCTTACAACCGCAAACAGGGTGATTCGCTACAACACCCGAACCCGTGTGTTGCGCCTATCGAACAAGGTCCGTTCTACGCGGTGAAGGTCCAGCCCGGCTGCTTCGGCACCTTCGCCGGACTCAAGGTCAATCAACACGCCCAGGTCCTCGACAACACGGAGCAACCCATCGCCGGGCTGTATGCGGCAGGCGGCGACATGGCCAGCATCATGGGCGGGCACTACCCCGCCGGCGGCATCAACATTGGCCCGGCACTGACATTCGGCTACATCGCAGCACGCCACATTGCAGGTATCACCGCTTACGAACAGGAGATCGACCATGCAGCACATCGTTAATGCTCAAGGATTGAACATGCCAAAACTCGGCCTCGGCACCTGGCCGATGCTGGGTGAGGAATGCACCCGTGCCGTGGAACAAGCGCTGGCCCTGGGCTATCGGCACATCGATACGGCGGCGGCCTACAACAACGAGGACGCCGTCGGTCAGGCGCTGGTGAACAGTCCCACACCGCGCGATCAGGTCCACGTCACCACCAAGGTCTGGTGGGATCAGCTGCAACCCGATGCCATGCGTCACTCCATGGACCGCAGCCTCAAGGCCCTGCACAGCGATTACGTCGACCTGTTCATGATTCATTGGCCAACCATCGATTGGGACCTGTCGAAAACCATCGACACCCTGGTGTCGTTCAAGGAACAGGGCCTGGCGCGCAACATCGGCGTGGCGAATTTTCCGCTGCCGCTGTTGCGTAAAGTCGTCGAGGAACTGGGCGCGCCGCTGTCAGCGATACAGGTCGAGTACCACGTGCTGCTCGGACAAAACGCCTTGCTGAGCTACGCCCGACAACACGGCATGGCACTGACGGCCTACACGCCGCTGGCACGCAACAAGGTGTCGGACCTCCCGGTCATTCAACAGATCGCCGCCAGACATGGCGTGCTGCCCACCCAGGTCGCACTCAAATGGCTGCTGGACCAACCGAACGTGGCCGCGATCCCCAAGGCCAGCAGCGAGGCCAACCAGCGAGCGAATCTCGCGGCACTGGAGGTGCAACTCGATGACGAGGATCGTCGTTTGATCGCCGGTCTGTCCAAGCGCGAACGTCAGGTGAGCCCGGACTTCGCGCCGGTGTGGGATGCGTTCGACGAGTAACCGGTAAAGGGCCAGGGTCGATGCGCCATTACCGGTGGACCGTCCATGGCCTTACCAACCCTTACACATTTCTCCCACAGCCTTTTGCCTGTGCGGTTATTCATGGAACCGGCGATATCCGCCATCAATCCATGAGAGACCGCAACCATGTTATGGAACAAGGCAAGACGCAGCGACAACGTAAACGACACTCGCGAGGGCAAGGATGCCCGCACACTCACAGGGAAAACCCTCGGCGCCGGACTGGCGGCGGTTGCACTGGCAGGTACAGGGCTTTTCGCGACACTGATGAACGCGCCATCGGCACCTACCGGCAGTCATGAGCCACCCGCCGCTCTCGCGACCAAGCCCATCGAAGACCGGCAACTGCAGTTTGTCCAGTCAGTCCTGGGCGAGACAGAAGACACCTGGACGCAACTCTTTGAGCAATCGGGTCGGCACTATCCGCCACCCACACTGACGCTGTTCGACAATGGCGTGAGTACGGGATGTGGCTTCGCCAGCTCCACCCGCGGCCCTTTCTATTGCCCGAGCAATCAGCAGGTGTATATCGACCTCACCTACCTGGCGAAACTGGAGCAGCGATTTTCAGTGGTCGGCGACTTCGCGCGGGCCTACATCATCGCCCACGAAATAGGCCATCACGTGCAGCTGGAGCTGGGGATTTCCGAGCCGCTCGAACAGGCATTGCAGGAAAGCAAACCCGTTATCGGCGATGGTGGCCTGGAAGTACGCGGCGAGTTGCAGGCCGATTGCCTGGCCGGCGTCTGGGCGCACCATGCACAGCAACGTCTGGCGTGGCTGGAGCCTGGCGATATTGAAGCTGCATTGCATGCCGCAAAAATGTTTGGTGACGACAACCTGCAACGCGCCCAAAACACCCCTGTTCGGCCAGAGACGTTCGCCCACGGCACCTCCGAGCAGCGCGTGAGCTGGTTCAAGACCGGTTTTGACACAGGCCTCACGGAGGCTTGCGACACCTTCGCCGCCACGGACCTGTAACACCCACCCGTCATCGAAACCACCGATATCACGCTCTGTACAGAACCGGCGGCGCCCCAGGCTGTCTGACGACCGGACTGGCGCCGCTCCCCCTGAGCAGCAACACTCATCGCACGGTTCTTTACCCGGAACAAAAGAGGATTCCCACATGCTATGGAAAAAAGGCCGACGCAGCGACAACGTGGTCGATGCCCGTGGCGATGATGTCGGCGGTGGCGGTGGTGGCATGCGCTTCGGCGGCGGCAAGGGCCTGAGCCTGACGGCGATCCTGCTGATCGTCGGGATCGGCTGGATCACCGGCCAGGACCCGATGCAGATCCTCGGCCAACTGACCGGCCAGATGGGCGAGCAATCGGCGCCGGCCACCACCCAGAGCCGCAAGGCGCCACCGGCCAATGATGAAGGGGCCGAGTTCGTTCGCTCGATCCTGGGCGATACCGAAGACACCTGGCGCCAGATTTTCCAGCAGGCCGGTCGGCAATATAAGGACCCGACCCTGGTGCTTTTCAGCAATCGCGTCAACTCGGCCTGTGGTCTGGCGACATCGGCGACGGGGCCGTTCTATTGCCCGGCGGACCAGAAGGTTTACCTGGACACGTCGTTTTTCCAGGAAATGTCACAACGCTTTGCGGCCGCCGGTGACTTTGCCCAGGCCTACGTGATCGCTCATGAAGTCGGACACCATGTACAGACCTTGCTCGGCGTCTCGGCGAAGATTCAGGCCGCTCGCCAACAGGGCCGGCAAATGGAAGGCGACGGCGGCTTGCTGGTCCGTCAGGAACTGCAAGCCGATTGCCTGGCCGGGGTTTGGGCCAACAATGCCCAACAGCGCCTGAACTGGCTGGAACCGGGCGATATCGAAGAAGCCTTGAACGCCGCCAATGCCATTGGCGACGATCGATTGCAGCAACAGGGTCAGGGCCGTGTGGTGCCGGACTCGTTTACCCATGGTACGTCGGCGCAACGGGTGCGCTGGTTCAAAACCGGATTTGCACAGGGCCAGGTCGGCCAGTGCGATACCTTCGCGGCGAAAAATCTGTAAATGAAAAAGTGGTTGTTGGTGTTGTTGTTCACGTGTGCAAGCCCTTTCACAAATGCTCAGGCGGCCGAACAGGGGGTCAAGGAAATCAGTCCCGGACGCCTGTTGTTGAAATCGGGTGAAATGGCGGTGGGTATCAGCCCCGCCCCGGCAAAAATCGAACGCGTATTGATCATCGTCCACGGTCGTTTGCGCAATGCGCAAACCTATCTGCAAAGCGGCGAACGCACGGCCGAACTGGCCGGGCAAAGCGCAACGACCCTGGTGATCGCCCCGCAATTTCTCAATGAAACCGACATCGCGCTGCACCCGGTGGCCGACACGGTTTTGCGCTGGCAAGGCAATGAATGGATGGCCGGCGGCGAATCCACCGCACCGTTCCGCCTGAGTGCCTATGAGGCACTGGACGAAATCGTCGCCCGCCTGGGTGATCGCCAGCAGTTTCCGGATGTGAAGCAGATCGTCATCGCCGGTCATTCCGGCGGTGCTCAAGTCGTTCAGCGCTACGCTTTGCTGGGTCACGATCAACCCGCGCTGGAAGCCGCCGGCGTGCAGGTACGCTACGTGATCGCCAACCCGTCGTCCTATGCGTATTTCGATGAGCGTCGACCGGTGGCCTTCAGCCACGCGAAATGCCCGGACTTCGATCGCTGGAAGTACGGGCTGACGGATTTACCTGCCTACGCCCAAGGACAAACCGCCGCGCAGTTGCAGGAAAAATACCTCAAGCGCGACATCATTTACCTGCTGGGGCAGCAGGACATCGACCCGAATCATCCGGCGCTGGATAAAAGCTGCGAGGCCAAGGCCCAAGGCCCGTATCGGCTGGCCCGTGGGCGTTTTTATTTCGATTATCTGAAACGGCTGCAACCGCAGGGATTGAATCAGCAACTGATCGAAGTGCCCGGGGTCGGGCATAACGGGGATGGGATGTTTACATCACCGGAGGGGCAGAAAGCGTTGTTTGGGCAATAGGTTTTTGGCTGCCTGATCTGACGCCTTCGCGAGCAGGCTCGCTCCCACAATGGAATGCGATTACCTGTGGGAGCGAGCCTGCTCGCGAAGGCGGTTGACCAGACGACAACGCCCTCAAGCCGACAGCATTTCCCGCAACGCCACACAATCCGCCGCATGCCAATCCGTCAACTCGGGCCATGGGTTATCCGGCAGATTCACCAACACCGTCCGCGCCCCCGCCGCCCTGCCGCAATCGAGATCAAAACGGTAATCGCCCACCATCACCATCTCGCCGGTCGGGACGTTCCAGGCTTCGGCCAGTTTCAGCAAACCACCCGGATGGGGTTTGGGCGGCGCTTCATCGCGCCCCAGTACATCCTCCACCGCGAAGCAGTCGGCCAGGCCGATCGCCTCCAGGGTGACATGCGCCAACTCACGGGCATTGCGCGTGAGAATGCCCAGTCGGTACCCGCGTCCGGCCAGCTCACGCACCAGTTCCACGGCCCCCGGAGCCGGCTTCGAACCCAGCGCCAGGTCCCGCTCGTGCTCCAGCAGCCATGCGTGCTTGGCTGCTGCTTCATCGGCGGGCAGTGCGGCGAGGTGAGTCAGGATGTCGGCTTCAGCCGGGATCGCCAATGCCACGCGAATCGCCGCGAAGTCATGCACGGCGACCGTCAGGGTGCCGTCCATGTCGAACACCCAGTGACGTACATCGGCCAGGCTCATGCCCAATCCTTGCGATGGCGGATCAGACCCTCCTGGGTCACCGAAGCCACCAGTTGCCCGGCACGGTTGAACACGCTGCCACGGGAGAACCCGCGGGAGTTGCCGGCCCAAGGGCTGTCCATGGCATACAGCAGCCAGTCATCGGCGCGCAGGTCGGCGTGGAACCACAACGCATGGTCAAGGCTGGCGACCTGCATGTCCTTGTGCCAGACCGATTTGCCATGGGGCTGCATCGAGGTGGTCAACAGACCGAAATCCGAGGCATAGGCCAGCAAATACTTGTGCAGCGCCGGGGAGTCGGCCAAGGCACCGTCGGCTCGAAACCAGACGTACTTGATCGGATCGGAGGGTTGCGGGTTGTAGGGATCTTTCTCGGTGACGGGGCGAAACTCGATCGGTTTCGGGCACAGCAGTTTTTCGCGCATCTTTTCCGGGATCAGGTGCGCGCGTTGCTGAGTGAGCTCCAGTTCCGATGGCAGGTTTTCCGGGCCGACGACTTGCGGCATTTCGGATTGGTGCTGAAAACCTTGCTCGTCGTACTGGAACGAGGCGCTGCAGGTAAAGATCGGGTGCCCTTTCTGGATCGCCGTGACCCGGCGCGTGCTGAAACTGCCGCCATCGCGAACGCGGTCAACCTGGTACACCACGGGCAATCCGGCATCGCCCGGACGCAGGAAGTAACCGTGCATCGAATGCACGTGGCGCGTCTCTTCGACGGTCTGACTGGCTGCCGACAGCGACTGACCGAGCACCTGTCCACCGAACAGTTGACGGAACCCCAGGTCCTGGCTGCGGCCACGGAACAGGTTTTCCTCGATCGGCTCCAGGGTCAGCAAGTCCACCAGATCTTCCAACACTTGGCTCATTCAGACTCTCCTCACACAACGCAATGCCGCGCAGTCTTGGCTGCGTCGGTCGATTCAGTTTCTGGCCCGTGCCAACACGAGGGCCATTGTAAACGTCCGGGCCAGGTTATCCATGCAAGGTTTGCAGCCATTGCTCACGGCTGATGCGATAGAGCACGTGATGACGCAGCGGATGATCGACGGCCAGCTTCGGATGTTCGAAGTCATCGGCAGGGTCATGGTGCATGCCGATGGCCTGCATGACCTTCTGCGAAGGCAGGTTGTTGTCAGCGGTGAACGAGACGATTTCGCTCAGCGGCAATCGGTCAAAGCCACAACGCAGAGCGGTCCACGCCGCTTCGCTGGCGTAGCCCAGGCCCCAGTGTTCCCGAGCCAGGCGCCAACCGATTTCAGTGGCCGGGGTGAACGGCGCATCGAATCCGACCACGCCAAGCCCGGTAAAACCGATGAACTGTCCGGTGTCCTTGCGTTCCAGTGCCCACAGGCCAAACCCGTGCTCGGCAAAATGGCCCCTGATTCGCCCGATCAATGAAGCGCTTTCCAGCCGGCTCAGCGGCGCAGGAAAATAGCGCATGACCTGCGGGTCGGCGCACATCGCCGCAAAATCCGGCAAATCCTCGTCGCGCCACTGCCGCAAAAGCAACCGCGCACTCTCGAGCTCCAATATCGGCTCCATCGTCCCCCGCCCCTCCGTTTGGATGTCGCAAGTCTACAACGCTGGTAGGATCGTTCACTCATTCCCGTATGCCTTTTTAAGACAAAGCAGCTATGCCCCTGCCGCTGATCTATCACGAAGACTACAGCCCCGAGTTTCCGGCGGATCACCGCTTTCCGATGGACAAGTTTCGCCTGCTGCGCGATCACCTGGTGGACAGCGGCCTGACCCGCGACGCCGATCTGCTGCGACCGGAACTCTGCCCGCCGGAGATTCTCGCCCTCGCCCATGACCCTTCGTATATCGAGCGCTACATGGGTGGCGAACTGTCCCGCGAGGACCAGCGGCGGCTCGGCCTGCCCTGGAGCGAGGCCCTGGCCCGGCGCACGGTGCGGGCGGTCGGCGGCTCGCTGCTGGCGGCCGAGCAGGCACTGGAACATGGCCTGGCGTGCCACTTGGCGGGCGGCACCCACCACGCGCACTACGATCACCCTGCCGGGTTCTGCATCTTCAATGACCTGGCGGTGATCAGCCATTTCCTGCTGGAAAGTGGCCGGGTGAACCGGGTGCTGATCTTCGATTGCGATGTGCATCAGGGCGATGGCACTGCACGCATCCTGCACAACACCCCGGATGCCATTACAGTTTCCCTGCACTGCGAAAAGAACTTTCCTGCGCGCAAAGCCGAAAGCGACTGGGACATTCCGTTGCCCAACGGCATGAGCGATGCCGAGTACCTGAAGGTCGTCGACGACGCGCTCAACTACCTGCTGCCGCTCTACCAGCCGGACCTGGTGTTGTACGACGCGGGTGTCGACGTGCACAAAGATGACGCCCTCGGTTACCTCAAGCTGACAGACGAAGGCGTCGCCGCTCGCGATGAAAGCGTGATGCGCCATTGCCTGGGCCGGGACATTCCGGTGGTCGGGGTGATCGGCGGCGGCTACAGCAAGGACCGCAAGGCCCTGGCCCGGCGTCATGGCATTCTCCATCACAGCGCACAACGGGTCTGGCAGTCATCAGGTTGTCACTGAGTTGTGGCTGCTTTACCCACAATGCCTGTGGAGCTGCCTGTGGATAACCTGAGCGAAAGGGACTACAGCCCACGCGGAGTCTGGGCTACAGGGCGGTGGTTGTTTTTTAACCAGTCTCTATAACACCTACTAAACCTCTGTGGGAGCGAGCCTGCTCGCGAAGAGGGCAGCACATCCAACCACGATGCGTCTGACACACCGCTTTCGCGAGCAGGCTCGCTCCTACAGGGGACTGGGCTGTTAGAATGCCCGGCCTCATCCGCCAAAACCGCAGTGCACCCCATGACCCAATCCCCAACCGCCTCCCCTTCCCACGTCGCCATCATCGGCGGCGGCCCCGCCGGCCTGATGGCGGCTGAAGTGTTGAGCCAGGCCGGGATCAAGGTCGACCTGTACGATGGCATGCCTTCGGTGGGGCGAAAATTCCTCCTGGCCGGTGTCGGCGGCATGAACATCACCCATTCCGAAGCCTATCCCGCATTCCTCTCGCGCTACGCCGAACGCGCACCGCAGATTGCGCCGTTGCTGCGTAGTTTCGGCGCCGATGCGCTGCGTCAGTGGATACATGAGTTGGGCATCGAAACCTTCGTCGGCAGCTCCGGCCGGGTGTTTCCAACCGACATGAAAGCCGCACCCTTGCTGCGCGCCTGGCTCAAACGCCTGCGAGACGCTGGCGTAGTTATCCACACCCGTCACCGTTGGCTCGGCTGGGATGAGCTCGGCGGTTTGCGGATCGACAGCCCCGATGGCGAAAAAACCATTCAAGCCGACGCCACACTGTTAGCCCTCGGTGGCGGCAGTTGGGCACGCCTGGGTTCCGACGGCGCGTGGATGCTGCCGCTGGAGCAGCGCGGTGTAGGACTTGCACCTCTGCAACCGAGTAATTGCGGCTTCGAGGTGCAGGGCTGGAGCGAACTGATGGTCAGCAAATTCGCCGGCGCCCCGCTGAAAAACATCGCCATCGGCCTCAACGACGATGTGCCACGGCTGGGCGAATGCGTGATCACCGCGACCGGTATCGAAGGCAGTTTGATCTACGCCCTGTCAGCACCGATCCGTGAGGCCATCAACCTGCACGGTTCGGCAACTGTTCATCTCGATCTGCTGCCCGGCCGGCCTGTGGATAAAATCCAGACAGCGCTCAGCAAACCGCGAGGTTCACGCTCGATGGCCAAACATCTGCACAGTCAGTTGGGCATCGATGGCGTGAAAGCGGCCTTGTTGCGGGAACTCACCCCGGCCGAAACTTTTGCTGATGTGACTCTGCTGGCCAAGGCGATCAAGGCATTGCCCCTGACTCTGGTGAAAACCCGTCCACTGGACGAAGCGATCAGCAGTGCCGGCGGTGTGAAGTTCGAAGCGATGGATGAGCGATTGATGCTCAAGCAACTGCCCGGCGTGTTCTGCGCGGGGGAAATGCTCGATTGGGAAGCGCCGACGGGTGGCTATCTGCTGACTGCGTGTTTTGCCAGTGGGCGGGCGGCGGGGTTGGGGATTGTTGAGTGGTTGCAGCACAAGGGCTGAAGACCGAGGTGCGTCCTTCGCGAGCAGGCTCGCTCCCACATTTAATCTTTGGTGCTCACAAATTGTGTGTTCACCGAAGATCCATTGTGGGAGCGAGCCTGCTCGCGAAAGCGGCCTAAAAGACGCCGCAGATAATCAAGGCTTACGCTTACGCGGCCCGGTATTGAACACCGGCACCTTCCGCACAGGCTTGACCGAAGGCTCCGGTGGCGAAACCTCTCCACTGTCGACCCACTTGCCAAGGTTACGCTTGCCGCCACCACCGGACGTCTTCGGCTTCTTCGGTTTTTTCGGTTTCTTGATCACCTGGCCACTGGCGTCGGTGTCCGGCACCCGATGCTCGGGCTCGAAGTCCGGTTCGTTCTGACGCTTCAAGGTCTGACGGGTCAGCATCTCGATGGCCGAAAGCAGATTCACTTCATCGGCGCAGACCAGGGAAATCGCCTCGCCGGTCGAACCCGCACGCCCGGTACGACCGATGCGGTGGATGTAGTCTTCGGCCACGATCGGCAAATCGAAGTTGACCACCAGCGGCAAGTCTTCGATGTCCAGGCCACGGGCCGCGACGTCGGTGGCGACCAGGATCTGCACTTCACTGGCCTTGAAGCGATCCAGCGCGCGTTGACGGGTCGCCTGGGGTTTGTCGCCGTGGATGCCATCGGCATTGACGCCCACGCCCTGGAGTTTCTCCACCAGCGCGTCCACACCGTTGCGGGTCTTGGCGAACACCAGCACCTGCTTCCACTTGCCCTTGCGCATCAAGTGCACGAACAGTTCCGGCTTGCGCTTCTTGTCCACCGTCACCACCCACTGCTTGACGGTGTTGGCCGCCACGTTGCGTGGGCTGACTTCGATGCTCAGCGGATCGTTGAGCATCTGCCCGGCCAGCAGGCGAATGTCATCGGAGAAGGTGGCGGAGAACAGCAGGGTCTGACGCTTCTTCGGCAGCGCCCGGTAGATGTTTGCCAGTTCTTCGGAGAAGCCAAGGTCGAGCATGCGGTCGGCTTCGTCCAGCACCAGGGTTTGCAGCTGGTTGAACTTCAGCGCGTTCTGGCGGAACAGGTCAAGCAGTCGGCCCGGGGTCGCGACCAACAGATCCACTCCGCTGCGCAGCTTCATCATTTGTGGGTTGATGCTGACGCCGCCATACACCGCATAGGTGCGCAGCGGCAGGTTCTCGGCGTACTGGCGCACGGCTTCGTGAACCTGCTCGGCCAGTTCGCGGGTCGGCACCAGGATCAGCGCACGCACCGAGTTGGCGGTGACTTTCGGCCCTTCCATGGCCAGCAATTGCAGGAGCGGCAAGGCAAAACCGGCGGTCTTGCCGGTGCCGGTCTGGGCGGCGGCCATCAGGTCGCGACCGGCCAGCACCGCCGGAATGGCTTGGGCCTGAACCGGCGTCGGCGTCTGGTAGCCGAGCTTCTCGAGGGAGCGCAGCAAGGGTTCGATCAGGCCAAGGGTGGCGAAAGTCATGAGAGTACCGTAGGAAAATTCAGCGCGGGTTTTTCAACACAGTGTGCAGACAAGTGTGCAATGGCGCGCAGTTTACCCTAATTCACACGGGATTCCGCCGACACCACGGGCGGCACGACCTTCGCCACGGGTGGCTGTGGCGTCCTTCGCCACTGCGGCAGGCCAATCAGCACCACGGCGCTGATGATCACCAGCATGGCCAATGCCTCCTCGATACCGATGGTCTCGCCGACAAACACGATCCCCAGCAACACCGCCACCGCCGGGTTGACGTAGGCATAACTGGTGGCCGCCGCCGGGCGCACGTGTTTCAACAGGTACATGTAGGCATTGAAAGCGATGATCGAACCGAACACGGTCAGGTACGCCAGCGCGGCCCAGCCTTCGATCGGCGGCATCTTTTCCAGATGTTCGCCGCTGACCGCACTGCCGATCAGCAACACCACGCCGCCCACCAGCATTTCCACGGCACTGGCCATGGCGCCCTGGGGCAGCGGCAAGTGCTTGCTCCACACCGAACCGAAGGCCCAGGTGGCCGCGGCAAAAATCAGCAGGGCGGCGCCCAACGGGCTCGATTGCAGGTTGGAGCCGAGGTTGAGCATGACGATGCCGATCATGCCGAGCGCGACGCCAGCCCACTCAAGTCGGGTATTGCGCGCACCCCAGAAATAGCCACAGAGCAAGGTAAACAGCGGCACCGTCGCCACCGCCAGGGCCGCCACCCCGGAGGCCACGCCCGTGTGCTCGGCCACGCTGACCGCGCCGTTACCGCACGCCAGCAGCAATACGCCGATGATGCCAGCGGCTTTCCATTGCGCCCAGGTCGGTGCCGGTGCCCCGCGCCAACGCAGGAAGGCGTACATCAAGGTGCCGGCGATGACGAAGCGGACGCCGGCGAGCAGCAGGGGCGGCCAGTACTCCACGCCGATGCGGATCACCAGATAGGTCGAGCCCCAAATCACGTACAAGGCGAAAAAGGCAGCGATCAACGGTAAGGGAAAGCGACGTAGGCCGGACATGACGGGCAGCTCACAGGCAGAACAGATGAACGGCTATTCTAGAAAGGCTGAAGCTGGAAAATAAGTAACAAAACCTGTTTAAAGCGCCCGTACACTTTTCAAAAAACGGACTTCAGCGCTATAAACCGTTTTTTCGAAAGTCGGCCATTTTTCAGGAGTCACCGCGATGGATAAGTACGACCGCATGCTGCTCAGCGCCCTGCTGGAAAACGGCCGCGCGTCTTACGCCGACCTGGCGCGCAAGGTCAATCTGTCTGCCCCGGCCGTGGCCGAGCGCGTGGCCAAACTCGAAGCCAGCGGCGTGATCACCGGTTACCAGGCGAAAGTCGACCTGTCCAAGGTCGGGCTACCGATCCAGTGCGTCATCGAGCTGCGCCTGAACCAGCACGGCAACCAGAAAGCCTACGACGACCTGATCCAGATCCCGCAACTGACCGAATGCCACCGGGTGACTGGCGACCCGTGCGTGATCATGCAAGCGGCGGTGGGCTCGATGCCGGAGCTGGAAGACTTGATCAACCGGGTTGCCCAGTTCGGGTTCAGCAAGACGTCGATTGTGTTGTCGAGCGCCATCGAAAAGCGCGTGCCGCTGGGGCAACTGGAAGGGAATGGCAAGGCGATTTAATTGTTGTAGGTGATCCACTGTGGGAGCGAGCCTGCTCGCGAAAGCGGAGTGTCAGGCAACATCAATGTTGAATGATCAATTGCCTTCGCGAGCAGGCTCGCTCCCACAGGGACATCGTGTCGCGGTCAGAACCCGCGATAGCGCTTGAGGTGCTCGCCCACCTTCGCCGCCGGCACTTTCTGCAATTTGCACAACAAATCATGGGACAACTCGCGCAAACCATGCTTCTGGCGCAACTCTTCGGCCAGATGCGCCGTCAGGTTGGCCGCCATTTCCGCATCGGCCATGGCCCGGTGAGCCTTGCCGGTGTGCGGCAGGTTGGCGAAGGTGGTGAGGGTGCCGAGTTTGTGGTTCGGCGCGGCGGGCATCAGGCGGCGGGCCAGGAGCAGCGAGCAGGCGAAGTTCTGCAGGCGGGTGCGCTTGATCCGCCCCAGTTCGAAATCCCAGAACTTCTGGTCGAACGCGGCGTTGTGCGCCAGCAGCGGCGTGGTGCCGACGAACTCGTTGACCTCGTTCATCACCTGCTCGGCCGAGGGTGCGGTACGCAACATGGCGTTGCTGATGCCGGTCAGTTGTTCGATGAAGGCCGGGATACGCACGCCGGCATTCATCAGGCTTTGGTAACGCTCGACGATGCGCCCCTGTTCAAGGATCACCACGGCAATTTCCGTGGCCCGGCAGCTGCTGCTCGGGGAGATCCCGGTGGTTTCAAAGTCGATGACTGCGATGCGTTCCAAACCTGTTTCAACTCCGTAAAAATCAATTCTTGAGCAGCAAGGCGCCTTCGATCGGCACGTAGCGGCTGGCGGCGCGGATCAGCGAATTGGCGGTCAGGCCCGGTACGCCATAAGCCACCGCTTGCACGCCATGTTTGCTGATGATGCGTTCCAGCAGCATGTCGAAATCGCCATCGCCGGAGGCCAGCACCACTTCGTCGACATGGTCCGCCGCGTCCATGATGTCGAGGGTGATGCCCACGTCCCAGTCGCCCTTGGCCGAGCCGTCGCTGCGCTGGATATAAGGCTTGAGCTTCACGGTGAAACCGAGGTTGCGCAGGATCTGCTGGAACTGCTGCTGTTTACTGTCGCCACGATCGATGGCGTAGGCATAGGCCTCGACGATCTGCCCCTGCTTGCTGATTTCAGCCCACAAGGCGGCATAGTTGAAATGGCAACCGTAGGCCTGACGCACGGTGTAATAGAGGTTCTGGACATCGGCGAACACAGCGATCTTCTTCACCGCAACATCCCCTTGGTGCGCAGGCAGGAACAGGCACCAGGCCCGAAAAGTCGCCCAGTATGCCAGCCTGAAGGAGTGTTCCGCGAATAATCGGCCCGACGCGCCTTGCAACCTCGGACGAATGGCAGCCCTGCGAGATGACAGCCTGTAGATGGAAACCTGTGGCGAGGGGATTTATCCCCGTCGGGCTGCGAAGCGGCCCCCTGCGTCCACCCAGATAAACTGAGCGGGTCGGATTTACGACTGCTTCGCAGCCGAACGGGGCGGTGCGACGTTTCGCTAAATCCCCTCGCCACCGGGTTAGGTGCTAAATCTGAAAGCTTGAATCAGACGAAGGAATCGTCGTCGCCGCCAAAGAACGATGAGCTGTCATCGCTGTAGTCGGCGTCAGTAAAGCCGCCCTGGTCATTGCCCCAGGAATCGTTACCGGCCATGCGCTGGTCGTCGCCCCAGCCATTGTTGCTCTGGTCGTTAACCTGAGCGGGTTCTTCCTTGATGACTTCGACAACTTCTTGCGGTTGCTGATTGTGATGAAACAGGCTGCTGATGCCTTGCGCCAGCATCACGCCACCTGCGACACCGGCGGCGGTTTTCAGTGCGCCGCCGAGGAAACTGCTGCCGGCGGCAGGCATCTGTTGTGGTGGCGCGTAGTTCTGTTGCGGCGGGGCGCCGAAGTTCTGCTGTGGCGGTTGTGAGTTGAACGAAGACCGTCCCGGCTCACGCCAGCCGCCACCGTTCGACACAGGCGCACTCTGGCTCGGCGCGGGTTGCGAGTCGCGGGCGCCGCCACCGAAAATGCTCGACAGGAAACCACCGCTGCTCGGCGCAGGAGCTGGCGTGGCCGTCTGCGACCTGGCTTGTTGCAGGTCGGCCTGCAATTGCTGGATTTGCGCAGTGAGTTGTTTGTTCTGCTCGTCGAGGCGCTTGATCGCCGCCTCTTGCACCAGAATCGCCTGGGTCATGAAATACCCTGCCGCGGGTTGGCGAGTCAGGTGTTCCTTGATCCGCGCCTCGGCCTGGGCGTCGCGCGGGGCTGCATCCGTTTCGGCCTGTTGCAGCCGGGAAAACAGTCCATCGATCAGGGTTTGTTCTTCGCTGTTCATGGCGACCTCGTAGATTGCCGGGGAAATCGTTGTCCTTTTCCACTCAAGGATAAGGTGCTCGACCTTAATGGAGGCTGAAACAAGTTGTTTCAATGAGCTTTACCGAACGTTTACGTTTGCGCCCTTCGCCACTTCATCGGTTAAAGTGAGCCACTGCTTCCAACCTGCGATACCGACTGATGAATCCGTTCGATGTACTGCGTGACTCCCTGTATTTCTTCAAGCGCAATCTGGGCCAGATCGTGCAGCTGTGTCTGCCGCTGGTGATTGTCGAGGCCCTGTTGCAACAGGTGGTCGATCACTCCACCGAGCCGGACAGTTTCCCCGGCATCAGCGTGATCGTCGGCCTGCTGGTCTATCCGCTGTACACCGCCGCGCTGATCCTGTTTCTCGATGCCCGCAGCCGTGGCGAATCGCCAAGCAACCGCGAACTGCTGTCGCGCTCCGCTTACCTGTGGCCGCGCTTCGCCCTGCTCACGGCCCTCAATACGCTGCTGATTCTGCTCGGCCTGTCGCTGTATTTCCTGCCGGGTATCTATCTGATGGTGACCCTGGCGTTCGGTGAATACTTGCTGGTACTGCGTGGCCTGGCGCCGCTGGCGGCCATGAAGGAAAGCCTGCGCCTGACCCGCGGCCACTTCATCCGCATCCTGGTGTGCATCCTGTGTGTGATGGCACCGTTATGGCTGCTCAAGGGCGCGACCCTGGCGGCGTATCCCGAGCCGCAGAACCCGGTGATCTCGCTGTTGATCGACAGTGCTCACAGCTTCCTGCAATTGTTCACCAGCGTGGTGCTGTTCCGTCTGTTCATGCTGATCAGCGATGTGCCGGAAAAAATCGACGGGCCACTCTGACCTTGGGCGACCGACCGTCAGTCGGGTATGCTCGGGATCAATTTTCGTAACGCGATAAGTTGAGCCATGACCCGACTGCTGCGCTACACCTTGCCGGGATTGCTGATCGTTGTCGGCCTGATCGGCGTGATGATCTACAGCCTGACCTGGCGTCCCGCCGCCCGTGAAGTATTGCCCGTCAGCTGCGCCAGCAAGGCGCCGAACCTGGCTCCCGGCCAGGCATTGAAAGTCATGACCTGGAACGTCCAGTACCTGGCGGGCAAGCGCTACGTGTTCTGGAATGACCTGGCTTCCGGCACCGACGATACACCCACGCACGAAGACATGGCCTTCAGCCTTGATGAAGTGGCGCGGGTGATTCGCGACGAGCAACCGGACGTCGTGCTGTTGCAGGAACTTGATGACGGCGCCAAGGCCAGCGATTACCAGAACCAGCTCAAACTGCTGCAGGAACGGCTCGCCGACCTGTATCCGTGCAGCGTCCACGCCTTCGACTGGAAGGCTGACTTCGTCCCCGATCCGCATATCTTCGGCAGCGTTGGCCGGCAACTGGCCACCCTGAGCCGCTATCAGATCGAACATGCCCAGCGCCTGCAATTGCCGGTTGCGCGGGCCAACCTGATCAGCCGCCAGTTCCAGCCCAAAAACGCTGTACTGGTTGCCTACCTGCCATTAAGCGACGGCGGTCAGTTAGCAGTGCTCAACACCCATCTGGATCGCGCCACGCAGCCTGACGACACGCTGCAAGCCCAGGTGACTGCCGTGGCCAAGACCCTGGACAAGCTCGAAGGTCGCGGTACGCCATGGTTGATCGGCGGCGATTTCAATCTGCTGCCACTAGGGCAATACCAGCGCCTGCCCAGCGAACAACGCACGCCCTACTCCGCCGACAGCGCCCTGCATGTGCTGTGGGACAAGTACCCGATGATCCCCACCAACAACGAAGCCAGCGGCATCGACCGCGCCCGCTGGCTGACCCACTACCCGAACGACCCTGGCCTGAACGGCCCGGATCGCACTGTCGACTACCTGTTTTACAGCCCGCGGATCAAACGGGTCGAGGCGATGGTGAGGCAGGACGATACGTTAAGGATTTCCGATCACTTGCCGGTGATTGCACGGTTTCTGCTACCCGCTACACCTTGATCCATGTTTCCAGGCGAATGCATAACCTGTGGGAGCGAGCCTGCTCGCGAAAGCGGTGTGTCAGTCGGTATCAGTATTGAATGATCAACCGTATTCGCGAGCAGGCTCGCTCCCACAGGGACCTCGCCTTCAGTTCGCCTGCCAATCGTCCGGGATAACTGCAATCACATCGATCTCCATCAGCCATTGCGGCTGCCCAAGCCCGGAAATCACCAGGCCCGTGGAGATCGGGAACACCCCCTTCAGCCACTTGCCCACCACCTGGTAAACCGGCTCGCGGTAACGCGGGTCGATGATGTAGGTGGTGGTTTTGACGATGTGCGAAAGATCGCTGCCCGCCTCCTCCAGTAGCTGTTTGACGTTTTTCATCGCCTGCTCGGCTTGTGCGGCCGGATCGCCAAGCCCCACCAGGTTGCCTTCGAAATCGGTGCCGATCTGGCCCCGCACGTACACCGTGTTGCCAGCCCGTACGGCTTGGCAAAGGTCATTGTCCAGCGACTGGTTGGGATAGGTGTCTTTGGTATTGAACATGCGAATTCGCGTGTGAGTAGGCATCAACTGACTCCCCTGAAACTTGATTGAGATGGTGGATCGCAATGACCTCACAGCCATTGCGTCGATCGATTCTTAACGCTGCGAAGGATCGCGGTACTCAAGGTATTGGCGCTGGGTGGCGATGTGACCCGCGACATGCTTGGCGTCGTGCCAGACACCCCAGATAAAGCTCGACCCGCGACGCGACAGCCACGGCAGCCCCACGAAGTAAACACCCGGCTCGCTCGACACACCGCGCTGATGGCGAGGCTTGCCCTTGTCGTCAAACGCGTCGACCTGCAACCAGCTGTAATCGACGGCGTAACCGGTTGCCCAAATGATCGAGGTGATGCCCGCTTCGGCAAGATCGAGCTCCAGGATCGGGTTCGTCATGCAATCAGGATCGGGCAGCATGAACCGGGCTTCGGGTTCTTCCGGCAGGTCGAGACCGTTGCGCGCGACGTAGGCATCCGCCGCATCCAGCAACGACAGGTAGTTCTCGTCGCCGGCAGCGATGTTTCGCACCAAATCCTTCTGGAACGTCACCACGCCGTCGTTGAAAGATTCAGTCAGCCCCACCAGCGTGACGCCCTGCCTGGCGAGCGCCCGGAAATCAACGGTATTGCCGCCACGAGCACCGCTGACCGCGATGGTCACGTGCTCGCGACCCGGCTGCATGACTTCGGCATCCCAGAGCCCCAGCACCCCCAGCCACCAGCAGAAGTCACGGTTGCGATAGGCGCGAGGCGGACGGTCATGCTGGCCGACGGACAGATAGACCTGTTTACCGGCGCGTTGCAGTTCATCGGCGATCTGCACGCCGGAAGAACCGGCGCCCACCACCAGAACGCCACCCTCGGGCAGTTGCTCCGGATTGAAATATTGAGCCGAGTGAATTTGCGTGACCCGGTCGTCTTTCGGAGCAATCGGCGGAATGACCGGGCGCTGGAAAGGACCGGTCGCCGCCACTACGCGATTGGCCTCGATCACGCCTTCGGAGGTTTCGATGGTGAAGCCTGGGCGATCGGCGTTGCGGACCACTTTCTTGACCTCGACACCGGTACGAATCGGTGCTTCGAATTTCTCGGCGTAGGCTTCGAAATAAGCTGCTACGCGATCTTTTGAGGCGAAGTCATCGGGCTCAAGGTCTTCGAACGCCAGGCCGGGGAAACGGTCATGCCAAACCGGGCCGTTCGCCACCAGCGAATCCCAGCGCCCGGTGCGCCACGCTTCAGCGATGCGATTGCGCTCCAGAACGAGGTGGGGAACACCGAGTTTGCTCAGGTGCTCACTCATGGCGACGCCAGCCTGGCCGGCCCCGACAACAAGCGTATCTACTTCGATCTTATTAACAGTCATGCTTGTGTCCTTCAGTGAGGCGACTATGGCGCACCAAGTCGCAACAGATCAGCCGTTTTTTATTGATGGAGTCCCGCTCTTGCGGCGTACTTTTATTGTGTTCAGTAAATGCAAATAGCGAAAATATGATTTATGTAGTTGCTGACCAGAAAAAACCTAACTAACGACCCAGCTCTTTATTTGTTCTATTTAATAGTTATTAACGCAAACCTGTGGGAGCGAGCCTGCTCGCGAGAGCGGTGCATCAGTCGACATCATTGTTGAATGATCAACCGCATTCGCGAGCAGGCTCGCTCCCACAGTTATTTGTTTAAAGCACGCCGATTTCTTGAGCCGTTCTATCAACGGCAATCTTGGTCTTGGCGATAAGTTCGTCGATTTCACCGCGCGTCGCGATCAGTGCCGGGGCCATGATCATGCGGCCCAGCGTCGAGCGAATGATGACGCCTTCCTCGAAACCGATGGTGCGGCAGCGCCAGGCGATGTCGCCTTCGTTGTCAAAACGCTTGCGGGTCGCCTTGTCTTGCGCGAACTGCAACGCGGCCACCAACCCGACACCCTGGATCTCACCCACCAGCGGGTGATTGCCGAACACCTCGCGCAGACACTGCTGCAGGTACGGGCCGGTGTCGTTCTTCACCTGGGTGACAACCCCTTCATCGCGCAACGCCGTGAGGTTGGCGATCGCAACAGCGGCTGCCACCGGGTGACCGGAATAGGTCAGGCCGTGGGCAAACACACCGCCCTGCTCCACCAGCACCTCGGCCATGCGCCGGCTCAGGATCAGGCCACCCATCGGGATATAGCCCGAGGTCAGGCCCTTGGCGATCGACAGGGTGTCCGGTTCGAAATCGAAGTGCTGGTGGGCAAACCATTCACCGGTACGACCGAATCCACCGATCACCTCGTCAGCACACAGCAGAACGTCGTATTGGCGGCAGATCCGCTGGATTTCCGGCCAGTAGCTTTCTGGCGGGAAAATCATGCCGCCAGCGCCCTGGAAAGGCTCGGCGACGAAGGCTGCGACGTTCTCGGCGCCCAGTTCGAGAATCTTGGTTTCCAGCTGCCGGGCAGCACGCAGACCGAATTCCTCCGGGGTCAGATCACCTTCGTGGGCGAACCAGTAAGGCTCATCGATGTGCGCGACATCGGGAATCACGCCGCCCATGTCGTGCATGAACTTCATGCCGCCCAGCGCCGTGGCGCCCAGGGTCGAGCCGTGATAACCGTTCCAGCGACCGATCATGATCTTCTTCTGCGGCTTGCCGAGGATCTGCCAGTAGCGGCGCACGGTACGGATCAACACCTCGTTGGCTTCGGAGCCGGAGTTGGTGTAGATCGCGTGGCTGTAGTGCTTGGGCAGCAGGCTGAACAGCAACTCGGAAAGCTCGACCACCGCCGGGTGGGTGGTGTGGAAGAACATGTTGTAGTACGGCAATTGCTCCAGTTGGCGAGTCGCCGCCGCCGCAAGGTCCTTGCGCCCATAACCGAGGTTGGTGCACCACAGGCCGGACATGCCATCGAGGTAGCGATTGCCGTCGTTGTCCCACAGGTGCAGGCGGTCGCCACCGACGATGACGCGTGGGCCTTCGGCGTTCAGCGCCTTCTGATCCAGGAAGGCGTGAATGTGGTGGGCGGCGTCGCCGGCTTGATAGTCGCGGGTTTCGCGCTGGGGTTTGTAATCAGTTGTCATTTTTTATTCTCCTGAATGAATAGAGGTTCAGTTCCCGGACACCGTCGTGAGTGGTGCCACACCCGGCACATCGTTGCCCTGCGATTCGTTTTGCATGAGTGGTTCAGGCGTGAACAGCGGCTTGCGCATCACGAACTTGACCCAGAGCACAGCGATCACTGATATCACGCCCAGCACCACGCCGGCACAGCCAAAGATTCGCGCAGTCATCTCCGGCGCCGGAGAAACGTGGTAGATCGCGAACAGCATGCCGGCGATGCCGACCACTTGTGGCCATGGATAAAAAGGCGAACGGAATGGACGCGCCATATGGGGATAGCGCCGGCGCAGGGCGATCACATCGATGTGCACGATGATGTAGGCCAGCAGCCACGCGAGCGCGGCGGCCAGGAGCAGCAGGCTGATCGCGGCGGAGTCGTGGCCCAGGATCAGGATCGGCAAGCCCGTAATCGCTGCCACAAAAAGCACCGCCACCCATGGTGTACGACCGCGTGCGGTGAGTCGCTTGAACTGAGGGAAGGCCTGGCCGTTTTGCGCCATGCCGTACAACATGCGCGGCAAGGCGGCCAGGGACGAATTCACGGTGCTGCAGGTCGCGGTAATGGCCGCGACGACCAGAAACAGTTTGCCGGCCTCACCGAAAACGGTGGTGGCGACCAGGTAGTGCGGCAGCGTATCGCTGGCCAGTTGCTCACGAGGGATGCACAACAATGCGCCCAGGCAATACAGAGCGATCACCCCGAAAATCACCGTCAGGCCGATGGTCATCGCCCGTGGGATATTGCGCTCGGGGTTGCGCGTCTCTTCCACCAGCGGACAGACGAACTCCGCCCCGACGAAGCCCCAGACGGCCATGGCAGCCAGGGTGATTGCACCGAACTCCAACGGGTTCCAACCCTGATCGAGCGGCAGTTGCAGGCTGGCCTGGCCGTTACTGAGCGAAGCAAGGCCCATGGCGACGAGGACCACCACCATGACCAGCGCCAGAAGGTTCTGAAGCTTGGCGAACACATCGATGCCGAAGAGGTTCAGCACCGTGAACAGCCCCAACACGCCGTAGGCCACCAGCATGTGCGGAAGGACACCGGGATAAACCTTGCTGATCACCAGGTCCAGCAGGAGCAGTTCTGCGGAGAGGGCAAACATGGCGACCACCATGTACCCCGAAAAGGTCGCCAGGATCGCCGGGAAATGCCCGATCGCCACTTCCGTGTAACTGCTGAGGCTGCCCGCCCGCGGAATCATCAAGGCCAGTTCGGAAAACGACCACGCATAGGTCAGTGCCAGTACATAGGCAATGGCCAGCGGAATGATAAAACCGAATCCGGCGATGCCCGCGCCTTGCAGCATCAGCACCATCACGCCTTGGGACACCACGACGCCTATCGCCACCGCCAGCAAGGAGCCCAGACCCAGGACCCGGCGCAAGCCGCCGGAAGGCCCCTGGGTGCAGGCCGATACATTGGAACTCATGAAAATCTCCCCGTGTTTATTGTTGTTGGTCGCCTCCACGCGGAAGGCAGGGATGAACAAGTGAGGCGCCGATGTTCCGGCAGCCTCAGGTGTCGCCAAGCGCGGCCAGTCCCGCAGCCGCGCCGGGTGAACACATCGGTTTAGCGGGCCGCCCAGGCGTTGAAGCGTTCCTCGAGTTCTTCGCCGTGATCGACCCAGAACGTGGCATCCACCAACTGACCTTCAGCCAGATTGGCCTGGGCAGTGGGGAGTTGGGACAGCGTGTCGGCCGGCAGTTGCGCCAGTACGTCCTTGCGAATCGGGCCGTAGGGAATCTGGGTGGAGAAGGATTTCTGCCCGCTCGCCTGGCTGGCAAACACGATGAAGCGCTCGGCCAGCGCCTTGTTCGGACTGCCGCGAACGATGGCCCAGTGATCAGGATCGTAAAGGTGACCGTTCCATGAGATGGCCAGTTTCGAGCCTTCCTTTTGCGCGACAGCTATCCGGCCGTTGTACGCGGCAGACATCACAACATCTCCCGCCGCGAGCCATTGAGGCGGCTGCGCGCCGGCTTCCCACCACTGGATCGAGGGCTTGATCTGGTCAAGTTTGCGGAAAGCCCGATCCACGCCTTCCTTGGTACCCAGCACCTTGTAGAGGTCTGTCTGTTTGACGCCATCGGCGAGCAGCGCCACTTCCAGCGTGTACTTGGCGCCTTTGCGCAGGCCGCGCTTGCCCGGATATTGCTGCAGATCCCACAGCGCAGCCCAGGATGTCGGTGCCGCGCCCACCTTGCTCGAGTTGTAGGCGAGCACCATCGACCATACGTAACTGGCCACACCGCACTCGCTGACCGCGCCCGGCAAGTAGTTGCCCGCTTCGCCGATCAGTCCTGGATCGAGCCGCTCGAACAAGCCCTCCTCACAGCCTCGCACCAGTTCGGGGCTTTCAACTTCGACGACATCCCAACTGACCTGGCCCACCTCCACCATGGCTTTGACTTTGGACAGTTCGCCGCTGTATTCGCCGACGACAACTTTACCCGCACCACTTTTTTCAAAGGGTTTGAAGTAAGCGCCTTCCTGTGCTGCTTTAGTGGCACCACCGAACGAAATAACCGTAAGACTTTCGGAATGCGCAACCACGGGCACCGTGAATACAAGTAACGCGGTTAAACCAGCGCACGCTTTAACATTTGAAGACGAATATCTGAACATAGAAGCTCCCTCACTTTTTAATTGTGATTAGTTACTGAGGCAGTCACGGCCACGCAGCCGCAATGACGCGCATTACAATCCGCGCGAGGACATCTTGTTGTTTTTAATTCGCACTCTATTCAAGCGTGCGGCCCGTTACTTACGAAAGACTCAACGCAATTGAAACCAGGTTGTTTTCAGCTGGGTGTATTTATCAAACGAGTGCAACGACAGGTCTCGGCCGAAACCCGATTGCTTGCCGCCACCGAATGGCACGCTGACATCCAGGGCATCCACGGTGTTCACCGAAACCGTGCCCGCCTTCAGCGCACGGGCGACGCGGTGCGCGCGATTCAGATCGTCGCTCCAGACAGAGGCGGCCAGTCCATAGATGCTGTCGTTGGCCAGTTGCACCGCTTGCTCTTCGGTGTCGAAGGTGGAAATCGCCAGCACCGGCCCGAATACTTCTTCCCGTGACAGATGAGACGCTTGGGCGACGTCGGCAAAAAGGGTCGGTTCGATAAAATTGTCCGAACCGTTGAAACTCAAGCGGCGACCGCCCGCGAGCAGCTTCGATCCGTCTTCCCGCGCACGCTCGATAAAACTCATCACTCGCGAGGCCTGGCCGGCATCGACGATGGCGCCCGCAGGGCTTGCAGGGTCCAGAGGATCGCCAGGCATCCACGCTTTGGCCTTTTCCAGAAGCCGTTCGATGAATTCATCCTTGATCGAACGCTGCACATAGAGGCGAGAGTTGGCCGAGCACACCTCGCCCTGGTTGAAGAAGATGCCGAAGGCCGCTTTCTCCGCCGCCAGATCAAGATCACGGCAATCGTCGAACATCAGGCTTGGGCTCTTGCCGCCACACTCCAGCCAAACCTGCTTGAGGTTCGATTGCGCCGAATACTGCATGAAGTATTTGCCCACCTGGGTCGAGCCGGTGAACACCAGGCAATCGACATCGGGGTGCAAGCCCAGCGCCTTGCCGGCGCTTTCACCCAGCCCCGGCAGCACATTCAGCACGCCTGGCGGCAAACCGGCTTCCAGGGCCAACTCCGCCAGGCGCAGGGCCGAGAACGGTGATTGCTCGGCGGGTTTGAGGACCACGCTATTGCCGGCAGCCAGGGCTGGCGCCAGCTTCCACGCCGCCATATCGAGCGGGAAGTTCCACGGCACGACAGCCGCGACGACACCCAGCGCTTCCCGGGTGATGGTCGCCAGCGCCGATGACGCGGTGGGTGCGACCTGATCGTACAGTTTGTCCAGCGACTCGCCATACCAGGCGAACACATGGGCGGCACCGGGGACGTCGATGTTGTAGGCATCCATCACCGGCTTGCCCATGTTGAGTGAATCCAGCAGCGCCAGCTCTTCGCGATGCGCAAGCACCAGCTCAGAGAGACGCAGCATCACCCGCTTGCGCTCGACCGGCGCCATGCGGGCCCAAGGGCCTTCGTTGAAAGCCCGGCGCGCACTGCGCACCGCCAGCTCCACTTCAACTTCGCCGCAAGCAGCGACACGGGCCAGCAACTGGTTGGTTGCCGGGTTGATGGAATCGAACGTTGCGCCTGAAGAGGCAGATACCTGCCGGCCATCGATCAAGGCTTTGTCTGAGAAGGTTTGCCGGGCAGCTCTTTGCTGCCAGTAGTCGAGGTCGAACACGCTACGCTCCCTTTACGACCGCCAGGGGTGGTCGGGATGTTGGTCGGGGTAGTTATCAGTGGTTGGAGTGATAGTGCGTCAACCGTGCCCGGAGGAAAATTATTAAAAATATGCTCCGGGTATAAGAAAAAACTGGGCAAGCGCTTAACCAGCCGGGAACCGTCATGAGGTAAGGTTCAGTCAAGCATTCGTGCGGCATGGGCCATTCCGGCTCTCACCGCGAACAGAGCAAAAAGAGGTGCGTGTGGCTTCCTATACCCTGCGGCAACTCAAGTACTTCGTCACCACGGTAGAAGCCGGCAGCGTGGCAGAGGCCTCGAGACAGCTCTATATCGCGCAACCATCGGTTTCAACGGCGATCAAGAGTCTGGAGGAATCCTTCAACGTCCAGCTGTTCATCCGCCACCACGCCCAGGGCGTTTCCCTGACGCCCACCGGCACGCGCTTCTATCACAAGGCGCAAGAGCTGCTGCGCATGGCCAGGGAGTTTGAACAGAATGCGCTGGCCGATAACGATACGGTGTCCGGCCAGATCGATATCGGTTGCTTCGAAACGGTCGCCCCGCTGTATTTGCCGCAACTCATTGCCGACTTTCGCAAGCTCTATCCCGGCGTGGATATCCGCATTCGCGACGGCGAGCAGCAGGAGCTGGTTCAGGGCTTGACCGCCGGCACGTTCGACGTGGCCTTCCTCTACGATCACGGGCTCGACAGCACCATAGAAACCACGCCCCTGATGCCACCGCAAAAGCCCTACGTCCTGCTGCCTGAAGGACACCGCTTTGCTGATCAGAAGGAGGTTTCGCTGAGGGATCTGTGCGGGGAGCCAATGATTCTTCTCGATGTGCAACCGAGCAGAACCTACTTTGTCAGCCTGTTCCACGAACTGGAACTGACGCCGAACATCGTGTTCAGCTCGCCTTCGATCGAGATGGTGCGCGGCATGGTTGGCCAGGGATTCGGGTTCTCCATCCTGGTGACCCGCCCACATTCGGAATGCACTTACGATGGGAAAAAGGTGATATCGGTCGACATAAAAGAGCCGGTCTCAACCTCCGGCCTGGCCTCCGCCCGCCTCAAACGCAATCAACTGACCAAGCCCGCGCAACTGTTCGTGGACTTTTGCCGCGAGCAGTTGAGCCAGAAGGTTACTCATTGAAATCAGCTCGCTCCTCTTGTGGGAGCGAGCCTGCTCGCGAAGGACGCCAACGATAACGCGCCCTGTATGAATGGCCGCGTCGGCAGGGTGTTTTTTTCGCAAGCAAGCATTGTTCCTGCAGGGGGACGAGTACATCCGTGAAGTCAGGCTGGCCGTCAGTCCGTCTTCGCGAGCAGGCTCGCTCCCACATTTGAATCGCAGGCAGATCCCTCAACCAACCTGGCTTTTCGATTGGGCGTGGTTACTCGACCGCACACAGATAGTCCGCCAGCCGAATCAGCATCGCATCACAACCGCTCAACTGCTCCAGGGCGATGAACTCATCGGGCCTGTGCCCTTGATCCATGCTGCCAGGGCCGCAGACCACCGTGGGGATTCCGGCCCGGTCAAACAACCCGCCCTCGGTGCCAAACGCAACCGTTCCAAATGCCGAAGAGTTGCTTAAATGCGCAAGCAGTCGCGCCGCCTCACTCTCGGGCGAAGTCGCCAACCCAGGATAAGCACTCAACGGGCGCAGACGGATGTCCGTGTCCGCTTGTACCGCGCGCATCTTGGGCAACAGCTGTTCCTCAGCGTACGTCTGCAACTGGCTGGCAACGTCCTGGGCATCGAAGTTCGGCAGTGCCCTCACCTCAAAATCGAACTCACATTCGGCAGGCACGATGTTCAGCGCCCTGCCCCCCTTGATCACCCCCGTTTGCACCGTTGAATACGGCGGATCAAAACGTTCGTCATGGTGATCGGGATGCGCAAGCTCGGCACCGATGACGCCCAGTCGACCGATCAACTGCGCGGCATATTCGATGGCGTTCACCCCATAAGGCGCATACGCGGAATGGCACGCGGCACCGCGCACCTCACAGCGCATCGCCAGCTTGCCCTTGTGACCCAGCACAGGCTTGAGCTCGGTCGGCTCGCCGATCAGGCAGAGCCTGGGCTTGTGCGGCCGTCGCTCCAGCTCGGCCAGCATCGACCTGACCCCCAGGCATCCCACTTCTTCATCGTAGGAAAACGCCAGGTGCACCGGAGCGAGCAAAGGGCGCCGTACAAAGACGGGAACCGCCGCGAGCACCGATGCGATGAAGCCTTTCATGTCCGCCGTGCCGCGACCGTAGAGACGCCCGTCCTTTTCCGTCAGGCGGAACGGATCAACCGTCCAGGCCTGTCCATCCGCCGGCACGACATCAGTGTGACCGGAGAGCACCACCCCGCCTGACGTGAGAGGGCCGATGGTTGCGAACAAATTAGCTTTGGTGCCTTCGTCGTTGAAGAAGAGTTCACTCTGAACGCCATGCCCGGCCAGGTAAGCCTCGATGAAGCGAATCAGTTCCAGGTTGGAGTCCCGGCTGACGGTGGCGAAGGCAACGAGCCGCTCCAGAAGGTCGCGGCTGGAGGCATTACTCATCCCCTGGCACTCCGTAGCTCGGTGCCGCCGTCGGGTTGAGTGCGCGGGTCAGGTAGTCCTGCATCTGCGGTCGATACGCCTGCCAGAGCCCGTGAAGCTGCCCGATCGGATCTTCCTCGGCCCAGTCGACCCGCAAGTCGATGATCGGCCATGTGTAGTCGCCCACCACTTTGAGCGCTGCAGAGTGCACAGGTCCCGCCTCACCACCGGCAGCCATGGCGGCCTGCATCGCCGCCAGCAACCGATCCGCCAACTGACCCGGCTCGGCCTCGAACGCCTCGACCATGGCCTCAATCACTCGCACATCGCTGAGCAGGTTACCCGCCGCGACACACTGCTCGCCTTTCACGGCGTTATGCACGCCCAGCGATTCCTTGCCGCTGAAGCAGGCAATCCGACCCGACGCGTCGATCACCGTGACCTGCCGATACTGACTCCAGCCATTGGACGTGAGCGCCTTGTCCAGCGCTGCGTCCGCGTCCAGATGCTGATGTTCCAGCAAATCCAGTATCTGCGGCCCCAACGCCGGCAGCGTAATGTTCTGTGTAGAAACAGCCCCGACCCCCGCCCGCGCCCAAGGGCAACGCGCGCCTACCGCAATGCTTGAAGAACTGATCGCGATACCGAGCTGCCCGGTTTCAGGGCAACGCCCGATAATTGAGAACGTCATGGCTCACTCCTTAGGTTGGCTGTGCATGCGTGATTGCATTCTGTTCATGCACAGGAAAGGGAGAAAGCAGGTTTTTTGTGGCTTTGGGGTAGGAAAAAACTGGGCTCTGGATGAAGACGCCGAGGGCAGTCTTCAACCTGGGGGGATCGCCCCAAAAATCACTCCAATCTCATCAGCCCATATGCAATAAATCCCCAAACAGCAATGCCAGCCAGCATCACTGCTTCGATCTTCAAAAGACGCTTTAGATAAGGCGGAAAGTTTTTAATATCCTCGGGGTGCAGTTCACCAATGCGGATTGAAGCCCTCGGCATCGTCACCATCCCGGCGATTTTTGCGATCAGCAGGAGCCCCCCAAACCCATGCTTACCCAAAGCAGGCCCCCATAAGTGGACATAACGACTGTGCTTCAAGGCCTCCAGCATAGCGTCAAGGTGGCGGTGTCTGAGGTACAGACTGAATGCAATACTCGCAATTGCCAGCAAAACCGGACCCGCCAGGAGCAAGAAAGCTAGCCAGGACATCCAAAAATCCTCTCCCATCATGGCCGGGTTTTCTCGTATAAAATTTCACCCATTAACTCAACCCCATCACCCATATAAGTCGTACCCACCCATGATCCAACACCTATCAAGGTCGCGGCGCAGACGACTCCCCCAACGCCTGTAGAGACGCCTAGCGCCAGACAGACAGGAGCACTGACATATTTACCAATCTGTGCACCCGCAACGCCACCCAAAGTGGCCCCCACAAACTTCCCGCCTTCGGTAAACCTGACCTTCTTACAGGCGTCTACCGAGTCAGCGTTACAAACCTGCTGAACAGCCAGCAACGACGAAACCCCACCAACCCCAATCCCGATATACCCTCCCGCCTGCATGTATCTGGCAGCCCGACTGATCGCATTCACATGCGTGGCATACCCCGGTATCTGCCCCGGCGCACCGGCCTTGCCCCAGTGGAGCACCAGACTGCGGCTGGAAATGCCAAGGGCCGACTTCAGCTTGGGGTGATCACCCAAAGTGGTCTGGCCACGCAACCGAGTGGAGTTCAGCAGGTGGGCATCCAGTTGGGCGAGCAAGTGCTGGCGATGGGCGAAGAACTGCGGCGTTCTGAGGTGGCCGTGCTGGCGATAGGTTTCCTGGTGCAGGCGTTCCATGGCCTGCAGGATGTCACGAAGTTGGGTCAGGTGCTTCTCCATCACCACGGCGCTGACGCCGAGCCAGGTCGAGGACTGGCCGGTAAAACTGGCGATTTCAGCGGCGTGGCGGTACATGAACTCGGCTTCGTCCGGCGTCAGGGGATCAAGAGCTGACTTAACCTGTTGAGCGGCCTGCATCATCTGCGCTTCCTGGTAGGTGCAGGAAGTATTGTTCGGATCGCTCAGTACGAACATCGAGCCCGCTTTAACGTCTCCTCGATCAGGGTTAAGCGCCTGAAACTTGCTCATCACGCCCGGGTCGCGGGTGGCGAAAAGTGTGGCCTCCAGAGCTTCGCGGGTCATGCTTTTGGGCACCACATAGAAGCCTGGCTCTTGCGCTGGCACGCTGTTGAACGGCGCTGGATGGTTCGAAGGGGAGAAACCGGATTGATGCGGTGCTGCAGAGCGGGTTACCGCAGGCGACGCCGATTGTGTGGATCGCCTTCCCGCTTGCACAGCACCGTCGTTCCCATAGATAGCCGTGACGACCGACGGAATCAGTTGAGCGTTACAGGGACAACCACTGTGGCTATCCAGCGTCCCGGCCACGTGCCGGCCATTGCTGAAAATGTGCGAAACGCCACCGACGATCTGATAGATCTTGCCGTCCTTGCCACAAGAAACCCGATCACCTTCGCGAGCATGGGCGATACCAAACATCATGACACTGGTATCACCCTCCAGGATCTTGCCGCCACAGCTGGTTTTGTCATCCCGGCCAATGAAATACCCCTTACTCATGGGTTTTCCCTCCCTCGATAGAGGGAAGTAGACGTCCATTCATTTCCTGATCCTTATCGTCGTCAATTCTGAGTTGCCTTCCCCTTTCGCCCTGGCTTGGAGCACTGAGCCGGGGGAACATCGGGGCGACGACGAAATGAGACGGCGGGACGGTTGGACCCCGCAATCCCGATGGCGGGGCCATCAGGAGTGATCAGGAAATTTCTGCGAAAACGACGAGCCAATTCCTACACAAGAATCTGGTGAAACGGCAAAAACCATCAAAAACCTGTAGACCTCTGTGAAGCTTGATGGTCCAGCCAGCCCACCTTTTTTCACCACAAATCCCGAACTTACTTGCGCGGCTTGATCCGCGCCGTGGCTTCGGCCACCAACGGATCGTCCGGCCAGTAATGTTTCGGATAACGGCCCTTCAAATCCTTCTTCACCTCGGCATAAGTACTGCGCCAGAAGTTCGCCAGATCCTGGGTCACTTGCACCGGACGCCGTGCCGGGGACAACAGGTGCAGCTTGACCACTTGCCGGCCACCGGCGATGCGCGGGGTTTCCGCCAGGCCGAACAACTCCTGCAAGCGCACCGCCAGAATCGGCGGCTGCTCGCTGTAATCCAGGCGGATCGATGAGCCTGAGGGCACGCTCAAGTGATGGGGCGCCAGTTCGTCGAGCCGTTGCGGCAGCGGCCATGGCAGCAGGTTGTGGACGATGCTCGACAGGTCGAGGTTGGCGAAGTGACTGAGCCGCGAGACTTTGCCCAGGTACGGCATCAGCCAGTGTTCGAGGTTTTTGAGCAGCGCGGTATCACTGACATCCGGCCATTCGCTGGCGCCCTTGCCGGCCAGATCCAACTGGCGCAGCAATGCCACCCGTGCCTGCCACTGGCGCAGCTCCGGGGTCCACGGCAACAGCTCCAGGCCTTTGCGCCGCACCAGATTGACCAGCGCCTGACTGCGCGCCGTTTCGTCGAGTCCGGTCAGCGGTTCGCGACTGAGGATCAGCTCACCGACCTTGCGTTGACGTTCGGCGCGCAACACGCCTTCGCGCTCGTCCCAATCCAGCTGGTCGACATTGCGTACCTGTTCGGCGAGCACCGAGTCGAACAGCGTCGGATCGAAATCCGCCGCCAGGTAAATCCGTTCTTCACGCTGGCCCTGACGACTGCCGAGATCAGCGATCACCAGCCACGGTTGTTTCATCAGGCTGTCGGCCTCGGCGAACAGCGCGGCACGGCCGTTGGCCAGGCGATACTCGGCACCACCCGCGCGCCGCTGCTGGGCGACACGATCCGGATAGGCCAGCGCCAGCAGCGCGCCGAGCCAGCGCGGATGGTCGGGGTCGCTGACTGGCTCAGTTGCCTTGCCGCGCAGATAACCACGGTACTGCCGCGCCAGTTGTCGGGCACGTTGCACGCCGCCCTGGGCACCGCGAGCGGCGCGTTCTTCGCCGGACAACAGCACCAATCGACTGTGAAGATCCGCCCCGGCACCGCGCAGGATATCGCGCTCACCGAGCAGCGCCGCCACATCACAGGCCATGTCTGCCAGCCCCAGCGCCTGCCCGCGCAACAGCAAGTGGGCGATGCGTGGGTGGGCCGGCAATTCGGCCATGGCCTGACCGTGGCGCGTCAGCGCCTCACCTTCCAGCGCGCCCAGGCGCTCGAGCAGATCCTGCGCCTGGGAGTACGCCGCAGCCGGCGGCACATCCAACCAGACCAATTGCGCCGGTGTCACGCCCCAACGGCCCAGTTGCAAGGCCAGCCCGGCGAGGTCGGCAGAAAGAATTTCCGCACTGCCGTAGGCCGCCAATTGCTCGTGTTGATCCTGCGACCACAAGCGATAACAGACGCCAGGCTCCAGACGCCCTGCCCGGCCGGCGCGCTGGGTGGCGCTGGCCTTGGAAATGCGCTGCGTGTCGAGCCGGGTCATGCCGCTGCCGGGATCGAAACGCGGCACCCGCGCCAGCCCGGCATCGATCACCACCCGCACGCCGTTGATGGTCAGGCTGGTCTCGGCGATGTTGGTCGCCAGCACCACTTTGCGCTTGCCCTCTGGCGCCGGGTCTATCGCTGCACGTTGTGCGGCCAGGTCCAGTTCACCGTGCAACGGGCAGAGCAAAATCTGCGTGTTGTCGCTCAAGGCATCGGCCAACTGTTGATGGGCACGACGGATTTCCGCCTGCCCCGGCAGGAACACCAGCACGCTGCCGGTTTCATCGTTCAAGGCTTCGAGAATGGTCTGCACCAGTCGCGGCTCGATGAACTCACCGGCCTGAAACGGCCGGCCCCAACGCATCGTCACCGGGTACATGCGGCCTTCGCTGCGCAGGATCGGCGCATCGTCGAGCAACCCGGCCAGGCGCTCGCCTTCCAGCGTGGCCGACATCAACAGGATTTTCAGCGGCTGATCGTCACGGAACAGCTCCCGGCCATTGAGGCTCAGGGCCAAGGCGAGGTCGGCGTCGAGGCTGCGTTCCGGACTTTTGCCACTTGCAAAAACATGTCATTAGGCTAGCTATATATAGTTATCAGACGCTTATGAGTAGAGAACTCATGGATAAAGAGCTGACAATCATCAAAAATCTCCAGTCGCTAAACAATTACGCATTTGTGGCTATTCCGACTGATGTTCTGGATCTAATGCAACGGTGCTACCTGCCGAGCGTTGGTGAAAAAACCACCTATCTGCTAAAAGTATTTGATGCCTACTGTCATATAACAGGCACTTCTATTACCTACCTGTCCCTTTCCTCCCCTTCCTTCCTCGATACCGTGAAAGGTTTCCTGGGCGCCTTGGCTAGCGAGACATACCTTGCTTTGCTGTCTCCAGGCAGGCAGCGCTACGCCAAAGCTTTCATGAATATGCTGGATGAAATGAGGAGAGATATCCCTCTTTTACCAAAGCTCACCAAGGAGGAGCGGGTACCTCAAAATCACATAGCCGCATGGAAAAAGATAATTCTTAGCGTAAATCAGAACGCCGTGCGTTATTGGAATGGTTGGGCAGTCAACGGTCGAAGGAAGGGTAACTTTAGCTATATTCCAATAAACCTGATTTGGAATTCACACGGAGAGGAATTTGCCGAGAATATTTACAAAGCTTACCGTCAACATGATGCAAAATTCCTTGTTCGCAGCCACTCTACTTTCAATCTTTTTTTAGTGTACCTCTCCCAAAACTCTGAACGCTGGCCTGCACTTAGTTTCCAGCATCCAATCGAAATAAAAACATTTTTTTGTGACTTCATGCTTTTTTATTTCCAAGATGCATTGGCGAACGGCACAGACCTCAGGCATAAAGCAAAACTCTACAACTCGTTCATCCACAACATTGAAGAAATTTTTATTCAGCCAAGCATTTGGACGAAGCCATTCACTGGCAGTCTCCCCCGCCCAATAGCAAAAGCAGTTCCCGGCCACCAAACCAACCTCAAAAAAATGGCTGATGGCACAATAATAAAAGACAAGCTTATCACCGCCATACCTTTACACCTGACAGATTCAGAAGCGATTGAAATAATATTCAAGAAAATATCAAACGATAACAAACTTGTCTTAAGATGGGCAAAAAGAAGACTACTACAATCTCGCAAAGCCCAACTCCGCAGAGACAACCTAGCTCTAACAGGCACCCTAATCAATGAAAAAGAACGTCTCTCTAGCATGGACGAAATTGGTGAAAACAATTTTTGCGCAACCTTTAAATCTCGGGGATTAGCTTATATCAGAAAAAATGCAAAAACCATCTTTAGCAAACTCAGCTCCCACACACTAGCAAATCCCTTAGCCCTCCCAAAAAAGGAAGACAGCTTTGCCCTTCAACTTCTCTTAACCTATTACCACCCCTGCCTAACTGAAAGTTTCTTTTCCGACCTTGAGCTATACGACAAAAGAGGAACACTATCTGGTTTCATGAAGACCGACAACGGATATCAATTAATTGGGTACAAAGACCGAAAAGGAAATAAATTAAGTGAGCAAAAGATAGACTTGACTACTCGCACAACTGCTTGGATCTCACAGTACATACATCTAACCAAACCTCTTCGTGACGAACTACGCATTGCTGGCGATGATTCATGGAGATACTTGTTCCTACACTGCCCTCGATGCATCGACTATCCCACACGACCACGACCCTTTCGACTAAACCCAAGTATTATTGATTGGTACAAAACTATCATAGAAGACTTTTCTAAAATTTGCGACCTAGGCAGAAATGATATTCAGAAGTTCCTTATGAGAGTTTCGGTTACCGCGATGCGGGCATCCAGTGGAGTGGAGATTTATATAAGAACCCACAGCGTGAAGGATATGGCCACAGCACTGGGGCATACTAACTATAACGCTTCATTGCTAGCCAGTTACCTGCCAGAACCAATTCTTTCGTTTTTCCAATCCAGGTGGATTAGAATCTTTCAACGAGGCATCATCTGTGAGGCCATGAAAAACAGCCCTCGTCTCCTGGAAGCAACAAAATTTGAAACCATGTCAGAACTTCACGAGTTTCTCAAGAATCATGCCTTGCGTGACATTCCAGAATATTTAAAAAATCCAGAAATTCTTGAGCATTCGAGATCAGACAAGGCTTCCACAAAAAACAATCAGCGCATTTTAATCTCTATTGACGCCGGTGTTCTTACTGCACTCATCTCTTTAAATGAGGCTGTAAAAAATGCAAAACACCAATCCAAAATCTGTTCAACGGCAATTTACTGGTCAAGATTTACAAATTTAGTCGTTAGAGAAATTGAAGAAGGCTACAACAGCGACCTCCAAGCGTACCTGAGTATCGCACAGCATCACGCGAATCCGAAAAACATGGAGAGTCTAATCAATGAAACTTCCTCCTGAACTCGACTTCCTATCCTCTATTTTCGTCGACCCCAAGGATTTCTATAGAAAGGCCTCATGGTTACTCAGTGAGTTTAGCGCTGCGGACTGGGAATACACGTTTAATTATGACGAACCTAGATCAATAAATTGGAAAGTACTCCTTGACGATGGAAGCCTTCTCACCGAAGACAAAAACAAATTACTCTTAGAAGGATTTAAATACTACCTAACTAGTTGTGCTGAAAACGTTTCTAGCGGCTTCAACCGCAACAATGAGATCAGAGGACAATGGCGATGCTTCCAAAGATCATGTCACATCATCGATTTCCTGCTAATACGAAGCAAACGTTATCAACTGGCCTCTTATGGTTTAGCAGGACTCACTACTGGAAACTTAATCGAGATTCTACAAGCTATTGCTTCCTCGACCTCAGCTGCCGAGTCAGTTTATAACTGGAGTCATCGACTCAGCCTATTCTGTCTAAATTTGCTCGAGCGCACTGACAAACATCTGATATTCAAAACCCTGAAAGAACACCCACATATCTCTCTAATAACCAGCGATCAATTGGATGACGACACGCTAGGACTCCCACAAGAATTAATCCCGAAAATAAGAGCCGCACTTTTCCTCAATAAGTTCTACTACAACAAGCTAAAAGATGGCCGTTTCCAACCAAATACCATATTGCTTTCCCAAGAGATCTACCCCGAAACCATATATGGCAAAAGCCAGCCCAAGCCAGCAAAAAGCATTCTTTTCTTCAGCAACGACTTTGACCGCTTCACAAAAGAGTTCCGGAGCGTATCGTTAACTACCGGCTCACATGAGAAAATTCGTGACGCTACATTTGCAACGTACCGCAGCTCACTTTATAGACTAGGAGTGCTGCATGAACTCTCTCTGCCCGCCCCTTGTGTAGAAGCCCTGATCGAATCAAAAAATTTTCTGCCTGACCTATCTGTTACAGGTCGATTCCGTTCTTTGCCGTCGGAGATGGTCTTCATGGCTATCCGCCAAGCAATTGAGTTCCACCTCGACTATGGAGAACTATTAATCAAGGCATTCTGTCGAGTTGCACTCGAATGCCGAAAACGGAAAACCCCTCCGCAATCCCTGACAAACGATGAAGTACAGACTATGGTCGGGACAAAATTAAGAAACTTTGGCGTTAGATTGCTTTCTCTATCAATCCACGCTAAAAATGAAGGCACGCTATTTAGCACTTTTAAAGGGGAAAGAACAGATTACTTCCAGCAACTCAGAAGCAACTATGGACTTTATGAACTAATAGCGATCTACATAGGCGGTGTGCAGCTAACGACAGGGGTACTCATGGCGAGGCGAGTCAGTGAGTTGTGCCACCTCCACACCGCTAATTGCCTTGACGTCACCGAGCAGTGGCTCTTGTTCCGTAACGCAAAAAGTACACGTCATCTATTTGGATTTCGCCGTGAGGAAGCCCGCCCCATTGAGCCTATCGTTGCAGATATGGTCAAAACACTAATACGAATGCAAAAAATACTTTGTCGTATTGGCTATATCGACAAGCTTCAAACTTTATTCTCCGTACCCGACTTCAGAGGCGGCCCAGCATTAAAGGAATGCACCGCTTATGTCTATAATCGTAACCTCGACATATTTTGCGATTATTTCGAAACCCCCCGCAATTCCGCCGGCGAGAGATATTACTTTCGACAACATCAAATTCGACGTTTCTTCGCGATGCTATTTTTCTATTGCGGAAGCTTCTCCAAGCTAGAGACATTGCAATGGATGCTAGGGCATACCGATCCGATACACGTGTATCGGTACATTACCGAGTCTACTGACGGTGCTGTTTTAGCCAGCGCTAAAGCACACTATGTTGCCGAACAGTTACATTACGGCGATGTCGAAAACTATCAGGCACTCGCCGACCTGCTTAAACAGCGTCACGGGAGCGATGACTTCAGCCTAATAGACACTGACGACCTGGAAGACCATATTCAAGATTTAGTTTCTGAGGGCTGGATCGAAATTGAGCCTGAGTTTTTTACCGACCATCAAAAAATAAAATTTAAAGTTGTTGCACGATTGATTAATACAAAGGTGACAGCATGAATAATTCCCCCCCACGAAGGACCCAAGGCATTAACAGTGTTAAAGCACTTCATTCTTTGCTGGTTAAAATCATCCAGCATCCTCAACAATTTATCGCGGAGATTGAATTACGGGAAGCCCTTAAGAGCCAAGGTAAATTCGCAGGGCTTCGGCATACTTTCTCACTCGACCACGGTGAACTTACTCAGACATCTCCAATGAGTTTAAACAGCCTCAAAGCCCACGCTGACAATACTATAGCTGGTGGTTTTAAGGCTCTCAACGACCTTCGCCTAAAAACTCTTGAGGCGCTGGAATTTGCCCAAAAACGACAGGAAAGAGCAAATAAAAGAACCAGGTCCGGGTTGAGCCTGATGGTCGAACAGCTAGAACAAGAGCTAGTAATGCAGCGACAGACAAATGTGATATTACTTCGAGCAATGTCCGAAGCCATGACTCAATTCAAAAGTATTAGAGACGCATCAGATGACAACTTGAGGGCGAAACGCACCCAGGATGCTCTTAGTACTCTGCGAGCTATCGTGAGCATGAACACTCCGCCATTCAACCTCATCCCGGTTTACTCAGATGTACCGTTGTCCGTCGAGGTCGCCAACCTATCCGATTTTCGGACGAGGTGAAACATGAAAACAACCTCTCCTCGTAAACTTCATTCTCTATTAAGTCAATTCAAAACATTCAGCCATTTCTCCGTGGACAGGCTTAATACCAATAACACCGAAAACATGTCTTTTTTAATATGGCCAAACGGATCACCCTGCTTAATCGGTAATCTATGGATTTTGTCTTTGTTAAGCTCCAAATGGCGAGCACAGCAAGGGCTCTCGCGCAGAGGAAAAAAAGGAGGATCAATGGGAGATTATGCCGCAAAAGTTAGTCAGCTTCTTAGAAGATGCTATAGAGACGGTCTGGACCCTATCGAACTGAGTGATGCGAAATTTACTGATTACATTGATGAAATCAGGCAAGAAATATCAGATTTCAATCCATCTCAGCGCAAAAAATCGGCCGCCACTGTCAATGCCGTTGGCAAAGTCTGGCTAGACTTTCTAAGCTTCGTTGGACAATTTTATGGAAACCCTACTTTTGTTTCTCTTGACGGAACCATACGCGCGAGGACAGAGCATTACTTCACAGCGAACCGAAACAACAAAAAAATCGGAAGAACTTACATCACCCATCATTCTTTTGGCGAACCGCAAAGAGAACATCGCAGAAACCCTATCACCACAGATCAGGTCGCACTTCTGAAAGCAGCTATTCGGAAAGACCATGCGCCAACCTTCGTCAAGGTAAGACGAGGGTGTTTGATTGAATTACTGTGTGATACAGGAGCAAGGCGCTCTGAGATAGCTAATCTCAAAGTGGATGACGTACTAAGGGCACTTGAGATGGAACATCCTGTTTTGCGCTTAGATACCTTAAAGCAACGCGAGGGCGCAGAACGCTTTGTTCCGATGTTCTCACCAGCATTGAAAAAGCTAAAACAATACATTGACGTAGAGCGCCGTAAAGTTATGAGGAAAATTTACAAGGGAGGTAAAGACCATGGCTTTTTTTTCGTCTCAGCTACAACTGGCCAGCCTCTCACAAGCCCTGTTATATCTAACGAAATTCGTTATTTGGGAAAACTTGCGGGAATTAGATCTCAAGTTTGCCCCCATATGTTTCGCCATGCGTTTATCACTAATCTTTTTATACGATTGATTATGCGTCACGAATTGTCCAACGAGGACGACTTCCGTCGGGCTTTGCTAGATACCAAGACGTTCACTGCTGAAGTCATTAGTTGGACTGGCCATCTCGAACCACTGTCGGTCGAGTATTACATCAACCTCGCCTTCCGTGACCTGTCCAGCTACACACAAACAGTAAAATCTGTACACCTAGTTATGGCCATGGATAAATATTTTTCGGAAGAAAATGAACTGCTCGTCATGCTTGAGGAAGGATTGTCCGTCGTTGAATATCGGCAGCAACTCACTAATTTACAGCAAATGGCGCTTAAGGACTTTGAGATTGCCCGTCAACGAGAATCTCTACTCGATAGAAAAGAGCCTCATGCGAATAGGCGCAAATAGCAATGTTCTAAGGAAAGCCGCGCTGTATGTCTCATTAATTTCCTTAAGGAGGACCTAAATGCTCTAAAGCGGAGAAGATCGTGGTCCTACGTTTCAAAAAATTTTGATCAGACGCGTGGGTTGTGTAGCTTTGGCCATCACCAACTCGAAAAACATGACCTAACTCACCGCCTCGAACGTCTTCAGCCAAATACAATTCCAATAATCGCCCAAGCATCCACTCCCCTTTGCCATTCATATAGCCCGGTGTAACCAGTTGGACCTGCTCCAACCAAAGTCGAGCCGAGCGTTGTTGTAGGAGCTGCTCGAAATGGGGCACGGTTGCAATCATCAGCATAGTGCACGCGACGTCTGAACCATCGTCCCGCGCAACCTGGACGTAAAACCAGGGCCAGATCGCTTCTTGCTCGACAAAGCTCCAACTCCTCGTTAATTGGTTCCCAAGCGGTGTGCTTGGCCAGAGCTCTGCATGGCTATAGGTCGTGAACATATCGCACCCCAAAAAAAATGAACCCTATAGATTGTAGCTCTATAGTGCGCACAAAGGCCTCATCGTTCCTTTTGCAGATACCAAAATGGAACTCAACGAAGCTTTTGCGCGGTCCCTCCGACACATTCGTAAAAAAAGGGGTCTCACCCAAGAGGATTTTTCCACTCTCAGCAGTCGCACCTATCTCAGCTCGCTGGAGCGCGGACTGAAGAGTCCAACCATAGAAAAAATTGAGGAGCTTGCGAGCGTGATGCGTGTTCACCCGTTAACGCTTTTGACCGCCGCGTATCTGACGAAGGAAGGCATAACCGAGTACCCACTGCTTAGTGAACGGATTGAGAAAGAGCTAAAGCACCTCGACGTAGTGACATCCTAGTGTTCAGTCTGCCGCCGAGGTACTGCCGATGCTGCTCAAAAAAATAGGGGCGGATACTTGTCCGGTGCAGCACTAGATGAAGTCCAACTTACCAAATCGGCATTCGGCTTTGCTGCCTGCTGTCAGGGGGGCACGAGAGCAGTGATGTGGGCATTCTCGCAAGCAAGCAATCAACGATTTCCAGACTTTTGTAATAACCTCGGTCTGCCACCAACCTTAGCGATTCAGCCTCGTTTTCTTCACGCGCCTGGCACGCCATATTGCTCAGTTACCGTAATGTGTGCCTACCAGTCTTCAGTTGAAGAGCTAAAGACGGGACCGTATGTACCTATCCCCATTTTTTTAGCTTGCTCTTCAATTCGGCCAGCTTGTAGAACATCGTGCTTAGTGGGAAAGTGCCGCAAGAGGAAATGAGCGTTTTGTCTAATGCGCTCGGGCACTTCTGTGTCACGAGCAAGCTCCGTCAAGAAAGCGTGAGTCTGTGCGACAGACCTGGTTCGTTCAAATGGCATCGTCATTTAAGCCTCCACACGTTGAGATCGTCAGTCCAATTCACGGCGATCGGGATCGGTCCTATATTTTATAGGTCTAATCCAGCTGCGGAAGTTTCTACAGTCCGCCGTTTTCCCAGGATGGGGAGAAGCAAGAAACAATGTGGTCGTAGATAAAAAACTCGTAAACACCTGCACCTAGCCAAAGCACACCCTGGCATCCTGTCACTCTATAATCGCTCTATAATCGCTCTATAATTCCCTATAAACCCGTTTTCGTAAGCGTCCGCCAATACACCTCTGACACCCGTTGCGGCCTATTGGGCAGATCAGAAATGCGTGCTCAACACGTAGCTTCAAAGCTCAAGTCCTCAGGACTTCCCCACCGCTATCCTCTCGAGCAGCATCGGCAGTACTTCGGCGGCAGCCCCGATCAGCATGAACTCCTTCTGCTCACCCATTGCGACGTCAGCCTTATTCACATGAATTACTGAAGCACCAGATGCCAACGCAAGGTCGGGAAGACCCGCCGCAGGCATGACGATCCCAGAGGTGCCGACGGAGATCAGCAGATCACAATCCTTCACAAGGTGGACTGCGGCCTTCCAAGCCTGGGGCGGCAAATCCTCTCCGTACCAGACCACCGCAGGGCGCATTTTGCCGTTACAACGCTGACATCGAGGAGGCTCGAACAGAGCACCTTCGTCTGGTATTGCTGAATAATCTGGTGGCAAAACTGCGAGCCGATGGCAGGCGTAGCATTTGGGCATTTCCAAACTGCCATGCAAATGCACCACATTTAACGAGCCTGCTCGCTCATGGAGGTCATCAATATTCTGGGTGATAACAGAAACCTGGCGCAGTGAGTTAGCAATGCGAGGTATCACAAGATGTGCGGCATTTGGCTCTGCTTGAGCGACTCGGAGCCGCCGCCACAGATACCATCCCCATACCAATGCAGGGTTCTTTCGAAAGGCTTTGGCCGTCTCTAAATCCCTCGGATCGTAACCTGTCCAGATTCCAGAAAGCTTTTCGCGATACGTGGGGATACCACTATCGGCGGAGATACCCGCCCCAGTGAAAAAGACCACCTTTTTAGCGTTCTGCAGTACGTCTACCGCTTGCTCTATGTCAGTCATAGTACGAATCTTCTCCTACCTTACCGCTTTGCGTTTCAGGAAGATGTCGTGGAGCATTATTAAACTTATGGCACGGTTCCTAAGCTTTTTGTAGATACCCTAACTAATATGCTTTGGGCATATTTTGCTCCCGCGAAAACACTGGAGAAGGCAACGTGAGCGGAGAACACGCTCTGGCCAATCGCCCCCAAGTTGTTTGGTGAGGGCCATACACAGAAGAAAACGCAGTGCAGAAGAATACGCATACCCTTTTCCTTGATTTTGACGGCGTTCTACACCCTGACGCCGTCTACTTGTCTCGCCAAGGGCCGACACTGCAGGCTGAAGGTGCGCTTTTCATTTGGGCGCCGATTCTTGCCAATATTCTCGACGATTTTCCGATGATCTCGTTAGTCTTGAGCACCAGTTGGGTTCGCCATCTTGGCTATAAGCGAGTGCTTGGCTACCTACCTCTCGAGCTGCGAGAGCGAGTTATCGGTGCCACGTGGCACAGTTCAATGGCCAAAGGATGGCTGGATGAAAACCAATGGGACGGAAAGACAAGATACGACCAGATCTGCCGCTACGCTGCCCGCTCACAGCTTACGCACTGGATCGCCCTTGATGACGACGTACAAGGATGGGCAGAGAGCTCAGCGCAACATCTAATCGCATGCGCCCCCGACCTCGGACTCAGTTCCGTCCAGACCCAAAAAGAACTTCAAAGACGCCTTGGGGATATTTGCGCACTACAAGGGTAACCAGCAGGCCGGGCGAATTGAGTGTTAAATCTTACGCGGTTTTACACGTGCTGTTGCTTCAGCTACCAATGGGTCATCTGGCCAGTAATGCTTGGGGTAACGCCCCTTCAGATCTTTCTTCACTTCTGCATAGGTATTGCGCCAGAAGTTAGCCAAATCCTGTGTGACCTGAACTGGTCTGCGAGCAGGAGATAACAAGTGCAGCTTTAGTGTCTGACGGCCGCCTGCAATGCACGGAGTGTCAGCCAAACCAAATAGCTCCTGTAACCGCACAGCCAAAACCGGTGGCGTCTCACTATAGTCCAGCTTCACAGACGAGCCCGAAGGCACCGTGATGTGGGTGGGTGCCATTTCTTGAAGTAGCTTTTGTAAAGCCCAGGGAAGAATGTTGGTCAAAATGGAGGACAAATCAAGCTGTCCAAAATGGCTCAAACGGCTCACATTACTCAAATAAGGTTGTAACCATTCCTCCAAATTTTCGAGCAAAGCAACGTCATTCAGATCTGGCCACACACTTTGTTTCCCATCTTTCAGATCAAGCTCACGAAGCAATGCTACACGCGATTGCCACTGACGCACCTCTGGTGCCCAAGGCAGGAGCTCCAGCCCTTTACGGCGAACTAAGTCAACCAGGGCTTGTGTTCGTGCGCCCTCATTGAGTCCAGTTAACGGCTCAGCGGCAAGAACTAATTCACCAACTTTTCGCTGACGCTCTGCACGTAACACGCCTTCGCGCTCATCCCAATCCAGCTGATCGACCACTCGCACCTGATCGGCCAGCACTGATTCGAACAACCCCGGATCTAAATCCGTCGCCAGGTAAATTCGCTCTTCACGCTGCCCCTGACGGCTGCCAAGATCGGCGATCACCAGCCATGGCTGTTTCATCAGACTGTCGGCTTCGGCGAACAGCGCGGCACGCCCGTTGGCCAAGCGATATTCCGCGCCACCGGTTCGCCGCTGCTGGGCGACACGGTCGGGATAGGCCAGCGCCAGCAAAGCACCGAGCCAACGCGGATGATCCGGATCGCTGACAGGCTCCGACGATTTGCCACGCAGATATGCCCGGTACTGCCGCGCAATTTGACGTACTCGTTGCACACCTCCCTGAACACCGCGCTGAGACTTATCTTCCCCTGATACCATCATTAGGCGAGTGTGAAGGTCTGTGCCTGAACCGCGCAAAATATCGCGCTCCCCAAGCAAGCCTGCAACATCACAGGCCATGGCCCCCAACCCTAACGTATGTCCACGAAGTAACAGGTGAGCAATTCGCGGATGTGCTGGCACTTCAGCCATAGCTTGACCATGCGCGTTAAGACGCCCATCAGCATGCAACGCGCCCAGGCTTTGCAATAAATCACGCGCTTGAGAAAACGCCGCCGAAGGTGGTTGATCAAGCCACTTAAGCTGGCTGGGTGCCACACCCCAGCGAGCTAACTGCAATGCCAACCCGGCTAGGTCAGCTTGGATGATCTCCGCACTGCTATAGGCAGCGAGTTGCTCATGTTGAGCCTCTGACCACAATCGATAACATACCCCTGGCTCCAATCGCCCTGCGCGCCCTGCGCGCTGCGTGGCGCTCGCTCGGGAAATACGCTGAGTGTCGAGACGTGTCATTCCACTCCGCGGATCGAAACGGGGTACGCGCTCAAGACCAGCGTCAACTACTACTCTTACACCTTCGATGGTCAGACTGGTTTCGGCGATGTTGGTGGCCAGCACGACCTTACGCGTACCGCGAGGAGCGGGATCAATCGCAGCACGCTGAGCACTTAGGTCGAGTTCACCATGTAACGGGCAGAGGAGTATGTCGGTTCGCTCGCCGAGCATCTGCGCTAGCTGCTGATGGACCCTTCGAATTTCCGCTTGCCCTGGCAAGAATACGAGGATGCTGCCGTGTTGCTCTTCAATTGCATCCAGACACGCCTGAACTACTCGTGGCTCGATAAACTCACCGGCCTGAAATGGGCGCCCCCAGAGGTTGGATACGGGGTACATCCGGCCTTCACTAGTGATTACCGGTGCGTCTTCGAGCAATCGCGAAAGACGCTCACCTTCCAGTGTTGCTGACATCACGAGAATCTTCAGCGGCTGCTCATCACGCAGTAATTCACGACCATTGAGAGTGAGTGCCAAAGCAAGATCTGCATCAAGATTTCGCGAGTGGAACTCATCAAAAATAACCAGCCCAACTCCTTCAAGAGCCGGGTCATCCTGAAGGCGACGCGCCAAAATCCCTTCAGTGACTACTTCAATCCGAGTTTTTGGACCAATGCGGCTTTCTAGGCGAATACGATACCCAACGGTCTCACCTACCTTCTCCCCCAGCTCACTGGCCAGTCTTTCTGCGGCGGCACGGGCAGCTAATCGGCGAGGCTCAAGCATCAGGATGGACTGCTCACCAAGCCACTCTTCACCGAGGACGGCCAATGGCACGCGAGTAGTCTTACCGGCACCAGGGGGGGCTTGCAGTACAACCTCGTTACGGGCATTCAACGCTTGGAGAAGTGCCGGCATAACGGCGTCGATTGGCAAAGAATTCATGGTGACTCCCAGGCAGACTGAGCAGTATAACGGGTGAAGGAGTTCGACCGATTTAGAAAGTACGAACCGCCAAACCAACACTGACGTTCAACTGGCAAGAAGGAACTGCAATGCCATCCATCAAGAAATTGATCCTGCAGAATTTTAAAAAATTCGATGCATTGACTCTCGATTTTGATTCCGGCACCAATGTGTTGATTGGGGATAACGAAACCGGAAAGAGCAGTGTGCTGCTGGCACTTGATCTGAGTCTCACCGCGAGTCGCAGCCGGGTGGAAGCTATCGGATACGAAGCTTTGATCACCCAATCAGCCGTTCATGACTTTTTGAAAGGCTCTAAGCGAATCGATCTACTACCTAAACTGATCGTGGATGTCTTCCTCGAAGAGGGCAAAGAGGAAGGTCTATATGGCACTCAGAATCTCATCGGTACGATGACTGATGGCCTGCGCATGAAGATCGCCCCGGTAGATGAATACCACCCTGCAATTGTACAGGTGCTAAAGGAGGATCCTCAGAACTTCCCCTTCGAGTACTACACCGTTACCTTTTCGACATTTTCGGGAGGACCGCACACCAGCTTCAAGCGGCCCGTCAAACACCTGCTGCTTGATAGTTCTCGGATAGACAGTGAATACGCATCCCGTGAATACACACGCACGGTGTTCAGCTTCAACGCGGCGGTGGCAGAGCGTTATCAATTAGAGAATCTTTATCGTCGCGGCAAGGAGGGCTTTCGCGACGATAAACTGTCGGGCCTGAACGCGAAGCTCACTCCATACCAGTTCGGCCTGAGAACCAGCATACGCTCGAACCTAGAGACAGATCTGATCATTACGAAGGATGGAATACCCATCGAGCATCGGGGCAAGGGTGAACAGTGTTTCATCAAAACTCAATTCGCCCTCCGCAAACACGAAGCTCAAGGCGGGCTGAACGCGCTTCTTCTCGAAGAACCAGAGAATCATCTGAGTCATACCAATATGAAAAAATTGGTCGAGCAGCTTTCGAACACCAAAGAGACACAACTGTTCATCGCTACTCATAGCAGTCACATCTGCTCTCGGCTTGATCTTCGCCATGCGTTGCTACTGGGAACCGATCAGAAATCAGGGCGACTGAAAGCTCTATCCGACGGCACCTCCAACTTCTTCATGAAGGCCCCCGACAACAACGTCTTGGAGTTCGCTCTTTCGAAGAAAGTCATGCTGGTCGAGGGCGATGCGGAGTTCATTCTCATTGAGGAACTCTACAAAAAATACGCTGATGGTAAGTCACCTCAGGCAGACGAGGTGCATATCATTTCGATCGGAGGGACAAGCTTCAAGCGTTATCTTGAGCTGGCCAAGCTTCTCGGCATCAAGGTAGCAGCAATCCGCGATAACGATAAAAACTACAAGCAAAACTGTGTCGAAAATTACAAAGATTGCCTCTACGAAAACTCGAAAATTTTCGCAGACGCCGAGAATGCTCGATCGACATTCGAAATCAGCTTCTATGAAGACAACCAGGCAGCATGTGATGACCTTTTTGAAGCAGGTCGCAAAACACTAACCGTCCAGGAGTACATGCTGAAAAACAAGGCTGATGCTGCCTTCGAACTGCTCATGAAAAAAGCCTCTGATCTAGTCGCCCCAAAATATATTCAGGAGGCTATCGCATGGATAAGAGAGTGATCTTCGCGGTAGCAGGTTCAGGCAAAACGTCGCTGATCATCGAAAAACTTAACCTGGATCAACGTGCTCTGATCATTACGTATACCGACAACAACCACCATCACCTGCGCAACAAGATCATCCAAAAATTCGGCGTCATTCCCAAAAACATCTCGTTGATGACTTACTTTTCTTTTCTTCACGGTTTTTGTTTTCGACCATTGATGCAGTCCCAGCTAAACACCAAAGGACTGAATTTCAGGCTGCCCCCCAACGTGCAACTGCCACTCTCCGAGATCAAACGTTTCCGAGACGCAAGTGGCAGGCTGTACCACAATCGGCTCGCAAAGTTGTTGGAGGTAAAGGGATGCGTGCCCGCTGTATTGGCCCGGCTCGAGCGCTTCTACGATTGCGTGTATGTCGATGAAGTGCAGGACTTTGCTGGCCATGACTTCAACCTACTGCTCGCCATGTCTAAAGCGAAGGCTGACATGATGTTCGTCGGTGACTTTTACCAGCACACCTTTGACACGAGTCGTGATGGGGCAGTCAACAGCAGCCTTCATGACGATATGGTTCGTTACGAGAAGCGATTTCGAGATAACGGCATTACCGTAGACAAAGAAACCTTAAACCGGAGCTGGCGGTGCGGGACGACGGTCTGCGACTTCATTAGCACTCATCTGCGTATCGATATAGCTGCTCACAATGAACGTGAAAGCGAACTGACTATGGTCACCACTCAGGCTCAGGCGGACGAGCTGCATGCCAATCCGGACATTGTGAAGCTGTTCTATCAAGAGCATCACAAGTACGGTTGTTTTTCGCAAAACTGGGGAGCGAGCAAAGGCCTAGATCACTTCAATGACATCTGCGTAGTCATGGGGCCAAAGATATGGACTCAGTATCTCGGCGGTAGGCTGCATGAGTCAGTGCCGAAAACCAGGAACAAACTCTACGTTGCTTGTTCACGAGCCAAAGGGGGAATATTTTTTGCGCCAGAAAAGCTTTTCAAAATCCATAAGCGTTGAGCTTTCTACGACCTCCTAAACAATCGAGAGGGAACCAGATGCAGCTTTGGCAAACTCCCGGCTGTCGTTAACCACGCCCGACTTTTCCAACAGAATCGGTCGATTGCGCTACGCGACAGGCGGCAATCGGCCAAAAGCGACATGAAGCGCAGATTCAAGGATGCTGAGCTCCCATTTCTCGCTCGGATCGACCGATCCGCCGGACGGTCTGTTAGTCGTTACGCGTCTGTTCAAGACGCTTATCAAGCTCGCTTGGCGGCAAGTTCGGCGTCGAGTGAAGCGTCAGCCAGACGGCCCGCAGAATGTTGATCGCGGCCATGTTCAGGTGTTGTTCGGCGGCGTGCAGGGCCAGTTCGGCTGCCAGGCGCTTGTCGGCAGCACTGAGGTGCGCCGTTTTGTGGGTCATGTCCGCATCGAGGTTGGCCAACAGCCCCTGGAGTTCCTGCACCGCCTGATCCGATGCCTGACGCATGTCCGCCAGCAGGCGCCTAGCTTCGGCAGGCGTCATGGTCAAGGCGCGGACGCTGCGAAAAGTCAGGCGGGCAGGCAAGGTGGCCAAACTGAAACCCGTCGAAATGAACTTGCCAATCATGCGAACAACTCCTGTGAACGAGTGTTTGAGCAGCGTATCAGAGTAAATCGCAAGAAAATGTCTGCTCGTCATTTGCCAGAATCAACTCTCCGCCTCTTTTGGGCATCAAGCGTCTGATCGTCGTCAGAACCCTCGAACGATGCGCCCATAGTGACGGGCAGTTATCGGCCAAAAGCAGCCGATCGAACCTGGGTAAGAAACTGATGGGTGGTCAGTCCATGCAATTACGCAGTGGGCTGATTGCAGCCTCTCACGAAGGGCAGCAATCGGCTGTGGATTCAACCGGTCAGTCGTGACAGACACAAACTCGCCAGCGGGCCTTGCTGCGACTCCAGATTTTTTGCCGGAGTGGGGGTGCCCGAGCATATCGGATTACCATCCCACCTTCTCAATGTCACATCTATCGCATTTCATATCGCAGATAATTGAGAACCTGCGACAGACTCACACGACATCACAAGGCCTTTACCGTCAAGCCCGAGTGAGTCGTCGCATAACTTAGAAGTTATGCGACAGTTTTTTTCAAAGCCGCTACACCAGTATCCAAGCGCAAGGTCAATCGTAAAAAGTGAACTCACTCATCTTGAACGCTGCGCCCACGCCCCCTCTAAACTCATAGTTTCGTTAGTCATCATCAGCCATATGACCATGCGAGGGGTGTATTGCCGCTTACCTCACGCCCCCCCCGAGATGGCTCCCCCATTAATATGTATGGTTTGAGTGAGGCAGTAGCCACGATTTCTGACTGTGCGAAAGAGATGACTTCCTCCAGCGTTTTTCTTGAATTTTATTTGCAGTCTACTCAAACTCATCTGCAGGCCGCGATAGAGATCAGGATCTCTCCCAATACTACTAATTAGCTCTGCTTTACTGATTACGCGATCCTCCTTGAGGAGCATGCTTTTTACAATTACGCTCTCAATACTTGTTAAGTGTATTTGATTGACACCATCGAATAGGATTCGATTACTTATATCGAGCCTCCAGCATTGAGGGTATTGAAGTGGTATCTCTGCAAAATTTGTCATGTTTTTTTGATTGTAAAATTCAAGAATGCAACAAAAAAACAAATCGCAAAAAATATTACATATTTTTGTCTTCCGCAATGTAGTTCCAGGAGCGTATTTTTTAAATGCTAGTTTTATTAGAGCAACTGCACAGTAGGCTAGTGCCATCTGCTCGCGCTGCCCCCCAAGACTGCCGCAGCATGCGAAGCGGAGCCCCTAGGGCGGAAAAGAACTGCGCTATCGACCGCTGAACGATTTAGCCAATCTGTTGCATCGACCGGTTGAATCCACAGCCAAAAGCAGTCACTCCCCATTGACCAAACCTACAACTCCCAGGCACCAATCTAGTCACTAAGTTCGATCACGATTCTTTTACGGCGCTTCTCATCCCCCTTGTTAAGAGAGGGTGTTAGTCGACAAAGTGTGGGCAGCATTCAGGCTGGGTGTGCACACAATTGCACGCATTAGTGACATCCCCATGTCGCACAGCTCAAGCCGAATACAACGTATGAAACTGATCGAGGTGGTGTCATGAGAAATGACAAGAATCGCGTTGCGGTGATCACCGGCGCGGTCTCCTCCGTCTATTGCGTGACCACCAGAAAAAAATCGCCGAAGAACTGCGACCGCTTTTGGCACAGATTGCGTTAAACGCCCCCTCACCCTATCGCACTAGTTGGCGTGCATTCTTAGTCCCTCGGTAGTCTGCTTCGACAGCATACCTACGCCGAACGGGACCGAGTCGAAAAGATCACGGAAGGTCTCAACATCGATTCTATTACCTGAAATAAAGTAATAGCGGTTTTATAATGATTAAGTTGGTACAACTTTGGTCATATACTTTGCTCGTTTTGATAAGTAAAAAAACAGCTGTGGGGTGAAGTACCCCAGCTTTCTTCGGTCTAGACCTGCTCCAAGAGCGGAGCAGGTGTATCCAAGATTTTTTCTAGCGATGCGGTGCCCCTAAGATTGGGATTAGGAAGTTATAGTTTAGCAGGCTAGAAAATGCTGACTGGATAGTCAAGGTAAAGGCGAATCTCATTGCCGTCTTCATTATAGCTACGTACATCGTTGGAAACACGGAGCCACGAGCCACGCAGCTTCGCTTTAAAGTCTTTCATTGGACCGTTCTGAACGACGTACTGGAGCTGTGTAAAAATCTCTCGTTCTTTACCGACATTATCCTCAGCATGAATATCGGTTCCCCGAACATAAGCCACTCGATAGGAAAGACCAGGAACTCCATACTCCTTCATGTCAAGCGTGTAAGCAGCCTGCCAGGAGCGCTCATCTTCCGCATTGAAATCTGACCAATAGGAGTTTGATAGAAATATGCTCCCCCCTCCATCACCAACGTATCCAGTGCTTTGGTAGCCCCCGTAGATATAGCCAGCATCGCCGCTGCTGCGCTGGTGAGCCAGCATGAACTGATGTGCACCTATCGAGTAAGTAAGCGCAGCACTCCAGATTTTGTTATCGGTTCCAGTACCCAGCGAGTCCGAAAAATCTTTATCAATATCTGATTGATATCCGTTAAAATCCAGTGACACCGACTGCTGACTGGATAGAAGAAACGTTTTGCTTGCCCCTACATAGTAGCGCTTCAGCCGATCCTCTACATTTGACGCATATAGAGAGAAGGTGGCTGTCGGGGAAAGATCATACTGTCCCCCAATCACATCAATTTGTTTCAAGCGCCCACTGTCACGGCTTGTCGCACTTTTGCGGACTTCACCAGAAAAATGACCTGTCGTTAGGGTCATCGAAGGCACGGCTTTTGAAGTCAGCATCCAACCCGTGTAGCTTTCCGGTAATAGGCGAGAATCATCATGGTTCAGTACGGGAAGCGTCGGCCTCAACTCTCCATACTGAAGTAAAGTTTCTCCATATCGCAGCTTGATTGACGTGCCGACTCTGCTCAGTGTGTCGGCGGGATGTCCTGAGGAGTCCTGCTTGAAGAAATCGATGCCATTGGCGCCCGATTTGCCACCTCCACCATCGAGTCTGATCGCGCTGGCAGCAAAGCCATCAATTCCAAAGCCCACTGTCCCTTCTGAAAAGCCTGACTGGAAATTTGCAATTGTGCCTAGTCCCCATTCAGCCTTATCTTGCCTCCCATTACGATAGTCGCGACTAATGTAGGCATTTCGTACCAGAGCATTGAGATGACTATCTTCCAGAAAGCCCTTATCTGAGACAAACTCATCTGAATGGGCTTCCAAAGAAAAAACGCCTGCACACACGACCGCTAGTGATATTGCTTTATTCATAGCAAACCTTTGGTGTATTTATAATTATTGAGGTGCACGTACAACATCTGAGATAGTGTGAATCACAGCCGTGCCATATCCATGCACGACTGTGACCTCTCTATCGATTACTTTTTAACCCTTGAGTTGACTACCTGCCAGTGTCGACTGTGTCGGATGGTTCATCTTGCGATAGGTGATATATAGAGCCAGCAGCCAGAACGGCGCGATTATCACAGAAACTTGGACACCTGGAATAAACGCCATTACCACGAAAATCGCCAGCACAGATACAATACAAAAATAATTGCTTAGCGGTGCAAGCGGAGCGGGGAAAAGTGTCTTTTCTGTACGGGCCTTGAACTTTCTGTAGCGAAGGTGAGTTACGCTGGTGAGTACCCAGTTTATGATCGTGATGGATACGGCGAGTGCAATCAACAACTCCAACGTTCCGTTAGGATATAAGAAATTCAAACCTACCGACACCGCAGTGATAATAGCTGTTGCGATTTGTGCATTTATCGGAATGCCATGCCTATTCAGCTTCAGTAGTTTTGCAGGAGCAGACCCCTGCTGCGCCAGGCTGTGCAATTGTCGAGTACTGCAGTAAACGACCCCGTTGTACACGGACAGCGCCGCAGTAAGCACTACAAAATTCAGGATGTCAGCCGCATGAGTACTACCAATCAAGTTAAGAATCTTCACGAACGGGCTGGCACTATAGGCGTCTCCTGCAGTATTAAGCGATTCAACCAATACATCCCATGGTATAAGTGACAACAAAACTACTAAAACACCTATATAGAAAATCCCAATTCGGAAAAGTACTTGATTGACAGCGCTGGGGATGGTTGTTTTGGGATTCTCTGCCTCACCTGCAGCGAACCCAACCATCTCCAACCCGCCAAATGCAAACATTATGAACGGCAGCGCAAGAATGACCCCTGAAAGTCCATTTGGCATGAATCCGCCGTGAGTCCAAAGGTTGCTGACCGTCGCACCGGGGACTGAACTGGTTGACAGCAGGTACACTCCAAACCCGATCATCATAAGGATCGCAATGACCTTGACCAGTGAGAAAGCGAACTCAACCTCACCGAAAACCCTGACATTCAAGGTATTCAATAGGTTAATAAATACAAAGAAACCAGCCGCTGACATCCACAAAGGGATGTCGGGGAACCAGTAGTGAATATATTTACCGAGGGCGGTTAGTTCTGCCATCCCGACCAGAAGATACATTGCGGCATAGTTCCAACCAGCAAGAAAACCAAAAAATCTACCACAATATTTATCCGAGAAGTGCCCAAGAGAGCCGGATACAGGCTCATCAACCAGCATTTCACCTAGCTGGCGCATCATCAGGAACGCTATAAGCCCGGCAAATGCGTATCCCAAAATCGCCGCTGGTCCTGCGGACTTGATGACCCCTGCACTACCAAGAAAGAGACCAGTGCCAATCGCACCTCCGAGACCAATCATTTGAATATGCCGCCGTGAAAGCCGGCGCTGAAGTTGTTGACCCTGCTGTTCTGATCCGCTCATGTTTCCTCACTGTACTTATTATTTCGCGAGCAATGCGCACGCAAGCTTCACGATGGTTGAGGGCAGACTTAAATTCGCGCTAGAACACTAGCGCGTTATTGGATTTATGTTTCAAGGCCGCGCAGCATGCACAGTTGCAGCCGAGCAATTGCGCGGGAGTTTTTTCAATAAGCGCCTGAGAGCAATTCGCCGAATCCATCAACTCGTGTGGGTAAGCCAAGTTTTCGAAGCATCATGTACGTCGTAGCCACTGAGGAGGACAGCACCGGGATCCCCTCCCTGTCCTCGATTAGTTGGATCGATTGCAATGACGGCATCTGAACACAAGCCGAAGCAACTATGGCGTCGACGCCTGTTGTTTTCAGCTTCTTGGTAATCTCTACGGGTGCGAGAGGGGAACGATTGGCGACCTCCAGATTGTCAGGAATCTCCAAAGAGATACTGTCGACAACCTCTATACCTTCGTTCTCGATGTAATCGATCACCAACTGAGTCAAAGGCTTCATATAGGGTGTCAAAATCGAGACTTTCTTGGCACCAAGGGCTTTGATTCCTTCTACCAGCGCACCCGCACTTGTAACCACCGGTGCTGCGCCACCATTTTCGACTGTTCGATGGTGGAGGCGTTGTTCAGAGGTACGGTGATAGCCCAAACCCATACTCATGATCGCTACAAGACAGGCATACCCCAAGACATCAACACGTGCGTCCGAGAGTTCTAGAGCACAGCGGTCGCTGTCAGCATCCATGAGTCTAAGCTCTTCAGCCGTAACATGTTTCATGCGCATCCGGCTGGAGTGGAAGGTGAAGCGTTCAGGGTAAACGAGCTCCCGCGACCGCAGCATCTGAGGAATCTCGGTTTCCATCGTCGTATTAGAACTCGGCACGATTTGGCCGATGCGGATGATCTTACTGACGTCCACGGTCATCACTCCTCGTTGATCACAGTTGCTGTGGCGCTTTCCAGCGGAGGTTCGGGGGCCCGATCAGTGAACTGCACAGGCGTCAGCGCTTTGCGATTCACCTTGAGTTCAAAAATATCGAAACGGTTGTAGTGCCCAGTGATGTCATGCATCTGGCGAGGCTGAATGCACCGATTCAGATCAATATCTGCATAGGTGATACCGTCTCGATCAATGAGCGGTTCGCCAAGAACACGACCATCCGGGCCCAAAAAACCGGTGAAGGCGCTGTTTGATCGGGTCAGCAACTGACGGGCTTCCGGGTTAAGTGTTTCCATCTGCTCAATGATTTCTTCCGATACTGTCGAACACGACACCACCGTGAAAACCTTGCCCTCAAAGGAGTGAGCCGCAGCCCTTACCTTTATTGCCTCGGCCATGTCATAGTCCGGCGGAGCCACCGGGAGGGAGATGTAACTCGCAACATGGATCATCTCGCCTTGGGCAAGCAGCGCGAAGCGCGCAAGCGTATTCGTGTTCTCTCCACATGCCAAAGCGCCCAACGGTCCAACACTGGTTTGATGCACCTTCAGTCCGGAGGCATCTCCCGGCGCCCACGTCATCTTCTCCGCCCATGTGGGAACCAATTTTCTGTGAACGCCAAGAATAGTGCCCTCATCAGAAATTGTTACCAGCGTGTTGTAGAGCGTGCCGACGCTGTGAGCAGCGCGTTCATTTACACCGATTACGACATTGATCTTGAACCGCGCCGCAGCGTTGGCTAGTTTGGTGATCTCTGGCCCAGGAATCTGAATCGAGGCCTTGACCAGTTTCTCAAACCAGTGACTACCCTGGATGGGGTTGGAAATCCAACTCCAATAGGGATAACCGGCAACAAATACCTCTGGGAAAGCAATCAACTTCGCGCCTTTATCCGACGCCTGTTTCATTAGGTCGATCGCTTTGTCGACGGTCGCCTCCGCGTTCAGAAAAATTGGCGACGCCTGGACAGCTGCCGCTCGGAACTTGTGAAGATCAAACATAGTGCACCTCCGATCTAGGATTAGCGGCCCTATTGGAATGAAGCATCAATGGTCGCGACCAGCTAAAGGGTCGTTGCCTACGGCTACGACTGGGTTCCGGAGATAGCCAATCCTTTCGATTTCCGCTTCGATAATGTCTCCAGGCCACACCCACTCTTGAGGGACTCGACCTGCCCCTACACCCTCCGGCGTTCCGGTTGCAATGATGTCACCCGGTTCGAGCGTGATGCCTTTGGATATGTCGGCGATAAGCGTTGCGACATCGAACAGCATGTGCTTGGTGTTGGAGCTTTGCTTGGTGACGCCGTTTACCTTGAGGCTCAGATTGAGCGACTGCGGATTGTCGATCTCATCCGCCGTCACGATCACAGGGCCAAAAGGTGCGTAGGTATCTTGCCCCTTCGAGTAGATCCACTGTCCTGCGCGACGACAGTCGCGGGCGCTCATGTCAATCATCAGGCTGTAGCCGAATACGTACTGAAGTGCATCTTTTGAATGAATTCGCTTTGCTGCTGTGCCGATTACCACAGCCAGCTCAACCTCCCAGTCCAACTGCCGCGTGATCGCAGCATCGTGTTCAATCGCATCACCAGGGCCGATCACCGTAGTAGGCGGCTTTGAAAAAATCACTGGCTCCTTGGGCAACTCCTTCGACGTGTCGAGGGATTTACTGGACTCAGCCACGTGCTCGATATAGTTCAAGCCAATACCGAAAATGTTCTTTCGCGGCCGGGGAATAGGCGCAAGGATCTTCACGTTGGATACCGGATAGCTCACGCCAACCGGCAGGTTGTTCTGGTATTGGCTGAGCAGATTGCTCGCTGCCTGCACTGCGGGCCGACCCAGATCAATAAACTCCAGCATCGAAGAAGGAAGCTCCAACCCTTCGTGTTTCGCCAAGGCTTGAAGATCAATAACCCGACTTTCAATCAGTGCACCCAGTTTCGCGGATGCGCTAACGTCAGTTCTAAATGTAACCAATCGCATATGTCACCTCTTAAAGACTAATCGGGTATCACAACAGGGGTTGATGGCCATCGTTTTCAAGAAGTCCTTCTTCTCGGTAAAGGCCTAGACTTGTGATGACGGGAAGGTCGCTGAAGCAAAACAGGCAGGCGTCATCGTTCTGGCTCAAGTTGACGTGCTCGTGCCAGGCCCAGGAGGGGACACAAAAGATGTCCCGTTCTTGCCAGTCAAAACGTTGTCCATTGATGATCGAGTAGCCATTACCCTTGGCTACTTGATAGAGGAAGCTGCCGGTATGACGATGCGCTTTTCCTATGAAGCCGGCTCTGAGAAGCTGCATACTTGCGCCAATGGTGGGCATAACATGGCCACCAGTGACTGGATTGGTGTAGTGCATCAATGAGTCATCGTAAACACTACCCGGGCCCGTTTGCGAGAACCGCTTTAGCGCAGCATACGTCGGCTCCCACTCGTACTTGAAAAGCGGAGAGTACGGCTTTGTCCAACCGATATTATCGGGTCTCAGGCTGGCTGCGCCCCAGATGGAAGACGAGTCATTGACCGCGAAACCCACCGCTTGTGCCAAATCGGGATGCACTTCGTAAAAGCCGGCTTCGAGTGCGTTCACCAAAGGGATGTCAAGCCCGTCTTGCCAGATACAGACTTTTCCGTCCGATTCCACGCCGTGTTCATGCCAAGTGCCATTTGGGGTGAGGACGAAGTCATTCGCACCCAAGGTCATCTTATGGCCATCGACGATTGTGTAAGCACCGCTGCCTTCCATGATAAAACGCAGCGCCGATGCGGAGTGCCTGTGGGCGGATGCTGCCTCACCAGGATGCATGACCTGAAGGCCTGCATAGAGCCAACCTACGGCAGCAGAGACATGCTGCCTGCCTGGATTATTGAGATAGATGACCCGGCGTCCAGCCTTTTCCGGAGTAACGAGGTCCACTGATCGCAATACATGCGGGCGCAGATCCCGGTACTTCCAAAGGACCGGAACTGACTCCGACCGCGGCTGCCACGGCTCGATCTTGTTGGCGACGGTCCAAAGTGCTCCTGCCTTTAAAGTTTCTAACTCTTGATAATAAGCAACTAGCTCTGGAGTTACATCGACGTCCGCGCGACCGGCTGTGCTTTCACGATACTGTCCGTAATCAATTTTTTCCATTGTTTCCTCCGTTTGCCTACTGTTGTAAGTTGATAGGAATCGGCCCAGTCAACAAAATATTGGCGGCAGAAAGCCAGAGCCCCATAATCAGAGCTACGCAGCTAGAAGTTAAAACAATAAATTATTACGTGAAGTCGCGGCGCTGCTTATGTTCGGGCTTATCCCACGCGCGGGTCTCCATAATCAACTTTATCTCTGAAATGAGATCAAGCACATCAACTTCATTATTGTAAAGAGGGGCAAAACCAAAGCGCATGTAGTCGGGCATTCGGAAATCCCCGACATAACCACGCAAGGCTAGCTCTTGCATTACGCCATAACCCTGTGCGTGTCGCAGCGATACATGACTGCCGCGCTTGGACGGGTCTCGTGGAGAGGCGACATGAAAACCAAACTCAGCGAGCTGGCTATCAACGCTTTCAATGAAGAGGTCCGTCAAATCCAAGCTGCGTGCTCGGAGCTCCTGAATATCAACTCCGTCGAACTCATCGAGCGCGGTCGACAACGCCGAGAGGCCGATCACTGGATTAGTGCCGCAAAGGAAGCGTGCTACACCTTCGGCTGGCTTATAGTCCGTGCTAAAGTCAAATGGTCGTGCATGACCAAACCAACCGGCCAACGGCTGCTCACAATCGTTCAGATGCCGAGCTGCAGCATAGACATAGGCTGGTGCGCCGGGACCTCCATTTAGATATTTGTAACCACAACCTACAGCAAAATCGACATTGTCCCCTTCCAGATCACATGGGACCCCGCCTGCGGTGTGCGACAGATCCCACACGATCAGAGCGCCTACGTCATGCGCTTTAAGGGTGTATTCCGCCATGTCGTAGATCTCAGCGCTGCGGTAATCGACATGCGTCAATACCACTGTCGAAACTTCTGGAGTCAACCGTGCAAGGATCTCAGCCGCAGGCACCGCAACTACCACCAGATCGAACAACTTGGCAACCTGATAGACAATGTAAAGATCTGTCGGGAAAGCGTCCGAGTCCGTGACGATGATCTTGCGATCAGGACGAAGCCGAACAGCACTGACTAGAACTTTGAACAGATTCACCGAGGTCGAGTCGCAAGCAACGACCTGAGCAGGATTCGCCCCGATAAGACGGGCTATTTTCCGTCCTGCAGTCTGTGGTAATAGGCGCCAGTCCGCTTCGTGCCAGGAGCGGATAAGACCTTCAGCCCATTGGCTGCCAACCACTTGATTTACACATGGGGAAACCGCCTTGGGCATCAAACCCAGCGAGTTGCCATCAAAATATCGAACGCCTTCCGGAATATGAAAGCGCTCGCGTGTGGTTTCAAACTTATTCATACCTGCTCCGCTCTGAAATGACGCACTCATGCGCCCAACACCGTTCGAATCGACCACAGCTCCGGGAAGAATCGATGTTCAACGACGTGTTTCAACCAACCCACACCGGCGGAACCACCAGTGCCCGGTTTGAAACCAAGGATGCGCTCCACGGAGGTGAAATGCCTCCAGCGGTATTGCGAGAACAGATCAGCAAACTCAATTAGACTCTCGCCTAGAGCGTAAAGTTTGTTCTCGGGATAGGGTTCTCCGTAGACCTGCAGCCAGGCCTTCTCAACCCCTTCACTAAGTGTGTAAGTCTCACTCCAATTCCGAGCCAGCGCGCTATCCGGGACATCGATACCTTGCCGCTTCATGAGCGCCAAAACGTCGTCGTACAAGCTCGGCTCGTTCAATGCCTTGAACAACTGTGGGTAGACGTCAGGATTATTCTCATGTGCTTTGGCCAGCGTGACTGACTTATTACCAAGAATAAATTCGACATGTCGATACATGTAAGACTGTTGCCCTGACGAAACCCCCAAACAGTCACGAAAGTCATTAAAGCCTTCGGTTGTGATGGTTGAGAGGACGTCCCATGACTTGATCAAGTACTCAAATAGCTTTTTGATTCGAGGAGCCAGCTCCAAAGCACCTTCAATATCGTCTTGCTTGATCCGCTGTTGCATATTGTAGGTTTCATAGTGAATCGCCTTGAAAATCAGTTCTTTGGTTTGAGTCATAATGATGAAAACCATCTCATCATGACCCTCGCTACGCATGTTTTGCAGACTCAATAGGAGATCGTTACGGTGGTAGTCAATGTAGGGATTGCTTTTCCCACCGAATGCGATCAATGGCTGACCATCAGTGGATTTGACGGTTTCGTTGCGCGAGTCGTTTGTCGAGATGCTTACATCACGAACCAGATTGAGCTCCAGTTCCGGATTACGAATCTCGGGTATTATACGTTTCCGTTTTATATTCATTTCAATTACACCTAATCAATGTGTCTTTATGTAGCTTGCTTTCTGGCTTGTTAAACTCGAACAAAATATCGAAGTGATCCACACCCACTACTTCATAACAGTCCGCCGGTATCTCGTGCTGTCGAAGAAACTCGGCGTAACGAACACTTTGATCTTTGAAGGCTTGGGTTTCATACTCGCCATAACACACTGTCACAGGGAACGGTGTAACGGCTTCATTCAACAACGGGCTGATGGCCGAGGCCGACGATTCATTCAGAAATAGCGGCGCATTGATGTACGTATCTACCAGTGGACGCAGATCATACACACCGGATACAAGTATGCCGGAGGTGACGGGACATGTAGCTGCACCTACCGAGCACCAGTCGAAACTCATCATCATCGCGCACAGGTGTGCACCAGCAGAGCTTCCGGCAATAACCAGAGTTCGTTCTGGTTGCAAAAGATGAAGTTGGTAAATGGCGGCTGCGCATTGCTTTACCATATGCGCCACCGACGCGTGGGGAGCTAGGGTGTAATTCACCGCAGCGTATGACCACCCGTTTTGCATGAAAGCACCGGCCATGAAGCATGACTCGAATGCGGATAGCTCCTGCCAGTAGCCTCCATGGATGAAGACCAGCAGCGCATTCGCTTTATCCTGTACAGGTTCGAACAGCAACGCGTACTCTTCTGGATCAGTACCGTACGCCACCTGCCGGCTGGGATAATCCCGCAGAGCTTGCGCACTTTCAGAGGCATACCTCTTAATGGTCTGCTCGTAGCCCCTGGCTGCAGTGCTTGGGGAATAAGCCTGCTCGAGGTCGCTTAATTTCTTGTTCATGTCGCCTCCCTTGTTTAAGTTCAGTCTATGTCCGTTACATAGAACTTTTATTCCTATTTCTGCCAACATCCAACCATCCAGTGAAATGGTTTTGCGCCAGATGAGGTCATTGTGTAAATTCGTTTCTAAAGCAGCCTTGCGCCGCACATGAACAAGGAATACGCCCATGACAGAGACATTATCTTCGCTGGACCTCAACATTCTGGACTGCCTGCAGGAGGATCCCAGGATGTCGATGACAACGCTCGCTGAGCGTATGAACAGCTCGGTGTCACCGTGTTGGCGTCGGGTTAAAAGAATGGAGGAGCTTGGCGTGATTCGCGGCTACAGCCTGCAACTCGATCGCAAAGCGCTTGGCCTAGGCATCGAGGCGTATGTATTTGTGAATATCACCTCGCACCTTGAAAAGGATGCGGCTGAGTTTGAACGCTCGATTCAGGATATCGACGAGATTTTGGAGTGCTACATCCTTTCAGGAAAGGAAGACTATCTGCTCAAAATTGTCGCCACCGATCTGGATGGATTTGCAACGTTCAGCCGGAAGGTATTGGCTGGGTTGCCTCACGTGGAAGAGGTAAGAAGTGGGTTTGTCATGCACAAGATAAAGCAGAGCAATAAGCTGCCGTTGCCCCGCAATCCGTAACGGTCAAGCTGAGGAAGGAGCGTCCCAGTGATTCCTCCCTTGGCAGCACCGGGGCATCTTCAGTACGAGCGGCAACTCATTAAAAAATTTGTCGGGGCATACCCACTTGGTCTCGGCCTCGCCGCTGCGCTCGGTGGGCGACTTGAGCGCCGGCAGTTTGCGCCAATCCTGTTGCTTCATCTTCCCGTCGAATTCAGCGAGCAGATAAACATCGATGCCAGCGATGACTGACTGAATCTTTTCCGATCTTCGGGGGGGTTATCCATGAACATCCGAGGGACCACAAAGGCCGTGTTGGTCCTGGCGACAAAGACTATATTCATGCCCTTACCCCTATTCCACTGAGCAATCATGGCCGTCCAGACGGTCACCCAGCCGGGACAAATGGGGCACTTGGCAGGTGACGTGCCGGCGCTCTTCATCTTGACGGTTGCCTTGGCCATCTTGACGCCCCGCTCGCAATTGGGCGCTCGGCCCCGGACACACAATGGGGCCTAAGAGCAGGTTTGACTGTCAGGATCGGGCCAAAATCGCGTTTCTACGCAATTATTTGGTCTGTTGATCAACCAAGCGCCGACAGATTTCACGTAGCAACGCAGTCTTCAAGACGGTGCCCGGTTTTTTTTCACAGCCTAAGGCGTTTTCTGGCTGCCACGACTGACCGGTTTGGAAACAGCCCTTCGCGACAGGCAAAAAACGGCCGATTCTGTTGAAAAAGTCGGTCTGCCCAAACTGCCTGATCATTGACTGGTGAAAACGCCTTTTTTGCACGCTGCTACGTGAAATCCGAGTCCGGAAGCCTCTGCCAACAGTAAAGATTTCAATCTCGGACGCGTACTTTTCTGATGCGCAAACTATGGCCGACTTTTTCAACAGAATCGGCCAAAAGCGGTCAATCGAAGACCTACGAAAGTGGGACGATTCAAGAAGCGTCAGCTATACATCTAGGTTCCGTAGCTGCAGGTGAATCCACTTTTGATTGCACTGGAAGGACGGATATGGAAGGTAGAAGATAGAAGATAGAAGATCGAGGACGCACAGGGATGGACAAAATGGAGCCAATGTTTACGCAATCGCAATTGGAGGCCATCGCAGCGGCGCTTGGCCATACCGAAGAGGGTTTGACAGGTCCCGAGATCGGTATGCTTCTCCCCTTGGCTAGAATGGTCGACCCGGGTGCTATCACTAAACGTACCCGTATCTACAATGCATTTGTTGAGAGCCAGAATTCGCGGCGCGATCGGCGTGCGGTTTTAAAATTCATCCGGGTCGCCATGAAGCCTGAGCGGTATCTTAGGCATTCCGAACGTTTCGAGCCCCTTCGGACCAACCTGAACCGTGCGTTACTGTTTTCTGGGCTATTCGTTGCAGCCTCTGGAGAAATTGAAACTATTAAGGCTGCTGAAACTTTAGGTGACGCTTTTCGGCGGGCTAATGAACTACGTGAAGATATGCTCAGCCGTGAAGTACATGAAGATATCCTTAAGTTTTGCCGCGCAGAGCTTCTTGCAGATGACTATTTTCACGTTGTTCTCGAAGCGATGAAAAGCATAGCTTCGAAGCTACAGGCTCGCACTGGACTAATAGACGACGGAGCTGTTCTGGTTGATCGTGCATTGGGTGGAACTCCTCCTATGCTCGCCATCAATGCGCTTTCGACGGAGAGTGAAAAGGGTGAGCAAAGGGGGTTTGCCAATTTGGTGAAAGGGACGTTTGGTATGTTCCGTAACCCCACCGCTCATGCTGCAAGAATTCATTGGCCGATCGGGAAGAAAGATGCAGAAGACTTGCTGACACTCGCGTCGATGATTCATCGAAAAATTGATGCCTCAACGATGCCGTCCAGGCTTAATGCAGACCAGCCATAGCGGTTTCAATGTAAACTTATGCACTTAAGTACAAAAAAGGCTTGTAAATAAGCGTTGCCGGGCTAGCCCTACTCACGTTCTGTTATTGGCAGGCCCGAATCAGTCGCACCAGGTTCGAATCAACCGAAATCCGAACGAGACTATATTACTCCGCTCTTATCCAGATACCTTTTTAATTCTGAAACTCTAATAAACGAGTTCTTACCTGCAGGATTACCAGCAGCACCTTGAGCTGCAATCCCAACAACGTGATAGCTTGTATTTATAACAGGTCCACCACTATTGCCAGAATACAAAGTCTTATCAACCTCACTATGCATCACACCACTTAATGGATACTTGTTAGTAAGCCTACACTTCAAAACTCCGACATCGTTACTGCCTTCCTTGAAATTCGGGAAGCCTAGAACCGCTACACGATCACCTATATTTGGCTCTTTGATATCCTCCAGCGAGAACGCTTCTAGACCAGCGGGAGGGTCTACGATTTTCAGCACCGCAATATCAAGGTCTTTATTACGAATGATGACCTTTGCCTCGTAAATGTTTTCGTCTCCTATCCTTCTGATCAAGCACTCATTAACTTCAATCCTTTCGCCATCATTAAAATTCTCAGCAAGCACGTGTTCGCAAGTTACCAGCAAACGACCACCGATCATGAACGCGCTGCCTTGGCTATTGACAAGCTTGCCGTTTATCTCCTCATTAATTTCAATAACCCAACATTTATCCTTTATGAATTTTCCGATTTTAAAATTATCGGAGTCTTCCGGGGTAGCTATCGGGGTATTAGGAACCTTGGAGTTGATCGGTAGCATGTTGTATCTTTGAGCAAGCCTTCTGTAGACCTCCGACTCCTCACCAACTACTTGTTTTATGTAAAGTAATCGCCCTTGTAGGTGCGTCTCAATATTTGCAGCCGAGTTGGGGTTTTTTTCTTTAAAAATCAAGGTAGAAACGTCTAAGCCAAACTTTTCTACTGAGTGTACCAAGGCTGCAGTTTTTCTAATGTATGGTCGCGGCACATTCGGTTTTTGATTGGTCACGAGCCCAGTTACGAGTTGCCGCTCACGCCCCCCTTGCAACCTGACCTTGTCTTCGTTGATTTTAAATCCATGGGTTGCGATTACAGCGGCGAGTTCATGCCCAACCTTACTGCTGTAATGGTTTGGTTTGCCGTCAAACTCACACCACTCCACCAGCTGCCTAGGTACATACTGTATTGGGGTATAGAATGAAAATGTCATATCATCAGCATAGCGTGTATAAACTGCGCGATGACGCTTCGCCAACGAGTAAAGCTCTCTATCTAAACTTGCACATATCATGTTAGATATAACTGGAGAGCTTGGTGCGCCCTGTGGCAACAGACCGTCTACAGTCGTTAAATGGGCAATTACTGATGCGGTCTCTGGGGACAGCGAATAGGGCTTCGCCATTAACATACCCCGAACTCGCCTAAAAGTGATCGTTCCGAAAAAATTTTCTAAATCGATATTGAAGACGAATTTTTTTCTACAATGAGGCCGGGCGTTAGCAACAATAGACTGTCCAACTAGAAATGCTTTTACTGGAGCCCTTGGCTTATAGAGTTTAGAAAGCAAGGCGGCTATCCGCCCTTGGATAGTTTTAAGCTTGTCGGTCGGTGCCAATATTCTGCGTTTTCCGCCACTTTTCTTCGAGATTTCAAAGGCAAGATAATGCCGCTTCATTTCTCCCCGGTAGTAAAGATGCTTGATTTTTCCGTAGTCCGTCCCAAGAAGTGTTGCCAGATCTTCAGGTGCGGTGTACGGATTGAGGGTCGTGAAGTTTAGGAAAAAACCTCCATTCATATTTCACCCTATTCCTTTAAAGATAATTCCCCAGAGTCGCAAAGGGATGTTGCTTGTAGCATTTTTGAGCCGGGTCGCATTTGAACAACCCTATTTAATACCCGAATGGAGGCCGAATGAGCCTACTTCACCTTCCCCGGGATCGCAAGAGCAATTAGCCAGCATACCGAACCCCCCCGACTTCGCAGTCAATTTCAGTGAATCGATCGTGTAACGTAGGCAGCGTTGCCAGCAGCTAATGGAGGGCCGCTGCCGGTCACGAAAGGCAGCTATTGGCCGATTTCTGCCTGTCGCGACCGGTTGAGTCCACAACCCAAAGCAGACATTTCAGCTTCTTGATCAGCAGGCAGTCTCCCATCAATCCTAAAATCGAGACGGCGGTTCATTTCCAGCTTTGATTTGTGAAAAGACATGGTCTGGATCTGCCTGGCACCAATATCTGAACAGAAGGCGAGGTTCGGAATCCCCAAAATACTGACTCAGGATGATCTCGGCGGGGATTACCAACTTAGGTTCTGCCCATTGCTGCGCTAAAACACCTATCTGTTTGCCAGACGAACAAATAATCCACGTCGCCTTACCGCCACTGATGCCAGGCAGGTAGCCCATGCCTTGTATCGCTTCGAACGAAGTGCGCAGTGTCCCAGCTGGATCAAGCCTGATCGATGTCCTATGACTTTCTAGATCATCCCCTGCATGCACGCTGTCTCGGTCGATTCCAATGACCAATATGAATGCTCCTTGTTAGCGTTGTACGGTTACTAGATTGACCAGCGTAGGGATTGCAGCGACGTTCTGTCTACAGTCCGTTTCTGGGCGGTCATGTTGAGCGTAGGGTTAGGCATCGCCTTTCTCCGAGGAGAACTTTTCGTTCAATTCAGTCAAGCAGTTGACCAAATCACCATGAAGATGGTCTGCCGACACTTGCAGGGACTCTTTCCTAAAATCTCCGGCGTCGCCATAGCGCAGCATGTGGCGCTTGTAATAAGAATTGAGTGACTTCAGTTCCTTTGATGATTGACTCGACAAGAATGGCCTACCAGCGTTTCGATCAATCTCAGCAACAAGAACTTCCAGATCATGACCGAAATGCGTTCTTAGGATTGGCTCGTACTCCTCATAGTCATGGGCTAACAGCAACGCTTTCCCAATGCACTCAAGTCCTTGGCACAACAAATGTAGATAGACGAACCTGTGTCCTTCGTATGCTTTGACCAAGCCGCCTGCCATGACAAAACTGCGGCCTTTTTCGTACATGGGAACGGTGATACGCACGCGAGCCTCCTTTGCGATGCCTAACGCCTACAACACCGGAAAAACGGAGCGTAGCGTAGTTTTTTCGAGTGCTTGTAATTGTTAGGTTGTCGATGCTTTGAGTTTAATCTTCAATCCTGCCCGTGTAATATATTTTTCTCGATAGATTTCGCAATCTCAGCATCGAACTCTTCCTTGCTCATGTTATAAACACCTATACTTTCTGGGGCATACCTTTCGGGCCATACAAACGCGCCATTTTCATCAAGATGAGTTGCTGAATTAATTATCTCGTAATCTATTAGGCCAAATTCACGCTTGGCATTAATTCTTGCAATGACACAGCTTACATTATGAAAGCATTTATCCGATGGCTCAGATTTAATTCCAAGATTAAAGCCGCCACGATCCTTTACGCTCGGAAATGCTATTCCGTGCGCATGATTTTTGGAAAGTATGGCTTGAGATAGCGCTCGACTGTATCGATAGTTGTTGGAGCAAGCATTTTCATCTCTCAAAACATGAGCAAAAAATCTATCTATGTAAATTTTTTTAATTGCGTCCTTTCGAGGTAATCCATTTAACATTTTTAATATGGTTCTGTCCGGATCTTTTCCAACGAAATGCATGTATCCGTTCTTTTGCACATTTGAATACTCACCAATAACTGCAATTATCAGGGGGGATTCATTCTTTACTTTAAAGCCTGCCAATTGAACAAGCTGACCGTCATCCGGATCGACTTCAGCCAAAGCCGTTTCTATATCCGCAGATATGTAAAAGAATGGAGTTCCCTTATCATTAAGCCTGCCAACATTCACAATTTCAGCAGGTGGATAATCAAGGTCATCCACATTGGGGTAAATGCCATCGTTGATTTTTCTCGCCCGCCAGAAAGTGCTGCCTCGCCCAAGCTCTATTGATAAAATTTCGTATTCGTTAAATAGAGGTTCAATTGAGTAGTAGAACTCTGCTTCAGAATCGCTTTTCATCGCATTAGAGAACAGTTTTTCGCATTCTTCTATATTCATAGCTATCTATGAGCCTAACAGTGATTAGACCGAATTCGGCGATAACGAAATAGTAGAGAATTCTAGATAACTCCACGCTACCAATTTCGACTTTTTTTCAAAAGTCCATATAAATCATAGACCTACATTTTGCGCCAATCCCCTCAGCTGTAATCGCGCGACTTCTGCTTTTTGTCGCCAATACCACTAGCCGAAGATAGACCACGATCATTAGGTGGTCGAGGAAACTGAGTGTAACCCTTGGCTTTGGGAGGCCGCTTTGGCCGATTACTGTCGGTCGCCCATGCACCGGCGTAGGATATGGGCTCAGTTCATCGGCCGAAAGTGGAGTGAGTACCAATGAGTGATTCTGTGCAGACGACTGTGAAATGTCAGGACCCAGGCGATGGCAGCGGGGATGTGATTATTGATCTCCCCTCGGACGTCCTTGCCGCAATGAATATCGGTCTCGGTGATTTATTGACCATCGAGCTGGTTGATGGATCGATATTGCTAAAGCCAATCCGCGACGCTGACACAAAATCCTAAGGCTAGAGTCGACCCATTGCAGCCGGTCAGCAGCGGCAGAGTTCACCAAAAGCAGTCATTCCGATGCGTCTACGAAATTAGTGGCGATTCAGTTCAAGCCTTCTCTATGGCGGAAGGTCTCCGATACAAAGTCGATGAAGGCAACCGCGGAAGCTACAGCAAGCCGAGCATGCCGCGGCTGAAGTCCGCGATGTTGACCGTCTCTCCCATGTCCTGTGCCGTATAGTCCACGCAACTGAGCAAGGTTGTTCGTGAGTTGGGTAAGATTCCGAAGAATCAAACGAATGTTATCCGCCCCCTTCGTAGCATCCGTAATGCCCTCTGGGACGAGCTGCAGCTCCTTCGCGACTTTCTTTGTGAGATCGCCGAGATCCTCGGATTTGGTAAATGGAATAGCCCGCTTTGTCAGAATGGATTTGCAGCATGTTTCAATGAGCTCTTTTGCTGTACCAATCGCTAAGGCAGGGTCTCGATCAATAGAATGTTCCAGGCGCTCGATTTCCTTCGCCATCCAGCCTGCGTCGAGGGCCTCTGCGACGGTCTTAGCTCTTAGAACGGCTCGGGACGAGCTGCTGCGCTGCCGGAAGGAAAAGCGTGGTCGACCGGCAATGCGCTCCTCTTCATAGATCTCCCAACCAGCAGATCGAAGCTGATCGTTGAAATGGAGCACTAATTTAAGTGCCTCATCGCGATCGGGACGGACAATTGGATGCACGACCTCACAGAGAAAACGTAGGAACTGTTCCACCGGGCCGTCAATCAGCTGAAAGCGAGAATCTGTGTAGACCCAGTCATTTTCCCAATCATCATTGTTATAACGATGCTGCCAGATATCACCTGCTGCATCCTTGAACCTACTGTCTGTGGACGGAAGTTGCTGAAGGTCGAACAGACGACTCAAGAACTCGACGTCGTCGAGCTGACCATACCAAGCCACATCTTCCAAACGTAGGCCATCCAAGATGTTAACGCGGACTTGCCGGGGGAGATCTGATGAGTCAGATCGCCAGTCAGTACGCTGTTCTCTTGCCGGCACGATTTTGGCTGAGTACCAATCCTGTGTTTCAGGCTCAATAGCAGTCCTCAGTCGAGCTGTAATTTGCTCTTCTAATTGGCTGCGTTTCGCTCCTAGCCGGGCGTAATCCTGAGCGGGCAGCTTGAACTGCACATCACAGATGTTTGTACCACCATTCCAATTGTCGTAACCCGTCTGCTCAATATGCGCCGGATACTCGCGTACGATGGCAGCCGCTTCGCTCATGCCCTCTGCACGTAGGAGCGCGTGGACCGTTGCAAGTATCTGTTCTGTCTGTTCCATCGTACCTGCTCCTATCCTTGCTGGTGATTGCGAATCTATGTACCCAAGCATAGCGATGTCCGCGCTAGGCCAAAAGCAGACGTATTTGCGCTAGGCACTGCAGCCCGATATGAGGTTCAGAGGTGCCCGCGCAACTAGGCGCGATTCTGGATCAGCACGGATGAAAAACAGTAAACCCTGCTTGATCGAGTCAGGTCTAGGCACCTTTGGGTAATACTCTCCGATCCGATGCCATGTCCTCGTTGAAGCCATCTGGCACAGGCTTGAAACCTGAGGCTGGCGAGCGGTGGCTGGACTGGAACTGGCGGAGGCTCAGTACGTCGATTTCTCCTGTAATGCAGTAGTCGTGGTTACCTCCCTTGACTCGTAATATGTCGCGCTTCCAGCGCTCCTTGTAAGGTGCGCGGATACGGCTATCACCGAAGCGGCGGTTGTTGCATTGGATGATGTAAGCATGAATATCCAGGGCGGCAGACTCCACCAGTGCGTTGAATGTGTCGGTGTCGCTGTTCCACTCTGGAACAAACAGTGCGTCGACCTGACCGCGTAGAGCCGCACGATAACGAATATTGGTCAGCTCGCTGCAGATCATGATGGCAAAGCGGAAATCACCATGCTGGATTACCGGAGGCTTTTGCCACTGTTGCTCTTGAGTCGGCTGCATCTGCAGGCTTGCTAGGCGAAAGAGTTCTTGCTCCTCATGGAATGCTGGACGCTGTTTATCCTGGCGATAGAGCATCAGCGAAGGGAACCCAAGACCGTCGTGCGTTAGCGAAGCCCAAACCTGGTGGCGCACATACTTTCTCGGCGCGTGGAGGTACTCCACCCCGGTGATCAAAGATATGCCACGGCCCTTTAGCTTGTCGGCGATACGCATAAACCATTGGGGTGGTAGAGACACTTCCGGGAGGATCAAGTAACCAGCGCCGTCAGGCCGAGAGATAAGTTCGTTGATCAGGCGATTGATGCGTTGGTAACGGTGCAGGCCGTCCGGATCGGGCAACCCCATGATGGCGGCGGTAAAGCTTTCATCTTTGGTTTCCAAACTGGCCACAGCGATGGTCTGTTTGGCATTGGGTTTTCCGTCCGGGATATGCAAAACCTGCTTTTTGTCGAGGTGCGGCATCTTGTGCGCGGTCAGCTCAAAACCTCGCAGTGCTTGCACCACCAACCCCAGTGTTTGGCGGCTGGAGGCGGCAAAAGGAGTGGGAGCGATGAGGTAGAGCTCATTGAGGCTGAATGGGCGAGTGGCGAAGGTTAGTCCAGTTGGGGTGCCGCGTTTAAGCCTGAGCCAGTTCGCCAGTGTGGCTATGCCGTCGGTCATCTCGTCAGGCAATAGCTCTTCTGCGTCAAAAGTTGCGAGGTTTTTACGGAGTGGAATACCGCGCTGGCTGACCATTTCCTGAGGCAGGCCTGTAAAGCGCAAGGGGATATGGGCGAGATCGAAGCTGAACAGCCGAGCTTGAATCTTCTGTATGTGCTGGCTGGTGATGTTCGTTGGCCTGTCCAGGAAGTTATTCCAGATGACGAAGGCAAGGCTCTCCATATGGCCGGTCATTTGGTTCTTCCAGGCGGTAGTCCCCGATTTGCTTAGGCGGGGCGGAAACGCAGAGACGATGCTCTGCGCTGTCACTTCCCAGATGGATCGCTTCCATAAATGTCGGGCTTCGGCTGGCACGTTGGCAGCAGCCAGGCTTTTGATCGCCAGAGTGCAGTCGCTCTCTACTTTATTGATCAGGCCACCCAGTGCATTGATGATTTTGTCTAGGTATTCAAAATCTTCACAGGCGGTTGCCATGCGGATGATGCGTGGGAGGTATTGAGCCAGTTCGAAAAACTTAACTGGGGTGAGCAAATGCTCGATGACTGCGGCGAAAAAGGCATGGCGGTGTGCTTGCCAATCCTTTGGGGGGATATCGCGTTCGAAGGCTTCGTAGTTGCGAAGGCTAAGGGCAAAACCGGCGCGGTGCAGCGTCAGTGCATCAGTCTTTCGCAGATTGTCTGCTTGCTCTCCAGCAAGGTTGGTAGCTTTGAGCAAATCCGTAGCCACGGTGTTGGGCGAATTCGGCAGGTCGGGTAACGCGCGCCATTCGCTTGCACGTTGGTTGATCTGTTCGGAAATGGCGTTGACCAGAGCAGTACCTGCAGACCCTGCAAGGATGAACAGCTTGTTTTTGCTATTTTCAAAAGCGATGCGGTCTTCTTCGAGGTATCCAGGTTTGAACAGGATGCTGCCGTTATCTTTTTTGAGCAGGTCCTTGCCGCCGTCACGACTGAAGATCCACTCCCAAAACTGCTCAGTGGTTTTGATATCGCTGGCGTTTTCCATAACCAGCAGAATGTCGTCCACATAACGACCGTAATACAGTGGCACTACTTGTTGCTCGATGAACTGGTCGAGCCTGATTAGCGCCGCGTTTGCGACCACAGCAGACGCAGGCAAACCTACAGGTAAACCTTTTCGTAGTGGCGTTTCTTGTGCCCAGGCCAACAAGGCGGAAATGAACAGGCGGTTCAGTTTGGACTGCGATTCGCTCAGTTCAATTTTGGCTAATTTGAGGAAGCTATCGTCGACCATAAAGCCGGGGCTTAGCTCGTGATAGAAACTGCTTACATCGGCTGTGAGTGCCAATACTTTTTTCTTCTCGCTCAGGGCTGTGCGCATCGCCTTGATGCCACCGTCGCGCCATTCACGGAAGGGTCTGAGATAGGGCTTGAATGATCCAAGGGCCCACGTGTTGATCTCATCGTGCCGGTTGCGGCGTAGGCGGCTGCCAAAGACGTTGCTGCTGAGCTGCTTGTCGAAGAGATCGCCGACTTCCATCATCCATAGTGATGACAGCACGTGAAAGTCGATGCTGCAGCGGGCCATGAGGCGGAATACGGCAGTGGGATGGTTACCGACCTCAGTCGCGCTTAGCCACTCGGCTTCCGGTGAGGCAAAGATCAGACTTTGATCCTGCTTTCCTTTCACAATCTGGATTTCTTTTGGTGCCAGCGTCCAAGTGCCGAGAAATGCAGGGTCTTTCACCCAATCCTCGTTCATCGCTTCGATCTGATCTTTCAGGCGAGTGAGGTTTTTGCTCAGGTCGTCTTCATAGTTGGCAATGTCGAACAGCGACGGGTTGGTTGAGTAGTAGAGGTCAACCTTGGCCTTGCGATAGGCGAGGCCAAGGTCGTGCAGCGATAACGACATCTGGATGACGTCCATTTCTTAACCTTCGGCAATCCTGAGATATCCCGGATATTACCGAAAGCAAGCATGAGTGGGCTAAAGCATTGCAAGGCGCTCTATCTCTACTCACAGATTGTCATGACTGGACTGAGCCGCCCCTAGTTTAGTAGGCGCTTTAACGGGCCGCTTTTGGCCGATTTTTGCCTATCGCCACCGAGCGCTATGGGTCGTTCCCTGCCGGTCGTAGTTACGAAGCGTGCTGGCAAAATCCGAGGCGATCCGTGTTCAGATCGAATGCAAAAGGGTGGTCAGATCCGTGCAATTACCCACTATGGACATCACACTCACGGAAAGGGTGATTTGCGTAGCGTTCCTGTGCCAGCGAAAGCCAGTGCGGCCTGCTCATTAAATTTATCTAAATTACTGTCCAAGAGGTCATCAAGATTTAGCACTCGATGGTGTGCGATCCCTAATCGGGCCCGCGCCTTCTGCACCTCGGAGAAGTAGAAACATGTGGATTTGATGGCGATAGCCATTGCAGGGCGAATGGAGATCTTTTGGACTTCCAGATGCGCAACATCCTTGTCTCGATATTTCCTCATCTGCCCCCAGTAATGCGTCCATTCTTCTTCTGATACACCTAAAGTCTCCAGCAGCCGCTGCTTGAAGGTGGAATCTTCACTACAGACGTTCGTCCAGTGCAGCTCGTCGCGCTTGTTTCCGAATAGATGGCACCAATCGAGAACTGCTAAGTCCATAGCGTTCTGGCTAACCTCACGCCAAAATTTGTTCATGACACCACGCGACTCCTCTTGGGTTGTGAAGGTCATTGCAATCTTTGAGGCGAAACTTGTGCATGTCCTTTCAGCTGCTGCGAATAGGCTCCACTTATCCATGCTTTTTCCTTTACTGATCGATCAAACCTGACAGGGGCAGGCGATTCATTGTCGCAATGGTATCTGTACTGTGAGCAAGCTCCCACCAGGTAAACGCACGTTCTGTTCGCACTTACTCGTCACTCTGGCGTCAGTCCGTGATGTCTACGCATTATCCAGCGGTCGCGGACAAAATATTCGAGAATACAGCTCTATTGCTGTGGCAGCTTGTCGGTGCATGACGGCTGAAAAAAGGCTCCCGAAATTGCGCCTTAAGCCATCCTGTAAATGCCTTTGTGACATTATTTTGCTGAGTCGCTTTTTGCCACCTCTCCAAGCCGCACCGAATGGGGCCTTCCTCAGGAACCTTGTTTTTATCCCAACGACGCCTGTAAAACAGGGTTATAAATAGCGCAGTGTGACATTTGACTGAGGAGGCACTGTGAAGTCAGACAGAGTACAAGCAGTAATGGAACACTGGGGACCCTGTTTGAGCAACATCTTGGCGGAGGAATTGGTTAGACGATATGGCGTGAGTCCTACCAATGCCAGGCAGTTGATCAAGCGGTCTTCAGCTAAGCGCCTGAAAGGAATCAGCTTCCCGCATCGTTCTTCTTTCGTGTATCTGATCGGCCAATATGGTTCGCAGATTTTCTTCGACAGACTCGTCGAGGCACTAAAGAGCACTAACCACGCTTGCGGATTTGGCTTGGCGGCTCTCAGGGATCGTGGCGGCGTGCTGCCCATTGATCATTTCAAAATTGCCTGCGGTGCACCCAAGCTTCAATCCAAGCAGTTGAATGCTGACAGGGTCCTGGAGCAATTGCTCGCCTCGAACCTGATCAAGCGCGTTGATTTGGTAGGTATCGGGGAATGTATCGCCCTTGCCAGCTTCACAGATGAAGACGAGCAACTCGCGATCCTGGATCTCAATGCCCGAATGAAGGTTGAAGCAATGGCGTTGAATGCCGTTCGGGACTGGGCTCGGCGTCTCGGTATTGGAAGCTGGAACCAGATACGAGTCCGTGGAGAGGGAAGTATCCCATCCGCCGGACCAAATTACTGGGATCTATCGGCCCCCTCTTACCTCCATCCTTTGCTCGGATCGACCGGTAGTGGCACGGACACGAAGCCAAAGCCTGGCTCTTTCGTGTGTGATATCTATTTAGGCGAAATGTTGACTACAGATGCCGCCAAGGCCTTCATCAAGAAATGCCTGAACGTCCGGGTATTCAGCAAGGTGGCCCCCGTCCTCCAGATGTTCCTGGCAGAGTCATATGACAAAGACGCAGTGCGCGCTATACGGGCCAATGGAGCAATCGCGGCAACTCTTGACTCCTTGCTGGGGACTGATGTCGCTCAGGCCCTTCACGAACTGGCCTCGGTTCTGAAAGCCACCGCCCTCAACATGGGAAGCCCCGAGAAAATCGATTTGCTGTTCAACGCTTTGGGCAGAATTGAAGGTGCAGAAGGGACCCTTCGTGGATGCCTTTTCGAATATCTCTGCGCGCAGTTGGCCGATGAGTGCTATCGCAAGCCTTACATCAGCATCAACAAGCTGGTACGCGCTTCAGATGGTGCACGGGCGGAGATCGACGTGCTTGTCGAGGTGGGTAACACCGAGGTGGTATTCATCGAGTGTAAGGGACATCTACCCACTGGACAGGTAGATGATGCGGAGGTCGAGAAATGGCTGAAAAAACGCCTGCCTGTGCTGCGCGACTTCGCCAAGCATGAAGAGGGTTTTAGCAAGGTCAAACAGACCTTCGAGCTGTGGACAAACGCGGCCCTCAGCCCCGCTTCGAAAGCACTCATCGAACAAGAAAACGAGAAAACTACTCGATATTCGATTGCCTGCCGAGAAGGCACTGAGCTTCTCGACATGATCAAGGAGTCAGGAAACAAATCGCTACTCAAAACCTACAAGCAACATTTCTCGAATCACCCCATGGCAGTAATCGCCAGACAGAAGACCAACCGCAAGAAAAGTAGCGAACCGGCTCACGAGTTTGATTAGGTTAATCGGGGGCCTGCCTGGACGTGGGGTGTACGTGAGGCAGGCAAGCCAGGCAGCACCAAGTACGAGTACTGCCGGATGCATTGACTCAATGTTTCATGTTTATGGCTCACTTGCCTTTGCGAGGGAAGTGCGAAAATACCTGCGCCATCTGAGTCAAGGATTCAACAAGCGTTTCCAACATCTGACGGCCCTGCATCACTGGGTCGTCTTGCCGATTGATTCCGGCCAGCGTGAAGGCCGCCGCGAACTCTGAGGATGGCAAATGAGCGTCCGCCTGCCTCAGCTCGTTGATACCCACCAATACCTTCGTCAAAGCTCTGGCTTCATCCAGACTCACGCTGTTCTGCAACGCAGCCTCCAGGTGCTTGACCGAGCCCGGTTTCATTTTGCCTGGCGGAGAAGTGAGCACCAACAAAGCGTCTCCGTCCAGCGATTCAACGGACACCCTAGCCAAATCCTTGGCGAGTTCGAGCACGCCCGTTGGTTCTAACGCCCGGAACCGATGAATTCTGCGGAAGATGTCATCAATCGCGTGGTGTGCCCGGAACAACCGTCGTCCCGCCAGCCTCTCAAACTCTGCATTGAGTGCATCGTAAGCAGGACGCAGCTCCGTTTCAGGAGCTTTAGTGTCTGCAGGCATCGCCTTGGCCTGGGACGCCAGCAACTCCGCTGAGACACCGCCATCTGGTGCGACATTTGCTCCTGCCCATACCCGCTGCTGCCACAGAGGAAGCTGGCCAATGTCCTTGGCAAACACGTTGAGCAAGCCGAGGTCATTCAGCCCGAAATGAACGCTATACCCACGCGAGATGCCGATGACGCCGGTATCTCTAGTAAACCATCGCAGCGATGAACCTCGATAACTGCCAAGAAGCGCGGTGACGTTGGGACGGAACCATAACCAGCGGCTGCCGTTTCCAAGTTCATCACCACTTAAACGCTCACCGGAGCCATCAACCGCAAAATCCACACGCGTGAGCGGTGCCTCGCCTAGCACACGTTCGCTGACCCGCCCAGGTTCGACGACCTCGGTTTTCCACAGCTCGCCGCTTAAGCGATGCAGCTTCTTTCCTTGATGCTTAACCGTCCATGATTTAGAAACGACGGAGTCATCGTTCGGAAATCCTGCGATCGGCACCTCATCATCACTATCGATATCGGTCCGAGAGGCATGGAAAAAACCGGTGGAAGAGCCAAACGGCATTCCACCTTCGTGTATTGGCAGGTTGATACCCTCCCACCGGCTCTCACCCTCCCCATCCTCCATATGTTCTGAAGCCCAGTCGATGTGGGCGATATCTGCCACCACCTGACTGCGGCTCCGATAGCTCGATACCAACAGGTACATGCCCCTCGCTTTCAGATAATCCCGAAGGTGCTCAGTACGCACCTCCAACATCACGGGGCGATCGTCTTTGTTGCGCTTGAGCCTCGCCACCTCGTAGAAGCCCTCCACTGGCCGCACCCAACTGTCACCCTGTCGCTGCAACCCCAAAGAGATCACAAAGTCCTGGTGCAGGTGCCATTCGTTGGTAGCCTCTCCATCGAAACTCTGTTCTATCACCAGCCCGGTGCCGACCGCATTGGAGCGATGGCTTCCCCAATCACCTGCCCAGTAGTAAGTGGTGATTCGCTTTGGCTCTGTTTGTTTAACGGGTTCTGCGGAGTTAGCTGGATTTGCTTGTTCGGTTTCTTTCGCTTGTACGTTTAAAGCGAGATGTAGACGAGTGAAAGGCAGGCGGATCGAAGCAAGCGTGTTGGCCTGCACGGTCTGAGCAGAATGTACCCTCTGCCCTTCAAGTCGCTCAGCATCCGTCAACGCGATTGAACCGGGGCTATCCTCGGGCCAGACGTATTTCGTCTCATGACCACCTCCGTACGAGTTTCCGCAACCTATATCGTCCCAACCCAGCGTTTTTGATTCCTCACGATGCTCAAGCTCGAACATGACCGAGCCAACCCCGAAATATTCTTCGAGATAACCCTCGTAGCCTGACTGCCCCTCCCTGTGAAGAATGGAGTCAGCGCGAAGTGAAATCCAAGCGTTCTGAGCCATGGGGGATTTACGGTGCTTGGCCATTTCAAACCAAGCCTGCGATCTCCGCTCCGCAGTTTTAGGTATCACTGCCACAACTGCTCTTGCCCCTGAATGCTCTTTCAGTACCAACACCACGACCATTTCGCGCGAGTGGTCGATGGTATCCAATCGTTTACGCACCGCCTCCCGTGTTACTTCAGGCGGGATCAATTGATCTATCGTCTCGGCAGGAAAAAACGCCCCAGGATTCGCGGAGCCGTTCGTGTCTGAATGCCATAGGAAGTAACCAGGGCCTTCAGCGGTCACCTGCTCCATGCGGCTGATATCGCTCCATGCACTGCGCCAATTCTCCAGGATCGCCACGACTTTATCTTCCATGTCCTGGCTCGTGTTTTGGCGCTTGGTCTGACTCTTGTCCTCGGAGGCGCCCGTGTCCATGGTCGCTACCCCGTTATCCTGATCCTTGTTCATTAGCCCCTCGCCCTTGTCCGCTGTCTGTGGTGCCTATGGCCTTTGAGAAGCTTTATACACGGCACAAGCTGGGCAATGTATCGAAGTTACGAGGAGCGGGCCCTAGCCATGAGAGAGGACGTTGAGTGATTGAAGACAGAGGCACGGGGAGAAGGGGAGCAGGAACAGATATGCGAAAGGGTGGTGACTTAGGAGCGATTAATACAGAGGAAGCTCGGGCCTAAATTGACAAAATTTCATGTTTTTTTGGTGCAAATGGCAAAACGTGGAATTCGTCAAAAATCAGCAGCCCCACGCCTTCCAGCGCCGGATCATCCTGCAAGCGCCGGGTGAGGATGCCTTCGGTGACGACTTCGATACGGGTGTTAGGGCCGACCTTGCTGTCCAGCCGGATGCGATAACCCACGGTTTCGCCGACCTTCTCGCCCAGCTCACTGGCCAGCCGCTCCGCCGCCGCCCGCGCCGCCAACCGGCGCGGTTCGAGCATCAGGATGGTCTGCCCGGCCAGCCACGGCTCATCGAGCAAGGCCAGAGGCACGCGGGTGGTTTTACCGGCACCGGGCGGCGCTTCGAGCACGGCTTCGTGGCGTGTCGCGAGGGCTTCACGCAGGGCGGGTAAAACTTCATCGATCGGCAAAGAAATCATGCTGGCTCCAAAACAGAGGGCCGAGTATAACGGCGAACTGCCGGGCGTTCGTCAGGGTCTTAATTCATAACGACGACGTTTCGTTTTGAAGTTACTTAGGAGATTTCATATGCGTGTTCCCTTTCGCCTGATTGGCGGTGTATTGATCGCGAGCCTGCTGACCCAGATCACCGCATGCGGTTCGATTTTCTACCCGGATCGCCGGGGCCAGATCGACGGCAAGATCGACCCGGCCATCGCCGTGCTCGATGCCGTGGGCCTGCTGTTCTACATCATCCCCGGCCTGATCGCGTTTGCCGTGGACTTCGCCACCGGCGCGATTTACTACGCACCGGGCGAAACCGCACAAGTGGCGCCGGAAAAACTCAAGGAAGCCATCGGTGCCGACGGCAAGGTCGATAACCTCAAGTTGCAGACTATTCTGGAGCGTGAAACGGGCCGCCGCTTCCCGCTGGACGATCCACGTCTGATCCAGCACAAGGGCAGCACCCAGCAACTGGCCCTGTTGGGCCTGCAACCGGCCGCGTAATCGCATAAGGAAAAAGCCGCACTCATGATTTCCAGCTCCGAACACGCCCGCTTGCTGCGGCTGGCGACCCGTGCCTCGGTGGCGGTCGCCTGTACGCTGATCATCGCCAAAGCCATCGCGTGGTGGTTGAGCGGTTCGGTGAGCATGCTCGCCGGACTCACCGACTCGGCCCTCGACGGCGTGACATCCCTGCTTAACCTGCTGGCCGTGCACTATGCCTTGCGCCCCGCCGATGACGATCATCGCTACGGCCATGGCAAGGCAGAATCACTGGCTGGCATGGCCCAGGCGCTGTTCATTGGCGGCAGTGCGGTGCTGATTGCGTTGCAGGCATTCGAACGGCTCAAGCACCCGGAACCGGTGGGCGCACCGCTGATCGGCATCGCGGTGATTGTGTTCTCGCTGGGCCTGACCCTGGTGCTACTGGCGGTGCAGCATCGGGTGGTCAAGGCCACCGGCTCCAACGCGGTGCGCGCCGACTCCCTGCATTACCGTTCGGACCTGCTGCTCAACGGCAGCATTCTGGTGGCGCTGGTGCTGGCCGGGATTGGCTGGCATCAGGTCGATGCCTGGTTCGGCCTGGGCATCGCCGCGTACATCCTCTGGAGCGCAGTGCAAATCGCCCGGGAAAGTTTTGCGGTGCTGATGGATGAAGAACTGCCGCCCGATGTCAGCCAGCACATGCTCGAACTGGCGTGCAGCGTGCCGGGCGTTTTAGGCGCCCATGACCTGCGCACGCGGATTTCCGGCAACCAGTGGTTCGTGCAGCTGCATCTGGAGTTGCCCGGGGAACTGACCTTGTCAGTGGCCCACGGCATCAGCGACCAGGCCGCCGATGCGATCCACGCCGCCTACCCGCGAGCCGAAGTGCTGGTGCACGCCGACCCGCAGGAAGTGGTGAAAGCCGCCAGGGCTCAGAAACTCACTTGATAGCCGCGACTGCTCAGGCAATTGCCCTGCGCCTGGCGGTAGGTTTGCACCACTGACGGGTCAGGTTGATAGGTCGCGGTTCGCGGATCGAAGCCACTCTGCTGCACCGCGTACTGATAGCACTCGTAACCATCCTGATTGACCCGCTCCTGCGACTGCCCGTTGGCCGGATACGCAACGACGTCATAACCATTGCTGGCCGGTTGCGGCTGCTGTTGTGGCTGCACGGTGCCGAGTGGCGGCTCGACCACTTCGTAATCCTGAGTGCTCTCCTGCCAGGCGTAATACGAACCCGCCGCGAGGAACAGCACCGACCCACCGATCAAGACCTGCTCGGCGTAGTCCGGCAAATAGCGGACCCGAATCCCGCGCGGAGGCTCGACCACCACATAGCGTGGGCCCAACGGGCGATACCAATAGCCGCCGGAATAGTAGTAATCCATGCCCCGGTATGGGACGCGATAGTCGCGATCCGGGAAGCGGTCGATCACATGCCCTGGCCGATACTGCGGTCCTGGGCCCCAACCGTTGCCACGCCCTGGCCCGCGATAGTCATTGGATGGCGCGCCTATGTAGCCGTTCCAGTGCTGGTTGGGATCGTTGCGCCGCGGCTGGTCCTGATAGTAACCACGACGTGGCTGTTGAGTCTGTTGCACGGCATCGGGACGTGGCTGGATCGGCAGGTCATTGGCCGGCAGCTGCGGAGGTGGCGGTGGCGATCGAACCGGATTGTTGAAGTCGGGCTGCGGACGGTTCTGCCATTGGCCGTTGTTCTGGTTCTGGCCATTGTTTTGATGGCCGTCGCGCTCGAACTGCCGGCTGTTGTCCCCGCGAATGATGTCGTTGTTCTGCTGGCGCGGCTGATTGTTGCCGCCACGGCCCTGATTGTTGCCCTGATGACCACCGTCGCCGTGCTGCCCGCCATCGGGACCACGGTTCTGCGGCTCATCGGCGAGCGATTGCGCAGTGACACTGACACACAGCAAACCAACACCGGCCAAACGCCAGATGCGCGATCTCATGCTTTTCCTCACTGCGGCTGATGGATTCTGTAGGAGCGCGCTTGCTCGCGATGGACGCGCGTTTATTCAGAAAGCACGCGTCATCGTTAACGCCCATCGCGAGCAGGGCTCGCGCCTACAATTAAGCGAACGGCGTTTGTCATAAGACTGGGAAAGCACAGGCCGGTTCTGCAACAGGTTATCAGTCGCGAAACTTATTTATTGAGGGCAGGCGCCGAATTCCAGGCAAGAAAAAGGGAGACCCGTCGGCCTCCCTTTGAGAACTTCGTCCGTGCTCGACGCTTTTGACGTCGGCTCACCTCACGCCGTCTTCTGGACAGTGTGTAGCTCGGGGGCCGGCTCATCCCCTGTGGGAGTGGCGACCGCAGCTGGCCTGTTTGGGCGAGCCGCACTGGACTGTTTGTCCGAGCAGTGATTCTGGTGATAAGAATAGGCTTGGAGCCCCGGCAGAGGATTGCGAAGATTGCTCAAATAAACATTACTTGCGCAATTTTTAACCCTGGATAGATAATCTGTCGCAATAGTTACAACAAGGAGCCGTTTGATGAGCAAACTCGACCGATACGACCTGAGCATTTTGGCTGAATTGCAGCGCGACGCGCGCATCTCCAATCAGGAGCTGGCCGAACGCATCGGCCTGTCGCCTTCACCCTGCTCACGTCGGGTCAAGCAGCTGGAAGACGACGGCTACATTTCCCGCCAGGTCGCACTGCTCGACCGCAAGATGCTGGGGCTGAGCCTGACGGCCTATGTGCTGATCGGCATGGACCGGCATACCCCAGAACGTTTCGAGAACTTCGAAGCCGCCATTCGGACCTTGCCACAGGTGCTCGAATGCAGCCTGGTGACCGGGATGGACGCCGACTATCAGCTCAAGGTCGTGGTGCCGGACATGGACCACTATCAGAAACTGCTGCTGGGGCACCTGACGCGGATTGAAGGGGTGACCAGTGTGCGCTCGAGCTTTGTGTTGAACCAGGTGTTGAACAGCACCGAACTGCCTTTGACTCATCTGCGTAGCTGATGGCGCCTTCGCGAGCAGGCTCGCTCCCACAGGGATCTCACATGTACTGAAGATCCATTGTGGGAGCGAGCCTGCTCGCGAAGGGACCCACACAGGCGACGAATAGCTGCGACACACCGCCGCAGGCCCGCACTGCACGCACCCTCCATGCCTTATACTCCAGCGCCTTTTAGCCCCGCCCGCGCTGGAGATGTCCAATGGATCCTGCAGTATTCGAAGAGTGGATGATGACCGGACTGGTCAGCATCCTGATCATTTTCATGGGTTTCATCGTCTGGGATCTGGCGAAGAAGTCCAAGGCCGGCCGCTTTGGATCCTTCATCCTGTTCTTCGTGCTCGGGCTGGGAGTCGCTGCATTCGTGATCAAAAGCGTGGTGATCGGTCTGATCGAAACCGGCACGTTATAAACGCGCCGGCACTTCCTTCCACTGGCCCTGATCGAGCCCTTCGAGGGTCCAGTCGCCGATCCTGACCCGTACCAGCCGTAATGTCGGCAGCCCGACCGCCGCCGTCATGCGCCGCACCTGCCGATTGCGGCCTTCGCGAATCACCAGCTCCAGCCAGCTCGTCGGCACGCTTTTGCGGAAGCGGACCGGCGGATTGCGTGGCCACAGTTCAGGCTCATCCAGCTGCCGCGCCTCGGCGGGCAGGGTCATGCCGTCATTCAACTCCACGCCATCACGCAAGCGCTGCAACTGCTCGGCGCTCGGTTCGCCTTCGACCTGCACCCAATACGTCTTGGCCAGTTTGTGCTTCGGGTCTGCAATCCGTGCCTGAAGCTGGCCGTCGTTGGTCAGCAGCAGCAACCCTTCGCTGTCACGGTCCAGGCGCCCTGCCGGGTAGATTCCGGGAATCTCGATATAGTCCTTGAGCGTCGCCCGCCCTTCGCCGTCGCTGAATTGCGTCAGTACATCGAAGGGTTTATTGAACAGGATCAGCTTCGGCTCGGTCGGTGGCGCCTTGGCGACACGGCGTGGGGCTGAGGAAGGTGATGAAGGCTTCGCGCCAGGACGGCGGGAAACGGGACGCTGGGGACGGGACATGGGAAAAGGAACATCTAACGGTCAGGGCTGCTAATGCTAGTAGCCCGACCGTTAAATGACCATCGGCAAATCAGCGGAACGGCGGTTCGTCGAAGCTGCGCAGTTTGCGCGAGTGCAGCGAATTGAGTTCGGTACGCAGCAGATCCACCGCTTCGAGACCGATCTTCAAGTGCTGGCTGACCGCGCGTTCATAGAAGGCGTTGGCCGAACCCGGCAGCTTGATTTCGCTGTGCAACGGCTTGTCGGAAACACAGAGCAACGTGCCGTACGGCACCCGCAAACGATAACCCTGGGCAGCGATGGTGCCGCTTTCCATGTCCACCGCCACGGCGCGGGACAGGTTGATCAATGGACGCTCCTGGGCCCAGCGCAGCTCCCAGTTGCGGTCGTCGTAAGTCAGTACGGTGCCGGTGCGCAGGCGTTTCTTCAGTTCGTCGCCTTTTTCGCCGGTGATGTTCGCCGCCGCTTGCTGCAACGCCATCTGCACTTCGGCCAGGGCCGGGATCGGAATGTTTGGTGGAACAACGCGGTCGAGAATCCCGTCGCGACGCATGTAAGCGTGCGCCAGTACGTAGTCCCCGATGGTCTGCGACTGACGCAAGCCGCCGCAGTGACCGATCATCAACCAGCAATGCGGTCGCAGCACGGCCAGGTGGTCGGTGATGTTCTTGGCGTTGGACGGACCGACGCCGATGTTCACCAGCGTCACGCCGTGGCCATCGCTGGCGATCAGGTGATAGGCCGGCATCTGGTAACGGTGCCAGACCACACCGGCGGCAATCGCCGAGGCTTCGCCGTGGTCCATGCTCTTTTCAATGATCACGTTGCCCGGCAATACCATGCGCACGAAACGCGGATCGCTGCGCAACTGCTCCAGGCCATGGACGATGAATTGGTCGACGTAGCGGTGATAGTTGGTCAGCAGGATCCATGGCTGCACATGGCGCCAGTCGCTGCCGGTGTAATGCACCAGACGACGCAGGGAGAAATCCACCCGTGCGGCGTCGAACAACGCCAACGGCAGCGGATCGGTGTTTTCCCAATCGTACAGGCCATCGGCAATGCCATCGGACGCCGCCGACAAGTCGGTACTCGGGAAGACCCGGGCCAGCACGGCAGCCGTGACGCCGGAGCCGGCCAGTTCATCGCCCTGCTCGACCACGTACGGATAAGGAATGTTCTGTTCACTGACACCGACTTCCACGGTTACGGTGAAGTCGTGCATCAACGGCACCAGCTGTTCCAGCAGGTACTTACGGAAAGCGGTGGGATGAGTGACGGTGACCCTGTAGGTGCCTGGCAGCTGGACCTTGGCATACGCGCGGGTGGTCTGCGGGACTTCGCCCTGGCAGTGGTAGGTCAGACGCAATTCGGGATAACGAAACATCGCCCGCTGCTCGGCGTCCGGCTCGACGCGATCCTTGAGATAGCGCTTGAGCGCCTGACTCAGCGCGGTGGTTGCACGATTGTGCAAGAGCGCAAGCCGATCCACGGCTTGCTCGGCGGTTTGAACGACAATAAAAGCTTCGGTCACGATCAGCATCCTGTGTTCTGACTTGCAGAGCTTCATCTTGCCTGCATCGTCGCTTCACGGGAACAGTGGTGACACAAATGCCGGACTCACCGCCGTACCAATGTGGGAGCGGGCTTGCTCGCGAAGGCGATGGCACATCCAACATCGATGTGGCTGACAGACCGCTTTCGCGAGCAGGCTCGTTCCCACAGGGGACGGTGTTGTTCAGAAACCCTGTGGGGTTGAACGAGCAACAATCGCTTCCACATCCAGCCCACGCGGCAACGCGCCATAGACCCGCCCACCGCCATTCAGACGACTGGCAATAAACCCATCACTCACCGCCGCATTCCCCGCCTCCAGCAACAGCTTCGCCTGAAGACCCAACGCAATGTCCTCGGTCAGTTGCCGGGCGCGGTACTGAATGTCGCTGGTGTCCATGAACGCCGCCTGCAACTGGCTGATGTGCGCCGCCAGACGCTTGTCGCCATGGCCATCGCCCAACTCGCTGAACAGCGCATCCAGTACGCCCGGCTCTTTCGACAGGGCTCGCAGCACATCGAGGCATTGCACGTTGCCGGAGCCTTCCCATGTCGAATTGACCGGAGCCTCTCGGTACAGCCTTGGCAGGATGCTGTCTTCGACATAGCCCGCACCGCCCATGCATTCGGCGGCTTCGTTGATCATCGCTGGCGCCCGTTTGCAGATCCAGTACTTGCCCACGGCCGTCACGAGTCGGGCGAATTTCGCTTCCTGCGTATCATCCAGATGATCCAGCGCCCGGCCCATGCGCAGGCTCAGGGCCAGGGCCGCCTCGCTTTCCAGCGCCAGGTCGGCCAGCACGTTTTGCATCAAGGGTTGTTCACTGAGCAACTTGCCGCCGACCCTGCGGTGGGCACAGTGATGGCTGGCCTGGGTCAGTGCCTGACGCATCAAGGCGCTGGAACCGACCATGCAATCGAAACGGGTCATGGCGACCATTTCAATGATGGTTGGCACACCGCGCCCTTCTTCGCCGACCATCCATGCCAGGGCCCCACGGAACTCCACTTCGCTGGAAGCGTTGGAGCAGTTGCCGAGCTTGTTCTTCAGGCGCTGGATGTAAAACTGATTGCGCGTGTCATCCGGGCGATGACGGGGCAGCAGAAAGCAGGTCAAACCTTTATCCGTCTGCGCCAGCGTCAGGAAGGCGTCGCACATCGGCGCGGAACAGAACCACTTGTGCCCCACCAGTTCATACGCCTGGCCAGGACCGCTGGCGCCCACCGGATAGGCCTTGGTCGTGTTGGCGCGCACATCGGTGCCGCCCTGTTTTTCGGTCATGGCCATGCCGATGGTGACACCGGCCTTATGGGCCATACCGACATTGCGTGGGTCGTATTCAGTGGCGAGAATTTTCGGCAGCCATTGGTCCGCCAGGTCCGGTTGCAGGCGTAGTGCCGGGACACTGGCGAAGGTCATGGTCAGCGGGCAGCCGCTGCCGGCCTCCGCCTGACTGTGCAAATACGTCATGGATGCCCGGGCGACGTGTGCACCGTCCTGCGGATGCGCCCAGGGCAGCGAGGTCAAGCCATGCTCGATCGCCGTGCGCATCAGTTGATGATAGGCCGGGTGAAATTCCACCAGGTCGATGCGATGGCCGTAGCGGTCGTGACTGTTGAACACCGGTTTGTTCTGGTTGGCCAGAAAGCCCGCCTCCATCAGCGGCCCACCGGCCAGTGCGCCGTAGGCTTCGATCCGCGAATCGGCCCAACCGGCCCCGAAGCGCCGCGACCATTCCTGCAAAGGCAGGTCGATGCGATACAGGTTGGCGCCGTCCAATGATGGCGGCTGGTTGGTGACTTCATGGGTTTCGGCGAACTGATGCAGGTTCATGACGGGGCTCCTTTGGTCAGCCAAGGGATTTCAGTTAAGCACCGCCCCCCGGCCGAACAAAGTGTCATATCTGCCTAACTGCCGGCGCTTTCGCCCTGTTGCGGACAGAGCACCCGGCGATAGAGTGCGGCCTGCAAGTCTTCGAATTTTACCGGTTTTTTCAAGTGATCGATCAGCGCGCCGGTCGGGCAACGCTCCCGATCCGTGCCCAGGGCGATCATTAAGACCGGCAACTCGGCGCAGCCTGGCAGTGCACGGATCTGGCAACAGACAGACACGCCATCCATCGCTGGCAACTGACAATCGAGCAGCACGGCATCAAAGGTTTCACGCCGCAGGAAATCGAGCGCGGCGGTGCCGCTGTCAGCGGTACGCACCCGGAACCCGAGTTTGAGCAACATGCCGCGCATCACCAACTGATTGATGCCGTTGTCATCCACCAGCAGCACAGTGCAGTCCTGCGGCAATCGCAAGCGCGGAAAGTCACGGGTCATCAAGGGCGCTGACGGCGGCTCGATCGCTGGAACTTCAAACTCAACGTCGAGCTGGAAGCGACTGCCACGTCCAGGTTCGGAGCGGTGCGTCAGGCGGCCGCCGAGCAATTCGACCAATTGCCGGCAGATGGCCAGGCCGACACCCAGACCGCCGTACTCGCGGGTCATCGAACCGTCGAGCTGGAAAAAACGCTGATACATCGTCGCCTCGCCCAGATCGGTGAAGCCGATGCCGGTGTCGATCACCGCGAAGGACAACGCCAGTCGCTCCGGGTTGACCGTTTTTCCAGTGACCCGCAGCGCCAAACCACCGACTCGGGTGAATTTGATGGCGTTGTCCAGCAGGCACTCCAGGCATTGCGCCAGCTTGGCACTGTCGCCATGCAAGCGATCCGGCACACCGGGTGCGACGTCGACCTTGAAGTCCAGCGACTTGCTCGACGCATTGCCTTCGAATTGCACACGCAATGCGTCGACCACGCCGCGCAAACTGAACGTCGACGGGGAAGCCTTGAGCTTGCCGGCCTGCAATTCGGTCAGGGTGAGGATGCCGTTGACCATGCGCATCATGTCCCGCGCCGATCCGGCGGCCGTTTGCTGGTACTGCTCCAGCTCCGGGTCCATGTCAACGGTTTGCATCAGTTCCAGCGAACCGATCACGCCGTTCATGGGCGTGCGCAATTCGTGGGTCAGGGTCGCGAGGAATTCGTCCTTGAGCTGGTTACTGCGCGCCAGTTGCTGGTTGAGGACTTCCAGCTTTTGCCCGGCGTCGAGCAGGGTTTGCGCCTGCTGCTCACGCATGGCATTGATGCGGTCGGCCAGGGCCAGGGAAAGCAGCGCCACTTCAATGGCCGAGCCGATCTGGCTGGAGTACATGGTCAGGAACACGTTTGGCAGGTAACCCAGCACCATCAGGGTATTGATGATCCCGCCGAGCAAAAACGCCGACCAGGCAATGATGAAATAACGCGCGACCCGCAGCCCGCGCAGCCAGGCGAAAAGCCCCGCCGCAAAAATCACCACGGTGAAGATGAGCGCCAGGGCTGTCGCCAGGCGCAAGGCCAGGGCATAACTGGTCATCAGCGACAGCCCGACCACCAGGGCACTAAACACCACGAGGACCAGCAACAAACGGTCAAGCCAGCGACTGTGAGTGGCCGTCTGCAGGAAGCTGCGGGCGAACTGACTGCCGAACAGCCCGGCACAGCCAATGAAAAACGGCGTCGCGGCATTGGCCCACCAGGGGTTGTCCGGCCAGAAGTACTGCACGGCCGCACCGTTCACCGAGAGCTGATACAAGCCGAACGAGGCGATGTAGAAGATGTAATAGAGATAACTGGTGTCTCGCACACTCAGGTAAATGAACAGGTTGTAAACCAGCATTCCCAGCAATACGCCGTAGATCAGCCCCAGCACGTAAAGCCTGACCGGCTGCGCTTCGAGGTACGCGGTGCTTGACCACAAAGTGACCGGCGCCTGGATCGAGCCCTGGCTTTGCAGGCGCAGATAGAGGGTTTGCGATTGGTCAGGGGTGAAGTCCAGATTGAACAGGTAGTTGTTCTGGCGGATCTCGCGACTGGCGAATGGCAAGGCATCGCCGGTCTGGCGAACCAATTGATAGTTTCCGCTCGCATCGGGGGAGTACAGGTCAAGGTGATCGAGGGGCGGATAGGCCAGTTCCAACAGCCAGGTACGCTGCGCGGCCGGGTTGGTGGGGCGGTAGTGCAGATCGATTTTCAGCCAGAACACCGAGCGCGAATACCCGGCGTTGAGGGTGGCTCTGTCATGTGGCTTGAAGTTGCCGGACGCGGCTTGCGCGCGCACATCCGCGATCGTCGCCTGACCCGCGGCGTCTTCGAACACTTGCAGGGTCCGGCCCAGGGGCAGGCTTTGAGTGAACTCATCGAACTCGACGGCGTTCGCCAAGAGGGGCAAACACAACAGCAACATCAGCAAATAGCGCATTTATGCCCCAGCGTGGCCTGTCCGGTCCTGTCAGGAAGCCCCCCATTCCTTTTGAGTAGACGTAAAACCGGTGTTACCTGTTATTAGTTTGGATCCACTCTAGCATAGCCGTTGATGGCCATTGAGCACTACAGAAATTTTTCCTACAAAGGCTCTAGAACGGGCGTTCCAGCGAAGATTATTGAGCTAGAGCTGTTTGATGGGTCAGATTGCGAAAATGCCATAGATGTATCGGCCGGGCGGGATGACGCCCCACCCGAAAAAAGATGTTTGGTGGTAAGCTCGCGCACCATGAATATCTACAGCTCTCGCCCCGTTGTCCTCTGTCTCTCCGGCCACGACCCAAGTGGTGGCGCCGGCTTGCAGGCAGATATCGAAGCCCTGCTCGCTCAGGGTTGCCATGCGGCTCCGGCCGTCACCGCCCTGACCGTGCAAGACACCGTCAATGTCACTGACTTCCGCGTCCTGGACCGTGAGTGGGTGTTGGCCCAGGCCAATGCCGTGCTCAACGACTCCGAAGTCGCAGCCGTCAAACTGGGCATGCTCGGTTCCCTGGAAATGGTCGACACCGTTGTCGAACTGCTTTCGGCGCACCCGCATCTGCCAGTGGTCTGCGACCCGGTGCTGCGCGCCGGCGGCGGTGGACGACTGGGCAAGGATGAAGTCGGCTACGCCATGCGCGAACGCCTGCTGCCCCTGTCGATCATCGCCACCCCCAACCTCCCTGAAGCCCGAATCCTCGCCGAACTGCCAGAAGGCACCGCGGACGAGTGCGCTGAAAAACTCCTGCCGTTCGTCAAACACCTGCTGATCACCGGCGGTCATGGCGATGAAACCGAAATCCACAATCGCCTCTACAGCCGCGATGGCTTGCGCGAAACCTACACCTGCCAGCGTTTGCCCGGCAGTTACCACGGTTCCGGTTGCACCCTCGCCAGCGCCCTCGCCGGCCGTCTGGCCCAAGGGGAAAACCTCACCAGTGCCGTACAGACTGCACTTAACTACACATGGCGCACCCTGCGTGATGCCGAGCAGTTGGGCAAAGGCCAATTCGTGCCACGCCGCCTGCCACTGGACTTCTGTTCGTAACGCGATGAGGGCTGTCCGATGAAATTACGTGGCCTGTACGCCATTACCGACAGCCATCTACTGGACGGTAAATTGCTTCAGTACGTGGAGGCGGCGCTGGAAGGTGGCGTCACCCTGCTGCAGTACCGCGACAAGAGCAGCGATGAGGCTCGCCGTTTGCGTGAAGCCGAGGCCCTGCGCGACTTGTGCGAACGCTACAAGACCCCGTTGATCATCAATGACGATGCGGAACTGGCCGCGCGCCTGAATGTCGGCGTGCACCTGGGGCAGACCGACGGGCCGCTCACTCCGGCCCGCGCTTTGCTCGGCTCCAAGGCCATCATCGGTTCGACTTGCCACGCGCAACTCGAACTCGCCGAGCAGGCCGCCAGGGAAGGCGCCAGTTATGTCGCCTTCGGCCGCTTCTTCAACTCCAACACCAAACCCGGCGCCCCGACCTGCAGCCTCGAACTGCTGGACCAGGCCCGCCGGCAGTTGCACTTGCCGATCTGCGCCATTGGCGGCATCACCCTGGATAACGCCGCCCCGCTGGTGGCACACGGGGTCCATCTGCTCGCTGTGGTGCATGGCCTGTTTGGCGCCGAGAGCACGGCTGAAGTGACCCGCCGCGCCCGCGCATTCAACGAATTACTGAAAATCTGATTTGAGAGCCCGATCATGTCTCGTTCCGAAACCCTGTTTGCCAATGCACAGAAACACATTCCCGGCGGCGTGAATTCGCCGGTTCGCGCGTTCAAAAGCGTGGGTGGCACGCCGTTGTTCTTCAAGCACGCCGAAGGCGCCTACGTCACCGACGAAGACAACAAGCGTTATGTGGATTACGTCGGCTCCTGGGGCCCGATGATTCTCGGTCACAGTCATCCGGACGTGCTGGACGCCGTGCGCAAGCAACTGGAACACGGCTTGTCCTACGGCGCGCCAACCGAGATGGAAACCCAGATGGCGGATCTGGTCTGCTCGCTGGTGCCGTCGATGGAAATGGTGCGCATGGTCAGCTCCGGCACCGAAGCGACCATGAGCGCGATCCGTCTGGCCCGTGGTTTCACCGGTCGCGACAGCATCATCAAGTTTGAGGGCTGCTACCACGGTCATTCCGACAGCCTGTTGGTCAAGGCCGGCTCCGGCGCATTGACCCAGGGCGTGCCAAGCTCGGCCGGCGTACCGGCAGCCTTCGCCAAACACACCCTGACCTTGCCGTTCAACGACATCGACGCGGTTGAAAGCATGCTCGCCGAAGTCGGCCAGGACGTGGCGTGCATCATCGTCGAGCCTGTGGCCGGCAACATGAACTGCGTACCGCCGGCCCCTGGCTTCCTCGAAGGCCTGCGTACCCTGTGCGACAAGCATGGCGTGGTGCTGATCTTCGACGAAGTGATGACCGGTTTCCGTGTCGCCCTCGGCGGTGCCCAGGCTCACTACGGCGTAACGCCCGACCTGACCACTTTCGGCAAGATCATCGGCGGCGGCATGCCGGTGGGTTGCTTTGGCGGCAAACGCGAAATCATGTCGCGCATTGCCCCACTGGGCCCGGTTTACCAGGCGGGCACCCTGTCGGGTAACCCGCTGGCCATGGCGGCCGGCCTGACCACCCTGCGCCTGATCAGCCGCCCGGGCTTCCACGCCGAGCTGACCGACTACACCACTCGCCTGCTCGACGGCCTGCAAGTGCGTGCCGATGCCGCCGGCATTCCGTTCGTGACCACTCAAGCCGGTGGCATGTTCGGTCTGTACTTCAGCGGTGCCGACGACATCGTGACCTTCGATGACGTCATGGCCAGCGATGCCGCCCTGTTCGGCCGCTTCTTCCACCTGATGCTCGAAGGCGGTGTGTACCTGGCACCGAGCGCCTTCGAAGCCGGCTTCACCTCGATCGCCCACGGCGAAGCCGAGTTGAAACTGACGCTGGATGCCGCCGAGCGCGCCTTCGCTGCATTGAAATAAACGCCGGATCGCTGACGTTGGCCATCGCCAACGTCAGCCTTGGCCTACATTCCCACGCTTTTTCCTACTCATCTGCCAATAATCCCCTGCAAAGTGGGCGATATAGTTCCCGCGCAGCAGAAAAACGAGTAAAGACTTTGTAAGGTTGGCCCTGCTTATTTCATAATGCGCGCTTATTGGATCCCCTCGATGGGTCCGCGCGCCCTTCAGAGGTAAGTCGATTCCCATGAACCGCACCGGCCGCGCCCTTTCACTGGGCTGCCTGTTGCTCCTTCAGCCCCTGCTCGCGCTCGCACAAGCAGGCGGTAACTCGTTGTTAATCCCAGCGATGGGTCGCTGCACCCTCAATACTCAGCCGCAAGACCTGGCACAGGCACTCGCCGCCTGCCAGAAAGCGTCGGATGAAGGGGATGCACAAGCGCAATACGAGTTGGGTGAGTTCTACTACGAAGGCAAAAATGCGCCGCGCGACCTCAATCAAGCCCTGAGCTACTTCGAAAAGGCCTCGCTGCAAGGTCACGCCCAGGCACAATTCAAGCTCGGCACCATGTTCTTCCACGGCGAAGGCGTCCCGGCCAATAACGTTCAGGCGTACATCCTGCTGAAAATGGCGGCGGTCAATGGGGCGGAAGAGGCGCTGGATACGGCCGACGAAGTCACCGAGAAAATGCCCCGCCAAGAGCTGGAAGTGGCCACCCAGGTGCTTGGGCAGATTTTCCGCAAATACCTGATGGAACTGCAGAGCGCCGATGGGCGTACGCCTTTCTCGCCCCTTCCCTGATTTTCATATCGCTCTGGCTGGCCCCTTCGCGAGCAGGCTCGCTCCCACAATAGATCATCTGTGGGTGCACATTAATGTGTGCACGCGATCAACTGTGGGAGCGAGCCTGCTCGCGAAGGGAGCGACTCGGTCTAAAGGCTTACTTCTCAGGCATCGGCATCGGAAACGGCATCACATTGCCGACCGTACCGCGGGCTTCGCTGATTTTCGGTGTACCCAGACGCTCGACTTCATCGATGCGCACGATCGAGTGCATGGGCACGAAACTGCGCACGACACCTTCGAATTGCGCCTTGAGTTTCTCTTCGCTCGGATCGACGACCACTTGCGTGCGCTCGCCAAAGACGAACTCTTCCACTTCCAGGAAGCCCCACAGATCGCTCTGATAGATCTGTTTGGCGTACATTTCGAACACCTGGCCCTGGTTGAGGAAAATCACCTTGTAGATTGGAGCTTCACGTTTGGTCATGGTGGGCGAGCAACACATCGGGGAATAAAAAAGAGGGCGCGAACTATAGCATAGCCACCGGACGCGCAACGGTAGGAACCTGGGAACATGTTCCCTATAATGCGCGGTTCTTCGAATCACGTGATGACCCTTTTCCATGGCCAAGAAGCTTTACATCGAAACCCACGGTTGCCAGATGAACGAGTACGACAGCTCGCGCATGGTCGATCTGCTGGGCGAACACCAGGCCCTGGAAGTCACGGCTCGCGCTGAAGACGCCGACGTGATCCTGCTCAACACCTGCTCGATCCGTGAACGCGCCCAGGATCGCGTCTATTCGCAACTCGGCCGCTGGCGCGAATTGAAACTGGCCAACCCGGACATGGTGATTGCCGTCGGCGGTTGCGTGGCCAGCCAGGAAGGCGCCGCCATTCGCGATCGCGCGCCCTATGTCGACGTGGTGTTCGGCCCGCAGACCTTGCACCGCCTGCCGGAAATGATCGACGCTGCGCGCATCAGCAAGTTGCCGCAAGTGGACGTTTCGTTCCCGGAAATCGAAAAATTCGACCATTTGCCCGAGCCGCGCATCGATGGCCCGAGCGCTTACGTGTCGGTGATGGAAGGCTGCAGCAAGTACTGCACCTTCTGCGTGGTGCCCTACACCCGGGGCGAAGAGGTCAGCCGCCCGTTCGACGACGTGATTGCCGAGATCATTCACCTGGCCGAAAACGGTGTGCGTGAAGTGACGCTGCTGGGGCAGAACGTCAACGGCTATCGCGGTGCAACCCATGACGGACGCCTGGCCGATCTGGCCGAACTGATCCGGGTCGTTGCCGCCGTCGATGGCATTGACCGCATCCGTTACACCACCTCGCACCCGCTGGAATTCTCCGACAGCCTGATCCAGGCCCATGCCGAAGTACCTGAACTGGTGAAACACCTGCACTTGCCGGTGCAATCGGGCTCGGACCGGATCCTGGCCGCGATGAAGCGCAACCACACCGCGCTGGAATACAAATCCAAACTGCGCAAGCTGCGCGCCGCCGTGCCGGGCATTTGCATCAGCTCGGACTTTATCGTCGGTTTCCCGGGCGAGACCGAAAAAGACTTCGAACAGACCATGAAGCTGATTCAGGACGTTGGTTTCGACTTTTCCTACTCGTTCGTCTACAGCCAGCGCCCCGGCACCCCGGCCGCCGACCTGGCCGATGACACACCGGAAGAGCTGAAAAAAGAACGCCTGAATGCCCTGCAACATCGCTTGAACCAGCAAGGTTTCGAAATCAGCCGACAAATGGTCGGCTCGATCCAGCGCATCCTGGTCACCGATTATTCGAAAAAAGACCCCGGCGAGCTGCAAGGCCGCACCGAAAATAACCGTATCGTCAACTTCCGCTGTGACAATCCAACCCTGATCGGCCAGTTTGCGGATGTGCACATCGACGCGGCCCAGCCGCATTCGCTGCGGGGCTCACTGATCCAGTAACACAGCATCCCCCTGTGGGAGCGTGCCTGTTCGCGAATGCGGTTTGACATTCAACCCATGAGTCGACTGTCAGGCCGCTTTCGCGAGCAGGCTCGCTCCCACAGGGACGGTGTTTGGCGCTGGATTATTTAAGGCCTTTCGCACCCACGCCACTGGCGTTATCCTAGATTTCATCACTATTGCCCCAGGGCGGCTAAATACGACCTTGAACGCACCCATAGAACCACATCGTTTTATCCTCGAGCCTTTTGAGGCTCGCCGTTTCGCCAATCTGTGCGGGCAATTCGACGAGCATCTGCGCTTGATCGAACAGCGCCTGACCATCGAGATCCGCAACCGCGGAAACCAGTTCGAACTGATCGGCGAGCGTAAACACACCACCTCCGCGGAAAACCTCCTGCGCCGCTTGTACCGGGAAACCAAGGGTACCGAGCTGTCGCCGGACATGGTTCACCTGTTCCTGCAGGAATCCGCCGTCGAAGAGCTGGACAACCATTCCCCCGCCGACGCCGCCGTCGCCCTGCGCACCAAAAAAGGCATGATTCGCCCACGCGGCTTGAATCAGCAGCGCTACGTGAAGGAAATCCTCGGCAACGACATCAACTTCGGCATTGGCCCGGCCGGTACCGGCAAGACCTACCTGGCCGTTGCCTGCGCGGTGGATGCCCTGGAACGCGAGCAGATCCGTCGCATCCTGCTGGTACGTCCAGCGGTTGAAGCCGGGGAAAAACTTGGCTTCCTGCCAGGGGACCTCAGCCAGAAGATCGACCCGTACCTGCGCCCGCTCTACGACGCGCTCTACGAAATGCTCGGTTTCGAACACGTCGCCAAGCTGATCGAGCGCCAGGTCATTGAAGTCGCGCCGCTGGCCTACATGCGCGGCCGGACGCTGAACAACAGCTTCATCATCCTCGACGAAAGCCAGAACACCACCGTCGAGCAAATGAAGATGTTCCTGACCCGGATCGGCTTCGGCTCCACGGCCGTCATCACCGGCGATATCACTCAAGTCGACCTGCCGCGCGGCACCAAGTCCGGGCTGCACCACGTCATCGAAGTGTTGAAAGACGTGCCGGGCATCAGCTTCACGCATTTCCAGCCCAAGGACGTCGTGCGCCATCCGCTGGTGCAGCGCATCGTCGAAGCCTACGAGCGTTTCGAGACCCGTGCAGCCGGTGATGCAGCCGCCAAGGAAAGTCGCCGCGATGCTTGAGCTTGACCTGCAAATCGCAACCGAAGCCGCCGCCCCCAGCGAAGCCGAATTCCGCCAATGGTGCGAACTGGCCCTGCGCCAGCGCACCGCCGACTCCGAGATGACCATTCGCCTGGTCGACGAAGCCGAAGGCCGCGATCTGAACCACACCTGGCGGCAAAAGGATTACGCAACTAACGTCTTGTCATTCCCGGCCGATGTGCCGGACGAATTTCTCGACATTCCGTTGCTGGGCGATCTGGTGATCTGCGTCGCCGTGGTCGAGCGTGAAGCCGCCGAACAGGGCAAGGAGCTCAAGGCCCATTGGGCGCACCTGGTGATTCACGGCTGCTTGCATCTACTCGGTTACGACCATATAGAGGACGAGGAAGCCGAAGAAATGGAAGCTCTGGAACGAGAGTTGCTTGCAGAGCTGGGCTATCGCGACCCGTACGCGGACGACGAAACCGAAACATCCCCAATCATTACAACAAAGGATTCAGAGTAATCGCTATGAGCGAAGATCGATCGAGCAACGGGCAAAAGTCCTGGCTGGGTAAGCTCACCCAGGCTTTTGCCCACGAGCCGAAGAACCGCCAGGAGCTGCTGGAGCTGCTGCGCGATGCACACCAGAACAAACTGTTGGACAGCGAAGCGCTGGCCATCGTCGAAGGCGCCATCCAGGTGGCTGACCTGCAGGTCCGGGACATCATGGTCCCGCGCTCGCAGATGATCAGCATCAAGGCGACCCAGACCCCCCGCGAATTCCTGCCGGCCGTGCTCGACTCGGCCCACTCCCGCTATCCGGTGATCGGCGAAAGCCACGACGATGTGATGGGTGTCCTGCTGGCCAAGGATTTGCTGCCGCTGATCCTCAAGGAGAACGGCGACAGCTTCAACATCAAGGACCTGCTGCGTCCGGCCACGTTCGTGCCCGAATCCAAGCGCCTGAACGTGTTGCTGCGCGAGTTCCGCGCCAACCACAACCACATGGCCATCGTCATCGACGAATACGGCGGCGTGGCGGGTCTGGTGACGATTGAAGACGTGCTGGAGCAGATCGTCGGCGACATCGAAGACGAGCACGACGTCGAAGAAGACAGCTACATCAAGCCACTGCCCAGCGGTGATTTCCTGATCAAGGCCCTGACGCCGATCGAGAATTTCAACGAATTCTTCGACAGCGAATTCTCCGACGACGAGTTCGACACTGTGGGCGGCCTGGTCATGAGCGCATTCGGGCACTTGCCAAAACGCAACGAAATCACTGAAATCGGCACCTATCGTTTCCGCATTCTCAATGCCGATAGCCGTCGGATTCATCTGCTGCGACTGACCCCTATCGCCCGGTAATCATTTAAGGATAGAAATGCGCTGGACAACCCGCCCCGGCTGGCCCGGTAACCTGCTGGCCGTGGCGGCCGGTGCAATCACTACCCTGGCCCTGGCGCCATTCGATATCTGGCCGCTGGCACTGCTGGCGGTCGGGTTGTTCTATGCCGGCTTGCGTGAACTGAGCCCCCGCCAGGCCCTGGGCCGTGGCTGGTGCTTCGGCTTCGGCCTGTTCGGCGCCGGTACCAGCTGGATCTACTACAGCATTCACCACTTCGGCGGCGCCTCGGTACTGTTGGCCGGGTTCCTGATGCTGATCTTCACCGCGGCGATTGCCTGGTTCTTCGCCCTGCCCGCCTGGATTTGGGCGCGCTGGTTGCGACGCAACGAAGCACCGCTTGCCGATGCGCTGGCCTTTGCTGCGTTGTGGGTCGGCCAGGAAGCGTTCCGTGGCTGGTTCCTCACCGGTTTCCCGTGGCTTTATTCCGGTTACAGTCAACTCGACGGCCCACTGACCGGACTCGCCCCCGTGGGCGGCATGTGGCTGATTTCCTTTACCCTGGCCTTGACCGCAGCCTTGATCTACAACGGTTTGCGCCTGCTTCGAGGCGGCCGCAAAGGCTTCATCGCGTTGGGTTCCCTGCTGCTGATCGGGCCATGGGGGGCCGGCGTCGCCCTCAAGCACCATGCCTGGACCAGCCCGGCAGGCGCGCCGCTGAGCGTCGCCGCCATTCAGGGCAACGTCGAACAGAACATGAAGTGGGACCCGGCGCAGCTCAATGCACAGTTGGCGCTGTACCGCGACATGAGCTTCAGCTCCAAACGCGTCGACCTGCTGATCTGGCCCGAAACGGCGATCCCGGTACTCAAGGAGTCCGCAGAAGGTTACCTGGACATGATGGGTAAATTCGCTGCGGAACGGGACTCGGCGATGATTACCGGCGTTCCGATCCGTGAAGTCGTCCACCAGGTTAAACGCTATTACAACGGCATCACCGTGGTGGGCGAAGGCGATGGCACTTACCTCAAGCAGAAGCTGGTGCCTTTCGGCGAATACGTGCCACTACAGGATGTGCTGCGCGGATTGATCGCGTTTTTCGACTTGCCGATGTCAGACTTCGCCCGTGGCCCGGCCGATCAGCCCATGCTGCAAGCCAAGGGTTACCAGATCGCGCCGTATATCTGTTACGAAGTGGTGTATCCGGAATTCGCCGCAGGCCTTGCCGCCCAAAGCGATCTGTTGCTGACCATCAGTAACGACACGTGGTTCGGCACCTCCATTGGTCCGCTGCAACACCTGCAAATGGCGCAGATGCGCGCACTGGAAGCCGGCCGCTGGATGATCCGCGCCACCAACAACGGCGTGACCGGCCTGATCAACCCGTTCGGCCAGATCACCGCGCAGATTCCGCAATTCGAGCGCGGCATCCTGTACGGCGACGTGGTACCGATGCACAACCTGACGCCTTATCTGCAATGGCGCTCATGGCCGCTGATCATTGTATGCGTGTTGTTGTTTGGCTGGGCGCTGGTGGCCAACCGGATGGCCAAGACCGTTTAATCGCGCCTGCAAAAGATCGCAGCCTCGTTTCGAGTGAAACGAGGCTGCGATCTTTTGATTTTCAGCGGTAGAAAAGCGAATAGCCGACCTGCCCGACCGCCTCGTTCATCAATTGCCCGCTCTGCCAGATCGACTTGAACTCCGGCAACCAGCCACCCAGGGGCCGAGCGTTATCCGTACCTAAAAAGCCCATTGGCGCCGGCACGACCTCAAACCCGGCCTGCTGGAAGCTCCAGACCGCTCGCGGCATGTGCCACGCATGGGTCACGAGGACCACGCGCTTGATACCTTCGGGCAACAGCACTTCGGCGCTGAATTTTGCGTTCTCCCAGGTCGTACGGCTGCGCCCTTCCTGCCAGCGCACCGTCACGCCGAAGTCATCGTGCAGTGAATCCGCCATCAATTTGGCTTCGGTCGGCGGCGTGCCGTAATGCAGGCCGCCACTGGTCAGAATCGGTAGACCCGATGCCTTGGCCAGGCGCGCCGCATAACGTTGGCGTTCCAGGCCTACACCGGTAGGCTGATCGGCACCCCATGCCGAATCACCCCGCTCGCGCCCCGACCCCAGCACCACGATCGCATCCGCATGCTGTCCCAGCGTCGCCCACTCGTCGAACGCCAGCGGTGGTTCTCGTTCCAGCAATGCGGCGCTCCATTGCACCACGACCGGCAGGCTCATCAGCCAGAACCCGCCCGCCCCCAAGGCAAAACACAAGCCGGCGAGCCGCGGTCTTGAGCGGCGCAACCACCAGGCGAGCACCAGCAGCAGCAACAGAAGGCCTGGCGGCAGAAAGATTTGTTTTACGAAATAACGAAAAGGCATCGAGCATCTCCATGAAGATGCCCGAAGCCTAGGTGGGTTGACGCGATGAGACAATCAATACGGAAGGACTATGCTTCAAAAAGTCATGGAGCATGGCTCTATGCCCTTATTTGAACTGCAGGGACCGGACCTTTACCGCGTCTCTACCGGGGACTTTGTCCTTGAGCCAGATAATCTTGGCAGAACGTGGTGCGTCGAGTTGCTTCACTGCTTCGGACAAGCATCCATGTGTCTCACGTTCACTGCGATCCAGGTACGCCTTGACCAGAGCAAACTCTGCGGGGCTCAACCCGCGCAATTCCAGCTCCAGCGGACGTTCATCACGTAGCCGGCCAGCGGTTTTCGCTGCTTCCAGCGCCATGCCCAGACGATCGATCAGTCTTTCGTACAGCTCCGGTTTTGTAGCTTTTTGCTGTGAATCAACCATCCCTCACCTCATTGGAAGATAAGACCTACTCCCCAATTAGAGCTTAGCCTCCATGAACAAACCGGCTGAACGCCGCGACCAACGGCCCTCGCGGCGGTTTTGGCAAGACGCGCGGCAGCAATCAGGGTTTCCCTCGGTAGAGTGCGGTCATGTATGCTACGGCGCTTCCTGTAACTCCACTTCCAGCTCGACTGGGCACCGAAACGCCGAATTGGCGCCTTCATCGTCCAGCGTTGCATTGAAGAGGATTAGGCCACCCCTATTCAGTTCAAAAGTAGCCATGCACGAACAATATCAGCCCCGTGAAATCGAAGCCGCCGCCCAGTCGTTCTGGGACGAGCAAAAGTCCTTTGAAGTCAGTGAACAGCCAGGCAAGGAGACCTACTACTGCCTGTCGATGTTCCCTTACCCCAGCGGCAAGCTACACATGGGGCACGTGCGCAACTACACCATCGGCGACGTGATCTCCCGCTACCAGCGCATGCAAGGCAAGAACGTCCTGCAACCCATGGGTTGGGACGCCTTCGGCATGCCGGCGGAAAACGCCGCGATGAAGAACAACGTAGCGCCGGCCAAGTGGACCTACGAAAACATCGCCTACATGAAATCCCAGCTGCGCAGCCTGGGCCTGGCGGTGGACTGGTCGCGCGAAGTGACCACCTGCAAGCCGGACTACTACCGCTGGGAACAGTGGCTGTTCACCCGCCTGTTCGAAAAAGGTGTGATCTACCGTAAAAACGGCACCGTGAACTGGGACCCGATCGACCAGACCGTTCTGGCCAACGAACAGGTGATCGACGGTCGCGGCTGGCGTTCCGGCGCGCTGATCGAGAAGCGCGAAATCCCGATGTACTACTTCAAGATCACCGCCTACGCGGATGAACTGCTGGAGAGCCTCGACGAGCTGACTGGCTGGCCTGAACAGGTCAAGACCATGCAGCGCAACTGGATTGGCAAATCCCGCGGCATGGAAGTGCAGTTCCCGTACAACGTCGACTCCATCGGCGAAAGCGGCACCCTGAAAGTCTTCACCACCCGTCCGGACACTTTAATGGGAGCGACTTACGTCGCCGTGGCTGCCGAGCACCACCTGGCCACCCTGGCTGCCCAGAACAATCCTGAGCTGCAAGCGTTCATCGCCGAATGCAAGAGCGGCAGCGTCGCCGAAGCCGACGTCGCCACCCAGGAGAAGAAAGGCCTGCCGACCGGCCTGTTCGTCGAGCACCCGCTGACCGGCGAAAAACTGCCGGTATGGGTCGCCAACTACGTGCTGATGCACTACGGCGATGGCGCGGTCATGGCGGTTCCGGCTCACGACGAGCGTGATTTCGAGTTTGCCCACAAGTACAACCTGCCGGTCAAATCCGTGGTGCGCACCAGCTCCGGTGACACCAACCCGGAACCTTGGCAGGACGCCTACGGCGAGTACGGCACGCTGATCAACTCAGGCGAATTCGACGGCCTGGACTTCGCCGGTGCCTTCGATGCCATCGAAGTGGCACTGATCAAGAAAAGCCTTGGCGCTTCGCGCACCCAATTCCGCCTGCGCGACTGGGGCATCAGCCGTCAGCGCTACTGGGGCTGTCCGATCCCGATCATCCATTGCGACAGCTGTGGTGACGTACCGGTGCCGGAAGACCAGTTGCCTGTCGTGCTGCCGGAAGACGTCGTACCCGACGGCGCCGGTTCGCCGCTGGCGCGCATGCCCGAGTTCTACGAATGCAGCTGCCCGAAATGCGGCCAGCCTGCCAAGCGTGAAACCGACACCATGGACACCTTCGTCGAGTCGTCGTGGTACTACGCCCGCTACGCCTCTCCGCACTTCGAAGGCGGCCTGGTGGAAAAATCCGCGGCTGACCACTGGTTGCCGGTGGATCAGTACATCGGCGGTATCGAACACGCCATTCTCCACCTGCTCTATGCGCGCTTCTTCCACAAGCTGATGCGTGACGAAGGCCTGGTGAGCTCCAACGAGCCGTTCAAGAACCTGCTGACCCAGGGCATGGTGGTCGCCGAGACTTACTATCGTCGCGAAGCTAACGGTGCCTACACCTGGTTCAACCCGGCGGACGTGGAGCTGGAGCGTGACAGCAAGGCCAAGGTGATCAGTGCCAAGCTGATCGCAGACGGTCTGCCGGTGGAAATCGGCGGCACCGAAAAGATGGCCAAGTCAAAGAACAACGGCGTCGACCCACAGTCGATGATTGACCAGTTCGGCGCAGACACCTGCCGCCTGTTCATGATGTTCGCCTCGCCACCCGACATGAGCGCCGAATGGTCCGATTCCGGCGTGGAAGGTTCGCATCGCTTCCTCAAGCGCGTCTGGCGCCTGGCTCAAGCGCACGTCACCCAGGGCCTGCCGGGCAAACTGGACGTCGCCAACCTGAACGACGAGCAGAAAGCCGTTCGCCGCTCGATCCACCAGGCGATCAAGCAGGCCAGCCACGACGTCGGCCAGAACCACAAATTCAACACCGCCATCGCCCAGGTGATGACGCTGATGAACGTGCTGGAAAAAGCGCCGCAGGGCACCGAGCAGGATCGCGCACTGGTCCAGGAAGGCCTGGAAACCGTGACGCTGCTGCTGGCCCCGATCACCCCGCACATCAGCCACGAGCTGTGGCATCGCCTGGGTCACGCCGACCCGGTGATCGACGCCAGCTGGCCGGTGCTGGACGAAAACGCGCTAGTACAGGACAGCCTGCAGCTGGTGATTCAGGTCAATGGCAAGCTGCGTGGGCACATTGAAATGCCGGCCAGCGCCAGCCGCGAAGAAGTCGAAGCCGCCGCACGCGCCAACGAAAACGTGCTGCGTTTTGTCGACGGCCTGACTATTCGTAAAGTGATCGTGGTGCCCGGGAAACTGGTCAACATCGTCGCCAGCTAATTGGATCAGGCGCCAGGCCAAGCCTGGCGCCGAGTAAAACCTTTCGGGCCGCTTGATCGGCCCACATGGTTTCAAGGGGAGCAACACAATGATCAAACGCAATTTGCTGGTGATGGGCCTGGCGGTCCTGTTGAGCGCCTGCGGTTTCCAGCTGCGCGGCACCGGCACCACCGAACTGGCGATCAAGGAACTGGACGTCAGCGCCCGCAATGCCTATGGCGAAACCGTGACGCAACTGCGTCAGGTGCTTATTAGCAGCGGCGTCAAGGTCTACACCGGCGCACCTTTCAAGCTTGTGTTAACGGATGAACAGGAAACCCAGCGCATCCTCAGTTACGCAGGTGCCGGTCGCACTGGCGAATACCAACTGAACACCGTACTCAGCTACAACATCCTCAGCCAGGGTAACCTGTCGCTGATGGCTGACAAGCTTGAAGTCGGGAAGGTCTACATTCACGACGGTAACAACCTGGTAGGTTCCGACCAGGAAGCTGCCGATGCCCGCAAGGAAATGCGCCGCGAACTGGTACAACGCATGATTCTGCGCCTGCAGCAAATCACGCCGACCCAGCTGGAGCAATTGCAGCAGACCGCCGAAGCCAAAGCCAAGGCCGAAGCCGCGGCAATGGAGGCAGCCCAGAAGGCTGAAGCGGAAACGCCGCGTCAGTCGCCTATCGAACTGCCTCAGCAGTAAGACTTACGGGGCGCCCAGGCGCCCCGTTTGCCCTCCCTTATGAAACTCGCCCCCGCCCAACTCGCAAAACACCTGCAAGGTGCCCTCGCGCCGGTCTACGTCATCAGCGGCGATGATCCCTTGTTGTGTCAGGAAGCCGCCGACGCCATCCGTGCTGCCGCCCGCCTGCAGGGCTTCGACGAACGCCAGGTCTTTGCTGCCGACGCCAGTTTCGATTGGGGCACGTTGCTCCAGGCCGGGGCCAGCATGTCGTTGTTCGCTGAAAAACGCCTGCTGGAACTGCGCCTGCCCTCCGGCAAACCCGGAGATAAAGGTGCCGCCGCGCTCATTGAATACTGCGCCCGACCGGCCGAAGACACGGTGTTGCTGATCAGCCTGCCGAAACTCGATGGCAGCGCGCAGAAAACCAAGTGGGGCAAGGCACTGGTCGAAGGCCCCCAGACTCAGTTCGTGCAGATCTGGCCGGTGGACGTCAGTCAGTTGCCGAGCTGGATCCGTCAGCGCTTGTCCCAGGCCGGGCTCTCGGCCACCGAGGATGCCGTCGAGCTGATCGCCGCACGGGTCGAAGGCAACCTGCTGGCCGCCGCCCAGGAAATCGAAAAGCTCAAGCTGATGGCCGAAGAGGGTCAGATCACCGTCGAGACCGTGCAGGCTGCGGTGGCCGACAGTGCGCGCTTCGATGTCTTCGGGCTCACCGATGCGATTCTCAACGGCGAAGCCGCCCACGCCCTGCGCATGCTTGAAGGGCTTCGCGGCGAAGGCGTCGAACCCCCGGTGATTCTCTGGGCCCTGGCCCGGGAACTGCGTCTGCTGGCCAACATTTCCCTGCAATACAGCCAGGGCACACCGCTGGACAAAGCCTTCAGCCAGGCCAAACCGCCCGTCTGGGACAAGCGCAAACCGCTGATGAGCAAAGCCCTGCAACGCTATTCAGCGCAACGCTGGGCACAGTTGCTGCTCGAAGCACAGCGCATTGATGCGCAGATCAAGGGCCAGGCTGCTGGCTCGCCGTGGATGAGTTTGAGTCGCTTGACGCTACTGATGGCCGGCCAGCGATTGTCATTACCCGCCGAGTAAGACTTTCGATCGCATAACGGCCATTCGCGGGCAAGCCCGCTCCCACAGGAATCGAGTCGCCCACAGATGTTGTGTACGCCCAGGATCAAATGTGGGAGGGCTTGCCCGCGATGGCGCCCGAAAGGTCCTACGCAATGTAGGGACTAGACAGAACCTTCACTTGAGCCGATGATTTGCCCCGCAAAACCCACCCACTCGTGAGAGACCAGCATGAGCAAAAAGCCATCCAAGCATGGCCCCAACAAGGCCAAATCCATCATCGCCCAGCCACTGTTCCGCAGCCGTCAGGAACGAGCCGGCAAGGGCAAAGGCAGCTACCGCCGCGAAGCCTTCCAGTCTAATAGCTGGGAGGCTTCTTACTTTCTGGCGGCCTGAAAGGCAAGCAACCGCTCAACATGTTAAGGTCTGCAACTGATCCTATTTTCTGGACCCGTGCATGCCCTTTTGTCTTTCCCGTCGTTGGCATCTGCGCCAATTGATTGCTGCCTCCAGCCTCGTTTTACTAGTCGCCTGCGCGGAGAAACCCACCGCCGCCGACGCACAGCCGCTTCAAAGCCTTCCCGTCGCCACTGCTCCGGCGATCGTCGCCCCTGTGGTGCCAAGCGGCGAAAACCTCGACATCCAGCCGACCCAGACCTTCGCCGAATGGCAGGCGGGTTTCCGTAAGGATGCCTTGGCCGCTGGCATCCGTGCCGACCTGTTCGACCGGGCTTTCGCCAATGTGAGCTTCGATCCCAGCGTGATTCGTGCCGACCGCAGCCAGCCGGAGTTCACTCGACCTGTATGGGAATACCTGGACGGCGCCCTGTCCCCCCTTCGGGTACACAAAGGCCAGGCGCTGGTCAGCCAGTATGCCGGCATCCTGCAAAGCATCGAACAGCGCTACGGTGTCGACCGTGAGGCCCTGGTCGCGGTATGGGGCATGGAGAGTAACTTCGGCCAGTTCCAGGGCAGCAAGTCGGTCATCAACTCCCTGGCGACCCTGGCCTACGAAGGCCGGCGCCCCGGGTTCGCCCACGCACAGCTGATCGCCGCCCTGCAGATACTGCAGCAGGGCGATATTACGCCCGAGAAAATGCTGGGTTCCTGGGCTGGCGCCATGGGTCAGACCCAATTCATCCCGACCACCTACAACACCCACGCCGTGGACTTCGATGGCGATGGCCGTCGCGACATCTGGGGCAGCTCCACCGATGCCCTGGCCTCGACCGCACACTACCTGCAAAGCTCCGGCTGGCAAAAAGGTCAACCGTGGGGCTTTGAAGTGCAACTGCCGGGCGGCTTCAACTACGTACTGGCCGACGGCACGATTCGCAAGAGCGTCGCAGAATGGCGGCAATTGGGTGTGACCTTGCCCAATGGCAGCCAGGTCCCGCCAGGTTCCGAGCAGCTGTCGGCAGCGTTGCTGCTACCGGCCGGTTATCGTGGCCCGGCGTTCCTGGTGCTCGATAACTTCCGCGCGATCCTCAAGTACAACAACTCGTCATCCTACGCGCTGGCGGTGGGCCTGTTGTCGCAGCGCTTCAATGGCGCGGGCCTGATCAGCGGCACGTGGCCCAAGGATGATTTGCCGCTGAGTCGCACCGAGCGGATCGAGCTGCAAAACCTGTTGAGTGCCCAGAACTATGACGCGGGCGCTGCGGACGGGATTATCGGTGCCAACACGCGCAAGGCGATTCGCAGCGCGCAGCAGTCATTTGGCTGGCCAGCGGATGGTTATCCAACGCACAAGTTGCTCGAAGGCCTGCGCAACCGATAATCAGATGCATGGCTGATGCCGCTTTCGCGAGCAGGCTCGCTCCCACCCTCTGTAGGAGCGGGCCTGCTCGCGAAGACTGACGATCAGGTGCCAACGATCTACGGTTTGATCACCACATCCTGCTCCAGCACCAACGTCTTGTTCCCCGCATCCAGCCTGACCAGCGCGCCCATGGGCAATGTCAGGTTCGGATCGCAATGGCCGCTGCGCCACCCGGACAACACCGGAATCCGCAACGGTTCAAATGTCTGCTTGAGCAACCGTTCCAGCGCAGGTACCTCGACCCCCGCCACATCGCCCACCAGCACCCCACGCAGCTTGCCCAAGGTTCCCGCCAGCCGCAGATGGGTCAGCAATCGGTCAACGCGATACAACGGCTCGTTGATGTCCTCGATGAACAGGATGACACCCTCGGCATCGATCTCGTAAGGCGTGCCCATGGTCGCGGCGATCATCGACAGATTGCCCCCCAGCAAACGCCCGTGGGCAATGCCTGGCTCGATCGTCGTCAACGGATAGGCCACAGGATGCGTCAACTCGCTGCCCGCCCTCACCTGCCCGCGCAGCATGCTAAAGAACGAAGGCTCAGTGGGCTTTCGCTTGTCACCTAGCAGATCAGCATTGAGCAGCGGGCCATGGAAGGTTACGAAGCCGGCGTAACGGCTGATCGCCAGATGCAGCGCGGTGATGTCGCTGTAACCGATAAAGGGCTTGGCGTTGTTGCGCAACCGTTCGAAATCGATCCGATCGAGCAACCTTGGCGTACCGTAACCACCGCGCAGGCAAATGATGGCATCGACCTCGGTATCGGTGAACGCCGCGTGCAGGTCATTGAGTCGCACCTCGTCACTGCCGGCCAGGTAGCCATCCTTCTCGTAGACACCGGGAAAAATTTTCAGCGAGTAACCGCGGGCGCGCATCCATTGCACGGCCTTGTCGGTGTCCAGCGGGGCGGGACCGGCCGGCGCAATGACGCCGATCAGCCCTTCCGACGGCAACGCCGGAACCGGGGTGTGAGGACAAAGGGTGTGGGTCGGTCGAACGGTCATCCATGAATCTCCCTGGGTGAAAACTTCAACACACAGTAGTCAGGAACGGGCACAAACAGAAGAGGATTCGTCACGGTGCAGGTCACAGAAAATGTCTGTCATTACGGTAGTCGAGGTAAAAAAACGCCCGCAAGACTGAACGCCTTGCGGGCTTTTTTATTGCTGTATGCCGATCAGGACGACATCAGCTCGGCCTTCACCAGCTTCGCCTGTTCGTCGGCATGGTACGAAGAACGCACCAGCGGACCCGAAGCGACGTTCTTGAAGCCCATCTTGTAACCTTCTTCGGCGAACCAGGCGAAGGTATCCGGGTGAACGAAGCGCTGCACCGGCAAGTGGCTGCGGGACGGTTGCAGATACTGGCCCAGGGTCAGCATGTCGATGTCGTGCTCGCGCATGCGCTTCATGACTTCGATGACCTCTTCATCCGTCTCACCCAGACCCAGCATCAGGCCGGACTTGGTCGGAATGTGCGGCATCATCTGCTTGAAGCGTTGCAGCAGGGTCAGCGACCACTGGTAGTCCGAACCTGGACGCGCAGCCTTGTACAGGCGTGGCACGGTTTCCAGGTTGTGGTTGAACACATCCGGCGGCTCGGCGGCGGTGATTTCCAGTGCGATGTCCATGCGGCCACGGTAGTCAGGCACCAGGGTTTCGAGCTGCACGTTCGGCGACAGCTTGCGGATTTCACGGATGCAGTCGGCAAAGTGCTGGGCACCGCCGTCACGCAGGTCGTCGCGGTCTACCGAGGTGATCACCACGTACTTCAGGCGCAGGTCGGCAATGGCGATGGCCAGGCTTTCCGGCTCGTTGACGTCCAGTGGTTTCGGACGGCCGTGGCCAACGTCGCAGAACGGGCAGCGACGGGTGCAGATGTCGCCCATGATCATGAAGGTCGCGGTGCCGCCGGAGAAACACTCGCCCAGGTTAGGGCAGGATGCCTCTTCGCACACGCTGTGCAGCTTGTGTTTGCGCAACAGGGCCTTGATGCGGTCGACCTCCGGAGACACCGGAATGCGTACCCGAATCCAGTCAGGCTTCTTCGGCAGCTCAGTGGTCGGAATGATCTTTACCGGGATGCGTGCAACCTTTTCGGCGCCGCGCAGCTTGACGCCGGCTTCAACCTTGGGACGCGGGGCCGGGCGCTCGGAGACATCGAGCGTCGGGATTACGGTTTGCACTGCATCAGTAGTCATATCAGTCGATTCCGCCCGTGAGGGTCGTCTGCTCAGCATAGTCGAGGTGTTTGACGAGCTGCGCGCGCAGCCGGGCACTTACCTCGGCAAATTCAATCGATCCTGCGTGATCGCTGAGCTGGGTCATCGCCAGCCCGGCATAGCCGCAGGGATTAATCCGTCGAAACGGTTCCAGGTTCATGTCCACGTTCAGGGCCAGGCCATGAAAGGAACAACCGTGGCGGATCCGCAGACCCAGGGACGCGATTTTCGCGCCATTGACGTAAACACCCGGCGCATCCGGCTTGGCCGCCGCCGTCACGCCGTAGCTGGCGAGCAGCTCGATCAGGCACAACTCCATGCGGGTCACCAGGTCACGCACGCCAAAACCCAGCTTGCGTACGTCCAGCAGCAGGTAAGCCACCAGTTGCCCCGGGCCGTGATACGTCACCTGGCCACCGCGATCGACCTGCACCACCGGGATATCTCCCGGCAGCAACAGATGCTCGGCCTTGCCGGCCTGCCCCTGGGTGAAGACCGGCGGGTGCTCGACCAGCCAGATCTCGTCGGCGGCATCGCTGCCGCGTTCGTTGGTGAAGCGCTGCATGGCATGCCAGACCGGCTCGTAAGCCATCTGGCCGAGCTCGCGAAAGCCCAGCGTGCCGGACATCACAACACCATGTGCACGAAGCCGGTAGCCCGCAGTTCGCTGTTGATGTTGTACAGCTGGTCCTGGTCGGTAGCGACGATGTGCAACTGAATCGTGGTGTATTTGCCGTTGGTGCTCTGGCGTTCATCCACACGGTCATGGTTGATCGTCGCGTGTTTCTTGACGATCTCGATGATCTTGTCTTTGTTGCCCACACCGGTATCGCTGATCACCTTAACCGGGTAATCAACGTTGGGGAATTCGATCTTAGGCGCCTTTACTTCGGTATCGGTCATGGCGTAACGGCCTCGTAAGCGTAAGCCGTGGCGACGGCATGGCCCCGCACCGGATCAGCGCGGGGCCATGCAGGTGCACACTATCAGTTGAACAAGCCGTAGAAGAATAGACGGATGCTATCCCACATGCGACGGAAGATACCACCCTCTTCGACGCCATCCAGAGCGATCAGGTCGGCGCTGTGCACCACCTTGTCTTCCAGTTTGACTTCGACTTTACCGATCACGTCGCCCTTGGCGATGGGTGCAACCAGTTGCGGGTTCATGGTCATGCTGGCAGCGAGCTTTTTCAGCTGGCCTTTAGGCAGGGTCATGGTCAGGTCTTCAGCCAGACCGGCCTTGACCTGATTGGTGGAGCCTTTCCAGACAGGTGCCTGAGCCAGCTCGGCGCCTTTCTGATAGAACGTCTGGGTTTCGAAGAAACGGAAACCGTAGGTCAGCAGTTTCTGGGTCTCGGCGGCGCGAGCCACTTCGCTGTTGGTGCCGAACACCACGGCGATCAGGCGCATGCCATCACGTACGGCCGAGGACACCATGCAGTAGCCCGCTTCGTCGGTGTGGCCGGTTTTCAGGCCATCGACCGTCTTGTCGCGCCACAGCAGCAGGTTACGGTTCGGTTGTTTGATGCCGTTCCAGAAGAACTCTTTCTGCGAATAGATCGCGTAGTGAGCCGGGTCTTCGTGGATGATTGCGCGAGCCAGCACGGCCATGTCGTGAGCCGACGAGTAGTGCTCAGGGTGCGGCAGACCGGTCGGGTTCATGAAGTGGGTATTGGTCATGCCCAGGTCGGCAACGGTTTTGTTCATCAGGTCGGCGAACGCGTCTTCGCTGCCGGCGATGTGCTCGGCCACCGCGACACTGGCGTCGTTACCCGACTGGATGATGATGCCGTGCAGCAAGTCGCTGACCGTCACCTGCGAGCCAACCTTGATGAACATCCGCGAACCGCCGGTACGCCAGGCATTTTCGCTGACGGTCACCGGATCGTTTTCACCGATCTGGCCACGACGAATTTCCAGAGTCGCGATGTACGCTGTCATCAGCTTGGTCAGGCTGGCTGGCGGCAGGCGCTGGTCACCGTTGTTTTCGACCAGCACGTTGCCGCTGCTGGCGTCCATGAGCACGTAGGCCTTGGCGGCCAGTTGCGGTGGCGACGGCATCATCTCGACCGCGAACGCGGCGGGTGAGAGGAGCAGCGGGACTAGAAGGCACAGGCGTTTGGCAAAGGTGGTGATGTTCATCCGTCTCTCGAAATCGCTAATGGAAACTTGCCCGTAGGCAAAAACTAATCAGACAGCTTCTTAAAGGCTGTCGCGTGTTCAGTTGCTCACTCCGTAGCCCTGTGCCGGGCTTTTGTTCTTCAACGAGCCAACAACCTGGTTCATCCCCGACTGCAGATGAACCGTCAATCAAGTCCTACATTTTACTCAGTCACAACGCTCGGCGAACCAAGGTTGGCCAGGCGCACACTGTTCTGCACTTGCTGGATTTCACCCGGCGAACCGATCGGCCCCAGGCGAACCCGATGCAGCGTCTGCTGGTTGCGCACTATCGAGCTGATGAACACCGGAGCGCTCACCATCCCGCTGAGCTTGGACCTCAGGAGTTCTGCAGCGTCCGGGTTGGCGAACGCGCCCACCTGCAGATACTGGCCAGAGGCTGGTGCAGAAGCGTTTTTTTTTGCATCCGCAAGTTGTACAGGGACAACGGCAGCCGCGTGTTGCTGCGGCGGAGGCGTCCATTGCTCGACGGTACCGGCCGAAGCCGTAATCACCGGGGCGCTATTCTGCGCGACTTGCGGCTCGTTGAGCATTAAAGGCGCCGGACGGCCTTTGGCCGCCCACCACTGCTGCGGGTCGATGCCTTCGACCTTGACCCGCGCGGTGCCGGTTTCGGCATAACCGAGCTTCTTGGCGGCCGCGTAGGACAGGTCGATGATCCGGTCCGAATAGAACGGCCCGCGGTCATTGACCCGCAGGATCACGGTCCTGTTGTTGTCCAGGTTGGTCACCCGGACGTAACTGGGCAACGGCAAAGTCTTGTGCGCGGCGCTCATGCCATACAGGTCATAGACTTCGCCGTTGGCGGTGTTCTGCCCATGGAATTTGGTGCCGTACCAGGACGCCGTACCCGAGGCCACGTAGGTCTTGGATTCCTGCAAGGGGAAATAGGTCTTGCCCAGCACGGTGTAGGGGTTGGCCTTGTACGGACCGGTGTGCAAGGTTGGCGTGGCATCCGGGATGCGCGAAACGTCAACGTCCCACCAGGGCGCGCCATCCTTGTGGGCACGGTTGATGTCCAGCCCCGGCGCCGAGCGCACGGCGGTGGAGGATTTCTGCGTCGGCGCGCGGCTGGTCGAACAACTGGCGACCAACACGGCCAACGCTGCAAATGCCACCAGCTTCAGGGGTTTATTCAAAGGCAATGCCCGCATTACTTGACGCCCCGTGCTTGGACCAGCTGTTCAGACAGTTGATGTACCGCCATGGCGTACATCACGCTGCGGTTATATCGCGTGATTGCGTAAAAATTCTTCAGGCCCATCCAGTATTCGGGGCCATTGTCGCCTTCCAGGCGGAAAGCGGTAACCGGCATATCATCGCGCAGCGCATCATGACTTGACCAGCCCAGGGCCCGCAACTCTCCAACGGTTTTAGCCGGCTCGATACCGGTGGTCAAACCTTCGTCCACCTGGTCGCCCCGTACATCGGCGCGGCTGACCACCGCTTCGCCGGCGACCCAGCCGTGACGCTTGAAATAACTGGCGACGCTGCCGATGGCATCGTCCGGGTTGTTCCAGATATTGATGTGGCCGTCACCGTCGAAATCCACCGCATAAGCACGAAAGCTGCTAGGCATGAACTGCGGCAAGCCCATCGCACCGGCATAAGAGCCTTTGAGGGTCAGCGGGTCAACCTGCTCTTCCCGGGCCAGCAACAGGAACTCACGTAACTCCTTGCGGAAAAATTCGGCTCGGGGAGGATAGTCAAACCCCAGCGTCGACAAGGCATCGATGACGCGGAAATTTCCGGTATTGCGGCCGAAAAAGGTCTCGACACCGATGATCGAAACGATGACCTGTGCTGGCACACCATATTCCTGCTCGGCGCGGGCCAGTACAGCCTCATGCTGACGCCAGAAGTCCACGCCACGGGCGATACGCGCATCGGTGATGAACATCGGCCGATATTCATTCCACTGTTTCACCCGCTCGGCGGGTTTCGAAATGGCGTCCAGAATCGACTGCTTGCGCTCGGCTTCGCGGAACACGCCCATCAGCTGCTCACCGGCGAATCCATAGTCGCGGGTCATTTCGCCGACAAACTCCGCCACTTGGGGCGAGCCTTCGTAATCGCCGGCCAACGCTTCCTGCGCGGTGCCAAGGATGCTTACCAGGCCGACCCATGGCGCGTATCGAGTCGCCCAGCCACGCATTACTTGCATTGAACTCTTCACCTTATTCAAACCTGCGCGATCCACTTGCGATGGGTATGGATCGACATCAAAACCCCAAACGCTGACAGCAGCGTCACCAGCGAAGTTCCTCCGTAGCTAATGAACGGCAACGGCACCCCCACCACCGGCAACAGGCCACTGACCATACCGATGTTGACGAAAACATAAACAAAAAACGTCATGGTCAGAGCGCCCGCCAGCAGCTTGCCGAACAGGGTCTGGGCCTGGGCGGTGATCACCAGCCCACGACCGATCAATAGCAGATAGATCAGCAGCAATGCGCAGATACCGACCAGGCCGAACTCTTCCCCCATCACCGCGATGATGAAGTCGGTATGGCTTTCCGGAAGGAAATCCAGGTGCGACTGGGTGCCCAGCAGCCAACCCTTGCCGAATACGCCACCAGAACCGATGGCGGCCTTGGACTGAATGATGTTCCAGCCGGTACCCAGCGGATCGCTTTCCGGATCGAGGAACGTCAGGATCCGCTGCTTCTGGTAGTCATGCATGATGAAGAACCACATGGCAATGGCCACGGGTACGGCAGCCGCGAGCACACTGAGAATCCAGCGCCAGCGCAGGCCACCCATGAACAGCACGAACGCCCCACCGGCCAGGATCAACAGCGAGGTGCCGAGGTCCGGTTGACGCACGATCAGAATGAAGGGAACACCGATCAGCATCAGACTGATGCCCACGTGCTTGAGCTGCGGCGGCAAGGTGCGCTTGGACAGGTACCAGGCAATGGTCGCCGGCATCAGAATCTTCATGAACTCCGATGGCTGGAAGCGAATGACCCCCGGGATGTTGATCCAGCGGGTCGCGCCCATGGCGTTATGACCCATGACGTCCACCACCACCAGCAACAGCACGCCGATCACATAGCCGACCGGCACCCAGCGGGCCATGAAGCGCGGCTCGAACTGAGCGATGACGATCATCGACACCAGGCCGATACCGAACGAAGTCGCCTGTTTGGCCAGCAGGTCCCAACTCTTGCCGCTGGCCGAATAAAGCACGAACAGACTGCCGGCGGCGAGGGTCAGCAGCAGGATCAGCAACACACCGTCGATGTGCATGCGTTGCAGCAGCGTGGCACGGCGACGCATCACATCCTCGCTGGAGAGCATGCGATCGAAATTACTCTTCACGGGCCGTAGCCTCCGCACTGATAGGATTGGCGTATTCAGGCTTGAGGTGGCCATCCTGGTCCAGCAGCCAGGCGTCCATGACCTGGCGCACCACCGGCGCGGCCACGCCAGAGCCGGACTCGCCGTTCTCGACCATCACCGAGACCACGATCTTCGGGTCATCGGCCGGTGCAAAGCCGACAAACAAGGCGTGGTCGCGATGGCGTTCCTGCACTTTGGAGCGGTCGTACTTCTCGCCCTGCTTGATCGCGACCACCTGGGCCGTACCACTCTTGCCGGCGATCCGGTACTGCGCACCGATCGAGGCCTTGCGCGCGGTGCCCCGGGCGCCGTGCATTACCTGCTGCATGCCATGGTTCACCCGGGTCCAGTCCGCTGGATCGCGCAGAATGATGTCCGGCATCGGATTGTGATCCACCGGCTTTTCGCCTTCGATGGTCTTGGCCAGGTGCGGACGGTTCCAGATACCTTTGTTGGCCACCAATGCCGTGGCCTGGGCCAGTTGCAACGGTGTCGACTGCATATAGCCCTGACCGATCCCGAGAATCAGTGTTTCCCCCGGGAACCACGCCTGACGACGCGTCGCGCGCTTCCATTCCCGGGTCGGCATCAACCCCGGCGACTCCTCGAACATGTCCAGGGAGACTTTCTGACCGATACCGAACTTGGTCATGTACGCCGACAACCGATCGATCCCCAGCTTATGGGCCAGGTCGTAGAAATAGGTGTCGTTGGAACGCATGATCGCGGTGTCGAGGTCGACGAAACCGTCACCGGTACGGTTCCAGTTGCGGTATTTGTGATCGTAGTTGGGCAGCATGTAGTAGCCGGGGTCGAACACCCGGGACGAGGCCGTCACCACCCCCGCATCCAGGCCGGCAATCGCCACCGCCGGCTTGATCGTCGAGCCCGGCGGGTACAGACCACGCAACACGCGGTTGAACAGCGGCCGATCGATGGAATCGCGCAGCTCGGAGTAAGCCTTGAAGCTGATGCCGGTCACGAACAGGTTCGGGTCGAAACTCGGTTGGCTGACCATCGCCAGCACTTCACCGGTTTTCGGGTCCAGCGCCACGACCGCACCGCGACGACCGCCCAGCGCGGCTTCGGCGGCTTCCTGCAATTTGATGTCCAGGCTCAGGACGATGTCCTTGCCGGGAATCGGATCGGTACGCTTGAGGACCCGCAAAACGCGGCCCCGGGCGTTGGTTTCGACTTCCTCGTAACCCACCTGGCCGTGCAATTCCGGCTCGTAGAACCGTTCGATGCCGGTTTTACCGATGTGGTGAGTGCCGCTGTAATTGACCGGATCGAGTGATTTCAGCTCTTTCTCGTTGATTCGACCCATGTAGCCCACCGAGTGCGCAAAGTGCGCGCCCTGCGGATAGTGTCGAACCAGCTGCGCGACCACTTCCACCCCCGGCAGCCGGAACTGGTTCACGGCAATCCGCGCGATCTGCTCTTCGGTCAGCTCGAACAGGATCGGCACCGGCTCGAATGGCCGGCGCCCCTGACGCATGCGTTTCTCGAAAATGACCCGGTCTTCGGGCGTCAACTCCAGCACCTCGACGATCACGTCGAGCACTTGTTGCCAGTCACCGGAGCGTTCACGGGTCATGCTCAGACTGAAGCTCGGCCGGTTATCGGCAATGACTACGCCGTTACGGTCGAAAATCAATCCGCGAGTTGGCGGAATCGGCTGCACATGGACGCGGTTGTTCTCCGACAGGGTCGAGTGGTACTCGTACTGGATCACCTGCAGGAAATACAGCCGCGCGATCAGCACACCGATCAGCGCCACCACTGCAATTGCCCCGAACACGACGCGGCCACGCACCAGACGGGCGTCTTTTTCGTGGTCCTTGATGCGGATCGGCTGGGACATGAGGGCAGAACTACTTGTGGTAAGGGTGGCCGGACAACACGGTCCAGGCACGATACAGCTGTTCGCCGATCAGAATGCGCACCAACGGGTGCGGCAACGTCAACGGCGAGAGCGACCAGCGCTGATCGGCGCGGGCGCAGACTTCCGGCGCCAGCCCTTCGGGGCCGCCGACCATGAAATTCACGGTGCGCGAATCAAGCCGCCAGCGATCGAGTTCGACCGCCAGTTGCTCGGTACTCCAGGGTTTGCCGTGGACTTCGAGGGTGACAACGCGCTCGTTCTGCCCGACCTTGGCCAGCATGGCTTCGCCTTCCTGACGGATGAAGCGCGCCACGTCGGCGTTCTTGCCACGGGTATTGAGCGGTATTTCCACCAGTTCCAGCGCCAGCTCGGACGGAAGACGCTTGGCATATTCATGCCAGCCTTCTTCCACCCACTTGGGCATGCGTGAACCGACGGCGATCAGTCGCAGTCGCACAGCCGTTCCTTATTCCTGGTCTTTGTTGAGCTTGTTGAAATGCTCGTGACCAACTTCAGGGCTGTGGTGCTTGCCATCGGCGGCACGGCTCTGCTCGGCACCTTTCCACAGGCGTTCCAGGTCGTAGAACTGGCGGGCATTGGAGGTCATCATGTGAACGATCACGTCGTCCATGTCCAGCAACACCCAGTCGCTGTCGCCCTTGCCTTCTTCACCCAGCGGCTTGATGCCCAGGGCTTTGACGGCTTCGCGAACCTTGTCCAGCATCGCGCCGATCTGGCGGTTGGAGGTACCGGTGGCGATGATCATGTAGTCGGTGATGCTCTGCTTGTCGCGAACGTCGATGACCAGCACGTCCTGGGCCTTGACGTCTTCCAGGGCCGCTACGGCGATCTTGACCAGCTCGTCGCCTTTAGGCGGCTCGGCAGCGAGAACTTTCTCCGGCAGCGGAGCACTCTTGAACGTGCCTTTGCGCTTCACTTTGTTTACGTCGTTGTTCGTCATATAAAACTCGTTTTGCTCGTATGTTCGGGCGCTTCAATACACGTTGTTGCCACGTGCCTTGAGCACTCCTATTCAGTTCGACGCACGGTAAAGTCCGTGCGCATCGATGTAGGCCAGGACCGCGTCGGGCACCAGGAAACGTACCGACTTACCGCTGGCCAGCAGTTGACGGATCTGGGTGGCGGATACCGCGAGCGGTGTCTGCCAGACGAATGCAATCTGTCCGCTCGGCCCTTTGAGGGCCAGCGGGTCGCTTACCGAGCGCGCTGCCAGCAGGTTGCGCAAGGCATCCGGCGGTTCGCTGTCGGCATCCGGGCGTTGCAGCACCAGGATGTGGCAATGCTGGAGCAACTCTTCCCAGCGGTGCCAAGTGGGCAGGCCGCAAAATGCGTCCCAGCCCAAAAGCAGAAAAACCTGGTCCTGCGCGGCCAGTTCGGCACGCATCAGTTCCAGGGTATCAATGGTGTAGGACGGCTTGTCCCGCTGCAATTCGCGGGCGTCCACCACCAACGGCGCCACACCGGCCACCGCGCACCGGACCATCGCCAGACGGTCCTTCGCCGACACCTGCGGCGTATCCCGATGGGGTGGCCTGGCACTCGGCACCAGGCGCAGCTCATCGAGCGCCAGCGATTCGGCGACTTCCAGCCCGCCGCGCAAATGGCCGACGTGTACCGGATCGAAGGTCCCGCCCAGTACGCCGATGCGTCTGGATCGGGGGGCAGACGGGTCTAGGTCGCCCAAGTCAGACCGACTCCTGTCCGCGCAACTGGCCATCGCCGACCACGACGTACTTCTCGCAGGTCAGACCTTCGAGGCCGACCGGTCCGCGGGCATGCAGCTTATCAGTAGAAATGCCGATCTCGGCACCCAATCCATATTCGAAGCCATCGGCAAAGCAGGTTGGCGTGTTGATCATCACCGACGACGAGTCGACTTCAGCCACGAAACGCCGGGTGTCGCCCTGGTGTTCGCTGACGATCGAATCGGTGTGGTGAGAGCCGTAATGGTTGATGTGCTCGATGGCCTGCTCCAATCCGTCAACCACACGGATCGACAGAATCGGCGCCAGGTATTCGGTGCTCCAGTCTTCCTCGGTGGCCGGCAGCGCATCGATGATCGCCCGGGTGCGTTCGCAGCCGCGCAGCTCGACGCCTTTTTCGCGGAACTGGGCAGCCATCGACGGCAGGAAATCTTTGGCAACGATTTGATCGACCAGCAGCGTCTCCATCGCACCGCAGATGCCATAGCGATAGGTCTTGGCGTTGAAAGCAATGCGCTGGGCTTTCGGCAGGTCGGCATGGGCACTGACGTAAACGTGGCAAATGCCGTCCAGATGCTTGATCACCGGGACGCGGGCATCGCGGCTGACCCGCTCGATCAGGCCACGGCCACCACGGGGCACGATGACATCAACGTACTCGGGCATGGTGATCAACGCGCCAACGGCGGCACGATCAGTGGTTTCGACCACTTGCACCACGGCAGCGGGCAGATCGGCTTCGGCCAGGCCACGCTGGATGCAGGCGGCAATGGCACGGTTGGAATGAATGGCTTCGGAGCCGCCGCGCAGGATGGTCGCGTTGCCGGATTTCAGGCACAGGCTGGCGGCATCGATGGTCACGTTCGGCCGCGATTCGTAAATGATGCCGATCACGCCCAGCGGCACGCGCATCTTGCCGACCTGAATCCCCGACGGCCGAAAGCTCATGTCACGGATCGCGCCGACCGGGTCCGGCAGCGCGGCTACCTGACGCAGCCCCACGATCATGCCGTCGATACGGGCCGGCGTCAGCGCCAGACGTTCAAGCAGCGCCGGTTCCAGACCATTGGCGCGGCCAGCCGCCAGATCCAGCTCGTTGGCGGCGGTCAGCTCGGCGCGGGCAGCATCCAGCGCGTTGGCGGCGGCCTGCAGCGCGCGGTTCTTCTGCGCAGTGCTGGCACGGCCGATGACGCGGGAGGCCTCGCGGGCAGCGCGCCCCAGGCGGGTCATGTAGTCAAGAACGGACTCAGTCATGGTCTGGCGTGGTCTTCGATTAGGACTATGTAAAGAATAAAGCGGCCGATTATAGCTGTCGTGCCTCCCGACTAACAGCGGTGACGGGCGGATGGTCGAAATGGAGAGCAATTTGCCGACGTTCAGTCGGGATTAAGCTGCAAATTGTTATCATCAGGACTCCATCAGCCCTGATAAACGCCGTTCATCATGTCCAACCTGACTGTTCGAGCGTCCGCCGCGAGCCTGCCCAAGGGCCTTCCGGACGCGTTTTTCGACCGCGATGCGCAAATTCTGGCCCGGGATCTACTGGGCAAAGTCATCCGCCACCGGGTCGGCGACCTGTGGCTCAGCGCCCGGATTATCGAAACCGAAGCCTACTACTGCGCGGAAAAAGGCAGCCATGCGTCCCTTGGCTACACAGAAAAACGTAAGGCTTTGTTTCTGGATGGCGGCCACATCTATATGTACTACGCCCGGGGTGGCGACTCCTTGAACTTCAGTGCGCAAGGCCCGGGGAACGCTGTATTGATCAAGTCCGCCTACCCGTGGGTCGACGAACTGAGCGGCCCGGCGAGCCTGGCGCAGATGCTGCTGAACAACCCGGACGCCCAGGGCCGCCCTCGCCCATCGCAAAAGCTCTGCGCCGGGCAGACGTTATTGTGCAAGTCTCTGGGCTTGAAGGTGCCGGTCTGGGATGCCAAGCGCTTCGATCACGAGGTCTTGCTGGTAGAAGACGCCGGTCCGCGGCCCTCCCATGTCATCCAGACCACGCGCCTGGGCATTCCCCATGGGCGCGACGAACACCTGATGTACCGCTTTGTCGATGCGTCCTACGCAGCCTGGTGCACACGGAACCCGCTGAGACGGGGGCAGGTCGAAGGTCGCGATTATTTTTTGCTGCCCTGAGCTGACGCCGACTTGAGGCAGAAGGCCTCCTCTGTGGGAGCGAGCCTGCTCGCGAAGACGGCGGCACATCAGACATCAAAGCGACTGACACACTGCCTTCGCGAGCAGGCTCGCTCCCACAAGGGTTCTGTGTCGTTTATGGATTTGTGTTTGCCCCTTGGAATCAATTGAACATTCAATGGAGTTGTTTTTATGGGCCCATGGCTCGATAGCGTGACCGGCTGGTTGACCGTCAACCCGCAATGGCTGGCGGCAGCGGTGTTCATCGTAGCCTTCGTCGAATGCCTGGCGATTGCCGGGTTGATCGTGCCCGGCACGGTGCTGCTGTTCGCCGTGGCGGTACTGGCCGGCAGCGGCGCACTGTCATTGAGTGAAACGTTACTGTTGGGATTCCTCGCCGGCGTGCTCGGCGATGTGGTTTCGTATTTCCTGGGGCGTCATTTCCATCAGAACATCCGGCGCCTGCCAGGCTTGCGCCATCACCCTGAATGGATCGCCGGTGCCGAGGCGTACTTCCAGCGCTACGGTATCGCCAGCCTGTTGGTCGGGCGCTTTATCGGCCCCTTGCGCCCCATGCTGCCGATGGTGGCCGGGATGTTCGACATGCCCTTCCCGCGTTTCTTTGCCGTCAGCCTGCTGGCTGGCGCGGGGTGGTCAGTGGCGTACCTGATGCCCGGCTGGGCCACCGGTGCAGCCATTCGCTTGCCATTGCCCGAAGGCTTCTGGCCGCAGGCCGGGATCGTTGCCGGCAGCATTGCGCTGATGGTAGGGCTGAGCGCCACCAGCAGCCTGCGCAAGCATCGCAAGGCCACGATGTTTATTACCGGGATGAGTTTTCTGATTCTGGCGGCGCTGTTTATCGGCTATTCACACCTGACCGCCCTCGATCAAGGGCTGATGACGCTGGTGCAGGAACATCGCAGCCCAATGCTCGATGAAGTGGCCGTGGTGTTCACGCTGATCGGTGAATTTCGCAACATGCTGATATTCAGTGCCTTGCTGGTAGCGTTGCTGCTCATTACCCGGCAATGGCGCCAGGCAATCTTCGCGTGCAGCACACTGCTATTCACTGCGCTGGGCAACACCGCGACCAAACACTTTTTCGCCCGGGTACGCCCCGAAGTACTCACCGATCCCTTGACCAGCTACAGCATGCCCAGCGGTCACGCTTCGGGCTCCTTCGCCCTGTTCCTGACCCTGGCCGTCCTCGCCGGCCGCGGGCAACCGCCACGGATGCGCCTGACCTGGCTGCTGGTGGGCTGCTTGCCAGCGCTGGCGATCGCTTTGTCACGGGTCTATCTCGGCGCTCACTGGCCGACCGATGTGCTGGCGGGCGCGATGCTGGCAGCCTGTGTCTGCGCGGCCAGCCTCTGGCTGGTTCAGCGCCGCACTCCGCTCAATGCAATGCCACCCAGGATTTGGTGGCTCGTGTTGCCTTCGCTGGTGGCGCTGTTCGGGTTCTTCGTATTGCGGCATTTGCCGCACACGATGCTGAGATACGCGTACTAAAGAACAAAAGATCGCAGCCTTCGGCAGCTCCTACGTTGGTTTGGCGTCCCCCTGTAGGAGCTGCCGAAGGCTGCGATCTTTTAGCGGAAGTCAGGCAAACAACTCACCCTGCAACTCATCCAGCAGCGCCTGAATCGCATCCAGTCGCTGCTGCGGATCATCGAGTTGCAGCAGATCGATCTTGTCCAGTTCGGCGAATGGCAACAAGTAGGCCAGCTGATTGGCCAGCGACTGTTGCCCGGTCGCTTCGGTGCCCATGTTCAGCGCTTCGACCATCGGGTGTTCGGCCAGAGCCTTGAGCAAGGCCACCAGATCGGCGTCCTCATCCTGTAGCGGTTGCTCGGGCTCCTCGTCCAGCCACTCGACCTCGGCCACGATCAACTGATCGCGCTGCACTTCGGTACGCAGCACGTGGAAGCGCCGACTGCCCTGCACCCGAATCCCCAGCAGTCCATTGTCCTGCTGCTTGAAGTCGGTGATCAGCGCTTCGCACCCGACCAGCGCATAACCGGCCGGGGCGATGCCGACTTCTTCACCCTCAAGGATGCACACGACGCCGAAGCCGCCGCCCTGCTTCATGCAGCGACCGATCATGTCCAGGTAACGCGCCTCGAAAATCTGCAGGTCGAGGATGCAGCCAGGAAACAGCACCGTGTTCAGCGGAAAAAGCGGCAGACTCATAGACATTTCCTTCATACCACCATCGACACCGCCAACGGCAGCAGAACTGCCGTGGCCACGCCCATCAAACTCATCGCCAGCGCCGCGAAGGCACCGCACTCTTCATTTTCCTGCATCGCCACTGCCGTGCCGACCGCGTGGGCCGTCATCCCCAATGCCATGCCGCGAGCCTCGGGACTGTGGACGCCAAGCCGGGTCAACAGGCTCGGACCAAAGATCGCGCCGATCACGCCGGTGATCAGCACAAACACTGCTGCTAGCGCCGCGACGCCGCCGATCTGCTCTGCCACCAGCATGGCAATCGGCGAAGTCACCGACTTGGGCGCCATGGTCATCAGAATCATGTGTTCAGCCCCGAACCACCAGCCCAGCAGCACGCCCATGCCCGTGGCAACCACACCGCCTATCACCAGCGTAGTAAATATCGGCCAGAACAACTGCCGAATCCGCCGCAGGTTGAGGTAAAGCGGTACCGCCAGTGCAACCGTGGCCGGGCCGAGCAGGATGCTGAGGATCTCGGTGCTCTTGCGGTACTCGGCATACGTCAGCCCGCAGCCAACCAGCACACCGATCACCAGCAACATGGAGACCAGCACCGGCTGCAAAAAGATCCAGCGGGTTTTCTCGAAAGCCGCCAGCACGAGTTGATAGGCGCCCAGGGTGATGCCTATGCCGAACAACGGATGATGAATCACCGATACCCAGGCGCCTTGCCAGTCGAGGGTCATTGGCTGTCCTCAGGCGGGTGGGCATGGCGTTTGATCATGCGTTGCATCAGCACGCCCGCGAACGCCATGGACAGTACCAGGGACAACACCAGCGCCCCCGCAATGGCCCAGAAGTCCGCCGCGATGTCTTTTGCGTAAACCATCACCCCCACTGCCGGCGGCACCAAAAGCAATGGCAGATAGCGCAACAGGCTGCTGGCCGCCACGTTCAGCGGCTCGCCGACCTGGCCACGGCCAATCAAAAAAGCCAGCATCAGTAGCAAGCCGACAATCGGCCCCGGCAGCACCGGCAGAAACAAATGGTTGATGGCTGTGCCGAGCAATTGGAACAACACCAGCCAAGTCAAACCTCGTAACAACATCCCTCATCTCCCGCAAACCCCGCAGTGGCGCGCCGAGCATTATAAGCATGCCTGCCCTATACATCGGCATTCGCCAAAAGCATGGTCGGTTGACCTGAGCAATTTGCCATGTTGATCTAAAGTGGTAATCCGGGAGGTCAAATCCCCTCCATCTCAAAACTATAAAACCGATGAACCCAAGGAGAGTCTCAATGCCGTATGTTCCAGTTGCAGAGCTCAATGATTATGTCGGCAAGGAACTTGGACGTTCCGAATGGCTCACGATCGATCAGGAGCGCATCAACCTGTTTGCCGAAGCCACAGGGGACTATCAGTTCATCCACGTCGACCCGGTCAAAGCGGCGCAAACGCCATTTGGCGGCACCATTGCCCACGGCTTCCTGTCGCTGTCGTTGATCCCTAAACTGATGGAAGACATCCTCGTTCTTCCAGAAGGCGTGAAGATGGTGGTCAATTACGGCCTGGACAGTGTGCGTTTCATTCAACCGGTCAAGGTCGACTCGAAAGTGCGACTCAAGGTTGATCTGTCCGAAGTCACCGAGAAGAAACCTGGCCAATGGCTGCTTAAGGCCATCGCCACCCTGGAAATCGAAGGCTCGGACAAACCGGCGTATATCGCTGAATCCTTGTCGCTCTGCTTCGTGTAACCCGTCCTGGATGCGAAACAGCTTATGCTGTTTCGCGCCCCTCTTTTTCTACCGGCTGTATAAGGGCACTTAGCTACGGCATACTCGGTCGCCTAATTGCCCGGAACCCGCTATGCGCTCACTTGCACTCCTTGCCTTGACCCTGATGCTCACCGCTTGCGGCGACGGCGAATCGCCGTTACCTCCCGACGCGCGCCTGCCGGACGGTGGACGCTATCGTGGTGATCTGGTCGATGGATTGCTGCAAGGCCAGGGCCGCATCGATTACCCCAATGGCAGCTGGTATGCCGGCGAGTTCAACAAGGGCCAATGGCATGGCCAGGGCGAATGGCACGGCAGCAATGGCGAGGTCTATCGCGGGCAGTTCAATCAAGGCCTGTTCGACGGTCAAGGCAGCCTGACCACCCACGGCGGCAGCTACAACGGCGGTTTCAAGCTCGGCAGACGCGAAGGCGAAGGCACTCTCAAAGAAAACGGCATGACCTACCGTGGCGAGTTCAAGGCCGATCAGTATTCAGGGCTCGGCCGCCTGGAACTCGAAGACGGCAGTGCGTACCAAGGGCAGTTCGCCCACGGCAAGCCCAACGGCGAAGGCCAGCGCGGCGACGGCAACGGCAATCAGTTCACCGGGCATTTCGTCGACGGTCAGCTGGAAGACAACGGAACATTCAACAGCGCTGAAGGCGACATCTACGTCGGCGGCTTCAAGAACAATCAACTGAACGGCAAGGGCCGCTACGAAAACGCCGACGGCGATGTCTGGCTGGGTCAATTCAAGGAAGGCTCGCTCAACGGCAAGGGCGAGTTGATCGGCGCCGATGGCAGCCATTACATCGGCCACTTCAACGACTGGCGCTTCAGCGGTCAAGGCCGCTTGAACCTCGCCGACGGCAGTTTCTACATCGGCCAGTTCGATAGCGACGCCTATTCCGGCCGGGGCACTTTAGTGCTGACCGATGGCTCGGTGCTTAGCGGCACCTGGATCAACGGCCAGCGCGTGCGTGACGCCGATGGCAAGTTGCTGCCCGATACCCTCGAACTCGGTCTGTTGGCCCAGGGTCGCTTGCTCGAAGAGGCATTGAACAATGTACCGGCCTCGACCCCGGCAATCGAGCTGTACACCCTGACCCTGGGCGGCGACGGCAAGCAGAGCGTGTTCCTGCGCGAATCCGACTACGTCGCCAACATGCTCACCAGCCGTTTCGGTGCCTTCGGCCAGATCCGCCTGGTGAATCATCGCGATCATCTCGGTGACCGCCCGATGGCTACCCGGGAAAACCTGCGCCGCGCAGCCATGGCCCTGGCCGACCGCAGCGGACCGGAAGATCTGATATTCATCTACCTGACCAGTCACGGCACCAGCGAACACGAATTGGTGCTCGACCAGCCACGCATGGAACTGGCCGACCTGCCAGCCGACGAACTGGCGGCGGTGCTCGCCCCCCTTAAAAATCGCGACAAGATCATCGTGATATCGTCTTGCTATTCCGGCGGTTTCATTCCCGCACTGAAAGACGAACGCACCCTGATCATGACCGCCTCGCGAGCCGACCGCGTGTCGTTCGGCTGCTCCGAAGAAGCCAACTTCACGTACTTCGGCGATGCCTTGTTTGCCCGGGCCCTGAACCAGACCGATGATCTGGAACAAGCCTTCAAACTGGCCAAGGCCACCGTCGCCGAACGCGAAATGGCCGACAACTATGAAGCCTCCGAGCCACAGATCTGGGCACCGAAAACCGTGCTGTCCCACTGGCAGTTACTGCGCAAGCAGCAAGCACGAAAAGCGCTGCAAAATGCCTTGATTGACAGCAAGGATACAAAGAACAACTAAGCTGACAGTATCAAGGGAGAAACACTATGTACTTGACGCCTCAGCACGTATTGCTTGCCGGAGCCACCGGTTTGACCGGTGAACATTTGCTCGATCGCTTGCTCAACGAGCCAACGATTACGCGGGTATTGGCGCCCTCACGCCGGCCATTGGCCAGGCATCCTCACCTTGAAAACCCCGTCGGCGATCCAGCGATGTTTCTGCCGCAGTTGAGCGGTCGCGTCGATATCGCCTACTGCTGCCTGGGCACCACCATCAAGCAGGCCGGCTCGGAGCAGGCATTTCGCGCCGTGGACCTGGACATGGTGGTGGCCTTCGCCAAACGCGCCCGGGAGATGGGCGCACGTCACCTGATCGTGATCAGTGCCTTGGGGGCCGATCGCAGATCCTCGAATTTCTACAACCGGGTCAAAGGCGAGATGGAATACGCGTTGCGGGCGCAGGACTGGCCACAGCTGACCATTTGCCGACCTTCGCTGCTGCTGGGCGAACGCCTCGAGCCGCGACTGGGCGAGAAAGTCGCCGGCCCCTTGTCACGACTGATCCCCGGCAAGTACCACGGTATCGAAGCCTGCCAGCTGGCCCGCGCCATGTGGCGATTGGCGCTGGAAGAGCAGGATGGGCTGCGGATTGTCGAGTCGGATGAGTTACGCAAGCTAGGCAAGTAATCCGCGGCGCCTGACAGAGCACATTCGCGAGCAGGCTCGCTCCCACATTTGATCTGTGTTGTTCACAAATTCAATGTGGGGGCGAGCCTGCTCGCGAAGAGCGCAAAGCGCTCCCTACAATCCACCCGTCGCCTGAAAATTCACCCCAAGCACCGTCAACAACGACAACGGCAACAGCAATGTGTCGAGCAACGCGCTGGCCGGCAGGTCAACCCCCGGATAACTCGGGGCCTCAGCGCCGAAACGGTCCATCGCGCAACAACCGCCATTGATCGCATACAGATCCAGCCGCGTCCCTGCGTACACCACCGGCGCACCCGGCTTGGCGGCATCCAGCGTGCGCGCCGTGGCGCACCCCGCCAACTGCAATGCCAGCACCACCACCAACAGCTTATTCATCGCTGGACAGATGATGTTCGCCCCAACGCGGCAGCATGTCCTGGGGAATGTTCAGCAGGTTGAGAATCCGCGCCACCACGAAATCGATCAGGTCGTCGATGGTTTGCGGCTGATGATAGAAGCCCGGCGATGCCGGCAGAATCGTTACGCCCATGTTCGACAGCTTGAGCATGTGCTCCAGATGAATGCTCGAATACGGCGCCTCGCGCGGCACCAGAATCAGCTGACGGCGCTCCTTCAATGTCACGTCGGCAGCACGCTCGATCAGGTTGTTACAGGCACCGGTTGCGATGGCTGACAAGGTGCCGGTCGAACACGGCACCACCACCATCGCCGCCGGCGCGCCGGAGCCAGAGGCCACCGGCGACATCCAGTCTTCCTTGCCATACACGCGAATCTGCCCGGCGGCAGCACCGGTGTACTCGGTAAGGAAAGCCTGCATCATCTGCGGTTTGGCGGGCAGCGTGACATCGGTTTCCGTGGCCATCACCAGTTGCGCGGCCTTGGAGATCAGGAAGTGCACTTCGCGGTCTTCGCGCACCAGGCAGTCGAGCAGGCGCAAGCCATACTGGGCGCCGGAAGCGCCGGTCATCGCCAGCGTGATGCGGTCCGGACCGTTATTCATTTGAGCGCCTCGGCGAGCTTGCCGTGCAGGCCGCCGAAGCCGCCGTTGCTCATGATCACCACGTGCGTGCCTGGTTGCGCCTGGCTTTTCACGCGGTCGATGATGCCTTCCAGCGAATCGCTGACAATCGACGGCACGGTGCACAAGGCTGCGGTGGCGGCCAGGTCCCAACCGAGGTTGGCTGGCGCGTACCAGATCACCTGGTCGGCATCGACCACGCTTTCCGGCAAACCGTCACGGTGCGCACCCAGCTTCATGGAGTTGGAGCGCGGCTCGATGATCGCGATCAACGGGGCATCGCCAATACGCTTGCGCAGGCCGTCTAGCGTGGTGGCGATGGCAGTCGGGTGATGCGCGAAATCGTCATAAATGGTGATGCCACGCACGTCCGCGACTTTCTCCATCCGCCGCTTCACGCTTTTGAAAGCGCTCAATGCAGCGATGCCCATCGAGGGCGCCACGCCAACGTGACGCGCCGCTGCCAGGGTGGCCAGCGCGTTGGCAACGTTGTGCTGACCCGTCATGTCCCACTCGACCACGCCTTGGGAAACCCCTTCGAACATCACTTCGAAGGCCGAACCGTCTTCGCTGAGCAACTTGACCTGCCACTGACCGCCGGCACCGGTGGTTTGCACCGGGGTCCAGCAGCCCATTTCGATGACGCGCTGCAACGCCGGTTCGGTGGTCGGGTGAATCACCAGGCCTTCGCTCGGGATGGTTCGCACCAGGTGGTGGAACTGCCGCTCGATGGCGGGCAGGTCCGGGAAGATATCGGCGTGGTCGAACTCGAGGTTGTTCAGGATCGCCGTACGCGGGCGGTAGTGAACGAACTTGGAGCGCTTGTCGAAAAAGGCGCTGTCGTATTCATCGGCCTCGATCACGAAGAACGGTGTGCCGCCCAGACGCGCCGACACCGAGAAATTCTGAGGCACGCCACCAATCAGGAAGCCCGGGCTCATGCCCGCGTGTTCCAGCACCCAGGCGAGCATGCTGCTGGTGGTGGTCTTGCCGTGAGTGCCGGCAACCGCCAGCACCCAGCGACCTTGCAGGACGTGATCGGCCAACCATTGCGGGCCGGAGACGTAAGGCAGGCCTTTGTTCAGCACATACTCCACTGCCGGGTTACCGCGGGACATGGCATTGCCGATCACCACCAGGTCGGGGGCCGGGTCGAGTTGCGCCGGGTCGTAGCCTTGGGTCAACTCGATGCCCTGAGCCTCAAGCTGAGTGCTCATCGGCGGGTAGACGTTGGCATCGGAGCCGGTCACGTGATGGCCCAGCTCTTTGGCCAGAACTGCCATAGAACCCATGAAAGTGCCGCAGATACCAAGAATATGAATGTGCATAGTCGACCTCGTAAAACATGGCCGCAGGTTAGCGTAGGGAGGGGAAAATCGCACCTTGTGTTTCAGACTTGAGGACCGCCTTCGCGAGCAGGCTCGCTCCCACATGGACGGTGCAGACCCTGTGGGAGCGAGCCTGTTCGCGAAGAACGCGCCACGATTTACCTGGCAATACCGTGTTTGCGCAGTTTTCTATAAAGCGTGTTGCGACTGACACCCAGCTGTTCAGCCGTATGCGTCATATGCCACCGCGTCTGCTCCAGCGCATTCAACAAGGCCAGCCGCTCGGCATCCTCCAGCGGACGCTCGGACTCTTCAGTCGACGGCGCCACCACCGGTCGCGCCTGTCGAATCATCGCCGGCAAATCCTCCAGAGCGATCCGCCCACCGTCACACAACGCAGCCAATGTGCGCAGTACATTACGCAACTGCCGAACGTTACCCGGCCAGGAAAACGCGAGCAACGCCTCCCGAGCCGGTCCATCGATCAGCACCGTTTCCCCGCCCGCTTCTTCGGCCAGTAAAAAGTCGAGCAACTGCGATTTGTCACTGCGATCGCGCAATGCCGGTAGCGCCACCTCCAGACCGTTGAGCCGGTAGTAAAGGTCCTCGCGAAAACTGCCGTCCTGCACCCGATCCAGCAGATTGCGGTGCGTAGCGCTGATGATCCGCACGTTGATCGCCTGCGGCTCCCCTCCAAGCGGCACCACCTGACGATCTTCCAGCACCCTCAACAGGCGCGTCTGCAAGGCCAGAGGCATGTCGCCGATTTCGTCGAGGAACAAGGTGCCCCCATCGGCCTGTTGCAACTTGCCACGCATGCCTTCTTTACGCGCCCCGGTGAAACTGCCGCCGCGATAGCCGAACAATTCGCTTTCAATCAGGCTTTCGGGAATGGCCGCGCAGTTGAGGGCAACGAAGGCTTTTGCAGCCCGCTGGCTGGCCTGATGGACAGCTTTGGCGAACGCCTCCTTGCCCGACCCGGTTTCGCCATTGATCAACAACGGCACGTCCCGCTCGTACACGCGCAGGGCCTTGCGGAAATCCGCCTGCAACGCGGTGTCGCCCAGGCAGATACCCGACTGTTGCTGCGCACGCTCTTCAACGATCGGACTCGGTACCAGCGGCACCGGCACACGCCGCGGCTGGCCGCGCAACACGGCAAACAGGCTGCGTCCATCGCGGGTACGCAGCGGCCAACTGGCGCTGGCGTTGACGCTCGCGCGGCCGAGCAGTTCATCCAGGGAGCAGTCGAAAAAGGTCTCCACGGGTTTGCCCAGCAAGCCACCCCGCACATGCCCCAACAGATTCAACGCACTTTGATTGACCGCACAGATCCGCCCTTCTCCGTCGAACGCCAGCAAGCCTTCACTGAACAGCCCGACGGACTCGGCTTGCAGATGAAAACGCAGCAGCCATTGATTGTCGAAATAACGCAGGAAATAACAGCTCTCGATCATCTTCGCCGAAAGATTGACCAGGGCCATAGTGTGAAACTGACTCTGGCGCGAGACGTCGTGGCGCGCCGAGGACACATCGAGCACCGCCAGCAATTCGCCATGGGGGTCGAACACCGGGCTGGCCGAGCACGTCAGGCCGGTGTGGCGGCCGCGAAAATGCTCGTCCTGGTGGATCGTCAGCGCCTGGCGCTCCACCAGGCAGGTGCCGATGCCATTGGTGCCTTCGCAGGCCTCGCTCCAGTCGGCGCCGAGCCAGAGCCCGGCACGTTCGAAAATCTTCCGTTCGGCGGGGGCCGTCACGCAGTTGAGGATCACGCCCCGTGCATCGGTCAACAGCACCGCATGCCCGGAACCGGAGAGCTGCTGATGCAGACTGGTCATTTCGTTGCCGGCAATGTGCAGCACTTGCTGCAGGCGTTCGCGGCTTTCGAGCACGCGCCCATGCTCCAGCACCGTCGGCGCGATGGTCAGTGCCGGGTCGAGGTGATAGTCCTCGAGACAGCGCAGCCAGGAACGGGCGATAGACGGATCGCTACCCGGGCCGTGCAAGTGGGTTTTCCCCTGCGTCACGGTCAACACTTGCTGGGCATGGCGGCTCAAATGATTGTCGTGCATTTCTTATTGTTCTCCCCGGGGCTCGGCGACCCGTGCATGAGGTGATGCCGAGCATCCTCCAGCCTAGCCCGCATTGCAATGCTGGCAAGACCGGGCAGTCACAGGCTGTGCCATGAACGGTACAAAGTGTCACAGGGGCTGTACCGAAAGCGTCACAGACGCGACCCGCCCGTCTGACAAAAAACGCGCAAAGCCTTGATTTGCCTGACCTGCAGGGCAGTGGCCCGACCTTTGCTCTACGCTTATACAAGCGCCCATGCGCGTCTCTTATAAATACAAAAGCCAAGGAGAAACAATCATGCGTTACGCTCACCCCGGTACTGAAGGCGCTATCGTTTCGTTCAAAGCCAAATACGGTAACTACATCGGCGGCGAGTTCGTCGCGCCTGTCAAAGGTCAGTACTTCACCAATACCTCGCCAGTGAATGGCCAAGCGATTGCCGAATTCCCCCGCTCCACGGCCGAAGATATCGACAAGGCCCTGGACGCTGCCCACGCGGCGGCCGATGCCTGGGGCGCCACGTCCGCCCAGGCCCGCTCCCTGATCCTGCTGAAAATCGCCGATCGCATCGAACAGAACCTGGAAACCCTGGCAATCACCGAATCCTGGGACAACGGCAAAGCCGTGCGTGAAACCCTCAACGCCGACATCCCGCTGGCCGCCGACCACTTCCGCTACTTCGCCGGTTGCCTGCGCGCCCAGGAAGGCAGCGCTGCCGAAATCGACGGCAACACCGTGGCCTATCACATCCATGAACCCCTGGGCGTGGTCGGGCAGATCATTCCTTGGAACTTCCCGATCCTGATGGCCGCCTGGAAACTCGCTCCGGCGCTGGCTGCCGGTAACTGCGTGGTACTCAAGCCCGCCGAACAAACCCCACTGGGCATCACCGTGCTGGTCGAATTGATCGGCGACCTGCTGCCACCCGGTGTACTGAACATCGTGCAAGGTTTCGGCAAAGAAGCCGGTGAAGCCCTGGCCACCAGCAAACGCATCGCCAAGATCGCCTTCACCGGCTCGACCCCGGTCGGCTCGCACATCATGAAATGCGCGGCGGAAAACATCATTCCGTCCACCGTGGAGCTGGGTGGCAAGTCGCCGAACATCTTCTTCGAAGACATCATGCAAGCCGAACCGTCCTTCATCGAAAAAGCCGCCGAAGGCCTGGTGTTGGCGTTCTTCAACCAGGGCGAAGTCTGCACCTGCCCTTCCCGCGCCCTGGTGCAAGAGTCGATCTATGACGAGTTCATGAAAGTGGTCATGAACAAGGTCCTGCAAATCAAGCGTGGCGACCCGCTCGACACCGACACCATGGTCGGCGCCCAGGCGTCCGAGCAGCAATTCGACAAAATCCTTTCGTACCTGGAAATCGCCAAGGGCGAAGGTGCCGAGCTGCTGACCGGCGGCAAGGTGGAGAAACTCGAGGGCAATCTGGCGACCGGGTATTACATCCAGCCGACCCTGCTCAAGGGCACCAACAAAATGCGGGTATTCCAGGAAGAAATCTTTGGCCCGGTGGTCAGCATCACCACCTTCAAGGACGAAGCCGAAGCCCTGGCCATCGCCAACGACACCGAGTTCGGCCTGGGCGCCGGCCTCTGGACCCGCGACATCAACCGCGCCTATCGCATGGGCCGCGCCATCAAGGCCGGTCGTGTGTGGACCAACTGCTACCACCTGTACCCGGCGCACGCCGCGTTCGGCGGGTACAAGAAGTCCGGCGTCGGCCGTGAAACCCACAAAATGATGCTCGACCACTATCAGCAGACCAAAAACCTGCTGGTGAGCTACGACATCAATCCGCTGGGCTTCTTCTAACCCGGCGCGAAACCGCGTAACGGCTTTCGCAAGCAGGCCCGCTCCCACACTGGATCTTCAGTGTTCACACAACCAATGTGGGAGCGAGCCTGCTCGCGAAGGCGTCCTTAAACACACCCAAAATCATCGCCCTGCCGCTCTGGCACGGGCTTTGCGTACCCGCATCAAACGCAAACGCAGTTCCTGAAAGTCCAAAAGATCGAACAATAAAAAAGACAGCGAGGACTTATGACAACTTCCACACAGCTCAAACCCACACTCGGCACCCTGCATTTATGGGGCATTGCCGTCGGCCTGGTGATTTCCGGCGAGTATTTCGGCTGGAGTTACGGCTGGGGCACCGCAGGGACCCTGGGTTTTCTCGTCACCGCCTTGATGGTGGCGACGATGTACACCTGCTTCATCTTCAGTTTCACCGAATTGACTACAGCAATTCCCCACGCTGGCGGGCCGTTTGCCTACAGCAGGCGAGCCTTTGGCGAAAAAGGCGGCTTGATCGCCGGCATTGCTACCCTGATCGAGTTTGTCTTTGCCCCTCCGGCAATCGCCATGGCCATCGGCGCCTACCTCAATGTGCAATACCCGGAACTGGACCCGAAAATCGCGGCGGTGGGTGCCTATTTCGTGTTCATGACCCTCAATATTCTCGGGGTCAGCATTGCCGCCACCTTCGAACTGGTGGTCACCGTGCTGGCCGTTGCCGAACTGCTGGTGTTCATGGGCGTGGTGGCGCCAGGCTTCAGCTTCAGCAATTTCGTCCTGAATGGCTGGTCCGGCGCCAACGAATTCACAATAGGCTCGATTCCCGGCATTTTCGCCGCCATTCCCTTCGCGATCTGGTTCTTTCTCGCCATTGAAGGCGCGGCCATGGCCGCCGAAGAAGCCAAGGACCCGAAACGCACGATTCCCAAGGCCTACGTCAGCGGCATTCTGACCCTGGTATTCCTCGCCATTGGCGTGATGGTGATGGCCGGCGGTGTCGGCGACTGGCGCCAGCTCTCCAACATCAACGATCCGCTGCCCCAGGCCATGAAAGCGGTGGTGGGCGACAATTCGACCTGGATGCACATGTTGGTCTGGATCGGCCTGTTCGGCCTGGTGGCCAGTTTCCACGGGATCATCCTGGGTTATTCGCGTCAGTTCTTCGCCCTGGCCCGCGCCGGGTACCTGCCGCGCAGCCTGGCGAAACTCTCGCGTTTTCAGACCCCGCACCGGGCCATCCTGGCGGGTGGCGTGATCGGTATCGCGGCGATCTACAGCGATGGCCTGATCAATCTGCAAGGCATGAGCCTGACGGCCGCGATGATCACCATGTCAGTGTTCGGCGCCATCGTGATGTACATCATCAGCATGCTGAGCCTGTTCAAACTGCGTAAGACCGAGCCGAACCTGGAGCGCACCTTCCGCGCCCCGGGCTATCCGATTGTGCCGGGGATCGCGCTGTTTCTGGCGGTGGTGTGCCTGGTAGCAATGGCCTGGTTCAATACCTTGATCGGCTTGATCTTCCTCGGTTTCATGGTCGCCGGTTATCTGTATTTCCAATTGACCGCCCGACAACGCTCCGAGGCGCCAGCGGACGCTATGCTCGAAGGTGCATGAGTTGCACCGGCGCCGGGCCGAAAGCCTGGCGCCTGCTTTATTGAAGTGCACACTGTTCCCTTGTGGGAGCGGGCTTGCTCGCGAGTACGGTGTGTCATTAGGCACATAGGTCGCCTGATACACCGCATTCGCGAGCCGCTCTCACAAGGGTTTCGGTGTTATCAAGACATGTACAGAACAGAAGGACACCGCCTCATGGCCGTATTTGCCCATTCCGTCGGCGCCCAGACCTATCGCTTCGACAGCCTCAAGGACGTGATGGCCAAAGCCAGCCCGGCGCGTTCCGGGGACTTTCTGGCCGGTGTCGCCGCCCTCAACGATGGCGAGCGCGTTGCGGCGCAGATGGCCCTGGCTGACATTCCGTTGAGCTACTTCCTGCAGGAAGTACTGATTCCTTACGAAGCCGATGAAGTCAGCCGCCTGATCATCGACACCCACGACAAGCAGGCTTTCGCGGCGGTCAGCCACCTCACCGTGGGTGGATTTCGCGACTGGCTGCTCAGCGATGCCGCCGACGAACAGGTCCTGCGCGCCCTCGCCCCCGGCCTGACCCCGGAAATGGTGGCCGCTGTATCAAAGATCATGCGTGTGCAAGATCTGGTGCTGGTGGCGCAGAAAATCCGCGTTGTCACGCAGTTCCGCGGCACCCTGGGCCTGCGCGGCCGGTTATCCACACGCCTGCAACCCAATCACCCTACCGACGAACCGGCCGGCATCGCCGCGAGCATTCTCGACGGCCTGCTGCACGGCAACGGCGACGCCATGATCGGCATCAACCCGGCCACTGACAGCATCGCCTCCATCTGCGCCATGCTGGAAATGCTTGACGCGATCATCCAGCGCTACGAAATTCCAACCCAGGCCTGCGTGCTGACCCATGTCACCACCTCGATCGAAGCGGTCAATCGCGGCGTGCCACTGGACCTCGTGTTCCAATCGATCGCCGGCACCGAGGCGGCCAACGCCAGTTTCGGAATCAATCTGAACGTGCTGAAGGAAGGCTACGACGCCGGATTGAGCCTGAATCGTGGCACACTTGGGCATAACCTGATGTATTTCGAAACCGGCCAGGGTAGCGCCCTGTCCGCCAACGCCCACCACGGGGTCGACCAACAGACCTGCGAAACCCGGGCCTACGCTGTCGCCCGACATTTCAATCCGTTTCTGGTGAACACCGTCGTAGGCTTCATCGGCCCGGAATACCTCTACAACGGCAAGCAAATCATCCGCGCCGGCCTCGAAGACCACTTCTGCGGCAAGCTGCTGGGCGTGCCGATGGGCTGCGACATCTGTTACACCAACCATGCCGAGGCCGACCAGGATGACATGGACACCTTGCTGACCCTGCTGGGCGTGGCCGGGATCAACTTCATCATGGGCATCCCCGGCTCCGACGACATCATGCTCAACTACCAAACCACGTCGTTCCACGATGCGCTCTATGCCCGGCAGACGCTGGGGCTGAAACCTGCACCGGAATTCGAACAGTGGCTGGCGAAAATGGGCATCTTTACCCAGGCCGACGGCAAGGTTCTCTTCGGCAACAGCCTGCCACCGGCCTTTCGCCAGGCTTTGGCGCAATTGGGATGAGCGTTGATATGGAAAAACTACCCTTCGATCCGCACAACCCCTGGCAGGAACTGCGACGCCTGACACCGGCACGGATTGCCCTGGGTCGCACCGGCACCAGCCTGCCCACTCGCGCACAGCTGGACTTTCAATACGCCCATGCACAGGCGCGGGATGCCGTGCATTTGCCGTTCGATCACGCGGCGCTACGCTCGCAACTGGCCGAGCGCGGGCATGAAAGCCTGTTGCTGCACAGCGCTGCGATTGACCGGAACAGTTATTTGCAACGCCCGGATCTGGGGCGAAAGTTGAGCGCCGAGTCGGCACAGGCTTTACGGGACTACGCTTCGACCCATCCGGGCGGAATTGATTTGGTGATTGTCGTCGCCGATGGCTTGTCAGCCTTGGCTGTTCACCGCCATACACTGCCATTTCTGGCGCGTCTGGAGGAGCAGATCCGCGCGGAAAACTGGTCCGTGGCCCCGGTAGTCCTGGTGGAACAGGGCCGCGTTGCGGTAGCGGACGAAATCGGCGAACTGCTGGGCGCCAAAATGACGGTGATCCTGATCGGCGAACGCCCTGGCCTCAGCTCCCCAGACAGCCTGGGGTTATATTTCACCTACAATCCAAAGGTCGGCCTGACGGACGCCTACCGTAACTGCATCTCCAACGTACGCCTCGAGGGACTGAGCTACGGCATGGCAGCACACCGTCTACTGTATTTGATGCGCGAAGCCTGCCGGCGGCAGCTGTCGGGCGTCAATCTGAAGGACGAAGCGCAGATTCAGACGCTGGAGTCAGACGAGGGTGCTGACATGAAAGGAAATTTCCTGCTGAGCTCGCCGGAGGCCTGAATCGCTTCCGCATTGCACTATCGTTCCGTTTTAAGGCAGGATCGACGCACGGCCGCCAGGGTTTCCCGTCGCCGTCCCAGCATGCAAGACAGCCACTTGAAGACGAGACCTACCATGCGGATTATTCAAGCGACCCTCGAACACCTGGATCTGCTGACCCCGTTGTTCGTCAAATATCGCGAGTTTTATGGTTCCCTGCCGTATCCGGACTCGTCCCGGGCGTTCCTCGAAAAACGCCTGCGCCGTAAGGAATCGGTGATCTACCTGGCCCTCTCCGACGAGGACGACAACAAGCTGATGGGGTTCTGTCAGCTGTATCCGAGCTTTTCTTCGCTATCGCTAAAACGCGTATGGATCCTCAACGACATCTATGTCGCCGAGGACGCCCGTCGCCAGTTGGTCGCCGACCACCTGATCCGCACCGCGAAGAAGATGGCCAAGGAAACCAATGCCGTGCGCATGCGTGTTTCCACCAGCAGCAACAACGAAGTCGCGCAGAAAACCTACGAATCCATCGGATTCAAGGAAGACACCGAGTTCAAGAACTACATATTACCGATCAGTGACGAGCTATAAGACGACAATTAATAACGCTGTAGGAGCGAGCTTGCTCGCGATAGCTGTGAACAACAACGCGTAAAGCCAGATGCCCAGCGGTGTCCCTGGTTTTTTTCGCGAGCAAGCTCGCTCCTACAGGTCGCTCCCTCGTAATCCCCCGCTACAATCTCGACGCGCTTTTCACTACCCAAACCGTATAATGCCGACCTTTCCCGGCTTGTAAGAAAAACTACACCCGTCTGTAGGCTTACGCGAAGTCATCCGCACAGGCCTGCCGAGTCGGGCCGTCAACACAGGTGCCCCCATGGATTTCAACCCGCTCGATCTCGTCCTGCATCTCGATGTTTACCTCGATTTGCTGGTCACCAACTACGGGCCATGGATCTACGCCATTCTGTTCCTGGTGATTTTCTGTGAAACCGGCCTGGTGGTCATGCCCTTCCTGCCGGGCGATTCGCTCCTGTTCATCGCCGGTGCCGTTGCGGCCGGTGGCGGTATGGACCCGGTGCTGCTCGGCGGCTTGCTGATGCTCGCGGCGATTCTGGGGGACAGCACCAACTACATCATCGGACGAACGGCCGGCGAGCGATTGTTCAGCAATCCAAACTCGAAAATCTTCCGTCGCGATTACTTGCAACAAACCCACGATTTCTATGAGAAGCACGGTGGTAAAACCGTGACCCTGGCGCGGTTCCTGCCGATCATTCGTACCTTTGCACCATTCGTCGCCGGCGTAGCGAAAATGCCCTACCCGCGCTTCTTTGCCTTCAGCGTGCTGGGCACGATTCTTTGGGTCGGCGGCCTGGTCACTCTCGGCTTCTTCTTCGGTAACGTACCGTTCATCAAGTCCAACCTGTCGCTGCTGGTGGTCGGCATCATCCTGCTGTCGCTGGTACCGATGATCATCGGCGTGATCCGCAGCCGTTTCGGCAACGCTGCCTCAAAAGCCCATCCGCGCTGATTCACGATGTGGTCCCTGAGCGCCTGGCGACGCCGGCGCACCTTGGCCAGACACCCGATTGCCGACGACATGTGGCAACGGGTGCGACACCATCTGAGATTCCTTGACGGTATCAGCGCCGCCGAAGACCAGTGGCTGCGCGAAGCCTGCGTGCTGTTCCTGCAGGACAAGCACCTGACCACCCTGCCCGGTGTCGACTTGCATCAGGAACAACGCCTGTTGCTCGCCGCCCAGGCGCAACTGCCGCTGCTCCACCTGGGCGATCTGAACTGGTACCAGGGCTTTCACGAAATCATTCTCTACCCCGACGACTTCCTCAGCCCTCAGCGCCATCGTGACGCCAGTGGTGTCGAGCACGAATGGGACGGCGAGCACAGCGGCGAAGCCTGGCAGCAGGGACCGGTCATCCTTGCGTGGCCTGGCGTGATGGCCAGCGGTAGCTGGGAGGGCTACAACCTGGTGATCCACGAACTGGCGCACAAACTCGACATGCTCAACGGCAACGCCAACGGCTTGCCGCCGCTGCACGCCGATATGCGGGTCAGCGATTGGGCCAGGGTCATGCAAGAGGCCTATGACGACCTCGACCGGCAACTGGAGCGCAATCCGGACGCCGAGACAGCCATCGACCCCTATGCCGCGGAAAATCCTGCAGAGTTCTTTGCCGTCACCAGCGAATATTTCTTCAGCGCCCCGGATTTGCTGCACGAGGCTTATCCACAGGTGTATGAGCAGCTGAAGCTGTTCTATCGCCAGGACCCGCTGGCGAGGCTCAGGCAACTTCTCGCCGACGACCCTGTCTATCAGGCACACGACTGAGGTCCTACGACTTCTGGTACATGGCGCAGGCGTAGGAATATGCCTATAATCGCCGCCACTTTTTGGTCAATCCGGCCAAGTGTTTTTGGTCAACTACGGGGGCAACGCCCAATGAGCTACAGCAAGATTCCGGCTGGCAAAGACCTGCCGAACGACATCTACGTCGCGATCGAGATTCCGGCCAACCACGCGCCGATCAAGTACGAAATCGACAAAGACAGCGATTGCCTGTTCGTTGACCGTTTCATGGCCACCCCAATGTTCTACCCGGCCAACTACGGTTACATCCCGAACACCCTGGCTGACGACGGTGATCCCCTGGACGTGCTGGTCGTAACCCCTTACCCGGTTGCCCCAGGCTCCGTGATCCGCGCCCGTCCGGTCGGCATCCTGAACATGACCGACGACGGCGGCGGCGATGCCAAAGTCATCGCTGTTCCACACGACAAGCTGTCCCAGCTGTACGTCGATGTGAAGGAATACACCGACCTGCCAGCCCTGCTGATCCAGCAGATCGAGCACTTCTTCGCGAACTACAAAGATCTCGAAAAAGGCAAATGGGTGAAGATCGAAGGCTGGGACGGCGCAGACGCCGCCCGCGCTGCAATCACCAAGTCGGTTGCTGCCTATAAAGGCTAAGAAGCCGCTAAAAGCTTCTAGCGACACGCTTCAAGAAAAACCCCGGTGATCCGGGGTTTTTTGTGGGCGCTCGAAAAGCACCAGTTAAACGCCTTGTTTAAGAGGACTGGCTTTGGTGTTTTTTTGTTTAAAAATCCTCAAACACGTCTTACATCCCGTCGTAAATTTCCCTCGAAATTTGAACGCGTCGTTTATTCAAAGCCTTATGCCGCGCCAGTAGACTCGCGTTTATGAAAAAGAACACTAGCGGCCCTCGCTTCAAAGCACTCCTTGGATTAGCCAATATCACGACAACCGGGTTTGCCGAATTCCTGAACACGGCCCCGCAAAATGTCCACAATTGGTACACCCGTGGTGTGCCCGCCCACTGCATGGAAGAAGTCGCCAGAAAACTGTCCGTCAACAGTGAATGGCTGAAAACAGGCAATGGCCCGAAAGACGCCACGCACCTGCGCCTGCACGACGAATCCGGCAACATCTTCGACGCCCAAGCGATTCGCGGCGTCTACACGGTCATTGAACCCACCGACGTCGAACTCCCCCTCTACAAGGAATTCGCCACCGCCCCCGGCTCCAGCAAAACCCACGTCATCGAAGACCCTGGCCAATCCATCCGACTGCCACGCAGCCACCTGGACTCCCTGGAAATCAACCATGCAGACGCCATCTGCGCCCACATGATCGGCAACAGCATGGCTGAGCGCATAGAAGACGGCTCGACTCTGGCCATCGACCGTGGCCTGACCCAGATTGTGGACGGCGAGATCTATGCCATCGAACACGACGGCATGCTGCGAATCAAATACCTGCATCGAATGCCGGGGAACGCGCTGCGATTACGCAGCCATAACCGCGCAGACTACCCGGATGAAATCTTCAGGCCCGCGCAAATCGAAGAGCAGAACATCAGGGTATTGGGCTGGGTGTTCTGGTGGTCGACACTGAACAAACGCAGGCCGCCGGTGCCGTTTTTGTGAAATCGGGGGAAGGTCATCGCGGGCAAGCCACGCTCCCACAAGCTCCTGCAATACCTGTGGGAGCGCGGCTTGCCCGCGAATGCGATAGGACATTCACCAGAAAACACCAATCCTTGAGCCACACCTGAGCAATCCAAACGCTCTATCCCACACGCCAAGCTGGGAATTTCCCCAAAAAATCAGTATGCTGCGCCCCACATTTGCGCATCGACCCGCCCCGCGGCTCCGATCGCACCGACAAGGCAGATGACTTTCTCGCCGAGTCCCACAGCCGGACGCAAGATCCGGGTGTACGTTTTGAAGGCTGGCGCGGTTTACCAAAAATGATCCAAGCCAGTCCCCGAGAAGCCGGCCACAAGCCGGCTTTTTAATGCCTGAAAAAAGTTGGGACGCAACCGCGTCCAGACGCTTCGCAGAATTTACTTGAGCCTCACGGATAACTAAACGCCTTAACCAGCGTCAACTCCCCCACCGCCCGCATCGGCACCACAAACGTCTCCATCTTCTCGCTCGGCGTTCCCTCCTCAGTAATCACCGTCACCTGCGCGGTGGTCAGCGGTTGTACAGCATCCTCCTGCCCTTCTTAATCACTGCGATAACCACCGCCGAAATAATTCACATACACCAGATACTGCCCTTTGATCGGTGCCGGCATGGCGAAAATTTCCGGGCCGTAGCCGGTGGTGACGTCGACATCCAGTGCCGCGCCATGGGTGCGACCGCGTGCAAATCGAAACCGCAATCACGAATAGTTACTAATTGCATGTAGCATTTAAGTCTGCGTGACTGCACAGTTAGCCCGCTTGATTTTCGTACTACTTCCGAATTCAAGCATTCACGGCCACCCCCACTCACGACATCACAGAAGCAGGGCTAGATCAGAATTCTTAGTTTTGGTTGATCCACCGTCGCAATAGAAAATACTTAAAAGGATATTTGTATGTCTGGCGCAGGTAGATATTTAGGACCTCATATAAAAACAGGCCCAAACTCTTATGAAATAGGTCCAGTTCCCATTAGAGCTCTCAGACTACCAACATTCAATGGGAGCCAGGGTCTCTATATCAACACTGAAGACCATCGGGGACGTACCCCAAGCAAGGATAAGCTTGACCCCCTTACACCTTACATATGGGATGACTTCATAGGAGAGCATCGTGCTAACCAATCAATTATCGATGATGAATATCAAGAAATTTTTAACAGAATAACAATCACAGTTAGCAATGAAATCGAACAAAGAAAGCAAGGCGCTAAATCAGGCCAGCAACTCAATCAAATAGACAACGCAAAAACAGATCAAACAACAACTATCAATACTATACGTCTAAAGGAGCAAGAGTATCAGTCTCAAATCGAGACTGCGCATTCACTTTATGGGCAAAATCCATTTTTTCTAATGAAAGATCTGCCTTTCCGAAAAGTAGTTGATGGAGTGAATTCGGTACCGCCGGATTTACTGGGAGCCTATGCCGCAATCGACCGAGCATACCGCTCTGCCCTGGAACTCAAACGACTCTCGCTAGAAAATAACATTCTGGCCAGTCACCTTGCCGGTCTGGCGAAAAGCCTGAGCCAAGCTGAAACCGGGTCACAAGCCGAGCCGGCACAGATGTCGAGTTGGTTAGCGGAAAGACTCTATGCAACGAATACTGAAAAAGATATTCGTATCCAGTTACTCCCACACTTTCTTCAAGCAGAAATCGCTGCAGCAACAGGTTCAGTAGAAGGACTCACTCACTCTCAGTCGCTAGAAAAGTACAAAGCAGTAATAGACAATTTAATCGTTCAAAACCAGGCAGCAGTTGGCACCTATGCAACGGCCAACCCAAATATACAACTACCATTAAGCAAACCTGAACTTGAATCTATTAAAAGCCTTGTTCACTTACAGGCTAACACCAACTTGGGCAAGCGATGGAATGATTACCACGCATCCCTACTTCACTCGGAATCAGTGCGGCATTTGGCCGCTGCAGCAAGCGCTTTTGGAGAGCTAATCGCGCGAGCTAAAGAGGCAGAAAATTCGCTGGAGCAAATTCGACTTGTAACTGAGGCTGAGGCTAGAAGAGTTGCCGCGGAGCAGGCCCGAATTGCTGCCGAAGAAGAAGCCCGAGCCGAGGAATCGGTCTATAAAGAGGCAGTAAGTTTCTTGGCAGATACTAACAAGCACATTCTCGAAAAATACGGGGCCGAGCTGAGTAAAGTTGCTCAAGATCTGCAAACCAATATTTCGGGGAAGAAGATCAGAAGCTACGATGAAGCATTGGCCTCCTTTGAAAAAATCAATTCCAACCCTAATTTAAAGCTTAACGCAAAAGACACTCAAGCTGTAGTCGATGCTTTGAATGCGCTAGATAAAGCAACCTTCGCGGATAATGCAAAGCGATTGGGAAAGGCATTTGGTGTCACTGGAAAAATTGTTCAGGCAGAGGCGATTCGCGAAAAAACCATCATCGGTATTCAAACGGGAGATTGGAAACCGCTGGGGTTAGAGATTGAAGCAATAGCAGCCGGAGCCTTGGCCGCTTACGCTGCAGGAATTCTACTTGCTGGGTTCTTCGCGACAATCGGTTCACCTGTTCTATTAAGCGTCCCTATCGCCGCATTAATAATAGCCAGTGCAGCTTCCTACTTCGACTCAGAGACAGTTGACGAAATAAATAAATATTTAATAAACTTTTCAGAAGCAAACCTGAAAACCAGTTAGATGCTTGACCAATAGCTGATCAACATCCTCAGCACTGCATAGGTGCTGAGGGCTTTAGCTCATAGAGGGCCACATGGAAAAACTTGGTATAAAATTTAAAAAAATGGAAATACCATATTTATTCATGACAATCACCTGGATTCCAATTTTTTTATCCATCTATTTTATCCCCAACAACGCAGACACTCAATTACTACACTCTATAGAAAGAATAATCGACCAAAACCTTTTCGGAAAGGTTGGTGCGTGGTCATCGAATTTCCCTTTAACATCGAAATTCATTACCAACTACATATGTTTAACTGCCCCTGTATTCTCCATAATATTCACCTACAAGACACTGAAACACTCATCCTTTGAACGAATAAACTTTCCTAGACACTCTGAAAAAAAACTCATTTTTTTGCTGCCAGGATTTATTGCATTATCATCTTTCATCGTATTCATTTTATATTTCGACGACACCGATTTAGCCCACGCAAGGAGGCGCTATGCGATCCTTGGAGCATATAAAATAACTTACGCTTTATATTCAGCAGGCCTTTTGTACGCAATCTACGTTTTAACAGTCATGAATTATCTGATATTCAGATACTCCCCTGCATACATAATCCAAAAAATTCGATCAGCACGATAATAAATCATAAAGAGCAGCATGTTCATTTGATATCATACAAAAAATAACTGCCTCATGAACCAACAACTAATAATGTAAACAATACCAAATCACGGATAACTAAACCCCTTAACTAACGTCAACTCCCCCACCGCCCGCATCGGCACCACAAACGTTTCCATCTTCTCGCTCGGCGTCCCCTCTTCGGTAATCACCGTCACCTGCGCGGTGGTCAACGGTTGCACCGCATCCTCCTGCCCTTCTTCATCATTGCGGTAGCCACCGCCGAAGTAATTCACATACACCAGGTACTGCCCCTTGATCGGCGCGGGCATGGCGAAGATTTCCGGGCCGTAGCCGGTGGTGACGTCGACATCGAGTGCCGCGCCGTTGGGCACGGCGCGGTCGCCGTACCAGATGTGGGCGCCGTCGGGGGTGATGAGGTGGAGGTCGAGGTCCGTGCCGTCGCTGTCCCAGGCCAGCAATACGCGCAATTTGGCGGGTGTCGCGCCGCCACTGGCGTTGAGGAACTGCGTACGCTGGCGATGCTGGCCGTCGGGACTGCGGACTTCGACGCTGTTGCTGCCATTGGGGAATGAGAACGGGCGGTCGAAGCGGCCGGCGGAGTCGATTTTCAGCGGCATGCTGACGCCGTTGACGATCAGTCGACCGGGCTCGTTGTTCTTGGGCGTGGCTTTGATCTGGCCACTGATGCGTGCGGTGTTGGCCTGCCCTGCTGGCGTGTTAACCGAGGAAGCCGGGTAGTTGACGGTCTGGCGGAAGCGCTCGCCCTCACCTTCAGGCGCACCGGTTCGCCAGCCGCCAGCGGGGGTGTCGAGTTTGACGCCTTGCGCCATCGCCAGCGGTAAAACCGACAACGAACAAAGCAACAGCAAGACCTGTGGAAAACGAAGTGTCATGGTCTATTCCAGCAAAAGGTGGCGGGCGAGCCCTTCGATGTAGGTTTCATCCTGGCCATTGGGATGTGCTTCGAAGGCCAGGTGCAGGTATTCGTGGGTCAGGTCGAGGCGGTCCTGCAGCGAGAGGACGCCACGCACGTAGATGCGCTGGCGTTCGCGGTCGACGTAGGGACGGCCAAACGTCAGGCGGCAGACGGCGAAGGTGCTGACTTCGTTGTAGCCGATTTCGCTTTCCAGCTTCGGGCGCCAGCCGCGTCGTTGTTTTTGCAGCCAGTCCTGTGCGGCGGGCAGTGCTTCGCAGGAAGCGACCGGATTGTCCCAACGACTGAGGCTGGCGCGTGGATACGCGTGCAGCAGGATGGCGTCATAGCGTTGTCCGGCGCGGGCCTGTTCGACGGCTTGCTGCCAGGACAGTTTGTCCGGGCCGGGCTGATCGGAATGGTAGGTCACGGGGCTGCCGGCCAGCACCAGATCAGCGGTCCATGCAGCGATGTTGCGAGCATCAAAGCTGGCCGGACGAGGGGCGACCCGCTGGCGCTGGCTGCTGTCGTCGATGCTCAGGCAGTCGCCATGGCGCGTGGCGTTTTGCAGCAAATAGGTGCGGATGGCCACGGCCAGGGCTTTGGCGGCTTCGACAGGCTCGGGTGTGGCTTCGCGCTGGAGCACGCGAGCGACGTATTCTTCGCGATCAAGGCGCGCGACGAGCTTGTCTTTGAGCAAAAACAGCTCGCCGTCGCTGTGGATATCTAGCTGGTTGCCATTGGCGAATTCAACGCGATAGTCACCTCGCAACGGCCCCGAGGGCACCTCGTTGCTGTCTGAAAGTACTCGTTTTAGCGGGTAGCGGGAGAACAGGCTGACTTCGACACAACGCCCCGCATCAGCAGGCCACGCAACAGGTACGACCGCCGATAACGCCGCTGCGTAATCACGCAAGACACGCTGACTGGTCCCGCGCCCACCGCTCCAGATCGGCGTACCGTCCACCGTCCAGCCCGCGAATCCACCCTGACGCGACGCCGCGTCCTGATCCCCCAGCCAGCTCCAGGTTTTCACCCGCAAGCGGCTGCCGAGTTCGCCGACGACGTTGCCGTCAGCGGCATTCAAGACCACATCGAGTAGCACTCGCCGCGCCTGTTCCTGCGCCGGCATCACCGCCAGCATACGCAACAACTCCGCGACCGAAACCCGGGTGGCGGGCTGCAATGACGGCAAGTTCAGCAGCCACTCCGGTGCCTGTCGCGCTTGCCAATACGCTCGCCAGTCCGCGCCGGAAATGCCCAGTCGCGCCGGCTCGAAATACAAGCCGCAGGATTTGACCAAGGCCTGATCCCGCTCGACCCTGCCTCCTGCCGTGCAGCAATACACTTCCTCTTTCGATTGTCCGCGACATTCATATGCCGGTTCATGTGCGCCGGTATCCACCAGCCAGCCGTACACAAACAGCTTCCACACACTGCCCAACGGCGTTTGCAAGGTATTGGGCAACGGCTCGCGCGTCAGCAGCTGAGTCCTGTTCAACGACAACAATTCGCCCTTGGACGCCAGACGCAAAGGTTCGTCCTGCGCCACGGTCAGCGCAGGAATCAAACACAGCAGCAACCAGAGCCAAGGCCGCAGCATGTCAGTGAACCGTAACCTGACCAAGCGCCGGTTTCTGCTCCTGAGCCTGATGCTGCGGCGCATACATCTGGGTGAATCGCACCGGCGGCAAACTGAACTGCCCCTTCTGCGAAAAACGCACCAAATGCCGCAGGCGCAATTCCCCGCTCAGCGCATCCACCGGCACCGCGTAGGCCAGTTGCCCCGGCTCGAACCGGGCCTTTTCCAGCGCCGTCGGTTCGGTGCCGGGCTTGCCCATGAGTTTGATACCCCAGGTGGTGCGCTCGACATCGGCACCCGGCGGCAGCGGCACTTCGAGCAGACCGAAGCGCAACGGTTTGGCAGCCTTGCTGGTGAGGATCACTTCATCCAGGAACAGGCTGTCACTGGACAACGGCGTGGTTCCGACCGGTTCGAGCTTGAAGGTAAACGCTTCGTCACCCGGCACCAGTCGCGACAGGCGTCGGGTGACGGTCACGGCCATCGGATCCACCGCAGGCTGCCGGGTCTGGTAACTCAGCGCAGCACGCAGAGGACGCTCTTGAGTACCGCTCAACGACAACATCGCAGGCACGGGAGAAGCCCCCTGCCAAGCCCAATACACCTCACCTGTATCACCGTACTTTTTCTTCCAGCCCTCCCCCGGCGCCAGTGCGATGGTCGGCGAAGCCTGTTCGATGCTGCGTTGCAGCCAGGTCAATGCCAGCGCCCGCTCCAGGGTCGATTGCTGTGGCAGCAAACGCTGGAGCAACGATTGAGCGCGGGCCTGATCGAAGGGTTGCAGCGACAGGTCCAACGCTTCGGCAAACGGCTCGGAGCTGACTGCCAATCGCTGCTGCGCATCGGCCAGTTGCCGGTTGAACGCGTCCGGCAGAGCGACCTTCGATTGCTTTGCCAGCGAAGCCGTCAACACCCGGGCAGCCGCCAAACCGAGCGCAGAATCCGGATCGCTCATCACAAGGCTGTCGTCATCCGCATCCAGCATGTTCGCGGCCGTACCCTCGCCCGATTTCGCCAGATCGTCCATCAAGCCGCTGAGCAAGGAGTTCACCGGCAATTGCATTTGTCTGGCGAACGACAGGATCAGCGCTCGCTGCAACGGTGGCGTGTTTTTCGCCTGCTTGGCGTAGACCTCCAGCACCCGCAGCCAATGCTCCGGCGGCAGGTTCAGCTCCAGCACTTTGCTGGCGTGCCAGTCGGCGTAATAGGCGTACGCGGTGAGGAATGCATCGGGCTCGCCATCCATGCCCCACCAGGTGAAGCTCGCCGACGGCCCGGCCATTTGCACCAGGCGCAAGCGGCTGTTCTGCATGATCAGGCGCAGTCGATCGCGGATCTGCGGGTTCGACGACAGCGCAGGATAGGCGATGCTCAGCGGCAGCAAACGACTGGCGGTCTGTTCGACGCCGCCATAGGGGTAACTCAGCAGATCATCGAGCGCCGAACGGAACAGCGCTTGCGGGCTGTCATCCAGACGCAGGCGTATGTCCGTGGCGTCCGCCGGCAAACTCAGCGGCGTGTCACCACTGGCGACGTCCAGGCTTTGGCTCTGCGTGACCTGCCAGCCATCACCGGTCGCACTCAAGCGAACCGCCAGGGCATCGGCGGTCTTGCCGTCCTGCACCAGTTCGGCGGTCCACTCGCCATTGCTCAGCGCGAAAACCGGCAGCGGGATGTAATTGATGCCGCTGTTCAGGGTGACCGGAATTCGCTGCTCGCTGCCCGCGTAGTGAATCACTAGCTCAGCTTTGACTTGGCCTTCCGCCTGATTGAAGGCAAACACACCCAGGTCAGGTTTATCGTTTGCACGGAATTTACTTGGTCCGCTCCACTTCAGGTACAGCGGTTTTTCCGAGCGCACGAACTGCTTCTTCTGCCCGACCTGACCGTCATCGGCGATGGCCCGGGCGGTGATGCGCCAGCGGGTCAGGGAGTCGGGCATTTTGAAGGTGAAACGGGTCTTGCCGTTGGCATCGGTCACCAGCTCCGGTTGCCATGCAGCAGTGTCAACGTCTTCACGACGTGGCCGCTCCAGCACTTTCACCCCGCGCTCGCTACGGTTGGCCTTGCCCGGCGCGCCTGGGCTACCCGGCAGCGCGACGTCGTAGCTGATGAACGACAGGCTGGCGCTGGTACGCACGTTGTTGCGCCGTGGATGGTAGAAAAACTGGTCGATGGTCGGCGCCACTTCCGGTTGCAGCGCGTAGACCATTTCGTCGACCACGCTGACCGTCAAATGCGCCGGGATTGGCTTGCCGGCGAACTGCGTCGTCAGATCCACGGAGACCGTATCGCCGGGTTGATAGGTGTCCTTGTCGGTCGCGATAGCGACGTCGATCTGCGGCATGACCACCTTGATGCCGGCGTTCTGGAAACTGTATTGGCCACCCTTGGTGTACAGCACCGAGAACGTCAGGTTCGGCGTGAAGCTGTCCTTCACCGGGATGCGTGCGCGGTATTGGGTGTCGCTGAGTTTTTCCATCTTCAGCCAGTCGCCGCCCTTGGACAGCAGCGCAGTGGCCTCGACCTTGTCGCGTTCCAGCGACAGCAGTGCATCGCTGACCGGTTCGGGGAAGGTGATCAGCGCCAGCGCTTCATCGCCCGCCTTGTACTCGGGTTTGTCGAGGACGATTTCCACGGTGCCGGGCACGGCTTTGACGCCGTCGCCGGTGACGGAATGGCCGGTGGCGCCGAGGGTTCGGCCATGGTCATCCCTGAGCGTCAGGTTGTAAGTGCCCGGTCGGTCGAAGGCCAATGTGAAGCCTTTATCGGTCGCCGTCAGTTTGCCTTCGCCGGTGCTTTGGTCTTCCAGGCGCACCCAACCGTAGCTGCTCGGCGCGACCGTTGCGGCTTGCTCGCTTTCATTGGCATAGCTGAACGCAACCTTGTCCCCCACCGCACTGAAACGCTGCGGTGCGCTCAAGCGGAAATTGGCCGCACCGCGATCAATGAGGATTTCCTTGGTGGTCTTGACCCGATACGCCGCGCCATCGCTGGCAAACACAGTGAGCATGTAGCGACTCGGTTTCTCCGCGGCCGGCAGGTCGAGGGTGGCGTTGCCCTTGGCATCGGTGGTCAGTTCGGTGCTGGTCAGTTCCACCGGGAATTGCCCGAGGTATTGCAGTTCGTTATCGACCATCGACAGTTGCTGGGCGCGCAGGCTCAGACTCAATTTGGCGTTGGCCACCGGTTTACCATCCGGGTACAGCAGCACCAGATTGCCTTTGACCGGCTCACCGGTGCGGTAATCCTGCTTGGCCAGGTTCAGCGAAATCTCGAAGTGCGGCTTGATGTATTCGGCCACGCGGAAGGCGCTGCTGTAGGCCTGATCCTTGTAGTTGAAACGCAATTCATAACCACCGGCCACCGCGTTGTCGGGCAACTGGAATCGGCCTTGGGTGCCGGCCTTCGAATCGAGCTTCAAGTCCAGGCTTTGCAGCGCCGTACCGGTCGCATCCAGCACCGTCACATTGACGTCCGCTGCGGCGGGCTGTACCGAATCCCGGGCATTCTTGAACTCGCGCCCGACGATTTTCAGCGACACCCAATCCCCTGGTCGATACAGCGGCCGGTCGGTAAACGCATAGAGCTTGGTGTCGTAGATTTCGCTGTCGTAGTAGAAGTTTTCCGAGACGAAAACGCCGCCCTCCTCGTCCTCGCCGATCACGAACGAACGCTCGGGGCTGACGTGTTTCAGCCGCAGCAAACCCTCGGCATCGGTGGCGCCGCTGCTCATCACGCCCAGGCCATCGGTCCACAACACATTGACCTTGGGCACCGAACTGCCCTCGTGTTTGCGGGCGGCCCACACCAGCAATTCATCGCCGGCAATCTTGCTCACCGCGACGGTGTTGGAGACAAAGACCATGGTGGTCGCGCGGTACTTGCCGATCAGCGCTTCGACTAGATAGAGACCCGGCTTCAGGTTGCCCAACGGGATGTAAACGTTACCTGGCGCGACGCTGACGAACTCACTGGAAGACCCGGCCAGGTTCACCCCTGGCGGCGGCTGGATCGGCTTGGCCTCCCACAGCGGATAGCGGAATTGACTGACCACCGGCAGGCCCGGAATCAACGCAAATTGCGGCTGCGCGTCGTAGGGCGTTGGCGCGGTCATGGCGGCGCCGATCTTCAGTTCCGGCACTTCTTCGGTGACTTGTTTACGCGACTCGTAGGAAAACGCCCGCTGCATCACGCGACGGGATTTCCGGTACCAGTTGTCCCACAGGTAAGCCAGGGTGTTGGACAGACCTTCGCCCTTGAACTGGCCGTCACTGACCACACGATGCAGGTTCTTCTGGCGCTTGAGAAAGTCCAGCGGCTTGTCGATCCGATACACGCGAATATCGGCGCCACCATAAGGTTCCATGCGAAACCGGCGGTAGTCGCGGCCGGGCGCTTCGAGGCGGACCATCGCCTGCTCGTCGCTGGCGAAACTGCTGTCGGCCAGCAGAAAAAAGCTTTCACCGGACACTGGCGTGTAGCCGCTCGGCTCCACGGTGTCTTCGGCCTTCACCGCCGCAAAAGGCAACACCAGGACCAACAACAGGGGCAGAAAACGCAGCATGCGGGCACCGATCATTGGGAGAGAAAATTCAGTCGATAAACGCCGATGAAGTTGGGGTTGGCTGCATCGGGTATCCATCGGGTGTCCTTCCATGTCATGAGTTGTTGCAGGCTTGCCGAACGCATGCCGTTGTCAGTGGGGGTGGTGGTGCCGGTGTGATAGGCGATGTAGCGGCCCATCCAGATCATCAGGTGCTGGTCATCGCCCTGGTCGAAAAACATCAGGTCACCGGGTCTTGCCTGGGCGACATCACGGCCAACCAGTTGGCTGTTGAACTGAATCAGTTTGATTGCGTTGACGTACGGCCCGACCTTGCCGCTGCCCTGTTGCCATTGCTGGGCGAGGCCGCGCTGGGCATCGCTCAGTTGCAGTTCCGGAGGGAGGTAGCGATTGGACAAACCGTTACTGCGCAGCCATTTCTCGTCATGGACCTTCAGCGCTTCGTTGGCGGCGAAACGCACCAGCCCGGCACAGTCCTGCTGATACCAGCGGGGGCTCGGGCCCTGGCTCAGTTGTTCCTGGGCAATGCGCACGAACCAGGCGCGGAAGACCTGGGATTGCTGTACATCCAGGGCCGGTGTCTCGACGGCTCCGGCCCCCGGGCTCAGCAGCAACGCCAGCAGGCCGAGGCTTCGAATCAATCCGCTCACAGCGCTTTCCACTCCAATGGCAACCATTGCCAGTGACCGTCAGGCTCACTGCCTTCGGGCAAGGTCAGGGCGTACTTGCCGTAACCGCCGAGGGTGCGCAGTTTCGGGATCAGGTAGGTTTGTGCGGCGTTGTAGAACACCGGCTCCATGTCCTGGGGCAGGCTGTCGAGGGTTTCCCGTTGCATCAGCTGCGCCATGGAATCGGGGCCGAAATAGATCGGCATCAGTACGTCTTTCGGCACCACATCGGCCATCGGCGGGAAGCGTTTGTCGAGGGTGCCGAGCGCCTTGTCCACCAGTTTGTCATCGAGGGAAAACAGCAGCGTCGAACCATGGCGCGCCAGGCTCACGCGCATGAAGGCCTTGCCGGTGATCGCGTCGGGTTGCTCGGCCTCCTTGGCCGGGTACGGGCCGAAGTTGGAGCTGACCTGGCGCTGCCACTGATGAGTCTGGCCCTCGTGCTTCTCCACCACCGGGAACGCATGCTCTTCGACGTTGCCTTCGTAGGCGCCAACCATCGAACCGAACAGCTGGCCAAGGTCGCCGTCGAGTTTGGCGCTGTCCTTGTCATTCAGGCTGGCCACCAGCAACGGCGTGTATAACCGCGAATCGGCGTACCAGCACAGGCCCGCCGCACCGGCCATGTGCCCGGTCAGCGCCTGGGCCACGGGCTCTTCAGCGCCGAGTTTCACCAACAAGGGTTTCTGCTGTTCGGCAGCCAGCGGCAGGGCCACGCAGGCGCTGGCGCCCATGGGCATGGCTTGCCAGATCGGTTTGAAATCGAAATCCGGCTGGTTCTCCAATTCGTCCATGGCGAGGAAGCTGTGCCAGCCCTTGTCGTCCATGTCGAAACGCAGGCCGGCGAAATTGGGGATAAAGCGCTGATACCCCATGGCCAGCACACTGGCATTGACCGACAGCCGCTGCTTGACCTCCGGCGCTCGGGGTTCCAGGCCGAAGGTTTCAGGGAACAGCTTGTCGCCATTGAGCAACGCGGCAATGGCTTGGGTCGAGACGCTGCCCGACGCTTGCGTCACGCCGCTTTGCGGGTCGTAGAGTTTGGTCGGATTCGACAGCACCACCAGTTTGTCGCCATGGGAGGCGAACAGCAGCGCCTTGCCGGCGTTGTAGGTGAGTTGATAAAGCGCCACATCGTCGGCGCCGACTTTCACGTCAGCGATCTTGCTCAGCTGCGAATCATCCAGCGCCACTTTCGCCAGTGGCTCCAGCACCTTGGCCAGCCCGCCGCGATCCATCACCAGCAGGAAATCCCGGAGTCGCCCATCCGCTCCGCGCCACAACGCGATGTCGGCCGGCTGATCGAACAGTTGCTCGATCAGCGTGTCCTGCAACTTCAGGTCGTGCTCGTAAATGATTCGCCGCAGACTGCCGATCAAACCGAGACGATCGGCATGGGTTTCGTAATAGAAGACGAAATCTTCGGTCAGGGTTGCCCTGAGGAACGGCACTGCCAGCAGGTCCTTGGGCAACTGGCTCAGGGACCGGGTTTCCAGCAAACCATCAGGGCGGCTCATGCCGAGCTTTTCAGCCGCCAGTTGCGGCGCCGGGGCCGTGCTTTTGTGCATCAACCAACCCATGCCAGCAGCCACGCCCGCGACCAGGCACGCCCCGACCACAAAGACCGGCCAGCGGCGCGACGGTTTGACGCCCGGTGTTTCGGCGGCCGGGGCTGCTGCCGGTAAATCAGTGCTATCGCTCATGAATACAAACCCAATTCATCCGTGGTGCGGGATGCTTAATAGTTGAAAGTCTTGACCAGCAGCAGGTCGCCGATGGCGCGCAAGGGCACGATGAAGGTCTCGCGTTTCTCGTCGACGGTGTTTTCGTTGAGCACCAGATTGATCTGCGAGGTGATCACCTCGTTCTGGTTGCTGGCCTCATCGAAGTTATAGCCGCCGCTGCCGAAGTTGCCCCAATAGTTGACGTAAACCAGATAGGTGCCATGCAGCGGCGCGGTCATGGTGAACATCTCCGGGCCGGGGCCGTCGACGCCGTCCGGGTCGAGGCCGCCGCCGTTGCTCATCGCCGGGCGCGCCCAGAACGCATGTTGGCCGTCGGGGGTAATGATGTGCAGATCGAGTTCGGCCTTGGGGTCATCCCAACCCAGCACCACACGAATCCGCGCGGGCGTACGCAGGTTGTTGGCTTCATAGAATTGAACGCGCTTGAGCGACTGGCCTTCGGCGCTGCGCACTTCGACGCTGTTGGAACCGGCACCGAACGCATAGGGCCGGGCGAAACGCCCCTGATCGTCGGTGTAGAGGTTCAGTGGATTGCCATTAACGGCCAGGGTGTGGGGGCCGCGTTGCGTGCCGATGGCCTTGAGCTGACCTTCGATCATCGTGCGATTGCGCTGCACGCCCCGGTCAATCGGTGGCGTGGGATAGGCGACTCGCGGATTCTCCGTGCGGTCCAGCAGCCCGTTGAAGCGCCAGCCACCCACCGGTTCCGACAACTCGCCACTCGGCGCGGCCAGGGCCGGTGCACAGGCCAGTCCGATCAGCAGCAAAAGAAATGAGCGCATGTGACGCCTCCTGCCATGCATGACGAAACCTTGCGCCTGATCCTCGGCGCGTTACAGATGCGGATACTGCGTTTCGTCTGAAAAAACCGTGAAGAGCGGGTCGTCAATGGCGCGAAGGTTAGACGTTCGCCCGGAACCTAACAATCAGATCAACCCTACAATGCGGCGCGAATCACGGTTGTGGGTGGACGGTGAGCCGAATAGCGACCCTATTCGGCTCACGAAATGAGCCGAATAACTCATGCGTAGAGTTCGACTATTTCCTGTAGGAGCGAGCCTGCTCGCGAAAAACCTGAGGACGCCGCAGCGCATCAGATTTTGCGCGTTATCGTTGACCACCATCGCGAGCAAGCTTGCTCCTACAGGGGACCGCGGCCAAGGCCCTTTGCCACAGGTCCGGTTGCGCCTTGCAAAACTTGGCCGAAACACCCCGCTCATTTGCCCATAAACCCCCTATCTGCTAGTGTCGCGCCGGTTTAACGTCAACCGGAAATCGCCGCCATGGCCCGCAAAAAAGCTGCACTGGATTTCGAACAGTCTCTCGCTGACCTGCAAACGCTGGTGGAGCGTCTGGAGAACGGTGAATTGTCGCTGGAAGACTCGCTGACCGCTTTCGAGCAAGGTATCGGGCTGACCCGCGATTGCCAGGCGGCGCTGGCCCAGGCCGAGCAAAAGGTTCAGGTGCTGCTCGAGCGTGATGGCGAGTTGGCCGAGGAACCCTTCGACGCGGATCAACCAGAATGATTGCAGCGTATTCGGCGACCAGCCAGGCCCGCGTCAACGCGGCATTGGAAACCCTGTTCACCGCGCCAGGCCCTGAACTGGCGCGCCTGTACGAAGCCATGCGCTACAGCGTGATGAACGGTGGCAAACGCGTACGCCCACTGTTGGCCTACGCCGCATGCGAAGCGCTGGGCGGCAAGGCCGAGCAAGCCAACGGCGCCGCCTGTGCGGTGGAGTTGATCCACGCCTACTCCCTGGTGCACGACGATTTGCCAGCCATGGACGACGACGACCTGCGTCGCGGCCAGCCAACCACCCACAAGAAATTCGATGAAGCCTGCGCGATCCTCGCTGGCGACGGTTTGCAGAGCCTGGCGTTCAGCGCCCTGCTCGACCCGCGCCTGAGCAACGCCGACGCCGAGATTCGCCTGCAAATGGTCAGCGCCCTGGCATTGGCGGCAGGCCCGGCGGGCATGGTCGGCGGCCAGGCCATCGACCTCGGCTCGGTCGGTCTGAAACTCGATCAGAAAGCCCTCGAATACATGCACCGGCACAAGACCGGCGCCCTGATCGAAGTCAGCGTCAAACTCGGCGCCCTGGCCAGTGGCCGTGCCGAGAAGGACGAACTGAAATCCCTGCAGACTTATGCACAGGCCATCGGCCTGGCGTTCCAGGTCCAGGACGACATTCTCGACGTCGAAAGCGATACCGAAACCCTGGGCAAACGCCAGGGCGCCGACATTGCCCGCGACAAGCCGACCTACCCGGCCCTGCTCGGCCTGGACGCTGCCAAGTCCTATGCCCTGGAGCTGCGCGATCAGGCCCTGCACGCACTGCGACCGTTTGACGCGTCCGCCGAGCCCTTGCGCGACCTGGCCCGTTATATCGTCGAACGCCGTAGCTGACGGCGAATCCGCCAAAAAAGACCAACGCGTGGGCAGGGACCGATGCATCAGGTAAACTGCCGCATCTTTTATACCTATAACGATTCGCCTGATGCCCACGACGTTTCATGAGATTCCCCGCAAGCGCCCGACCACGCCCCTGCTGGACCGCGCGAACACGCCGGACGGCCTGCGCCGGTTAGGCGAAGCCGAGCTGGAAACCCTGGCCGATGAGTTGCGCCTGGAATTGCTCTACACGGTCGGTCAGACCGGTGGGCATTTCGGTGCCGGCCTGGGCGTGATCGAGCTGACCATCGCGCTGCATTACGTGTTCGACACCCCGGACGACCGGCTGGTGTGGGACGTGGGTCATCAGGCCTATCCACACAAGATCCTCACCGGTCGTCGCGACCGCATGGGCACCCTGCGCCAGAAGGACGGCATTGCCGCGTTCCCGCGCCGGTCCGAGAGCGAATACGACACCTTTGGCGTCGGCCACTCCAGCACTTCGATCAGCGCCGCGCTAGGCATGGCCATTGCCGCCCGCCTGCAGAACAGCGATCGCAAGGCGATTGCGGTGATCGGCGACGGCGCCCTGACCGCGGGCATGGCGTTCGAGGCGCTGAACCATGCGCCGGAAGTGGACGCCAACATGCTGGTGATCCTCAACGACAACGACATGTCGATCTCGCGCAACGTCGGCGGCCTGTCGAACTATCTGGCGAAGATCCTTTCCAGCCGCACCTACGCGAGCATGCGCGAAGGCAGCAAGAAAGTGCTGTCGCGCCTGCCCGGCGCCTGGGAAATCGCCCGACGCACCGAAGAATACGCAAAAGGCATGCTCGTACCCGGCACCCTGTTCGAAGAACTGGGCTGGAACTACATCGGCCCGATCGATGGCCATGACCTGCCGACCCTGATCGCCACCCTGCGCAACATGCGCGATCTGAAGGGCCCGCAGTTCCTGCACGTCGTCACCAAGAAAGGCAAAGGCTTCGCCCCGGCGGAAGTCGACCCGATCGGTTACCACGCCATCACCAAGCTCGAACCGCTGAACGCTCCGGCCGCCGCGCCGAAAAAGGCCAGCGGGCCGAAATACTCCGGCGTGTTCGGCGAATGGTTGTGCGACATGGCGGCGGTCGATCCGCGCCTGGTGGGCATCACGCCAGCCATGAAGGAAGGCTCCGACCTGGTGGCCTTCAGCGAACGCTTCCCGCAGCGCTACTTCGACGTGGCGATTGCCGAGCAACACGCCGTGACCCTCGCTGCCGGCATGGCCTGCGAAGGCGCAAAACCGGTGGTGGCGATCTACTCGACGTTCCTGCAGCGCGGTTACGATCAGCTGGTTCACGATGTGGCCGTGCAAAACCTCGACGTGCTGTTCGCCATCGATCGCGCGGGCCTGGTGGGTGAAGACGGCCCGACGCATGCCGGCAGCTTCGACCTGTCGTTCCTGCGCTGCATTCCCGGCATGCTGGTGATGACGCCGAGCGACGAAAACGAACTGCGCAAAATGCTCACCACCGGTCATTTGTACGAAGGCCCGGCGGCAGTGCGTTACCCACGTGGCAACGGCCCGAACGCGACCATCGAGAAAGACCTCGAACCGATCGAAATCGGCAAAGGCGTGGTTCGCCGCCAGGGCAGCAAAGTGGCCCTGCTGGTGTTCGGCGTGCAACTGGCCGAGGCGCTGAAAGTCGCCGAGACCCTGGATGCCACTGTGGTCGACATGCGTTTCGTCAAACCCCTCGATGAAGCGCTGGTGCGTGAAATCGCCGCCAGCCACGAGCTGCTGGTGACCGTCGAAGAAAACGCGATCATGGGCGGTGCCGGCGGCGCGGTCAGCGAGTTCCTGGCCCGGGAAAACATCCTCAAGTCGGTGCTGCACCTGGGGTTGCCGGATATCTACGTCGAGCACGCCAAGCCTGCGCAGATGCTGGCGGAGTGTGGGCTGGACGAGGCCGGGATCGAAGCGTCGATTCGCGAACGCCTGCAACTGCTCAACATCTAAACGCAAAACCCTGTGGGAGCGAGCCTGCTCGCGAAAGCGGCCTGACAGTCAATTTGGATGTTGACTGACACGCCGCCTTCGCGAGCAGGCTCGCTCCCACATTGGTTTTTGTGCCAATCAAATTGTGTTCGCTTCAAAGTACCCACGGACTGCCGATGAAACTCTCCCCCCTCGCCCTGACGCTGAGCCTGCTGCCAGCCGGCCCGCTGCTGGCCGATACCTTCGAGCGCGATCAAGCCCTGAAGCTGCCCGACGTACTGATCAGCGCCAACCGCCAGGTCGAAGCACGCAACGACAGCAGTGCCGCCAACACCGTGTTCACCCGCGAAGACATTGATCGGCTGCAACCGAGCAGCGTCACTGATCTGCTGCGGCGCGTACCAGGCGTGCAAATTGCGCAAACCGGCGGGCGCGGCAGTTTGCCGGGGGTCTACATTCGGGGGACGCAATCGGCACAAAGCCTGGTGCTGGTGGACGGCCAGCGGATCGGCAACTCGACCTCCGGCGACAGCAACCTGCAGCACATCAACATCGAACAGGTCGAGCGCGTGGAAGTGCTGCGCGGCTCTCGCTCGGTCATTTACGGCAGCGACGCGATTGGTGGCGTGATCCAGATCTTCACCCGCCGTGGAAGCGAGCCCGGGTTGCGCCCGCAACTACACGTAGGTATGGGCAGCAACCAGACCTGGGAGCGCAGCATCGGCCTGTCCGGCGGTGATGAAAAAACCCGCTTCAACCTCGGGGCCAGCCTCGATGAAACCGCCGGGATCAACCGCACCCATGAGTCCTATCCCAGCGATGGCGACCATGACGCGTACCGCAACCAGTCGTTCAGCCTGAGCCTCAGCCATGCCCTCAGCGACGACATCGAACTAGGCGTTAACCTGCTGGATAACCGTGGCAAAAGCGAATTCGACAACCCGTTCGGCCGCTTCAACCTGGACACGTTCGAGTCGGTCCAGCAGCAGCCCTACAGCGAATTCGACGTCAGCAGTGTCAGCAGCTACGTCGATGCGCGGGTGAACGACATCTGGAAAACCCGCATCGAATTCGGCCACAGCGAAAACCGCGAGAAGACCTTCGACAAGCTCAGCGATGAACGCAGCGTGTTCAACACCTACCGCGATTCCGTGAGCTGGCAGAACGACCTGACACTTGATGAGCGCAACAGCCTGATCCTCGGCGGCGACTGGTATGAAGACCGGGTCAACAGCAGCACGGCATTCGATGAAGACAGCCGCTGGAACCGTGCGGCGTTCATTCAGCATCGCTACCGAACCGACAGTTTCTCCACCGAACTGGGCCTGCGCCGCGACCAGAACCAGCAATTCGGCGGCCAGAACAGCTGGAGCGGGACCTTTACCCTGCCGCTGAACCCGGACAACGACGTGCTGCTGACCTACAGCGAAGGTTTCCGCGCACCGACCTTCAACGACCTGTATTACCCGGACTTCAGCAATCCCGACCTCAAGCCCGAAACCTCTAAAAGCTATGAACTGCAATGGCGCAGCCAATTGACCGAGGACAGTCGCCTGGAAGCTTCGCTGTACCGAACGGACCTGAAAGACGCGATCATCTTCGGCAGCAACTCACGCCCGGAAAACGTTGCCTCGGCGCGAATCAACGGTTTTGAAGCGGCGCTGAAGCAGGAACTGTTTGGCTGGCAGAGCAATCTGGGCGTGGCGATCATCGACCCACGGGACCGCGACACCGGTCATACCCTGGCCCGCCGCGCGCGGCGCACCTTGAGCTGGGACCTGGACCGGCAGTTCGACCGGCTCGGCCTCGGCGCCAGTTGGCAGGCTGTCAGCAGCAGCTATGACGACTTGAACAATCAACAGCCATTGGGCGGCTATGCCTTGCTCGGATTACGCAGCAGTTGGGAGCTCAATCGCGAGATCAAGCTGGAGTTGAAGGTGGATAACCTGCTGGACAAGGGTTACAGCCGGGTACTGTACAGCCATGAAGGCAGTCAGTATGGGTATCGCGAGGAAGGTCGGGCGTGGATGTTCGGGGTGACGTGGACGCCGGAGATCTGATCCGAATTTGTCAGTGATGGGACTGACCTCTTCGCGAGCAGGCTCGCTCCCACAAGGGTTATGCATTGACCACCGATCCACTGTGGGAGCGGGCCTGCTCGCGAAGGGGGCACCTCGGTCTCAGCGGTCGGGCGCGATCAAATGGCACAGTTTGGCGGTCGCCTCGATCATCTGCGCGCTCGGCCGCTCCAGGCCTTTATCCGTCACTAACAACAATTGCCCGTTCATCACCGCCGTCACCTGCGGCCACGCTTCCCACGCGTCCAGTTGCGCCTGATCCCCCGCCAGGATCACCTCGGGATTGCGCTGCAACACCGCTTCCACGCTGACTTGCGGCGCCGGCAGCGTCAGGTCCGCAAACACGTTCCGGGCCCCGCAGACATCAAGCGCATCGCTGATGATCTGCCCACCGCCCACGGTGTACAGCGGCCGATCCCAGACCTGATAAAACACCCGTATAGGCTGATCCCGACGATAGCGCTGACGCAACTCCGCCAGCCGCTGACGCATACCGTCGGCCAATGCAGCCCCACGCTCAGATCGCCCGAGTTGCGTGGCAATCGCTTCGATCTGTTCGGTGAGTTGTGCAAAGGTGTGCGGTTCGGCGACGAACGTGGGGATGTTCAAGCGCTTGAGCTGCTCTCGCTGGGCCGGGCCGACGCTACCTGGCCAGAGCAGCAGCAAATCGGGTTTCAGGCTCAGTAGCCGCTCCATGTCTAGCTGGCCATAGCGGCCAACGGAAGGCAGGTTCTTTAGTTCGGCAGGACGTTCGCCGGCATCCAGCACACCCACCAGCAGGTCGGCTGAACCCAGTTCGACGACGATTTCCGAGAGCGACGGCGCAAGGCTGACCACCCGTTCGACGGCAGCTGCCGAACCACTGAAGGCCAGCAGCCAACATGCCAGCCAGACAGGACGCATCAACCGAGTTGACGCGGAATACGGTAGAGGTAGAACAGCACCGTGGTCGACAGCGCCAGCAGTATCAGCGGCACCGCTTCGAGGCCGACAAACACCGCCAATGCACCGATCCACGCCGGCAGGCCGGCGGCGAGGAACGCCGTGCGCCGCTTGGCCGTCAGGCTGATCCACGCAGCGGGTTCTTCAGGGGTGTCGAGGGCTTTCTGGGTGGCAATCAGCGCATGTTTGTAGCCGCCAAAAAATTTCAGGCTGACAAACATCGAGGCCACACCGGCAATGAACAACGGCATCGCCAGCACCGGCAGAATGGCTTCGCCCTGGCCGAACACACCGTTGATCACGAACAGCGGCAACAGGGCGAGGGCCAGGTATTGCCACCAGTTGACGGACAGTCGCCGCCTCACCTGACCACGGGTCACGCCCGGTCTACCTCGCCCTGATGTTCGTTGCCCATCATGTGGTCGAGTTTGCTGGCCTTGGTCGCCAGATACAGTTTGTTGTGCGGGTTATGGCCAGTGTGCAGCGGCACGCGCTCGGCAACCACGATGCCCATGTCGGTCAAGGCCTTGACCTTGCGCGGGTTGTTGGTCATCAGACGCAGGGATTTCACACCCAGGTGCTCCAGCATCGGCAGGCACATGGCGTAGTCACGCTGGTCGGCGGCAAAGCCCAGACGCTCGTTGGCTTCAACGGTATCGGCACCGCCGTCCTGCAACTCATAGGCGCGGATCTTGTTCAGCAGGCCAATGCCACGGCCTTCCTGGCGCAGGTACAGCAACACGCCACGGCCTTCACGGGCGATGGCCTGCAACGCGGCTTCCAGCTGCGAGCCGCAGTCACAACGCTGGCTGAACAAGGCATCGCCGGTCAGGCACTCGGAGTGCAACCGGCCGAGTACCGGGGCACCGTCGGCGATCTCACCCAGGCTCAGCACAACGTGCTCGCGGCCGGTCGCTTCATCGAGAAAGCCGTGCATGGTGAATTGCGCAAAAGGCGTTGGCAGCTTGGAAGCGGCGACAAAAACGACAGGCACCGGTGTGCTCCTGATCCAAAAGACTGAAGATTCGCTGGGCGGCATTGTAACAGCACGTTCCAGCCGACGCTTAGGCTGAATTATCGAGCATAACCATCAAAAAGTTTGATAACCGGGCTGCCGCAGCCCCTTGTGGGAGCGAGCCTGCTCGCGAAAGCGGACTTCCAGTCGAGGAAAATGTCGGCAGATATACCGTCTTCGCGAGCAGGCTCGCTCCCACAGGGGCAAACACCGGCCATAAAATCCGCGATCAGTTCTCGTCAAACGGATACGGCTGCTTCCAACGCTCGAAGATTGGTTTCAACTCGCCGCTTTTCACCAGTTGTTCCATGCGCTGGTCAAACAGCGCCATCAGCGTGCGGGCCTGGGGTGTCTTGGCGAAACACAGATACAAGGGTAATTCGGCGATATGGGTGCGACGCAACTGGGATGGATCCTTGGCCCGATTGAGGACGTAATCGACCTCGGTCAGCGCATCGATGTAGAAGTCAGCGCGGTTGTGGGTGAGCATCGAGACGATGCCGGTGCGCCGGATCACTTCGTCGTAGCGGCGTACATTGGGCAGGTAGTCCTGGTAATCGTAGCCGCGGACCCAGGCCAATCGATAGTTGCCCAGGGTTTCCGGGGTCGGCACCGGACTGCTGGCCAGCCCCAAGGCATAAATGTGATCGGTGTCGAAATTCCAGTGCGGATAGAGCAGCTCGCTGGACTCGTCGCGATAGGACCCGACGCAGGCGTCCACTTCGCCGCGCTCGGCCAGGCCCATTGAACGCAGGTAGGGCTCGGTGCGGATGTCCAGCTTGACCCCAGCCGGTTCGAAGACCTGCCGCAGTACGTCCCAACCCAACCCGTGACCGTCGGCAGCGGTGTAGTCTTCCCATTCTTCGCTGGCCAGGTGAATCACGGACGGTGTCGTTGCCGACTCCCCGGCGTGGGCGAGTGAGCAAAACAAGGCGAACACCAGCACCATCAACCCGCGTCGAGCCATCCCTAGTTCTCCTGCTTATCGCCTCATGACCACTCCGGTCAGGCGAAAATCCATACCAATCCCTGCATTGCCAACCAGGCAAACACCCCGGCCAGGACGTCATCGAGCATGATCCCGACGCCGCCATGTACATGCCGGTCGATCCAGCGAATCGGCCACGGCTTGAGAATATCGAAGAAGCGGAACATCAGAAAACCCGCCAGCAGCCATTGCCAACCTTCCGGCACCAGCCACAGGGTGATCCACATCCCGACCATCTCGTCCCAGACGATGCCTTCGTGGTCGTGCACACGCAAATCATCGGCCACTTTGCCGCACAGCCAGAAGCCGAACAGCATGGTGATGCCCAGCATCAGCCAATAGCCCCAATCGGGCAACATTTGCCATAACGGAATAAAGGGTAGCGCAACCAACGACCCCCAGGTGCCCGGTGCCTTTGGCAAGGTGCCCGAGCCGAAGCCGAACGCCAGGAAATGCCATGGGTTGCGCCAGACCGAAGGCGGCACGAATTCCGCCGGGACCTGTTTGGGGTGATCTGTCACGGTGTCTCCCGAAAATGTTGATAACCCCGGATTGGCGGGGTGATGTCTTGTCCATCGGCGTCCAGCAGCGTCACGCCCTGCCCGTTCACCACGCGCCCGACCACATGGATCGGCCAGCCGTCGGCCAGTAATGCCGGCAACTCGACGGACGGTAGGGTGAAGGCCAGGACGTAATCGTCACCGCCACTGAGGGCGGCACTTTGCGCGCCCGACTGCCCGAGGAACGCGAGCAGTGCCGCCGACAGCGGCAACCGCTCGCGTTCGACCACAAGGGCGACTTTCGACGCCAGGGCGATGTGCCCGCAATCCGCGAGCAGGCCATCGGAGATATCCAGCGCCGAAGTGGCCTTGCCACGCAACGCCATGCCCAGCCCCAGCTGCGGTTGCGGCGACCAGTAGTGCGCCAGCAGCGGGTCGGCGATGACCGCGTCAGCACTGCGCTCGCCCAGCACCAGCGGCAAGGCCCCGGCCGCATTGCCCAACTCGCCGCCCACGCACAGCAGGTCGCCCGGTTGTGCGCCGCTGCGGGTCAATGCCAACCCACCCGGCACCCGACCGAACACCGTCATGGTCAGGCTCAGCGGCCCCCGGGTGGTATCGCCGCCCACCAGCGCCACGCCGCAGCGTTGGGCCATGAGGTTCAATCCACGGGCATAGGCCTGCAGCCAATCGGTGGTCACCGTCGGCAAGGTCAGGGCAAGGGTAAAGGCAACGGGCGTGGCGCCCATGGCGGCCAGGTCGCTGACCGCAACGGCCAGCGAACGCTGACCGAGCAGAAACGGATCGCAGGGATCTGCGAAATGCACACCGGCCACGAGGGTGTCGGTGGAAATCGCCAACTGCTCCCCAGGGGGAACGGCCAGCAAGGCGCAGTCATCGCCGATCCCGAGGGCAACGCCTTCGCCGCCCTGCGCACAGGGCGCGGCGGCGAAGAAATTGCGGATCAGCTCAAACTCGCCCATGGCTTCGTGCCGACGTTACAAGCGCCAATCAGCGCTTGAACGCCTTCACTTCAGCTTCACGCAGACGCGGGGCCAGCTTGTCGAGCACGCCGTTGACGAACTTGTGGCCATCGGTGGAACCGAAGACCTTGGCCAGTTCGATACCTTCGTTGATCACAACGCGGTAAGGCACGTCGACGCGCTTGAGCAGTTCCCAGGTGGACAGGCGCAAAACCGCCAGTTCAACCGGGTCCAGCTCTTCGATGGTCAAGTCCAGGCAAGGCTTGAGCGCGGTGTCGATTTCAGTCTTGAACTGCGGAACCCCGTGCAGGATTTCGCGGAAGTACGCGCCATCGACATCGGTGAAATCGTTATCGACCCGGAACTGCGCTTCGATCTCGTTCAGCGACTGCTTGGCCATGTGCCATTGGTACAGTGCCTGAGTCGCGAGCTGACGGGCTTCGCGACGCTTGGCGCTTTTCGATGGCTTGCCAGCATCCGCAGGCTTTGGATCGCGCGGGTTGAAACGATCGCTTTCGTCGCTAATCACTTGGCCTCCAACTGCGCCAGCAGGCTGACCATTTCCAGAGCGGACAGGGCAGCTTCGGCACCTTTGTTACCGGCCTTGGTGCCGGAACGTTCGATGGCTTGCTCGATGGAATCAACGGTCAGGACGCCGAAAGCGACCGGAACGCCGAACTCCATGGACACCTGGGCCAGGCCCTTGGTGCATTCGCCCGCCACGTATTCGAAGTGCGGAGTGCCGCCACGAATGACCGCGCCCAGGGCGATGATTGCTGCAAACTCGCCTTTCTGAGCGACTTTCTGCGCAACCAGCGGAATTTCGAAGGCGCCAGGCGCACGGATGATGGTGATGTCGCTTTCGCTCACGCCATGGCGAACCAGGGCATCAACTGCACCGCTGACCAGGCTTTCAACGACGAAGCTGTTGAAACGGCCCACTACCAGAGCGTAGCGGCCTTTAGGGGCGATGAAGGTACCTTCGATGGTCTTCAGGGTCATTCGATAGATCTCTTAAAGAGCCGGGACGCGTCTTCTACGCGCCCCTCAGTGATATTTGAACCGCGAATTCAGGGCCGGAAACAACCGGTCATTATTCGGAGGGCACGTATTCTACAACTTCCAGATCGAAACCGGATATCGCATTAAATTTCATCGGTGCCGACATCAGGCGCATTTTACGCACGCCCAGGTCACGCAGGATCTGCGAACCGGCACCCACGGTGCTGTAGGTGGTCGGCTTTTTCACCGCCAGGTGGTCGGCAGTTTCGCGAATGTGCGCCAGCAATACATCGCCATCCAGTGGGTGGCCGAGCAACAGCACCACACCGCTGCCGGCCTCGGCAACCGCGGACATGGCGGCGCGCAGGCTCCAGCGGCCCGGTTGCTTGACCATCAGCAGGTCGCGCAGCGGGTCCATGTTGTGCACGCGAACCAGGGTCGGTTCTTCGGCGCAGACATTGCCCAGGGTCAGGGCCATGTGCACGTCGCCTTCCACGGAATCACGATAGGTCACCAGGTTGAATTGGCCCAGTTCGCTGTCCAGCGGCTGCTCGGCAATCCGCTGAACGGTACGTTCGTGGATCATGCGGTAGTGAATCAGGTCGGCGATGGTGCCGATCTTGATGTTGTGTTCGGCGGCGAACGCTTCCAGTTCGGCGCGACGGGACATGGTGCCGTCGTCGTTCATCACTTCGCAGATCACGCCGCTCGGCTCGAAACCAGCCATGCGCGCCAGGTCGCAAGCCGCTTCGGTGTGGCCGGCACGGGCCAGGGTGCCGCCGGCCTGGGCCATCAGCGGGAAGATGTGGCCCGGGCTGACAATATCTTCGGCCTTGGCATCACGGGCGGCAGCGGCTTGCACGGTGCGCGCGCGGTCGGCGGCGGAGATACCGGTGGTCACACCGGTGGCCGCTTCGATCGACACGGTGAACTTGGTGCCGAAACCGGAACCGTTGCGCGGCGCCATCAGCGGCAGCTTGAGCAGCTCGCAGCGCTCGCGGGTCATCGGCATGCAGATCAGGCCGCGGGCGTGCTTGGCCATGAAGTTGATGTGCTCGGCCTTGCAGCACTCGGCGGCCATGATCAGGTCGCCTTCGTTCTCGCGGTCTTCGTCATCCATGAGGATGACCATCTTGCCTTGGCGGATGTCTTCAACCAGTTCTTCGATGCTATTGAGCGCCACAAGGCACCCCCATTCTTTTAGAAATTGAGTTTCAGGATTTGAGATAGCCGTTGGCGGCCAGAAAACTTTCGGTAATGTTACTGGAAGTAGGCTCTGCGGCTTTGTCGCCCAACAGCAGGCGTTCCAGATAACGAGCCAGCAAGTCCACTTCCAGATTCACCCGGCGACCCGGCTGGTACGACGCCATGATGGTTTCGCTCAGGGTGTGCGGAATGATGGTCAACAGGAACTCGGCGCCATCGACCGCGTTCACGGTCAGGCTGGTGCCGTCGACAGTGATCGAGCCTTTATGGGCGATGTACTTGGCCAGTTCTTTTGGCGCGCGGATTCGGAACTCCACGGCACGGGCGTTTTCGGTGCGGGCAACCACTTCGCCCACGCCATCGACATGGCCGCTGACCAGATGCCCGCCGAGGCGAGTGGTCGGGGTCAGGGCCTTTTCCAGGTTGACCGGGCTGCCGCTTTTCAGGTCGTTCATGGCGGTGCAGTCGAGGGTTTCGCGACTGACGTCCGCCGCAAAGCCGTTACCCGGCAATTCAACGGCGGTCAGGCACACGCCATTGACCGCGATGCTGTCGCCCAGCTTGACGTCGCTCAGGTCGAGCTTGCCGGTTTCTACATGGACCCGCACATCTCCGCCTTTTGGGGTCAATGCACGAATACTGCCGATGGATTCGATGATGCCGGTGAACATGGGGTTCTCCTCGAGAACAGGGCCAGCGCTGTAGCGATGGCCGGGAATTATACGCTCGCCGCTGGCGAAGGAATGGCAATGACTCGCCAGTCATCGCCCACCGCGCGAATTTCAGTGATTTTCAGTTCAGGCGCATCCTTCATATAGGCCAGCGGCCAGTCCAGCAGCGGCCGTGCCGAGGAACCCAGAAACTTGCCGGCAATGAAAATCTGGAACTCATCCACCAGCCCGAGCTGAGCGAAAGCGCCGGCCAGCCGCGGACCGGCCTCGACCAACACTTCGTTGACATCACGGTTGGCGAGCTCGACCAACAGCTGGCGCAAATCGACCTGGCCATCGTAGCCGGGCACGATCAGGCATTCCGGACCGTTTGCATATTGCTCTTCCACTGCCACGCAGGTGGCGACCAGCGCCGGGCCGGCCTTGAAGAACGGTGCATCCAGCGGCACCCGCAGGCGGCCGTCGACCAGCACGCGCAGCGGCGGACGGCTCATGACCAAAGCGGTTTGATCGGCATCCAGTCCCAGCTCATCGGCACGCACGGTCAAACGGGCATTGTCGGCCAGCACCGTATCGGCACCGGTCAGCACTACACTGGCCTGGGCACGCAACCGCTGAACCGCCGAACGCGCCGCCGGGCCGGTAATCCACTGGCTTTCGCCACTTTCCATCGCCGTGCGACCGTCCAGGCTCATGGCCAGCTTGACCCGTACGAATGGCAAGCCGTGCTCCATGCGCTTGAGAAAGCCCTGATTGAGCTTGCGCGCCTCGGTTTCCAGCACGCCGCTTTCGGTCACGATGCCGGCCTGTTCCAGGCGTTGCAGGCCACGGCCGGCGACTTCCGGGTTCGGGTCCTGCATCGCGGCAACCACCCGTGCAAGGCCAGCATTGACCAGCGCATCGGCGCAGGGCGGCGTGCGGCCGTGGTGGCTGCAAGGTTCGAGGGTCACGTAAGCCGTAGCGCCCCGGGCCAGTTCACCGGCCGCGCGCAAGGCGTGGACTTCGGCGTGGGGTTCACCAGCGCGCACATGCCAGCCTTCGCCGACGATTTGCCCGTCACGCACGATCACGCAGCCAACCCGCGGATTGGGGTGTGTCGTGAAGTGACCTTTACGCGCCAATTCCAGCGCGCGGGCCATGTAATGGGCGTCGAGGATCGCTTGTTCGGCGGATGTGGTCATTCTTTCACCGGCTCACGGGCCAGGCGATCGATCTCTTCGCGGAACTCGTTGAGGTCCTGGAAGCGGCGATACACCGAAGCGAAGCGGATATAGGCGACTTCATCGAGCTTTTTCAGCTCGGCCATCACCAGTTCACCGACCACGAGCGACTTGACCTCGCGTTCGCCGGTGGCGCGCAGTTTGTGTTTGATGTGCACCAGCGACGATTCGAGGCGCTCGACACTCACCGGGCGCTTCTCCAGCGCGCGCTGCATGCCGGCGCGGAGTTTTTCTTCGTCGAACGGCTGGCGACTGCCGTCGGTTTTGATCAGGCGCGGCAACACCAGTTCAGCGGTTTCGAACGTCGTGAAACGTTCGCCGCAGGCCAGGCATTCACGCCGGCGGCGCACCTGTTCGCCCTCGGCGACCAGACGCGAGTCGATGACCTTGGTGTCGTTGGCACCGCAGAAGGGACAGTGCATGGTGGCAGGCAACAAAAAAAGGGAGGGCCATGGTAGCGCATCCCGGTGGCAAGACAAGCCATAGGGTTTGCGGTATACAGACTGGCAATAGATGGACTACACCTTGCTGGAGCCGTAAATGTCCCTAAAACCGCTGGTTTTACTCAGTCTTTTCAGCCTGTTGGTGGCCTGCAGCAGCGATGCGCCCCAGCCCCAGCCGCCGACGCCCGGCCCTGCGCCGCAACAAGCACAGAAAAAAGCCAGGGAAGCCGCCCAGTTGGGCCCGCTACCGGCTTATCAACGGGAATTGAGCGGCACCTTGCAAGGCGTCCCGGCCGGTGCCGAGGTGGAACTGGCCTTGCTGGTGATCGACGAAAAAGACCGGCCGCAACAATTGCTCGCCAGTTCGAACCTGATTGGCACCAATCAAGTCTTGCCGTTTCACCTGCGCTTCAACCCGGATGCCTTTCCGGTCGGCGCACGGGTTGAACTGCGGGGTCGCGCCAGCCAGTCCGGCCAGTTGATCCTGCATCTGCCGTCGCAACTGATCACTCAACCCACCACCCAGACGCTGGGCCAACTGCAATTCGTCAAAGCCCCATGAGTGCACCGCTCGACCTGCAACAGGCATTGAGTGAACTGCTCGGCGATGCGCGACTGGTGGCCTGCGACCTGCCAGGGACCGACCTGAAGTTGTGGCTGATCGACGGCGACAACATGGACCGTGCCTTCAGCCCGGAAGAAACCCGACGCATCCTGCATGAGCCACCCTACTGGAGTTTCTGCTGGGCCAGCGGCCTGGCCGTGGCTCGCTACCTCGCCGAATTCCCCGAATGGGTCAAAGGCAAACGGGTGCTGGATTTTGGCGCCGGTTCCGGGGTGGCGGGGATTGCCGCAGTAAAGGCCGGGGCCTTGGAAGTGGTGGCCTGCGACCTCGACCCGCTGGCGATTGCGGCCTGCCGGGCGAATGCCGAGCTCAATGACGTACAGCTCACCTATTCGACGGATTTCTTCGCCGAGGCCGATCGCTTTGATCTGATTCTGGTGGCGGATGTCTTGTACGACCGGGCCAACTTGCCGTTGCTCGATGAATTTCTCAGTCGCGGCCGGGAAGCGCTGGTGGCGGATTCGCGGGTGCGGGATTTCCGGCATCCGCTGTATCGGCGTATCGAAATGCTCGAAGCCATGACCTTGCCGGATCTGTGTGAGCCGGAAGAGTTTCGGCATGTGAGCCTCTACCATGCGCGGCGCTAGTTAAAAGCTTCGCGAGCAGGCTCGCTCCCACAATGGGTTTGCGGCGCTCACCAACTCCCCGTGGGAGCGAGCCTGCTCGCGAAGACGTCCTGTCAGACGACACGCCTCTCAACGGCCACCCCGCTTCCGGCCACCCCCCGCCAGGCCGTATAGTTGCCCCATTCACGCTTTTATGAGATCCCCCATGAGTCAGCAAACGCCGTACATCTTCGACGCCACGACTGCCGATTTCGACCAGTCGGTGATCGAGAACTCTTTCCACAAACCGGTGCTGGTGGATTTCTGGGCCGAATGGTGTGCGCCATGCAAGGTGCTGATGCCGATGCTGCAGGCCATCACCGAGAGCTATCAGGGTGAGTTACTGCTGGCCAAGGTCAACTGCGACATCGAGCAAGACATCGTTGCCCGTTTCGGTATCCGCAGCCTGCCGACCGTGGTGCTGTTCAAGGATGGTCAGCCTGTCGATGGCTTTGCCGGTGCGCAGCCGGAATCGGCTGTACGCGCCCTGCTCGAACCTCATGTGAAGATGCCGCCACCGGCCGCCGCCGACCCATTCGAACAGGCCCAGGCGCTGTTCGACGACAGCCGTTTCGCCGACGCCGAAGCCATCCTCAAAGTGCTGCTGGGCGAAGACAACACCAATGCCAAGGCACTGATTCTCTACGCACGCTGCCTGACCGAACGCGGTGAGCTGGGCGAAGCCCAGGCCGTGCTCGACGCGGTCAAGAGTGATGAGCACAAGGCTGCCCTGGCTGGCGCCAAGGCGCAGATCAAGTTTCTCGGCCAGGCCAAGGACCTGCCCGACGCCGCCGACCTGAAAGCCAGGCTGGCGAAAAATCCGCAGGACGATGAGGCGGTCTATCAACTGGCGGTGCAGCAACTGGCCCGCCAGCAGTACGACGCGGCGCTGGATGGCTTGCTCAAGCTGTTCATGCGTAACCGCAGCTACAGCGAAGGCCTGCCGCACAAGACCTTGCTGCAGGTGTTCGAACTGCTGGGCAATGACCATCCGCTGGTGACCACCTACCGTCGCAAGCTATTTGCAGCGCTGTATTAACAAGCCCCTGTAGGAGCGAGCTTGCTCGCGATGGTCGTGAACGAAAACACGGTCATCCTGAATTAACGCGGCGTCTGTGCGTTTTTCGCGAGCAGGCTCGCTCCTACAACCAGCGGTAAATCGGCGTATCGCCGCCGTTCTCCACCTTCACATCCGCGCTATGGCGCAAACGCACCAACAGGCGTTTGCCCGACGCCGCGCTGCCAGTCAAACCTTCCAGCTGCTCAAGCAGATCCGGCCCGGTCAATTGCCCGGCGTTGCGCAGCAGATCCCTGGCGATCTGCCACAGCGCGTCATCCTGGTTCAGCGGTTTGACCGGCGCGGCACTGACCGGGGCTTTTTCCACCTGCAACTGCGCGCCAAGCCGCGCCCAATCGGCGTCATCCATCTCCAGCGTCAAATCCACCGGCCAGTCGCCGATGCTTCCGCGAATTCGCAACATAGATCTGCTCCCGCACATTTCTTCACTCGCATGCTCCCATGGGACTTGTGCAACGCCAAGCAGGCAGTCAAACTCTCCGCATCTACGTTATAAGATTACATAACATTTTCTTCATTTTACTTATCGGAGACTCGTCCATGCGCCGTCTGCTGCTCGCTTTGCCGTTTGCCTTGTTGCCGCTGGCTGTCGCCCAGGCCGCCGACGAGCATGATCACGACCATGAGCACGGCAGCCTCAGCGCTCACGAGCATGGTGTCGGTCGACTCAACGCGGCGCTGGATGGCCAAACCCTGGAGCTGGAACTGGAAAGCCCGGCGATGAACCTGGTGGGCTTCGAACATGCCGCCACCACTGAGGCCGACAAGGCCAAGGTCACTGCAGCCCGCGCTCAGCTTGAAAAGCCAGTGGCGCTGTTCAACCTGCCCAAAGCCGCCGGATGCGTGGTGGCAAGTCAGGAACTCAATAGCCCGCTGTTCGGCGACAAGCCCGATGCCGACGACGACCACGACGAAGACGCCAAGGATGAGCATCACCACGATCACAGCGAAATCCACGCTCACTACCAGTTCACCTGCGCCACGCCTGGTGCACTGAAAACCCTGGATCTGGCGAACATTTTCAACACATTCCCGGCCACACAGAAAATTCAGGTACAACTGATCGGCCCGAGCGGGCAGCAAGGGGTTGAAGTGACGGCCAAGGCGGCCTCCCTCAACTTCTGAATCCACGTAGATCCCCTTGTAGGAGCTAGCTTGCTCGCGATGGTCGTGAACGAAAACACGGCCAGCCTGAATGAACCTGGCGTCTGTGCGTTTTTCGCGATCAAGCTCGCTCCTACAAGGGTTCACCTATTACCTGACCGGTTACACATGACCCAAGCACTCATCGAACTGTCCGACCTGGGCTTCAGTTGGCCCGGTCACCCGCCGCTGCTGGATATCCCGGCCTTCCGCCTGGAAGCGGGAGAAACCCTGTTCCTCAAAGGCCCCAGCGGCAGCGGCAAGACCACCCTGCTCGGCCTGCTCGGCGGCGTGCAAAAGCCTGATCGCGGCAGCATCCGCCTGCTCGGCCAGGAGCTGACGCAACTGTCGGCTGGTGCCCGCGACCATTTCCGCGTCGATCACACCGGTTACATCTTCCAGCAGTTCAACCTGCTGCCGTTTCTGTCGGTGCGCGAAAACGTCGAACTGCCCTGCCACTTCTCGAAGCTCCGGGCCGGACGGGCGAAACAGCGCCATGGCAGCGTCGACAAAGCAGCAGCCACCTTGCTCGCCCACTTGGGTTTGAAGGATGAACACATCCTCAGTCGCCGCGCCGACTCGCTGTCCATCGGCCAGCAGCAACGGGTCGCCGCCGCCCGCGCCCTGATCGGTCAGCCGGAACTGGTCATCGCCGACGAACCGACCTCCGCCCTGGATTACGACGCACGGGAAAATTTCATTCGCCTGCTGTTCGCCGAATGCCGCGAGGCCGGGTCGAGCCTGTTGTTCGTCAGCCATGACCAGAGCCTCGCGCCGCTGTTCGATCGCCACCTGTCGCTGGCCGAACTCAATCGCGCCGCCACGTCTTCCGAGGTCTGAGATGTATTTGTTTCGTCTAGCCATGGCCAGCCTGGCTAACCGCCGCTTCACCGCGATCCTCACCGCATTCGCCATCGCCCTGTCGGTGTGCCTGCTGCTGGCTGTGGAGCGGGTGCGCACCGAAGCCAAGGCCAGTTTCGCCAGCACCATCAGTGGCACCGACCTGATCGTCGGCGCGCGCTCAGGCTCGGTGAACCTGCTGCTGTACTCGGTATTCCGCATCGGTAACGCGACCAACAACATCCGTTGGGACAGTTTCGAACACTTCGCCAGCAACCCGAAAGTGAAGTGGGCAATCCCGATGTCCCTCGGCGATTCCCATCGCGGTTATCGGGTGATGGGCACCACCGAGGCCTATTTCGAGCACTACCAGTACGGTCGCCAGCAACACCTGGAACTGGCCGATGGCCGTGCTTTCGCAACCGACCCGTTCGAAGTGGTGCTCGGCGCCGAAGTGGCGGATGCACTGCACTACAAACTCGGCGACAAACTGGTGCTTGCCCACGGCGTCGCGGCGATCAGCCTGGTCAAACATGACGACAAGCCGTTCACGGTGGTCGGCATTCTCAAGCGCACCGGCACGCCGGTGGACCGCACGCTGCACATCAGCCTCGGCGGCATGGAAGCGATTCACATCGACTGGCATAACGGCGTTCCTGCTCGCGGCAACGGGAGGATCAGTGCCGATCAGGCGCGCAACATGGACCTGACGCCACAGACGATCACGGCGTTCATGCTCGGCCTCAACAACAAGATTTCGACCTTTGCCTTGCAGCGCGAAATCAACGAATTCCGTGGCGAACCGATGCTGGCGATCTTGCCGGGCGTGGCGCTGCAAGAGCTGTGGAGCTTGATGGGCACGGCGGAAAAAGCCTTGTTCGTGGTGTCGCTGTTTGTGGTGCTGACCGGATTGATCGGCATGCTCACGGCGATTCTCACCAGCCTCAACGAACGCCGCCGCGAGATGGCCATTCTGCGTTCGGTGGGTGCGCGACCCTGGCACATCGCGACGTTGCTGGTGCTGGAGGCGCTTGCCCTCGCGCTGGCCGGCGTGATCGCCGGGGTGGCGCTGCTGTATGTGGGCATCGCCGCCGCACAGGGTTACGTGCAAGCCAATTACGGACTGTTTCTGCCGCTGGCGTGGCCGAGTGAGTATGAATGGACGCTGCTGGCTGGCATCCTGATCGCCGCGCTGCTGATGGGCAGCGTTCCGGCCTGGCGTGCCTATCGCCAATCCCTGGCCGATGGCCTGTCGATCCGTTTATGAGGACGTTGAAAATGCCCCGCGCTCTGCTCGCGCTGTTGATGCTGGTCGCCCTGCCGCTATGGGCGGGCGAGCCGAAGGAGCTGACCTGGTCGGAAATGATCCCGCCGGACGCCCCGCCGGAAGTACCGAACATGACGCCGCTTCACGACCTGTCGAAGATGAGCAATACCCTGTCCGCCGAGTCCGCGCCCGCCGCCAGACAGGACATGCCCAACGCGCCGGTGGTCAAGGCCCTCGATGGCCAGAACATTCGCTTGCCGGGGTACATCGTGCCGCTGGAAGTGAGTGAAGAAGGCCGCACCACGGACTTTCTGCTGGTGCCGTATTTCGGTGCCTGCATCCACGTACCGCCACCACCGTCGAACCAGATCGTGCACGTCAAAAGCGAAGTGGGCGTGAAGCTCGACGAGTTGTATCAGCCGTACTGGATCGAAGGCGCGATGCAGGTCAAACCGTCCACCAGCGAGTTGGCGGATGCCGGATATCAGATGGAGGCGGACAAGATTTATCTGTACGAATTGCCGGAGTGAATCTGGCACTCATGTGTTGATAGTCAGGACGCCATCGCGGGCAAGCCCGCTCCCACAGGGTTCAGCGATCACCTGTGGGAGCGGGCCTGCTCGCGAAGGGGCCATCAGAAATACCTGAATCGGCAACCCATCACCGTTTTCTTGAGCTGAGTCAAAAGACCGAATCGTTAGCCGCCTTACCATTGGACATCAAAAATTTTTAACGTCCTTTGGAGCCCCCATGAACAAGTCCTTGCTCGGCGCCACGCTGTTTGCCCTCGCGCTCGCAGCCCCGCTCGCCCACGCCCACGAAAAAGGCGACATCCTCTTGCGTGCCGGCGCGATCACTGTCGACCCGAATACCGACAGCTCCACCGTCAAGGTCGATCAGGGCCCATTGAGCGGTGCCGATCTGGGTGGCAAGGCGACGCTGAGCAGCGACACGCAACTGGGCCTGAACTTCGCCTACATGATCACCGATCACCTGGGCATCGAATTGCTGGCGGCCACGCCGTTCGAGCATGACGTAAAACTCAAGGGCACCGCCCTGAGCGCAGCCAACGGCAAGCTCGGCAGCTTCAATCAACTGCCGCCGACCCTGAGCCTGGTGTACTACCCGCTCGACTCCAAGTCCGCGTTCCAGCCCTATGTCGGTGCTGGCGTCAACTACACCTGGATGTACGACGAACACCTGAGCAGCGAAGCCCGCGCCAATGGTTTCAGCAACTTCAACACCAAAAACTCCTGGGGCATGGCCTGGCAGGTCGGTGCCGACTACATGCTGACCGACCACATCCTGCTCAACGCCCAGCTGCGCTACATCGACATCGACACCCGCGCGACCGTGGAAAACAACGCCGTCGCACCGGGCACCCGGGCACGGGTGAACGTGGATGCGGACCCGTTCGTCTACATGGTGGGTGTGGGCTACAAGTTCTAAAGAATGGTCACGTGGTGGTGAACCTGGCCAGGGAAACACATTGCCCTAGAAGCAATCTCCGGCCACAAAAAAGGCGCCTCTCAAGGGCGCCTTTTTTGTGGGTTTGAAAAATATCAGCGGCCCAGCAGCCGCGCCAGGCCGACACTGATCGGGGTCTGCTGCGGGCGAGTAAAACGTTCGAGCAAACGCCGGTTGTTCGCCCGTGAATGACGGATATCACCCGAGCGGGCCGGGCCGTAGTTCACCGCTGGCAAATCACCGATGACCGCCTTCAATGCCTCAAGCAGTTGCTTGAGCGTCGTCGCCTGATTCCAGCCGACGTTGACCGCTCCGACATCCACCTGCGGTTTTTCGATGGCTTGCACCAACAGATTCACCAGGTCTTCAACGTAGACAAAATCCCGCGTCTGCTCACCGTCGCCAAACACGGTGATCGGCAGGCCCTTCTGTGCGCGCTCGCTGAAAATGCTGATCACCCCGGAGTACGGCGAGGATGGATCCTGGCGTGGGCCGAAGATATTGAAGAAGCGAAAAACTGCCGGTTCCAGCCCATGCTGACGCCGGTAGAAATCGAAGTAATGCTCGCTCGCCAGTTTGTCCGACGCGTAGGGCGTCAACGGTGCCTTGGGCGTGTCTTCGTCGATCGACTCGCCTTCGCCATTGTTGCCATACACCGCCGCGCTGGAAGCAAACAGCACACGCTTGACGCCCGACTGGCGCATGGCTTCACAGACATTCAGCGAACCGATGAAATTGCTCTGGTGTGTCTTGACCGGGTCGTCCACCGAGGCCTGTACCGAGGCCACGGCGGCCAGGTGTGCCACGGCGCTGCAACCGACCATCGCCCGTGCCACCAGCGCGGCATCGGCGACATCGCCGACGATCAGCTGGACCTTGGGATTATCCAGCGGCAGGTTGCTGCGTTTGCCGGTGGAGAGGTCGTCGAGAATCCGGATCGAATACCCCTTGGCGAGCAAGGCATCGGTCAGGTGCGAGCCAATGAAACCGGCGCCGCCGGTGATCAGGATGGGGCCGTCAGCCATGGCGATAGAACCTGTCCAGTAGGCCCGGAAGCGCCGCTCGCCATGCGCGCGGCTTGATCCCGAACGTGTGCAGAATTTTCTTGCAGGCCAGCACCGCATGCTGCGGTTCTTCGGCGGCATCGGGCCGCGCAGCGTGAGCCTGGGCGGTCGGCGCTTCCACGGCCAGCGGATGCAGTGCACGCGCTTCGGTGAGGATCGCCTGCCCCAGCGCCAGCGGCGTGGTCGCCTCGTGCCCTGCGTAGTGGTAAGTCCCCCACAACGGCGCGGAACAGTCGAGTTGCTTGAGTACCGAAATGATCACCCGGGCGGCGTCGTCCACCGGCGTCGGATTGCCTCGGCGATCGTCGGCCATCAGCAATTCTTCAGGATGTTCGGCCCGACCGAGGAAACGCCCGAGGGTGCCGTCGGGGCTGTCATCGAGCAGCCAGCCGAAACGCAGCAACACGTGCTGCGGACAGGTGGCGCGCACGCTTTGCTCGATCCGCCACAAGGCCTGACCGCGCAGGCCCAGGGGTACCGGCTCGTCTTTCTCGCTGTAAGCGGTGGCGCGGGAGCCATCGAACACGCGATAACTCGAGGGTTGCAACAGAACGATGTTGTGATGCTGGCACAATTCGGCCAGGCGCTCGACCGCCCGCTCCTGCCCGGCCAGACGCTGCTCGCTGACCGCTTCGGCCTGGAACCAGTCGAAGTAGTAGGCAAGGTTGATCAACGCGTCCGGACGGGTGTCGTCGAGCAGTTGCGTCAGGCTCGCGGCGTCCCAGCCGTCTTGCGGCGGACGGGGGGCGAGGAAACCGATGTCTTCCTCCGCACCGAGGCGAATCAGCGCCTGCCCAAGGGCATTTCCGCCGCCCAGTAACATAAGGCGCATTCGCATAGAGTCAGCAGGCCCAGTCTGATTGAAACAATGGTTTTATCGACAGCGCTTGCGGGCGATGTCGTCGATCGTTGCCAGAATCGTTGCATTTTGCGGGTTTAGTGCGCAACCGTCATCCGTAAAGTGTAGATGCGTGGGGTTTGTGGTGCCTTTACCGGCCCCTTCGCGAGCAGGCTCGCTCCCACAAAAGGATCTGCGGTGTACACCTGTGGGAGCGAGCCTGCTCGCGAAGAGGCCCTGAAGGCCAGCGAAGATCTTGAGCGGTACTTGCATCTTCCCCGTCTCACCCGCATAAATCAGACCATGAACCTGCCCATCCCCGCAGACAGCGCCCTGAACGGCTTCCACCCCGCCGTCAGCGCCTGGTTCAGCAACACCTTCGCGACGGTCACTGCCGCCCAGGCCCGGGCGTGGCCGCTGATCCGCCAGCGCCGCTCGACCCTGGTCGCCGCCCCCACCGGTTCCGGCAAAACCCTGACCGCATTCCTCGCGGTCATCGACGATCTTGTCCACCGTGGGCTGGACACCGACAGCGGCCTGCCCGACGAAACCCTGGTGGTTTACGTATCGCCGCTCAAGGCGCTGTCCAACGACATTCGCATCAACCTGCAAACGCCGCTGGCCGGCATCACCGAACAGTTGCGCGTGATGGGCCTGCCCGAATTGCAGATCACCACCGCCGTGCGCACCGGCGACACGCCGCAAAAAGATCGCTCGGCCATGCGCAAGAGCGCGCCGCACATACTGGTCACCACGCCTGAATCGCTCTATGTGCTGCTCGGCTCCGATTCGGGCCGAAAGATGCTCGGCACCACGCGCACGGTCATCGTCGACGAAATCCATGCCATCGCCGCCAGTAAACGCGGCAGTCACCTGGCCCTGAGCCTGGAACGCTTGCAGGCGCTGTGCGCCGAGCCGCTGGTGCGCATTGGCCTGTCGGCGACACAAAAACCCATCGAAGCGGTTTCGCGCTTTCTGGTCGGTCGCGATCGTGCCTGCGAAATCATCGACATCGGCCATGCGCGCCCTAGGGACCTGGACATCGAAGTGCCACCCGTTCCGCTGTCGGCAGTGATGGCCAATGATGTCTGGGAATTGGTCTACGACCGTCTCGCCGCCCTTGCCCGCGAACACCGCACCACGCTGATTTTCGTCAACACCCGACGCCTCGCCGAACGCCTGAGCCGGCACCTGAGCGAACGCCTGGGCAAGGATGCCGTCGCCGCCCACCATGGCAGCCTGGCCAAGGAGTTTCGCCTGGACGCCGAGCAGCGGCTCAAGCGCGGCGAACTGCAAGTGCTGATCGCTACGGCCTCGCTGGAATTGGGCATCGACATCGGCGACGTCGACCTGGTGTGCCAGATCGCCTCGCCGCGCTCGATTGCCGGTTTTCTACAACGGGTCGGACGCTCCGGACACCAGGTCGGTGGCACGCCCAAGGGCCGCTTGTTCGCCACCACCCGCGACGACCTGATCGAATGCGCCGCGCTGCTGGATTGTGTGCGCCGTGGCGAGCTGGATACGCTGCAAATCCCGCTGGCGCCGCTGGATGTGCTGGCCCAGCAGATCATCGCCGAGGTCAGTTGCCAGGAATGGCCAGAAGACGCTTTGCTGGCCATGTTGCGCCAGGCCTCGCCCTACGCTGCCCTCGACGAAAAACACTATCAGGCGCTGCTGCAGATGCTCGCCGAGGGCTTCAACGGGCGTCAGGGCATCCGCAGTGCCTACCTGCACCGCGATGCCGTGAGCCGCACCCTGCGCGGGCGCCGAGGCGCCAAACTGACGGCGGTGACCAGCGGCGGAACCATTCCGGACAACGCCGACTACAGCGTGTTGCTCGAACCTCAGGGATTGAACATCGGCAGCGTCAACGAAGACTTTGCCGTGGAAAGCATCGCCGGCGATGTGTTCCAGTTGGGCAATACCTCATACCGGATCCTGCGGGTCGAAACCGGCAAGGTCCGGGTCGAGGATGCCCAGGGGCAGCCGCCGACCATTCCGTTCTGGCTCGGTGAAGCGCCGGGGCGCAGCGCGGAGCTGTCGTTTGCCGTCGCTCGCCTGCAAGCGCAGCTCGATGAGCGGCTGGGCGCCACGCCGGGCAACCTGCAACCGGCCGTCGACTGGCTGACCGAGACCCTTGGCCTCAATCTCGCCAGCGCCGAGCAACTGGTCGAATACCTGGCCCGCGCCCGCCAGGCCCTGGGTGCCCTGCCATCCCGGGACACGCTGCTGATGGAGCGGTTTTTCGACGAGTCCGGCGGCACCCAACTGGTCATCCATACGCCGTACGGCAGCCGCATCAACCGCGCCTGGGGCCTGGCCCTGCGCAAGCGTTTTTGCCGCACCTTCAACTTCGAATTGCAGGCTGCCGCCAGTGAAGACGCCATCGTGCTGTCGCTGTCCACCAGCCACAGCTTCGAGCTGGACGACGTCTGGCGCTACCTGCACAGCAACACTGCCGAGCACACACTGATCCAGGCCGTGCTCGATGCGCCGCTGTTCGGCGTGCGCTTTCGCTGGAATGCCGCCGTGGCCCTGGCGTTGCCGCGCTACGCCGGCGGGCGCAAGGTCCCGCCGCAGATCCAGCGGATGAAAAGCGAAGACCTGATCGCCAGCGTGTTCCCCGACCAGATCGCCTGCGTGGAGAACCTCGTCGGCGAACGGGACATTCCCGACCATCCGCTGGTGGAGCAAACCCTCGACGACTGCCTGCACGAGGCTATGGATACTGAAGGCTGGCTGGCGTTGTTGCGGCGCATGGAACGAAGCGAAATTCGCCTGATCAGCCGCGACCTGCCCGCGCCCTCGCCGCTGGCCGCGGAAATCCTCAGTGCCCGCCCCTACACGTTTCTCGACGATGCGCCGCTGGAAGAGCGTCGCACCCAAGCGGTGCTCAATCGCCGCTGGAGTGACCCGCAAAGCACCGACGACCTCGGCGCGCTGGACCTGGATGCCATCGCCGCCGTCGCGCAAGAAGCCTGGCCGGCGCCCAATGGGGTCGATGAAATGCACGAGGCCTTGATGAGCCTGGCGTGCATCACCGATGCCGAAGCGCAGGCCAATCCGAACTGGCTCGATTGGTTGAGTGCCTTGGCTGACAACGGCCGCGCCTGTCGTCTCGACCAATCGTTGTGGCTGGCACGGGAACGGTTGAGTTGCCTGCGGGCGATCTACCCACAGGACGATGTGTGCCCGCCACTGGAAGCCCTGCCGGGGTTCGATGAAGCCTGGGAAACGGACGACGCCGTACTTGAAGTGCTTCGCGCACGCCTCAGCGCGTTTGGTCCATTGCCGCTGAAGGCGATTGCCGAACCGCTCGGCTTGCCGTCGACTCAAGTTATCCAGGCCCTGTCTCAATTGGAGCGCGAAGGCTACGTGCTGCGCGGTCGCTTCACCCCTGGTTTCGCCGAAGAAGAATGGTGCGAGCGGCATCTTCTGGCGCGGATTCACCGCTATACGGTCAAGCGCCTGCGACGGGAAATCGAACCGGTGGCGTTGCAGGACTTCATGCGGTTTCTGTTTGACTGGCAGCATCTGTCCAGCACCAGCCAAGGCCAGGGCAATGCCGTTCTGCCAGCGATCATCGCTCAGTTCGAGGGCTACCCCGCCGCGGCGTCAGCCTGGGACGACGAGATCCTGCCCGCGCGGCTCAAGGATTACACGCCTACCTGGCTGGATGATGTGTGTCGCAGCGGCAAACTGGTCTGGACCCGACTCACCGCCCGCAACAAGGGCGCCGGCACCGCACTGCGCAGCACACCGATTGTGTTGTTGCCGCGCAACCGGGTCGGGCTCTGGAGCAACTTGACCGAGCAGACGCCGATCGGCGAACTGTCGCCAAAAACCCAAAAAGTCTACGAAGCCCTGCGCCAGCACGGCGCATTGTTTTTTGATGAGTTGGTGCATGAAGCCCATGTGTTGCGCACAGAACTGGAGATCGCCTTGCAGGAACTGGTGGGGGCCGGGCTGGTGAACGCCGACAGCTTCGCCGGCCTGCGCGCGCTGATCACCCCGGCCAGCAAGCGCCACAATCGCGGCAACCGCCGTGGGCGCGGGGCGTTTATCGGCGGCATGGAAGATGCCGGGCGCTGGGCACTGCTACGCCGTGGGCCTCAAGCGCTGGCAGTGGATCATCGTCCGGCGCCCACACCGGCCGACACACTGGAACACATCGCCATGACGTTGCTGCGCCGCTACGGCGTGGTGTTCTGGCGGTTGCTGGAGCGTGAGGCGGATTGGCTGCCGAGCTGGCGCGAACTGCTGCGTACCTTCCATCGATTGGAGGCGCGGGGCGAGATTCGTGGCGGGCGATTTGTCAGTGGCCTGGCGGGCGAGCAATTCGCCCTGCCCGAGGCGATTCCGTTGCTGCGCGAAGTACGGCGCCGCCCCCATGATGGCAACCTGGTTGCAGTGTGCGGGGTTGATCCGCTGAACCTTGCCGGCACACTGCTGCCCGGTGCGAAAGTGCCGGCGTTGGCGGGTAATCGGCTGGTGTATCGCGATGGGTTGCCCGCCGCTGCCGAGATATCGGGCAAGCAGGTTTTTTGGGCGGAATTGGATCAACAAGCTATGTCTGAAGTGCGCAGCAAACTGATCCGGCATTGATGCTGTTCCGGTTGGCCTCTTCGCGAGCAGGCTCGCTCCCACAGGGGTTCTTTGTGAACATGACTTTTATGTACACCAGAGATCCCTTGTGGGAGCGAGCCTGCTCGCGAAGGGGCCAGCACTACCAACAAAAATTATTGAGGACGCGGCCGATCCGTCATCAACACCGCCGAATGCTCCGGCTCAGCCGCACCATCGTGCATCGGTTCCGCCTGCCTAGGCATCAGAACCTGCTGTGGATAAGTCTGCGCGAAATGCACCCACGGATTGTTATCCACAAGCTTTTTCAACCGCTGGTTGAACGCTCGGCTCACCGCATACTGCCCGCCCGACACGGTGCGAAACTGCGCCGTCAGCACCACCCCGTTGAGGTCCATCTTGTCGACCCCAAATACGTCCAGCGGACCTTGCAGGTTGTACTTGAGGAACGGATCGCTACTGATCGAATGCCCGGCTTCGCGTATCAGTTCGATGGCTTTGTCGACATCGGTGTCGTAGGTGAACTGCACTGAAAAGAACGCATAGGCAAATTGCCGCGATTGGTTGGTCACGGCCTTGATCTGGCCAAACGGCACCGAATGCACAAACCCCTTGCCGTCGCGCAGGCGCAAGGTGCGGATGGTCAGGCCTTCCACGGTGCCGGCGTGGCCGGAGTCGAGCACCACCCAGTCGCCGATGGACAGAGTGTCTTCGATGATGATGAACAGTCCGGTGATGACGTCCTGCACCAATTGCTGGGAACCGAAACCGATCGCCAGGCCGATGACGCCGGCACCGGCCAGGAACGGTGCAACGTTGATGCCCAGGTTCGCCATGGTGGTGATGGCGCAGATCACCACCAGAATGATTTTGATCGCGTTGCGCAGCAGCGGCAGGATGGTTTTGACCCGGGTACTGGGCTGACGCGCCGAACGTTTATTGACCGGTGGTTTCAGGGCTTCCTGAATCGCCGTGTCGAGCACGACCCAGACCATCCAGGTCACCAGGAAAATCAGGCCGATGTGGCTCAGCGAGTCGCTGATTGCACGGCCGACCGAATTGCTCACCGCGAACTCGAACAGCGACACGCCCCAGATGCGCCCGAGAATGTCGATGAACACGATGGCCATGGCGATGCGCAGCAAGGCGTGGGAGAGATTGAGGAAGCGTTCCTTGTAAGCGCTGCTTCGGCGCACTTCCGCTTCATTGCGCGACTTGAACAGGTGATGCAGCGTGGTGCTCAGGAACACCGTCGCAATCAGAAGAATCGTGGTAAACAGCGCGCTGCGCAGGACCTGCTGATTGTCGTCGCTGACGCTGATCAGGTTGATGACCGACACCAGCACCATCAACAGAATCGGCCAATACCAGAGCCCGGAAAAAATCCGCAGGGTTTCGCGCAAGGCCGGCTGCGTCCGTCGCTGGGCCAGCGGCAGAATGCGGATCACCTGAGCCACCGGACGACGCATGCGGAACACCAGCAGACCGAAGGAAATCGTTGCCGCCAGCCCGGTGAACACCGCGATGCTGCTGGTGAGGTTACTGCCCAGCTGATGCGCGATCTGCGGGCTGGTCAACGCATCGCTCAGCGCAACGAGAAAACCGATCAGAAACAGTGGTCGCGCGCTGTCCTGTCGAATGATCTGCACCGCCCTGCGCTTGTGACCGACGTTGAACATGACCACCAGTGACATCACCAGGGACGCGGCAAAAATACCGCTGCTGGTGGCGTAGGCAAAACACAAGGCCATTGCCCGACCGGCCGACACCGGCAAAAACTGGCTGGCATAGATCGTCAGCGGCAGGCTGATCACTGCGGGAATGCTGTAAGGCAACACATACCCCAGTAATGCCTGACCCCGTTCTCGACTCAGCAGCAGGCGATGCCGGCACAGGCGTTCGGTCATGAACTTGCCGAACATCCAAAGCAGACCGAAGACGCCCGCCCACACCGCGGTCAGCAGCAGGAAATCCCCTGCCACGCTCCAGCCCGAACGCGCCGAGGGTCGATTGACCAGTTGATCCACTTCATCCACCGCGCGGTCGGCGCGCAGGCGCCAGGCGTCGACCAGGTTTTCGTTGAGATCGAGTTTTTCCTGTACTTCATCGATGCTCGAGCTGATGGCGCCCAGCAACCCGCCTTGCACCAGCGGTTGCGGGTGTGCCGGCGGTGTCGCGGCGGCGGCCGGCACACCCGGGATCGTTGCAGCGTCCAGTTCTTCGCTGCCCAGTAACAGCAGCGCCCCGAGTAGAACCGCGGTCTTGAGCTTGATCAACGTATCCGCTCCCTTGGATGAGACTGTAAGGAACTGATCGGAAAATGGCCGGCAAGTTCGGTTTCAGCTACCACGACGCCATCTCTGTGGCGGGGGAAGCTTTTGTGGCGAGGGGATTCATCCCCGTTCGACTGCGAAGCAGTCGCAAAACGATGCACGCGGTGTGTCTGTTGGATTCGGTTGGCAGGATTTGGGGGCGCTTCGCACCCCAACGGGGATGAATCCCCTCGCCACAAAGCTCCCTCGCCACATGCGCCATGTTGATATTTGACTGTCACGCAAATATCAAATGCCCATCCCTGTATTTTTCCGCACAACCCGAACCCCGACACTGCGCTCCATCAAATCAACCCACCGGAGTTGCAGCCATGCCCATTGCCTTGCTCGCGCTGACCCTCAGCGCCTTTGCCATCGGGACGACCGAGTTCGTCATCGTTGGCCTGTTACCGACCATCGGCGCCGACCTCGGCGTCAGCCTGCCATCCGCCGGCCTGCTGGTCAGCCTGTACGCACTGGGTGTCGCCGTCGGCGCCCCGGTATTAACCGCCCTGACCGGCAAAGTCCCACGCAAATTGCTGTTGTTGTCGCTGATGGTGCTGTTCACCCTCGGCAACCTGCTGGCCTGGCAAGCACCGGGCTACGAATCATTGATCCTGGCGCGAATCGTCACCGGCCTGGCCCATGGCGTGTTTTTCTCGATCGGCTCAACCATCGCCACCAGTCTAGTGCCCAAGGAAAAAGCCGCCAGCGCGATCGCCATCATGTTCACCGGCCTCACCGTGGCACTGGTCACCGGCGTACCGCTGGGCACCTTCATCGGCCAGCACTTCGGCTGGCGTGAAACCTTTCTCGCCGTCTCGGCATTGGGTGTGATCGCCTTTCTCGGCAGCCTGCTCTACGTGCCGAAAAACATCGCCCACAGCAAACCCGCGTCGCTGTTGCAGCAGTTGCAGGTCCTTAAACAACCGCGGTTGCTGCTGGTGTACGCCATGACCGCGATCGGGTACGGCGGCTCGTTCATTGCCTTCACCTTCCTGGCGCCGATTCTTCAGGACATCTCGGGCTTCAGCGCCAGCACCGTCAGCCTGGTGCTGCTGGTCTACGGGGTCTCGGTCGCGGTGGGCAATATCTGGGGCGGCAAACTGGCGGATAAACGCGGCCCGATCAGCGCCCTGAAAATCATCTTCGCCCTGCTCGCCGCCGTGTTGTTCGTATTGACGTTCACCGCTGGCTATCCATGGCTGGCACTGGCTACCGTGCTGGTTTGGGGCGCCGTGGCGTTCGGCAATGTGCCGGGGCTGCAAGTGTATGTGGTGCGTCAGGCTGAACATCACACCCCTCACGCGGTGGACGTGGCTTCCGGCCTGAACATCGCCGCGTTCAACCTCGGGATTGCCGGTGGTGCGTGGGGCGGCGGCTTGATCGTTGCGCACTTGGGCTTGATCCATACCGCGTGGATCGGTGGTCTGGTGGTATTGGTGGCGCTGGCATTGACGGCGTGGAGCGGGCGCCTGGATCGGCTGGGGCCGGTGTATGCCTCGAGCTCGACTCGCGTAGTCGCCAGTCACTGATTCAACCCCTGTGGGAGCGAGCCTGCTCGCGAAGACGGCAGCACATTCAACATTGATGTGACTGACACACCGCTTTCGCGAGCAGGCTCGCTCCCACATTTGTTTTGTGGCGCCCCCAGAAGCCCTACCGTCCGTACCCCCGCCGAAACTTTCCGCGCCGCCCCGCAGTCAGCAAAGGAATGGGGCACTCGGACGGGAGGCGACATGGCGGCGATTCACATCGGTATTTCAGGTTGGCGCTACACGCCCTGGCGAGGGGATTTCTACCCAAAGGGGTTGCCCCAGAAACGCGAGTTGCAATTCGCGTCGCGGGCCGTCAACAGCATCGAAATCAATGGATCGTTTTACGCCCTGCAACGGCCCGAGCGCTATGCCCAGTGGTACATCGAAACGCCGGTGCATTTCGTGTTCAGCGTCAAGGCTCCGCGCTTCATTACCCACATCAAACGCCTGCGTGACATCCACAAGCCTCTGGCGAACTTCTTTGCCTCCGGGGTTCTGGAGCTCAAGGAAAAACTCGGCCCGATCCTCTGGCAGTTCCCGCCCAACTTCAAATTCGATGCCGAACTGTTCGAGACCTTCCTCGAACAATTACCCCAAAACACCGCAGAGGCGGCGGCCCTCGCCCGTCAGCACGATTCGCACCTCCACGGCCATGCCAGCCTCAAGGCGTACAAGAAAAAACCTGTGCGCCATGCCGTGGAAATCCGTCACGACAGCTTCATCGACCCGGCCTTTGTCCGTCTGCTCAAACGCTACAACACGGCGCTGGTGATTGCCGACAGCGCCGGCAAATGGCCGTATCGCGAAGACATCACCAGCGACTTCGTTTACCTGCGCCTGCACGGTGCCGAAGAACTCTACGCCAGCGGCTACACCCCACAGGCCCTGCAACGCTGGGGTGAGCGGATCGAGGCCTGGAATCAAGGGCGGCAGCCGAACGATCCCCATTTGATCGCGCCCCGACAGAAACCCAGGGCGCGCAAATCCCGCGAGGTGTTCTGCTATTTCGATAACGACATCAAGGTCCGCGCGCCTTTCGATGCTCGTCGCCTGCTGGAGCGATTCGATCTCGACCAGAACCTGGCCACCGCCCCCGGAGAGCCTGTCGCCGAAGGAGCGCTGTCATGAGCGTTCGCGAACCGGTGGGCGTCACTGACGAGCAGGCGAGCATCAACACCACGGTGCATCGTTTCACGGTGCTGACGGTGAACACCCACAAAGGGTTTACCGCGCTGAACCGACGTTTCATCCTGCCGGAACTGCGCGAAGCGGTGCGCAGCGTCTCTGCCGATGTGGTGTTTTTGCAGGAGGTCCACGGCACCCACGAACAGCATCCCAAGCGCTACAACAATTGGCCGGCGATGCCGCAATACGAATTCCTCGCCGACACCCTGTGGCCGCAGTTTGCTTACGGACGCAACGCGGTCTACCCGGCAGGAGATCACGGCAACGCGCTGCTGTCGAAATTCCAGATCGTGCGCCACGACAACCTCGATGTGTCCATCAGCGGCCATGAGAATCGCGGCATCCTGCATTGCGTCCTGCGCCTGCCCGGCGAAGGCCCGGAGGTGCATGCGATATGTGTCCACCTGGGCCTGCGCGAAAGCCACCGTAATGAACAACTCAGGTTGCTCGCCCGTCACCTGGAGGGGCTGCCAGCCGATGCGCCAGTGATCGTCGCCGGTGACTTCAACGACTGGCGCCAGTGCGCCGATACCCTGCTCAAGCCCTGTGGGTTGCGCGAAGTGTTCGCCGAGCACCACGGCAAGCCGGCACGCAGTTTTCCCGCCCGGTTGCCGACACTGCGCCTGGACCGCATCTATGTGCGCAACCTCAAGGCCAGCCGCCCACAGGTGCTGACCACACGGCCCTGGTCGCACCTGTCGGATCACGCACCGCTGTCGGTGGAGATCGAACTATGAGCACCTCGCCGATGGAAAAATCCAGCGTTGAACAGATTGCCGCGCCGCCGACGAGCGAACCCGCACCGGTCGACGTCGAGTACCGCTGGCAAGGCAGTAACCGCGTCGAACTGCTTGAAAACGGCGAGGCCTACTTCCCCCGGGTGTTCGAGGCCATGCGGCAGGCGAAAACCGAAATCCTCCTGGAAACCTTCATTGTGTTCGAGGACAAGGTCGGCGAAGAGCTCAAGACGGTGCTCATCGACGCCGCGCAACGCGGCGTGCGCGTCACCGCCAGCTTCGACGGATTCGGCTGCGGCGAACTGGGGACGGCTTATCTCACCGCCCTCAGCGGAGCAGGTGTGCACTTGCAGATGTTCGACCCCGCTCCGAAACGCCTGGGCATCCGTACCAACTGGTTCCGCCGCCTGCACCGCAAGATCGTGGTTGTGGACGGGACGGTCGCCTTCATCGGCGGGATCAATTTCTCCGCCGATCATCTGGCTGACTTCGGCCCCGAAGCCAAACAGGATTACTCCGTTGAAGTGCAAGGTCCGGCGGTGGCCGACATCCATCACTTTGCCCTGTTGCAATGCGGTCGTCCGGCGCGGGCCAAATACTGGTGGCAACGGCGTCGACAGCGTCGTTCGGAGCTGGCCTTCACCGATCACGACGGTCAGGTGCGGCTGGTGTATCGCGATAACGCCGAACACTCCACCGACATCGAAGAGGTTTACCGTCAGGTATTGCGCACGGCGCAACGGCGCGTGGTCATCGCCAACGCCTACTTTTTCCCGGGCTACCGATTGCTGCGCGAGATCCGCAACGCCGCCCGCCGCGGCGTTGACGTGCGCCTGATTCTGCAGGGGCAGCCGGACATGCTGGTGGCCAAACTCGCCGCGCGCATGACCTACGACTACCTGCTCAAGTCCGGGGTAAAGATCTACGAATATTGCGACCGTCCGCTGCACGGCAAGGTCGCGCTGGTGGACGAAGACTGGAGCACGGTCGGCTCCAGCAACCTCGACCCGTTGAGCCTGTCGATGAACCTTGAGGCCAATGTGTTGATCCGCGATCGCGCATTCAACCGTGACCTGTTCGAACGACTCGAAGAACTCAGCGACAACCACTGCAAGGCCATGTCGGTGGACACCGCCCCACGCGGGCGGGTCTGGCACATGACCGTGGGGTTTCTGGTGTTCCACTTCTTGCGGCACTTCCCGGCCTGGGCCGGTTGGCTGCCGGCGCATAAGCCCCGCCTGAAAGCCTTCACCTCACCGACCGGGAGCGATCCGCATGAGCCGCACTGAAGCACACGCAGCGCCGCACGCCGAGCACCCGGCCAAGTCGCGCTGGAGTCGCTGGAAAAGACCGCTGACGATGCTGTTTTTTCTGGCGCTGATCGTATTGCTGACGATGTTCGCCTCGCGTATCGAGTGGGCCGAAGTGTTCGACACCCTCACCGATTTCAAGGTACGCACCCTGATCATCGCGGCCGGGCTGACCCTGTTGAGTTTTCTGGTCTACGCCTGTTTCGACCTGATCGGCCGAACCTACATCCGCCAGAACCTGACGTGGAAACAGATCCTGCCGGTGGGGATCATCAGCTACGCCTTCAACCTCAACCTGAGCGCCTGGGTCGGTGGCATTGCCATGCGTTACCGGCTGTATTCGCGGCTCGGCGTGAGCAAAGGCAACATCGCGAAAATCCTCGGCCTGAGCCTGGCCACCAACTGGTTCGGCTACATGGTGATTGCCGGCGCGGTGTTCAGCAGCGGGCTGGTACGCATGCCTCCCGGCTGGAAACTGAGCAGCGGTGCACTGCAAGGGGTTGGCGTGCTGTTGTTGCTGGCGAGCGCGGGGTATCTCGCGGCGTGCCGGTTTTCCAAACGGCGCGAGTGGGCGATACGCGGGGTGGAAATCAACCTGCCGTCCTTGCGCATGGCGATCCTGCAACTGGCCCTCGGGGCGCTGAACTGGTCGCTGATGGCAGCGGTGATCTTCACCCTGCTGCCGAGCAAGCTCGATTATCCATTGGTGCTTGGCGTGTTGCTGATCAGCGCCATCGCCGGGGTCATCACCCACATACCGGCCGGGCTCGGTGTGCTGGAGGCGGTATTCGTGGCACTGCTGCAACACGAGGCATCGCGGGGCAGCCTGGTGGCGGGGTTGCTGGCGTATCGGGCGATTTATTTTCTGTTGCCGCTGTTGATCACGCTGGTGATGTATTTGCTGGTGGAGACCAAGGCGAAATCGCTGCGAATTGCGAAGAAACCCAAGTGATTTGTGGTGTTTTCAAGTATGCCATCGCGGGCAAGCCCGCTCCCACAAGTGTCATGGTGTTCACAAAATTTGTGGTCACTGAAAATCCCTGTGGGAGCGGGCTTGCCCGCGAAGGCGTCCGCAAGAACACCACACATTACCGGGACTGAATAATGCTCAACCGCTCACCCACCACCATCTCAGTGATCCAATCCACCAGGATCGAGGTGTAGGCCTGCTGGGAAACCGGATCGCTCAGCGCATGATCGGCACCGTCGATAATCCGGTGCGTCAACGAATGGGTCTGCTGACACGCGGCGCGGTAACTCATGATCGTGGCGTGGGGCACGTAGTCATCGGTTTCGGACTCGACCAACAACACATCCCCGGTGAATTGCGCACAGGCATGCAACGCCCGATTAGTGTCCGCGCGCACCAGCGTGCTGCGGTAATCGCGCAAGTCGAGCTTGTCCAGGTCGCGCTTGGGCGTATGCCATTGATCATCGCGATACAGCGCCGGCACCCGCAGCGCCAGCCAGCGCACCGGGCGCAACGACGTGAGGATCGAGGCCAGGTAACCGCCGTAACTGGTGCCGACCACGGCAATCGCCGAGGTGTCCAGCGCCGGGTGCGCGAGCAGGCGATCGTAGGCCGCCAGCAGGTCGCGCAGGTTGTCTTCACGGGTGACCCGGGTCAGCGGAATGCCGGTGCCGCCGGTATGCCCGCGCAGGTCGAAGGTCAGGCATACACAGCCCAGCCCGGCGATGCCTTTGGCCCGCTCCAGATCCCGTTCCTGGCTACCGCCCCAGCCGTGCACGAACAACACGCCGGGGACTTTCGATTTGGGACTGAGAAATGTCCCGCTCATCTGTTCATCGTCAATGTCGATTTGAATGCTTTCGCTTCTAGCCGTCATAGGATTTGACCGTTACGTATTTGAGCAGGAAATCACTGTTCTGCGCCGGCCCGCGGTACACCTCAATGGCATCCGCCGGCAGCGGCTGATCGATGTAGGTTTCCACCGAAGACACCCGAATCGCGCGCATCTGCGGGTCGTTGACGAAACTCTGCAAGGCCGCCACTTCGGCGCTGCTGGCGCCACCCATGCGCCAGGATTGTTCGAGCACGCCACTGCGCTTTTTGCCGTCGCTGGCCACGCCTTGAGCAATGTCGTAGTTGCGCCGCGAAGCGTAGAAGCCGGGATAGGCTTCATCCGCGGCACGGTCGAACACCTGTGCCTGCTTGATCGCCAATCGCACCTCTTCAGGCAGATCCAGTGCCAGCAGATCGTCGTAACCACCCTGCACTGCCAGCAGATTGGAACCGCCATACACGTCTTCGCCGTGGGCGTCCTGGGTCAAGTATTGATCACCACAGTAACTCAGCAGCTTTCCGCCGATGAAACTCTGTCCGACGCTGTGGGTAATCACCTGCTCCAGGTCCTGTTCCAGCACCACGCCTTCGGTGAACAGGGCCCTGGCGTCGGGCCGGGCGAGGACTTCATCAAACTGATCCAGACTGTCGATGACCTCCTGCCCACGCCCGGCGCAGGCATGAATCGGCTTGAGTCGGATCGGACCACTGCAGAGCAGATGCTCCGCCGCCGGTCGCGCATCCTCGAAGGAGAACACGCTGAGGCCGTCGAGTACGACACTGCGCACCCGTTCGGAAAACAGCGGCGCCCAGCCTTTCGGCGCATGGGCATGACGGTTCAGCAAACCGTGACTGATGGCCTTGGTGCAGATGAAATCGTGTTCGACGTAGCCCCCCCACAAATCCTCCGGTCCCTTGACGCCCAGTTGCCGCGCGCAAGCAGCGCCGACGATCGTTTGCGTCGGCAGCAGATATAGATCTCGTCCCTGATGCTGCTGCGGGTCGTAACGGCCACCGAACTTGAGTCCGAGGATGTGCGCCAGCCACTTGGCCAACGCGTGATTGGTTTGGATTTCATGCAAAGGCGCGTCGGCATTTACTGAATGGGCGACCACCATTTTTTTGCGGTTTGGTGGGGTCATGCGTCCCCCTTCAATCGGCGCTGGATGAGTGTGGTTGAAGGGGTGCAGGGATCAGGCCAATCGCGGTAGAGGAGGAACGGCATTCAAATCAGGCGGTTACATAATCGGGGGTGGCTTCGGGCCGTTTTATTCTGCACGACCCCCTTCAAGACTCTGGCATTTTGCACGACTCACGCTTAGGCAGATGTCCCTGTGGGAGCGAGCCTGCTCGCGAAAGCGGTGTGTCAGTCACATCAATGTTGAATGTGCCGCCGTCTTCGCGAGCAGGCTCGCTCCCACAAGGGATTTGCGGTGTTTCAACTAGCGTGCCGCTGCATTCGGCATCACCCCAAACCGCATCCGGTAATCACTCGGCGCCAGCCCGGTGATTTTCTTGAACGTCGAACGAAACGCGCCCGGATCCTGATAGCCCACGGTCCAGGCAATGTGATCGATGGTGCCGTTGGTGAACTCGAGCATTTCCCGAGCCTTGCCCACCCGCAGGTGCTGGCAATACTCCGTGGGCTTGAGCCCGGTTGCCGCGCGAAAGCGACGCAGGAACGTACGTTCCTCCAGCCCCGCTCGCTCGGCCATCGCCGTCAAGGACACATCCGTGGCCCCGGTGCTTTGCAGCCAGTGCTGCACCTTGAGAATCGAAGCATCGCCATGATTGAGGATGGGGGCAAAGTTGCTGCCGCACTCGCTGGCACTGTCGCTGTGCTCCACGACCAGAAAGCGCGCAGTGCCGGTGGCGATGCTCGGCCCCAGCAGGCGATCCACCAGGCGCAGACCCAACTCGGACCAGGCCATCAGCCCGGCGGTGGTGATCAGGTCGCCGTCGTCGACGATAGGTGTATCGGCCTTGAGCTTGATCGCCGGGTAACGCTCGGCAAATGTTTTGGCGGAGGTCCAGTGGGTGGTGGCACTGCGGCCATCCAGCAGACCGCTTTCGGCCAACAGAATCGAGCCCACGCAGACGCCGCCGAGCGTCGCGCCATTGGCGTGTTGCTGCCTGAGCCAGCGAATCAGCGCCTGCGGTGCCTGGCCTTCGGAGAACCCGGCAATCGACGGCGGAATCAACACCGCCATCAGTGCGCCGTCCAAGGCGGGATGGCTGTCGTAGACCCGGGTGGGAGGCTGATCACCGTCGACCCGCCAATGACTGACCCGCAACAGCGGTAAATGCGCAGCCTGGTGCTCGGCGGCGATCCGGTTGGCCACCCCGAACAGGTCGGTCAACCCATGCACCGCCGCCATCTGCGCGCCGGGATAGATCAACACGCCCAGTTCAGCGATTGCCCTTTGTGCATCCATTGTCAGTTTTCCCCCTTCTATTGTCGGTGCGGCCAATCCCCGGACGGCCCGCCAGAGCCAATACTTCATTCCACACCCAAACCGCACTTCGAGGAAACAGTCATGGCCAAGCAAGCACTCATCGTAGTCGATATCCAAAACGACTACTTCCCTCAAGGCAAGTGGCCACTGGTCGGCGCCGATGCAGCCGCTGACAACGCCGTCCGCCTGCTCAAGGCCTTTCGCAAGGCCGGTGATTCGGTGGTGCACATCCGCCACGAATTCACCTCGGATGCAGCGCCTTTCTTCACCCCCGGCTCTGAAGGCGCGAAGCTGCACCCCAAAGTCTTGAACCAGGGCAATGAGCCCGTGGTGCTCAAGCACTTCGTCAACTCGTTCCGTGAAACCGAACTGCAAGCCATCCTCGACGAACAAGGGATCAAGGAGCTGGTGGTCGTCGGCAGCATGAGCCACATGTGCGTCGACGGCATCACCCGAGCGGCGAACGATCTCGGGTACAGCGTCACAGTGATCCATGACGCCTGTGCCTCCCGTGATCTTGAGTTCAACGGCCTGACGGTTCCGGCGGCCCATGTACATGCCGCGTTCATGTCTGCACTGGGCTTTGCCTACGCCAACGTGGTTTCAACTGACGAGTTCCTCGCCGCCAGCCAGTAACCGTTGATCCTGCACAAAAATGAAAAGCCCATGGCCTTAAACGCCATGGGCTTTTTTTATTACCGGTGGGTTTGGACGATCTGCACTGAACGCAATACCGCCAGAACACTAAAGAGTCAGGCCAGAGACAACAATGTCTCCACTCCCAACGTAAACCGCGGGGGTTAAGGAGATACCGCACTTAACTTTTTAGTCAAACCCACTGGAAGCCTGAACAATGAATACTTTGAATATCAGCACGACTGACAGCATCTCGAAAAAAGCCTCCCTCGGCGTCAGCACCATGGCGCTTGGCACTTACGGTATCTACTTCGCCCTGGCCGTCATCTACTTCTGGTTTGGCGGAATGAAGTTCACTCACTATGAAGCAGAGGGACTGGTTCCACTGGTGAGTAATAGCCCGCTGCTGGGATGGGTCTACCAGATCTTCAATGTCGATCTGTTTTCCGCTCTGCTTGGCGTCCTGGAGGTTTCCATCGGTGTGCTGATCGCAGGTCGCCTGCTGTCTCCGAAGCTTTCCTTGATCGGCGGGGCCCTGTCCGCAGGCTTGTTCATTACCACGCTGAGTTTCATGTTCTCCACACCCGGAGTGATTGAGCCTGGCCTTGGCTTCCCGGCGATCAGCGTTGCACCCGGACAGTTTCTCCTCAAGGACATTGGCTTGCTTGCCGCCTCCATCTTCGTGGCCGGCCACTCGTTAACCAAGCTGGAAACAGCTTGAGCTGACAACTTCACAAAGAACATGGCCCGGAATTGTTCCGGGCCATCTTCCTTTCCGGTTTAAACAACGAACCACCTGATCAAGAAATCTCATCTACCAGGGATTTCATCCACTCACTTGGGCTGCAACCGGTCTTGCGGCGAAACGCACGGGCAAGCGCTGAAGGACTTTCATAACCGACTTCGTCAGCGATCAGCGTGATCGGTCGCCCTTCACGCAGCCGTTTCTGCGCCAGACTGATCCGCCAACTCAGCAGGTAATCCGCCGGTGTCTGCCCGAGAACGGAGCGAAAATGCACCGCATAGGCGGCGCGGGACATGTTCGACTCATTCGCCAGCTCTGCAACCGACCAAGGTCGATGGGGTGCGCTATGCATCTGTGTCAGCGAACGCGCCAGCCGCACATCGGCCAGACCGGCCATCATTCCAGTGCTTAATTGGTGGTGGTCGAGCAGATGCCGGAACAACAGGATGATCAGCAGCTCGAACAAGCGATCAAGCACTGCCTCCCGGCCGCAATGCCCATCTGCGGCCTCACTGAATAACCATCTCAGCGTATCGGCCAGCAACGGCAGCTCATCCAGGGACAGCACCAGGAGATCAGGGAGCGAAGCGGAGATCGGGTTACTGACGCCACCGTCAAACTCCATCAACGCACACAACAACTGGGCGCCATCGGATTCGTCTGCGATCAGTTGATGACGGCTGGGACGAGGCAAAAAAATCAGACTGGGCCGGGTTAGCAGCCTGTCACCAGCCCCGGGGATTTTTAACGTGAGGGTGCCTTTCTGCAGCAGGTGAACATGACCGCGCGGGTCAGCGCCATCGTAGGACGATATTCCACAGAGCTTGCCACTGTAGAACAGGTTCGCGCGCACACCGAACTGAGAAAGCAACGTCGACAGGCGGTCCATGGGGTAACCCGCAGCCAGGTTTAGACGATTAGCATCATATCACCGGGCTCCCGGGCTTCAGTTGCCGTCATTTGGCAGGGGCTGAATGAAAACGACGGCAACAAAAAGCCCGGCATCCTTGTGGGAATACCGGGCTTTGGTTAGCGCGAGGCTAATTTAGAACGGGATATCGTCATCAAAGCTGTCGAAATCCGGAGCCGGCTGCGGAGCGGCCTGCTGTGGGGCCGGACGCGACTGTTGCGGTGCCGACTGCTGTGGACGCGGAGCCTGCTGACGTGGTGCGGACTGTTGATAGTTGCCCCCACCTTGCTGGTCGCCCTGCTGTGGACGGCCACCCAGCAACTGCATGGTGCCTTGCATGTCGACCACGATTTCGGTGGTGTAACGCTTGATACCGTCTTTTTCCCACTCGCGGGTCTGCAGCTTGCCTTCGATGTAGACCTGCGAACCTTTACGCAGGTACTCGCCGGCGATTTCCGCCACTTTGCCGAACATCGACACACGGTGCCATTCGGTTTTTTCGACTTTCTGACCGGTTTGCTTGTCGGTCCATTGTTCGCTGGTGGCCAGACTCAGGTTGGTCACGGCATTGCCGTTCGGCAGGTAGCGAACTTCAGGATCCTGGCCGCAAGTGCCGACCAATATGACTTTGTTAACCCCACGGGCCATTACGTTCTCCTAGGCTACGCACGCTGCCCCGGCCGGGTTGTTCACCAGGCTCTCGAGGGTAGTGCGATCCAATAGTTCGGTGTCCAATTTGATGTAAATCGCCGCTTCATCCGCGACGATCACCGCATCTGTTACCCCTACAACGGCCTTCAGGCGCTCGACCAGACCCGCTTCGCGGATCGCCTCGGGCGACAATGGCAAGCGCAGGCTCGTCACGTAGGGAGGTTCACGCATGGTAACAGCAAAGACCAACCAGAGGGCAGCCAGTGCGGCGCATCCCAGGAACACAACCGACAAACCGCCGTGCTGGAACAACCAGCCGCCGAGTATCCCGCCCAATGCCGAACCGAGGAACTGGCTGGTGGAATAAACCCCCATCGCCGTGCCCTTGCCACCCGCCGGTGAAACCTTGCTGATCAGCGACGGCAGCGACGCCTCCAGAAGATTGAACGCGGTGAAGAACACCACCGTACCGATCACCAGAGCCCGCAGGCTGTCGCCGAACTGCCAGAAGAATAGCTCAGTGAACATCAGCGTCATGACGGCGCCGAGCAAAACTCGTTTCATTTTGCGTTTCTTCTCGCCGTAGATAATGAACGGGATCATGGCGAAGAAGGAAATCAGCAGCGCGGTGAGGTACACCCACCAGTGCTGCTCCTTGGGCAGCCCGGCTTTTTCCACCAGGGCCAGCGGCAAGGCGACGAAGCTCGACATCAACATCGCGTGCAACACAAAAATGCCCAGGTCCAGGCGCAGCAGGTCCGGATGTTTGAGCGTCGGTATCAATGCCTGGCGCGCAACACCGGACTCACGGTGCTGTAACGGGCCGGTGGAACGCGGCACCATGAACATCACGATCACAATGCCGACCAGTGCCATGCCGCCCGTGGCCAGGAATAACCCGGACAAGCCGAAAGCACGCGTGAGCAAGGGGCCAACAACCATCGCGACAGCAAACGACAGACCGATGGTCATGCCGATCATGGCCATGGCTTTGGTTCGATGCTGTTCACGGGTCAAATCCGATAACAGGGCCATGACCGCGGCGGAAATCGCCCCGGCACCTTGCAGGATGCGCCCGGCGATCACGCCCCAGATCGAATCGGCGCTGGCCGCCAGCACACTGCCCAGGGCGAAGACAATCAGCCCCAGGTAAATCACCGGGCGGCGACCGATACGGTCGGAAATGAAGCCGAATGGAATCTGGAAAATCGCCTGGGTCAGGCCGTAAGCGCCAATCGCCAGCCCGATAAGGGCCGGGGTCGCTCCCGCCAGGTCCATGCCATAGGTCGCCAGGACCGGCAACACCATGAACATGCCAAGCATACGGAAGGCGAACACCAGGGCCAGACCGCTCGCCGCGCGGGTCTCGCTGCCACTCATGCGTTCGCTGTGGGGATCGTGCATGGAAAAACCTCATGTGAACCGGCGGCGATTCTACCAGTCCCATCGATTGGCAGGGTATATCGCGACGCTTTGCCGCGTGTAGATGACAGAGCTTTCATGTAAGCCATCAATCGCATCATTCGATAGTGTGCATCCATCCAGTATTTGGCCGTATACTCCTACGTTTTCGACGCCCGCCGAGCGAGGCCACCTTGGACAAGATCCTGATTCGTGGGGCTCGAACCCACAACCTGAAGAACATTGACCTGACCCTGCCCCGGGACAAGCTGATCGTCATCACCGGCCTGTCCGGCTCCGGCAAATCGTCCCTGGCCTTCGACACACTGTACGCCGAAGGCCAGCGCCGCTATGTCGAGTCGCTGTCGGCGTATGCCCGACAGTTCCTGTCGATGATGGAAAAGCCTGATGTCGACACCATCGAAGGCTTGTCGCCAGCCATCTCCATCGAACAGAAGTCGACCTCGCACAACCCGCGCTCGACCGTCGGCACCATCACCGAAATCTACGACTACCTGCGCTTGCTGTACGCCCGGGTGGGTATCCCGCGCTGCCCGGATCACGACATTCCGCTGGAAGCACAGACCGTCAGCCAGATGGTCGACCTGGTCCTCGCCGAACCGGAGGGCAGCAAACTGATGCTGCTAGCGCCGGTGATTCGCGAGCGCAAAGGCGAACACCTCTCGGTTTTTGAAGAGCTTCGGGCACAGGGTTTCGTTCGTGCCCGGATCAACGGCAAGCTTTATGAGCTGGACGAAGCACCGAAGCTCGATAAACAGAAAAAGCATTCCATCGACGTCGTGGTCGACCGCTTCAAGGTCCGCGCCGATTTGCAACAGCGTCTGGCCGAATCCTTCGAGACCGCACTGAAGCTGGCGGACGGTATCGCCCTGGTGGCACCGATGGATGACCAGCCGGGCGAAGAGATGATCTTCTCCGCGCGCTTCGCCTGCCCGATTTGCGGCCATGCCATCAGCGAACTCGAGCCCAAGCTGTTTTCCTTCAACAACCCGGCCGGTGCCTGCCCGACCTGTGACGGCCTGGGGGTGAAGCAATTCTTCGACATCAAGCGATTGGTCAACGGTGAGCTGACCCTGGCCGAAGGCGCGATACGCGGCTGGGACCGGCGCAATGTCTATTACTTCCAGATGCTCGGCTCGTTGGCCTCCCACTACAAATTCAGCCTGGAAGTACCGTTCAACGAACTGCCGGCTGATCAGCAGAAGAACATCCTGCACGGCAGCGGTTCGCAAAACGTCGACTTCAAATACCTGAACGACCGTGGCGACATCGTCAAACGCTCGCACCCCTTCGAAGGGATCGTGCCCAACCTCGAACGACGCTACCGCGAAACCGAATCGGCTTCGGTACGCGAAGAGCTGGCCAAGTTCCTCAGTACCCAGTCCTGCCCGGACTGCCGCGGCACCCGACTGCGACGGGAAGCACGGCACGTATGGGTCGGCGAGAAGACCCTGCCGGCAGTGACCAATCTGCCCATCGGCGACGCCTGCGATTACTTCGGCGAGCTGAAGATGACCGGCCGCCGTGGCGAGATTGCCGACAAGATTCTCAAGGAAATCCGGGAGCGCCTGCAGTTTCTGGTCAACGTCGGCCTCGACTATCTGTCGCTGGATCGCAGCGCAGATACGTTGTCTGGCGGTGAAGCGCAGCGTATTCGTCTGGCCAGCCAGATCGGCGCTGGCCTGGTCGGTGTTCTGTACATTCTCGACGAACCATCGATTGGCCTGCACCAACGCGATAACGACCGACTGCTCGGCACCCTGAAACACCTGCGCGACATCGGCAACACGGTGATCGTGGTCGAGCACGACGAAGACGCCATTCGCCTGGCGGACTACGTCGTGGATATCGGCCCGGGTGCCGGCGTTCATGGTGGTCATATCGTTGCTGAAGGCACGCCAGCAGAGGTGATGTCTCATCCAGACTCTCTCACAGGCAAATACCTGTCGGGTCGGGTGAAAATCGCCGTCCCGGCCAAACGTACGCCGCGCAACAAGAAACTGTCGTTGTCGCTCAAGGGTGCTCGCGGCAACAACTTGCGTAATGTCGACCTGGATATCCCGATCGGCCTGCTGACCTGCGTGACCGGCGTGTCCGGGTCTGGCAAGTCGACCCTGATCAACAACACGCTCTTTCCTTTGAGCGCGACGGCGCTGAACGGCGCGACCACGCTCGAAGCGGCCGCACACGACAGCATCAAGGGTCTGGAACATCTGGATAAAGTCGTCGATATCGACCAAAGCCCGATCGGACGCACGCCGCGCTCCAACCCGGCGACTTACACCGGACTGTTCACACCGATTCGCGAGCTGTTCGCCGGCGTGCCGGAGTCCCGTTCCCGCGGTTATGGCCCGGGGCGTTTTTCCTTCAACGTGAAGGGTGGACGCTGCGAAGCCTGCCAGGGTGACGGCTTGATCAAGGTGGAAATGCATTTCCTGCCGGACATCTATGTGCCGTGCGACGTCTGCAAGAGCAAGCGCTACAACCGCGAGACGCTGGAGATCAAATACAAGGGCAAGAGCATTCACGAAACCCTCGAGATGACCATCGAGGAAGCCCGGGAGTTCTTTGATGCGGTACCGGCGCTCGCACGCAAGCTCCAGACACTGATGGACGTGGGTCTGTCCTACATCAAGCTAGGACAATCAGCGACCACCTTGTCCGGTGGTGAGGCTCAACGGGTCAAGCTGTCCCGCGAGCTGTCCAAGCGAGATACCGGCAAGACCCTGTATATCCTCGACGAACCGACAACCGGCCTGCATTTCGCGGATATCCAGCAATTGCTCGACGTCCTGCACAGACTGCGCGACCACGGCAATACGGTGGTAGTGATCGAGCACAACCTGGATGTGATCAAGACCGCTGACTGGCTGGTGGACCTGGGGCCGGAAGGTGGCTCCAAGGGCGGCCAGATCATCGCCGTTGGCACACCGGAGGAAGTCGCCGAGATGAAGCAATCTCACACCGGTTACTACCTCAAACCGCTGCTGGAACGCGACCGGGCCTGATTCCCGCCCATGAAAAAGCCCCTGTCACTTCATCAGTAACAGGGGCTTTTTTGTGTCCGCGGAATCAGGCGTGGGACTGCAGGTAGTTCTCAAGCCCGATCAATTTGATCAGACCCAACTGCTTCTCGAGCCAGTAGGTGTGATCTTCTTCGGTGTCATGCAATTGAACCCGTAGCATTTCGCGGCTGACATAGTCCTTGTGTTGCTCGCAGAGCTTGATGCCTTTGCACAACGCAGCACGGACCTTGTATTCCAGGCGCAAATCCGCCTCAAGCATCTCTGTCACCGTGGTGCCTACATCGAGATCGTCAGGACGCATGCGTGGCGTGCCTTCGAGCAACAGGATCCGGCGCATCAGTGCATCGGCGTGGCCTGCTTCTTCTTCCATCTCGTGATTGATTCGTTCGTAGAGCTTGGTGAATCCCCAGTCCTCATACATCCGCGAGTGAACGAAATATTGGTCACGCGCGGCCAATTCGCCGGTCAGCAACGTGTTGAGGTAATCGATTACGTCTGGGTGGCCTTGCATCGCCCTACATCTCCCTGCTTGAAAGTTACAGTTTGAACCAACCCGACCATAACGTCACTCGCTAGACGCAAGAAAAGCGAAGATATTCTGAGAAAACCGGCTTAAATAACGCAAAAACCGCCCAAATAAGGGCGGTTCTGCTTCTCATTTAGACTTCGTTAAACTGTACGTTCAAAAGCTTTGCGATTGCTTCTCCATACGCCGGATCGGCCCTGAAGAAATGCTGCAATTGACGGTCTACGACATCGCTCGATACACCCGCCATCGCTCCAGCGATGTTACTAACCAACAAGGCTTTCTGCTCCTCATCCATCAGGCGGAACAGCGCGCCAGCGTGGCTGTAGTAGTCAGTATCTTCGCGATGATCGTAGCGATCAGCCGCACCGCTCAACGCTAACGCAGGCTCGGCGTAACGAGGTGCCTGCTTCGGTGAATCGACATAACTGTTCGGCTCGTAGTTCGGAGCCGCGCCGCCATTGCTGCCGAAGGCCATCGAACCGTCGCGCTGATAGCTGTTGACCGGGCTGCGCGGGGCGTTCACTGGCAGTTGCTGGTGATTGGTGCCTATACGGTAACGGTGCGCATCGGCATAGGCGAATACGCGACCTTGCAGCATGCGGTCCGGCGACAGACCTACGCCCGGCACCATATTGCTTGGGCCGAAGGCTGCTTGTTCGACTTCAGCGAAGTAGTTGAGCGGGTTACGGTTCAGCTCCAGCTCACCAATCTCGATCAACGGGAACTCTTTCTGCGACCAGGTCTTGGTGACATCGAACGGGTTCTCGTAATGCGCTTCAGCCTGGGCCTCGGTCATGATCTGGATGCACACACTCCATTTCGGGAAGTCACCGCGCTCAATGGCCTCGAACAAGTCGCGCTGGGCGTAATCAGGGTCAGTACCGGCCAGACGCGCTGCTTCCGCCGGAGCCAGGTTCTTGATCCCCTGTTTGGTCTTGTAGTGCCACTTCACCCAGTGACGCTCGCCGCTGGCATTAATCAGGCTGTAGGTGTGGCTGCCGAAGCCGTGCATGTGGCGATAGCCATCAGGGATGCCACGATCCGAAAACAGGATGGTGACCTGGTGCAACGCCTCGGGAGAGTGCGACCAGAAATCCCAAATCGCCTGAGGACTTTTGAGGTTGCTCTGTGGCAGACGTTTTTGGGTGTGAATAAAGTCCGGGAATTTCAGCGGATCACGGATAAAAAACACGGGTGTGTTGTTACCCACGATGTCCCAGTTACCTTCTTCGGTGTAGAACTTCAAAGCGAAGCCACGCGGATCGCGCTCGGTATCAGCCGAACCGCGCTCACCACCCACAGTAGAAAAGCGCAGAAAGGTGGGTGTTTGCTTGCCAACGGATTCGAACAGCTTGGCGCTGGTGTAAGGGGTGATATCGCGAGTGACGGTAAACGTACCGTAAGCACCCGAGCCTTTGGCGTGCACACGACGCTCTGGGATGTTTTCACGGTTGAAGTGAGCCAGCTTCTCGATCAGGTGGAAGTCGTCGAGCAGCAGCGGGCCGCGCGGGCCGGCGGAACGGGAATTTTGATTGTCGGCAACAGGAGCGCCACTGGCGGTAGTAAGCGTTTTATTCTGGCTCATGCGATCTCTTCCTTTATCGGTCTCGAACTGCCGGCTAATCGGCTGAAAGGAAGTATTGCCGAACAACATGATCACTTCTAATTCATTAGGCCATGACAATCGATAGAAATATGTAATACATATGTATGCATTCGCACTTTTCTTGCGCGCACAAAAAACCGGGCACTAGGCCCGGTTCTTTGTTTCAGACTGACGTCTTACTCAGCGGATACAGCTTCACCGCCGGTAGCACGATCAACCAACTCGACGTACGCCATAGGCGCGTTGTCGCCAGCGCGGAAACCGCACTTGAGGATGCGCAGGTAGCCACCCTCACGGGTAGCGTAACGCTTGCCCAGGTCGTTGAAGAGCTTACCAACGATAGCTTTCGAACGAGTACGGTCGAAAGCCAGACGGCGGTTAGCCAGGCTGTCTGTCTTGGCCAAAGTGATCAGCGGCTCGGCAACGCGGCGCAGTTCTTTAGCTTTTGGCAGAGTAGTTTTGATCAGCTCGTGCTCGAACAGCGACACCGCCATGTTTTGGAACATGGCCTTGCGGTGCGAGCTGGTGCGGCTCAGGTGACGACCACTTTTACGATGACGCATGGTTCATTCCTTACCAAACACTACGTTCGGTGATTACGACGATCAGGCAGTCGCCTTGTCGTCCTTCTTAAGACTTGCAGGCGGCCAGTTGTCGAGGCGCATGCCGAGGGACAGACCGCGGGAGGCCAGAACGTCCTTGATTTCAGTCAAGGATTTCTTGCCAAGGTTCGGAGTCTTCAACAGCTCTACTTCGGTACGCTGAATCAGGTCGCCGATGTAGTAGATGTTTTCCGCCTTAAGGCAGTTAGCCGAACGTACAGTCAGTTCCAGATCGTCAACCGGGCGAAGCAGGATCGGATCGATCTCGTCTTCCTGCTCGATTACCACTGGTTCGCTGTCACCTTTGAGGTCGACGAACGCAGCCAACTGCTGTTGCAGGATGGTTGCAGCGCGGCGGATAGCCTCTTCAGGATCCAGAGTACCGTTGGTTTCCAGATCAATAACCAGCTTGTCCAGGTTAGTACGCTGTTCGACACGGGCGTTTTCCACCACGTATGCGATACGGCGAACCGGGCTGAACGAAGAGTCAAGCTGCAAGCGACCGATGCTGCGGCTTTCGTCTTCATCGCTCTGACGCGAGTCGGCCGGTTCATAACCACGACCACGAGCTACTACGAGCTTCATGTTCAGGGCGCCGTTAGACGCCAGGTTAGCGATTACGTGATCGGGATTAACGATCTCGACATCATGATCCAGCTGAATATCGGCAGCGGTAACCACCCCCGAACCCTTCTTCGACAAGGTCAGCGTAACTTCGTCTCGACCGTGCAGCTTGATAGCCAGACCTTTAAGGTTCAACAGGATTTCAATTACGTCTTCCTGTACACCTTCGATGGCGCTGTACTCGTGGAGCACACCGTCAATCTCGGCCTCGACTACTGCACAGCCGGGCATTGAGGACAACAGGATGCGGCGCAGCGCGTTGCCCAGGGTGTGGCCAAAGCCACGCTCGAGAGGCTCGAGAGTGATCTTGGCGCGGGTTGGACTGACAACCTGCACATCAATGTGGCGGGGTGTCAGGAACTCATTTACCGAAATCTGCATGGATGCACCTATTTTCTAGCCCTTACTTGGAGTAGAGCTCGACAATCAGGCTTTCGTTGATGTCGGCGGACAGATCACTGCGAGCTGGAACGTTCTTGAAAACGCCCGACTTCTTCTCAGTGTCTACTTCTACCCATTCTACGCGGCCACGTTGGGCACACAGATCGAGAGCTTGGACAATGCGAAGTTGGTTTTTTGCTTTCTCGCGAACAGCGACCACGTCACCAGCACGAACCTGGTAGGACGGAACGTTAACGGTTTGACCGTTTACGCTGATCGACTTGTGCGATACCAGCTGACGGGATTCGGCACGAGTCGAACCAAAGCCCATACGGTATACAACGTTGTCCAGACGGCATTCGAGCAGTTGCAACAGGTTTTCGCCAGTTGCGCCTTTCTTGCCAGCAGCTTCTTTGTAGTAGCCGCTGAATTGACGCTCGAGAACGCCGTAGATACGACGGACCTTCTGCTTTTCACGCAGTTGGGTGCCGTAGTCGGACTGGCGACCGCGGCGCTGGCCGTGGATACCAGGTGCTGCTTCAATGTTGCACTTCGATTCGATCGCGCGCACGCCGCTCTTCAGGAAGAGATCGGTGCCTTCGCGACGAGCGAGTTTGCATTTTGGACCAATGTAACGAGCCATTCTTTACAATCTCCTGGATTACACGCGGCGCTTCTTCGGCGGACGGCACCCGTTGTGCGGGATTGGCGTCACGTCGGTGATGCTGGCGATCTTGTAGCCACAGCCGTTCAAAGCGCGGACTGCAGATTCACGACCTGGACCTGGACCTTTGACGTTGACGTCGAGGTTTTTCAGGCCGTATTCCAGCGCAGCTTGACCAGCACGTTCAGCAGCTACTTGAGCAGCAAACGGGGTGGACTTGCGGGAACCGCGGAAACCCGAACCACCGGAGGTAGCCCAGGAAAGAGCGTTACCTTGACGGTCGGTGATGGTCACGATGGTGTTGTTAAAAGATGCATGGATGTGGGCGATGCCATCAACCACTGTCTTTTTAACTTTTTTACGAGGACGAGCAGCAGGTTTTGCCATGATTAAATTCCTGTCGATTCGCTGGGGCGATTACTTGCGGATCGGCTTACGCGGACCTTTACGGGTACGCGCGTTGGTCTTGGTACGCTGACCGCGTACTGGCAGACCACGACGATGACGCAGACCGCGATAGCAACCGAGGTCCATCAAGCGCTTGATTTTCATGTTGATTTCGCGACGCAGGTCACCTTCAGTGGTGAACTTCGCCACTTCGCCACGCAGCTGTTCAATTTGCTCGTCGCTCAGATCTTTGATCTTTGCTGCTGGGTTTACCCCAGTCTCTGCACAAATTTTCTGTGCAGTAGTGCGACCAACACCATAGATGTAGGTCAGCGAGATAACAGTATGCTTGTTATCTGGAATGTTAACGCCTGCAATACGGGCCATTCAGTGGGACTCCAATTGACAGCTACCTACGCCCCGGAAGCCAAGAAATAGGGCGCGAGATAATATCGCTGTAATAACAAATAATCAACCCGGCAGCGCACTAGCTGCCGGGCTTGAAGCACAATCACACTCAGCCTTGGCGCTGTTTGTGACGCGGTTCCGCGCTGCAAATTACTCGAACAACACCTTCGCGGCGAATAATCTTGCAGTTACGGCACAGCTTTTTCACCGATGCACGAACTTTCATCACCAACTCCTCGAACCTTATGGGTACTCAGCGCAACATGCCGCTGCCGTAACCCTTCAGGTTGGCTTTCTTCATCAGGGATTCGTACTGGTGCGAAACGAGGTGCGATTGTACTTGGGACATGAAGTCCATCACAACCACGACCACGATCAGCAACGAGGTCCCGCCAAGGTAGAACGGTACGTTGGCTGCAACCACCAGGAACTGGGGCAACAGGCAGACGGCCGTCATGTAAAGAGCACCGAACATGGTCAAGCGAGTCAGAACGCCATCAATGTAGCGCGCAGACTGCTCACCTGGACGGATACCCGGAATAAAGGCACCGGACTTCTTCAGGTTTTCCGCTACGTCTTTCGGATTGAACATCAACGCCGTATAGAAGAAGCAGAAGAAAATAATCCCTGCACTAAACAGCAGAATATTCAACGGCTGACCAGGAGCGATCGACTGCGAGATGTCTTGCAACCAGCCCATACCTTCAGACTGGCCGAACCAGGCACCCAACGAAGCCGGGAACAGCAAGATGCTGCTCGCGAAAATAGCCGGAATAACACCGGCCATGTTCACCTTCAACGGCAAGTGGCTGGTCTGCGCAGCAAAGACCTTACGGCCCTGCTGACGCTTGGCGTAGTGAACAGCAATACGACGCTGACCACGCTCAATGAACACCACGAAACCGATAATCGCTACTGCCAGCAAACCGATGGCAACCAGGGCGAAGATGTTGATATCACCCTGACGCGCAGACTCGAAAGACTGCCCGATCGCTCTCGGAAGACCGGCGACGATACCCGAAAAAATCAACATCGAGATACCGTTGCCAACACCACGCTCAGTAATCTGCTCACCCAGCCACATCATGAACATCGCACCAGCCACAAAAGTGGATACCGCGACGAAATGGAAGCCAAAGTCACCAGTGAACGCTACGCCCTGCCCCGCCAGACCAATGGACATGCCAATGGCCTGAACGAGAGCGAGGACGACAGTGCCGTAGCGGGTGTACTGGCTGATCTTGCGACGGCCAGCTTCACCTTCCTTCTTCAACTGTTCCAGCTGCGGGCTGACGGCGGTCATCAGTTGCATGATGATCGATGCCGAAATGTACGGCATGATCCCCAGTGCAAAGATGCTCATCCGCTCCAGCGCGCCGCCGGAAAACATGTTGAACAAGCTAAGAATGGTCCCCTCATTCTGTCGAAACAGGTCCGCGAGTCGGTCCGGGTTGATACCTGGAACCGGGATGTGTGCGCCTATTCGGTAGACGATAATCGCCAGGAACAGAAAACGCAGACGAGCCCAGAGTTCAGACATACCGCCTTTGCCGAGCGCAGAGAGAGCACCTTGCTTAGCCATTTATTCCTCGAACTTGCCGCCAGCTGCTTCGATAGCCGCACGCGCACCTTTGGTGGCGCCGATTCCCTTCCCGATGGTTACAGCGCGAGTCACTTCGCCGGACAGCATGATTTTCACACGCTGAACGTTGACGTTGATCACGTTGGCATCTTTCAGAGACTGCACGGTGACGATGTCGCCTTCCACTTTAGCCAGCTCGGAGAGACGCACTTCTGCGCGATCCATAGCCTTCAGGGAAACGAAACCGAACTTCGGCAGGCGACGATGCAGCGGCTGTTGACCGCCTTCAAAGCCTGGAGCAATGGTGCCACCGGAGCGGGAAGTCTGACCTTTGTGACCACGGCCACCAGTCTTACCCAAACCACTACCGATACCACGGCCCGGACGATGCTTTTCGCGACGGGAACCCGGCGCTGGACTCAGATCATTGAGTTTCATCGATTAACCCTCGACACGCAGCATGTAGTAAGCCTTGTTGATCATCCCGCGATTCTCGGGAGTATCCTGGACTTCTACAGTGTGACCGATGCGACGCAGACCCAGACCCTTAACGCACAGTTTGTGGTTAGGGATGCGGCCGGTCATGCTTTTGATCAGCGTAACTTTAACGGTAGCCATGATCAGAAGATCTCCTTGACGCTTTTGCCACGCTTGGCAGCAATGGACTCAGGAGACTGCATTGCCTTCAAACCTTTGAAAGTGGCGTGAACCACGTTTACAGGGTTAGTCGAGCCGTAGCACTTGGCCAGAACGTTCTGAACGCCAGCAACCTCGAGAACGGCACGCATTGCGCCGCCAGCGATGATACCGGTACCTTCAGAAGCAGGCTGCATGTACACCTTCGAAGCGCCGTGAGCGGACTTCATTGCGTACTGCAGGGTGGTGCCGTTCAGATCAACTTGGATCATGTTGCGGCGAGCAGCTTCCATTGCCTTCTGGATCGCAGCAGGCACTTCACGCGACTTGCCACGGCCGAAGCCAACACGCCCTTTACCATCACCTACCACGGTCAACGCGGTGAAAGTGAAGATACGGCCGCCTTTTACGGTTTTGGCTACGCGGTTAACTTGAACCAGCTTCTCGATGTAGCCTTCGTCGCGCTTTTGGTCGTTATTTGACATAACTTAGAACTCCAGCCCAGCTTCACGAGCAGCATCAGCCAGCGCTTTAACGCGGCCATGGTACTTGAAGCCAGAGCGGTCGAAAGCCACCTGCGAGACGCCAGCGGCCTTAGCACGCGTAGCGACCAGCTGGCCAACCTTAGTGGCCGCGTCGATGTTGCCAGTGGCGCCATCACGCAGTTCTTTATCCAAAGTCGAGGCGCTTGCCAGGACTTTGTTGCCGTCGGCCGAAATGACCTGGGCGTAGATGTGCTGCGAAGAGCGGAACACGCAGAGACGCACGACTTCGAGTTCGTGCATTTTCAGGCGTGCTTTGCGAGCGCGACGCAGTCGAGTAACTTTTTTGTCGGTCATTTGCTATGCCCTACTTCTTCTTGGCTTCTTTACGACGGACGACTTCGTCCGCGTAGCGCACACCTTTGCCTTTGTACGGCTCTGGTGGACGGAAGTCGCGGATCTCGGCGGCCACTTGACCTACCAGCTGCTTGTCGATGCCCTTGATCAGGATATCGGTCTGGCTAGGAGTCTCAGCGGTGATGCCTTCCGGCAGTTCGTAATCCACTGGATGCGAGAAGCCAAGAGCCAGGTTCAGCACTGTGCCTTTTGCTTGCGCTTTGTAACCAACACCGACCAGCTGGAGCTTGCGCTCGAAGCCTTGGCTTACGCCTTGGACCATGTTGTTAACCAACGCACGAGTGGTACCAGCCATTGCGCGAGTCTGTTGATCGCCATTGCGAGCAGCAAAACGCAGCTCACCAGCTTCTTCAACGATCTCAACGGACGAATGGATGTTCAGTTCGAGAGTGCCCTTGGCACCCTTCACCGAAAGCTGTTGGCCTGCGAATTTTACTTCGACGCCGGCTGGCAGCTTAACGGGGTTCTTAGCGACGCGAGACATGCTTATCCCCCCTTAGAACACAGTGCAAAGAACTTCGCCGCCGACACCGGCAGCGCGCGCAGCACGATCAGTCATCACACCCTTGTTGGTGGAGACGATAGACACACCGAGACCGCCACGAACTTTCGGCAGATCTTCGACGGACTTGTACTGACGCAGGCCTGGACGGCTAACGCGCTTCACTTCTTCGATAACCGGACGGCCTTCGAAGTATTTCAGCTCGATAGACAGCAGTGGTTTGGTTTCGCTGCTGATCTGATAACCCGCGATGTAACCTTCGTCCTTCAGGACTTTGGCAACAGCTACCTTCAACGTGGAAGATGGCATGCTTACGACGGACTTTTCAGCCATCTGGGCATTACGGATTCGAGTTAGCATGTCCGCTAACGGGTCCTGCATACTCATGGGCTAGACGCTCCTAATACAGAAAAATTAGCCTTGCGGCTACTACGTGTCGCCGAGAATCTCCGGGTATAAAAAACACGGGCTCAGGCGAGCCGGGTATTCTAGACACACCCCAGAAATGAATCAAGCCCCAAAAGGGGCTTGATCCAGATTCAAGGCCACCGGCGGTCAGGATCTTGCGAACCTGAACGCCGAGACTTTGACAGTACTTACCAGCTGGCTTTAACCAGACCTGGTACGTCACCACGCATTGCCGCTTCACGCAGTTTGTTACGGCCAAGGCCGAACTTGCGGTAAACGCCGTGCGGACGACCGGTCAGGCGGCAGCGGTTACGCATGCGCGAAGCGCTGGCGTCACGTGGCTGCTTTTGCAGAGCAACTGTAGCTTCCCAACGCGCTTCTGGACTTGCGTTCAGATCAACGATGATAGCTTTCAGTGCTGCACGCTTTTTGGCGTACTTGGCAACGGTGAGCTGACGCTTCAGCTCACGGTTTTTCATGCTCTTCTTGGCCATTTTCCTACTCCAATCAGTTGCGGAACGGGAATTTGAAAGCACGCAGCAGTGCGCGGCCTTCGTCATCGTTCTTGGCAGTGGTGGTCAGGGTAATGTCCAGACCGCGGAGAGCATCGATCTTGTCGTAGTCGATTTCCGGGAAAATGATCTGCTCTTTCACGCCCATGCTGTAGTTACCACGACCATCGAAGGACTTGGCATTCAGACCGCGGAAGTCGCGGACCCGAGGCAGGGAGATCGACAGCAGACGATCCAGGAATTCATACATACGCTCACGGCGCAGGGTCACTTTGACGCCAATCGGCCAACCTTCACGGACTTTAAAGCCTGCGATGGATTTGCGAGCGTAGGTCACAACGACTTTCTGGCCGGTGATCTTTTCCAGGTCAGCAACAGCGTGCTCGATGACTTTTTTGTCGCCGATCGCTTCGCCCAGACCCATGTTCAGGGTGATTTTGGTAACGCGCGGAACTTCCATCACGTTCGAAAGCTTAAGTTCTTCCTTAAGTTTCGGAGCGATTTCCTTCCGGTAAATCTCTTTTAGTCGTGCCATGGTCTTCTACCTAGCAGTGTTCAAGCATCAACCGCTTTTTGGGTCGACTTGAAGACACGAATTTTCTTACCGTCTTCTACTTTGAAACCAACGCGGTCAGCCTTGTTGGTTTCGCCGTTGAAGATGGCGACGTTGGAAGCGTGCAGTGGCGCTTCTTTCTCGACGATACCGCCTTGTACGCCCGACATCGGGTTAGGCTTGGTATGACGCTTGACCAGGTTCAGACCACCAACAACCAGACGGTTGTCAGCAAGAACCTTCAGCACCTTACCGCGCTTACCTTTGTCTTTGCCGGCGATCACGATGATCTCGTCGTCACGACGAATCTTTTGCATGTCGGATCTCCTTACAGCACTTCTGGGGCGAGCGAGACGATCTTCATGAACTTCTCAGTACGAAGTTCACGGGTCACTGGCCCAAAGATACGGGTGCCGATCGGCTCTTGCTTGTTGTTCAGAAGAACAGCAGCGTTGCCATCAAAGCGGATAATGGAGCCATCAGCACGACGTACGCCGTGACGAGTGCGGACTACAACAGCAGTCATCACTTGGCCTTTTTTCACTTTACCGCGAGGAATTGCTTCCTTGACGGTAACTTTGATGATGTCACCGATACCAGCGTAACGACGATGGGAGCCACCCAGCACCTTGATGCACATAACGCGGCGTGCGCCGCTGTTATCGGCCACATCGAGCATGGATTGAGTCTGAATCATATAATTTCTCCGACCCCTAGTCCTTAGACTTCCACAGCGCGTTCGAGAACATCAACCAGCGCCCAAGACTTGGTCTTGGCCAAAGGACGAGTTTCACGAATAGTGACTTTGTCGCCGATGTGGCACTGATTGGTTTCGTCGTGCGCGTGCAGCTTAGTCGAACGCTTAACGTATTTACCGTAGATCGGGTGCTTAACGCGACGCTCGATCAGAACGGTGATGGTTTTGTCCATCTTGTCGCTGACAACACGGCCAGTCAGCGTACGGACAGTCTTTTCGGCTTCAGCCATGATTACTTACCTGCCTGCTGGTTGAGCACAGTCTTCACGCGAGCGATGTCACGCTTAACTTGCGAGAGCAGATGAGACTGCCCCAACTGGCCAGTTGCTTTCTGCATGCGCAGATTGAACTGGTCGCGCAGCAAGCCGAGCAGTTGCTCGTTCAGCTGCTGTGCGGATTTTTCACGAAGTTCATTCGCTTTCATCACATCACCGTCCGTTTAACAAAGGAGGTGGCGAGCGGCAGCTTTGCAGCAGCCAGGGCGAAAGCCTCACGCGCCAGCTCTTCAGAAACACCCTCGATTTCATACAGGACTTTGCCTGGCTGAATCTGGGCAACCCAGTATTCGACGTTACCCTTACCTTTACCCATCCGAACTTCGAGTGGCTTTTTGGAAATAGGCTTGTCCGGGAATACACGGATCCAGATCTTGCCGCCACGTTTTACGTGACGGGTCAGTGCACGACGCGCTGACTCGATCTGACGAGCGGTGAGACGACCACGAGCTACAGACTTCAGCGCGAACTCGCCGAAGCTGACTTTGCTACCGCGCAATGCCAGGCCACGGTTGTGACCGGTCATTTGCTTGCGGAACTTCGTACGCTTTGGTTGCAACATTTGGCGTACCCCTTACTTAGCAGCTTTTTTACGAGGCGCTGGTGCTTGTGGCTTCAGCTCTTCTTGGCGACCACCAATTACTTCGCCTTTGAAGATCCAAACCTTTACACCGATCACACCGTAGGTGGTGTGAGCTTCGTAGTTGGCATAGTCGATGTCGGCACGCAGGGTGTGCAGAGGCACACGACCTTCGCGATACCATTCAGTACGTGCGATTTCAGCACCGCCGAGACGACCGCTCACTTGGATTTTGATGCCTTTGGCACCAATGCGCATGGCGTTCTGTACAGCGCGCTTCATAGCGCGACGGAACATTACGCGACGCTCCAGCTGCTGAGCTACGCTCTGCGCAACCAGCATACCGTCGAGCTCCGGCTTGCGGATCTCTTCGATATTGATGTGCACAGGCACACCCATTTGCTTGGTCAGGTCCTGACGCAGTTTCTCAACATCTTCACCTTTCTTCCCGATAACGATACCTGGACGAGCGGTGTGGATGGTGATGCGTGCAGTTTGGGCCGGACGATGGATATCGATACGGCTTACGGACGCGCTTTTTAGTTTGTCTTGGAGATACTCACGCACATTCAGATCTGCGAGCAAATAGTCCGCATAAGTCCGACCGTCTGCGTACCAGACGGAGGTGTGCTCCTTGACGATTCCCAGGCGAATGCCAATGGGATGTACTTTCTGACCCATCTCTTCGACTCCGTTACTTGTCAGCAACCTTGACAGTGATATGGCAAGACCGCTTGACGATGCGATCAGCACGGCCTTTGGCACGTGGCATGATGCGCTTCAGCGAACGCCCTTCGTTGACGAAAACGGTGCTGACCTTCAGGTCATCAACGTCTGCGCCTTCGTTATGCTCGGCGTTGGCTACGGCCGACTCCAGCACTTTCTTCATGATCTCGGCGGCTTTCTTACTGCTGAAAGCCAACAGGTTGAGCGCTTCGCCCACCTTCTTCCCGCGGATCTGGTCGGCGACCAAGCGGGCTTTCTGGGCGGAGATTCGAGCGCCCGACAACTTAGCGGCTACTTCCATTTCCTAACCCCTTAACGCTTGGCTTTCTTGTCTGCCACGTGCCCGCGATAAGTGCGGGTACCGGCGAACTCGCCCAGTTTGTGGCCGACCATGTCTTCGTTCACGAGAACTGGGACGTGCTGACGACCGTTGTGTACTGCGATGGTCAGACCGACCATTTGTGGCAGGATCATCGAACGGCGCGACCAGGTTTTAACTGGTTTGCGATCGTTCTTTTCCGCCGCCACTTCGATCTTCTTCAATAGGTGAAGATCGATAAAAGGACCTTTTTTCAGAGAACGTGGCACTGTCGTATCCCTCTATTTACTTGCGACGACGGACGATCATTTTGTCGGTACGCTTATTACCACGAGTCTTCGCGCCCTTAGTCGGGAAGCCCCATGGCGATACCGGATGACGACCACCAGAGGTACGACCTTCACCACCACCATGTGGGTGGTCAACCGGGTTCATGGCAACACCACGAACGGTTGGGCGAACGCCACGCCAGCGTTTGGCACCAGCTTTACCCAGCGAACGCAGGCTGTGCTCGGAGTTCGAGACTTCGCCCAGGGTCGCACGGCATTCAGCCAGCACTTTACGCATCTCACCAGAACGCAGACGCAGGGTCACGTAAACGCCTTCACGGGCGATCAGCTGAGCCGAAGCACCAGCGGAACGAGCGATCTGTGCGCCTTTACCTGGCTTCAATTCGATGCCGTGTACGGTGCTACCAACTGGAATGTTACGCAGTTGCAGAGCGTTGCCCGGCTTGATCGGCGCCAGAGCACCTGCGATCAGCTGGTCGCCAGCGCTCACGCCTTTAGGGGCGATGATGTAGCGACGCTCGCCATCTGCGTACAGCAGCAGAGCGATGTGAGCAGTACGGTTTGGATCGTATTCGATACGCTCGACAGTGGCAGCGATGCCATCTTTGTCGTTGCGACGGAAGTCGACCAGACGATAATGCTGCTTATGACCACCACCGATGTGACGAGTGGTAATACGGCCATTGTTGTTACGACCACCAGACTTCGATTTCTTCTCGAGCAGCGGTGCGTGAGGAGCGCCTTTATGCAGCTCCTGGTTGACCACCTTGACCACAAAACGGCGGCCAGGGGAAGTCGGTTTGCATTTAACGATTGCCATGATGCACCCCTTCCTTACTCAGCACTGCTGCTGAAATCGAGATCTTGGCCTGGCTGAAGGGAGATAACTGCCTTCTTCCAGTCATTACGCTTGCCCAGACCGCGAGCAGTGCGCTTGCTCTTACCCAGAACATTCAGGGTAGTAACACGCTCTACTTTCACGCTGAACAGGCTTTCGACGGCCTTCTTGATTTCCAGCTTGGTTGCATCAGTAGCAACCTTGAAAACGAACTGGCCTTTCTTGTCTGCCAGAACCGTAGCCTTCTCGGAAACGTGCGGGCCAAGCAGAACTTTAAATACGCGTTCCTGGTTCATCCCAGCAGCTCCTCGAATTTCTTCACGGCCGACACGGTGATCAACACCTTGTCGTATGCGATCAGACTAACTGGATCGGAACCTTGCACGTCACGTACATCTACGTGTGGCAGGTTACGAGCAGCCAGGTACAGGTTCTGATCAACAGCGTCCGACACGATCAGAACATCGGTCAGGCTCATGTTGTTCAGCTTGCCCAGCAGGTCTTTGGTTTTCGGCGTTTCAACGGCGAAATCCTGAACCACAACCAGACGATCAGTACGCACCAGCTCAGCAAGGATGGAACGCATTGCTGCGCGATACATCTTCTTGTTCAGCTTCTGGGAGTGATCCTGAGGACGAGCTGCGAAAGTGGTACCGCCGCCACGCCAGATTGGGCTACGGATAGTACCGGCACGAGCACGGCCAGTACCTTTCTGACGCCATGGGCGCTTACCGCCACCACGAACGTCGGAACGGGTCTTTTGCTGCTTGGAACCCTGACGACCGCCAGCCATGTAGGCCACGACTGCTTGGTGAACCAGCGTCTCGTTGAATTCGCCGCCAAATGTCAGTTCGGAAACTTCGATCGCTTGAGCGTCATTTACATTTAATTGCATGTCAGCTTCCCCTTAACCGCGAGCCTTGGCTGCTGGACGTACAACCAAGTTGCCGCCAGTAGCGCCAGGAACAGCGCCCTTGACCAACAACAGATTGCGTTCAGCGTCCACGCGCACTACTTCGAGGGACTGCACGGTCACGCGCTCAGCGCCCATATGACCGGACATTTTTTTGCCCTTGAATACACGACCAGGAGTCTGGCACTGGCCGATAGAGCCTGGAACGCGGTGGGATACGGAGTTACCGTGGGTGTTATCTTGCCCGCGGAAATTCCAACGCTTGATCGTACCCTGGAAGCCTTTACCTTTGGACTGACCGGTTACATCAACCAGTTGACCAGCGGCGAAGATTTCAGCGTTGATCAGATCGCCGGCCTGGTACTCGCCTTCTTCAAGGCGGAATTCCATTACGGTACGACCAGCGGCAACGTTCGCTTTAGCGAAGTGGCCAGCCTGAGCTGCTGTTACACGCGAAGCACGACGCTCGCCGACAGTGACTTGCACTGCACGATAGCCATCGGTCTCTTCAGTTTTGAACTGGGTGACGCGATTCGGCTCGATCTCAATGACCGTGACCGGAATGGAGACACCTTCTTCGGTGAAAATACGGGTCATACCGCATTTACGACCGACTACACCAATAGTCATGTTGTAAACCTCATGAGTGTACGGGGCTTTCACCCGCTATGGCCGCCCATTTCAGAGCGTTACACGACTAAGACCGAGTCTTAGCCGAGGCTGATCTGCACTTCCACACCGGCCGCAAGATCAAGCTTCATAAGAGCATCAACGGTTTTATCCGTTGGCTGGACGATGTCCAGAACACGCTTATGAGTACGGATCTCGTACTGGTCACGCGCGTCTTTGTTGACGTGCGGGGAGACCAGAACGGTGAACCGCTCTTTACGGGTAGGCAGTGGAATTGGACCACGCACTTGAGCACCAGTACGTTTCGCGGTTTCCACGATTTCCTGGGTTGATTGGTCGATCAGGCGATGGTCGAAAGCCTTCAACCTGATACGGATTTGCTGATTTTGCATTGGATTTCAGACTCCGGCTGCTATTCCCACCGGGCGCAATACGCCCGTTAAAAGGAGGCGCAATTCTATAGACGCCCCAGATAGGTGTCAACCCAATAAAAAAGCCCCCGCTGAGCGGGGGCTTTTTCAAAGCATCGAAGCTATCTCAAAAGAGAAGCTTACTCGATGATTTTGGCTACGACGCCAGCGCCGACGGTACGACCGCCTTCACGGATAGCGAAACGCAGACCGTCTTCCATCGCGATGGTTTTGATCAGGGTAACAACCATTTGGATGTTGTCACCTGGCATGACCATTTCAACGCCTTCTGGCAGCTCGCAGTTACCAGTCACGTCAGTAGTACGGAAGTAGAACTGCGGACGGTAGCCTTTGAAGAACGGAGTGTGACGACCGCCTTCTTCCTTGCTCAGAACGTAAACTTCTGCGGTGAACTTGGTGTGCGGCTTAACCGAACCTGGCTTAACCAGAACCTGACCACGCTCAACGTCGTCACGCTTGGTGCCACGCAGCAGAACGCCGCAGTTCTCGCCAGCACGACCTTCGTCGAGCAGCTTGCGGAACATCTCAACACCGGTGCAGGTGGTGGTGGTGGTGTCACGCAGACCAACGATTTCCAGTGCATCTTGAACGCGAACGATACCGCGCTCGATACGACCAGTTACAACAGTACCGCGACCGGAGATCGAGAATACGTCTTCGATTGGCATCAGGAACGGCTTGTCGATAGCACGCTCTGGCTCTGGGATATAGGTGTCCAGAGTTTCTACCAGCTTCTTAACAGCGGTAGTGCCCATTTCGTTGTCGTCTTTGCCTTCCAGCGCCATACGAGCGGAACCGATGATGATTGGAGTGTCATCACCCGGGAAGTCGTAAGTGCTCAGCAGATCGCGCACTTCCATCTCAACCAGTTCCAGCAGCTCAGCGTCGTCTACCAGGTCAGCCTTGTTCAGGAAAACCACGATGTACGGAACGCCTACCTGACGGGACAGCAGGATGTGCTCACGGGTTTGTGGCATCGGACCATCAGCGGCCGAGCAAACCAGGATCGCGCCGTCCATCTGGGCAGCACCGGTGATCATGTTCTTCACGTAGTCAGCGTGACCTGGGCAGTCAACGTGAGCGTAGTGACGGATCTTCGAGTTGTACTCGACGTGCGCGGTGTTGATGGTGATACCACGAGCTTTTTCTTCTGGCGCGCTGTCGATCTTGTCGAATTCAACTACGGCCGAACCGAAAACTTCGGAGCAGACGCGAGTCAGAGCTGCGGTCAGAGTGGTTTTACCGTGGTCAACGTGACCGATGGTGCCAACGTTGACGTGCGGTAGGGAACGATCAAATTTTTCTTTAGCCACGACAATTAACTCCTTGCCTAAAGGACTGAATCAGCCTTGTTTTTTGGTAACGGTTTCGACGATGTGCGACGGAGCCGTATTGTATTTTTTGAATTCCATAGAGTAGCTTGCGCGACCTTGGGACATGGAACGAACGTCGGTTGCATAACCGAACATCTCGCCCAACGGAACCTCGGCACGAATTACTTTACCGGAAACCGTATCTTCCATACCCAGGATCATGCCGCGACGACGGTTAAGGTCGCCCATCACGTCACCCATATAGTCTTCAGGCGTAACAACCTCTACCGCCATGATCGGCTCAAGCAACTCACCACCGCCCTTCTGGGCCAGTTGCTTGGTCGCCATGGAAGCAGCCACCTTAAACGCCATCTCGTTCGAGTCGACGTCGTGGTAAGAACCATCAAACACGGTAGCCTTCAGGCCGATCAGCGGATAGCCGGCAACAACGCCGTTCTTCATCTGCTCTTCGATACCCTTCTGGATCGCCGGGATGTATTCCTTAGGAACCACACCACCCACTACTTCGTTCAGGAATTGCAGACCTTCCTGACCTTCGTCAGCAGGTGCAAAACGGATCCAGCAATGACCGAACTGGCCACGACCGCCGGACTGACGAACGAACTTGCCTTCGATTTCGCAGCTCTTCGTGATGCGCTCACGATAGGAAACCTGAGGCTTACCGATGTTGGCTTCGACGTTGAACTCACGGCGCATCCGGTCAACCAGGATGTCCAGGTGCAGCTCGCCCATGCCGGAGATGATCGTTTGACCAGTCTCTTCATCAGTCTTGACGCGGAAAGATGGGTCTTCCTGAGCAAGCTTGCCCAGTGCGATACCCATTTTTTCCTGGTCATCCTTGGTCTTAGGCTCTACGGCAACCGAAATAACCGGCTCCGGGAAGTCCATGCGAACCAGGATGATTGGCTTGTCAGCGTTGCACAAAGTTTCACCAGTGGTGACGTCCTTCATGCCGATCAAGGCCGCGATGTCGCCAGCGCGCACTTCCTTGATCTCTTCACGGGCGTTTGCGTGCATTTGCACCATACGACCCACGCGCTCTTTCTTGCCTTTAACCGAGTTGATCACGCCGTCGCCGGAGGCCAACACGCCCGAGTAAACACGAACGAAGGTCAAGGTACCCACGAATGGGTCGGTAGCGATCTTGAACGCCAGAGCCGAGAACGGCTCGTTGTCGTCTGCATGACGCTCCATTTGCTTTTCCTCGTCATCCGGGTCAGTACCCTTGATGGCAGGAATGTCGGTAGGAGCAGGCAGGTAGTCGATAACGGCGTCGAGAACCAGGGGAACACCCTTGTTCTTGAACGAAGAACCGCAAACAGCCAGAACGATCTCACCAGCGATAGTACGCTGACGCAGAGCGCCCTTGATTTCCTCGATGGAGAGCTCTTCGCCTTCGAGGTACTTGTTCATCAGCTCTTCGCTGGCTTCAGCCGCAGCCTCAACCATGTTGCTGCGCCACTCTTCAGCCAGTTCCTGCAGCTCAGCAGGGATCGCTTCGCGACGAGGAGTCATGCCTTTGTCGGCATCGTTCCAGTAAACCGCTTCCATGGTCATCAGATCGATCTGACCCTGGAAGTTGTCTTCGGAACCGATAGCCAACTGGATCGGCACCGGAGTGTGACCCAGACGCTGCTTGATCTGACCGATCACGCGCAGGAAGTTTGCGCCAGCACGGTCCATCTTGTTCACGTAAACAATACGTGGAACGCCGTATTTGTTGGCTTGACGCCATACGGTTTCGGACTGCGGCTCAACACCCGAAGTACCACAGAACACAACGACCGCGCCGTCGAGTACACGCAGGGAACGCTCAACTTCAATGGTGAAGTCTACGTGACCCGGGGTGTCAATGACGTTGAAGCGGTATTGGTCTTTGTGCTGCTTCGCAGAACCCTGCCAGAAGGCGGTAATAGCAGCAGAAGTAATGGTAATACCACGCTCCTGCTCCTGCACCATCCAGTCTGTGGTCGCGGCGCCGTCATGCACCTCGCCCATTTTGTGACTTTTGCCAGTGTAAAAAAGGACGCGCTCGGTGGTGGTGGTTTTACCAGCATCCACATGAGCAACGATACCAATGTTACGGTAGCGATTAATCGGTGTAGTACGAGCCATAAAGCCCTCGCAAAATTAGTGACGCTAAAATTAGAAGCGGTAGTGCGAGAAAGCTTTGTTAGCTTCAGCCATACGGTGCACGTCTTCACGCTTCTTAACTGCAGCACCTTTACCTTCGGCAGCGTCCAACAGTTCGCCAGCCAAACGCAGAGCCATAGACTTCTCGCCGCGCTTACGGGCGAAGTCTACCAACCAGCGCATTGCCAGAGCGTTACGACGGGACGGACGAACTTCAACCGGAACCTGGTAAGTAGCACCGCCAACACGGCGCGACTTTACTTCGACCAGCGGAGCGATGGCGTCGAGAGCTTTCTCGAAGATTTCCAGGGGGTCGCTGTTCTTGCGTTCTTTAACCTTTTCCAGCGCGCCATAAACGATACGCTCGGCAACGGCTTTCTTGCCGCTTTCCATTACGTGGTTCATGAACTTGGCCAGGATCTGGCTTCCGTATTTTGGATCGTCAAGCACTTCGCGCTTGGCTGCTACGCGTCTTCTTGGCATGGATAAGCCCTCAAACGGTCTTCAGGTTCGCTCGGAATGGGTACCCGTTACGGGACGGCTCCGACCTTACTCTTATCGACTCAGAAAAATAGAAATCAGTTTTTTGCAGCAAGCGGCCATTACTTCGGACGCTTGGTACCGTACTTCGAACGACCCTGGTTACGACCTTTAACGCCGGAAGTATCCAAAGAACCGCGAACGGTGTGATAACGAACACCTGGCAAGTCTTTTACACGACCGCCGCGGATCAGTACCACGCTGTGCTCTTGCAGGTTGTGGCCTTCACCGCCGATGTACGAGGAAACCTCGAAACCGTTGGTCAGACGCACACGGCATACTTTACGCAGTGCCGAGTTAGGTTTTTTCGGCGTGGTGGTGTACACACGGGTGCACACGCCACGGCGTTGCGGGCAGTTCTGCAGCGCAGGCACGTCGGATTTCTCGACGATACGCTTACGCGGCTGACGTACCAGCTGGTTGATAGTTGCCATCTACTAGCTCCACTGTTGTCTTGCGACGCTATTGTCTTGCAAGAAAAGCAAAATGGCAGGAACGAATCCCGCCAAATTTAGGGGTACAAGAGTCTAAAGAGGATCTTGCCCCCAGTCAAGGCAAGGCCCCGCCCTCCCCGCTCATCCAACCTCGACAAACTGTCTCGATTCGATGAACGGAGCGACCAGGGCCTTACGCTCATTTACCGCAGAACTCAGTTACCGCTCGAGTTCAGCGCTTCGGTCAGTGCAGCTTCCACTTCACTGGCGCTCACGCGCAACGGTTTGTCTGCATCACGGCGACGCTTACGCTCGCTGTGATAAGCCAGACCGGTACCAGCCGGGATCAGACGACCCACGACTACGTTTTCTTTCAGGCCGCGCAGGTAGTCACGCTTGCCGGTTACCGCCGCTTCGGTCAGTACGCGGGTGGTTTCCTGGAAGGAAGCCGCCGAGATGAACGATTCGGTGGACAACGACGCCTTGGTGATACCCAGCAGAACGCGAGTGAACTTGGAGACAAATTTGTCTTCGTTGCTCAAGCGCTCGTTCTCTACCAGAACGTGAGTCAATTCCATCTGGTCGCCCTTGATGAAACTGGAATCGCCGGATTCAGCGATTTCAACCTTACGCAGCATCTGACGCAGGATGGTCTCGATGTGCTTGTCGTTGATCTTCACGCCTTGCAGACGGTAAACGTCCTGGATCTCGTTAACGATGTACTTGGCCAGCGCACTCACACCCAGCAGACGCAGGATGTCGTGTGGATCGCTCGGACCGTCAGAGATAACTTCGCCGCGGTTCACTTGTTCGCCTTCGAAGACGTTCAGGTGACGCCACTTCGGAATCAGCTCTTCGTACGGATCGCTACCGTCGTTCGGGGTGATAACCAGGCGGCGCTTGCCCTTGGTCTCTTTACCGAACGCGATGGTCCCGCTGACTTCAGCCAGGATCGACGCTTCTTTCGGACGACGAGCTTCGAACAAGTCGGCAACACGCGGCAAACCACCGGTGATGTCACGGGTCTTCGAAGTCTCTTGCGGAATACGAGCGATAACATCACCGATCGCGATTTTCGCACCATCCGCCACACCGACCAGGGCGTTGGCTGGCAGGAAGTACTGAGCGATAACGTCAGTACCTGGCAGCAACAGATCCTTGCCGTTGTCGTCGACCATCTTCACAGCAGGACGAATGTCCTTACCGGCAGCTGGACGATCTTTGGCGTCGAGTACTTCAATGTTGGTCATACCGGTCAATTCGTCAGTCTGACGCTTGATCGTGATGCCTTCTTCCATGCCCACGTAGGTCACGGTACCTTTCATTTCGGTAACGATCGGGTGAGTGTGCGGATCCCACTTGGCCACGATTGCGCCAGCGTCGACCTTGTCACCCTCTTTAACCGAAATTACCGCACCGTACGGCAGCTTGTAACGCTCACGCTCACGACCGAAGTCATCAGCGATGGCCAGCTCACCGGAACGGGACACTGCCACCAAGTGACCATCCACTCGCTCAACGTGCTTCAGGTTGTGCAGACGGACGGTACCGCCATTCTTAACCTGAACGCTGTCGGCTGCGGAGGTCCGGCTTGCCGCACCACCGATGTGAAACGTACGCATGGTCAGCTGGGTACCCGGCTCACCGATGGACTGGGCAGCGATAACGCCGACCGCTTCACCGATGTTCACCTGGTGACCACGAGCCAGATCACGGCCGTAGCACTTGGCGCAAATGCCGTAGCGGGTTTCGCAGCTGATCGGCGAACGCACGATCACTTCGTCGATGCTGTTCAGCTCGATGAATTCGACCCACTTCTCGTCAACCAGGGTGCCAGCAGGAACGATGACGTCCTCGGTACCCGGCTTGAATACGTCACGGGCGATAACTCGACCCAATACGCGCTCACCCAACGGCTCTACAACGTCACCGCCTTCAATGTGCGGAGTCATCAGCAGGCCGTGTTCGGTGCCGCAATCGATCTCGGTTACAACCAGATCCTGCGCCACGTCTACCAGACGACGAGTCAGGTAACCGGAGTTCGCGGTTTTCAACGCGGTATCCGCCAGACCCTTACGAGCACCGTGAGTTGAGATGAAGTACTGGAGTACGCTCAAACCTTCACGGAAGTTCGCCGTAATCGGCGTTTCGATGATGGAGCCGTCCGGCTTGGCCATCAGGCCACGCATACCGGCGAGCTGACGAATCTGTGCAGCAGAACCCCGCGCACCCGAGTCGGCCATCATGTACATCGAGTTGAAGGATTCCTGGTCGACTTCGACGCCATGGCGGTCGATGACTTTCTCTTTCGAGAGGTTGGCCATCATCGCCTTGGAAACTTCGTCGTTCGCCTTGGACCAGAGGTCGATCACCTTGTTGTACTTCTCGCCCTGGGTTACCAGGCCGGAGGCGTACTGACTTTCGATCTCTTTCACTTCATCAGTAGCAGTACCGATGATGCGGGCTTTTTCATCCGGGATAACGAAGTCGTTAACACCGATGGAAACGCCGGAAATGGTCGAATATGCAAAACCGGTGTACATCAACTGGTCAGCGAAGATCACGGTCTCTTTCAGACCAACCACGCGGTAGCACTGGTTGATCAGCTTGGAGATCGCCTTTTTCTTCATCGGCAGGTTGACGACATCGAAGGACAGACCTTTTGGCACAACCTGGAACAACAGCGCACGGCCGACAGTGGTGTCGACGATACGGGTGTTGGTCACGCTGCCGCCATCACGGTCGTTGACGGTTTCGTTGATCCGCACTTTGACCTTGGCGTGCAGTGCGGCTTCGCCGGCACGGAACACACGGTCGACTTCCTGCAGATCCGCGAACACACGACCTTCGCCCTTGGCGTTGATCGCTTCACGGGTCATGTAGTACAGACCCAATACAACGTCCTGCGACGGAACGATGATTGGCTCACCGTTGGCTGGCGACAGAATGTTGTTGGTCGACATCATCAACGCACGCGCTTCCAGCTGGGCTTCCAGCGTCAGCGGTACGTGCACGGCCATTTGGTCGCCGTCGAAGTCGGCGTTGTACGCGGCGCAGACCAGCGGGTGCAGCTGGATAGCCTTACCTTCGATCAGTACCGGTTCAAACGCCTGGATACCCAGACGGTGAAGGGTCGGTGCACGGTTGAGAAGAACCGGGTGTTCGCGAATCACTTCAGCGAGAACGTCCCAAACTTCCGGCAGCTCACGCTCGACCATCTTTTTGGCAGCTTTGATGGTGGTAGCGAGACCACGCATTTCCAGCTTGCCGAAAATGAACGGCTTGAACAGCTCGAGAGCCATTTTCTTCGGTAGACCGCACTGGTGCAGACGCAGGGTCGGACCTACGGTAATTACCGAACGACCGGAGTAGTCAACACGCTTACCGAGCAAGTTCTGACGGAAACGACCTTGCTTACCCTTGATCATGTCAGCCAGGGATTTCAGAGGACGCTTGTTCGAACCAGTGATAGCGCGGCCACGACGACCGTTGTCGAGCAGTGCGTCGACCGCTTCCTGCAACATACGTTTTTCGTTGCGCACGATGATGTCCGGAGCGGACAGATCCAGCAGGCGCTTCAAACGGTTGTTACGGTTGATCACTCGACGATACAGATCGTTGAGGTCGGAAGTCGCGAAGCGACCGCCATCGAGCGGAACCAGTGGACGCAGATCTGGCGGCAGAACCGGCAGAACGGTCAGCACCATCCACTCTGGCAGGTTGCCGGAACCCTGGAAGGCTTCCATCAACTTCAGACGTTTGGACAGCTTCTTGATCTTGGTTTCGGAGTTGGTTTGCGGAATTTCTTCACGCAGACGGCCAATCTCGTGCTCCAGGTCGATAGCGTGCAGCAGTTCGCGGACAGCCTCGGCACCCATGCGGGCATCGAAATCATCGCCGAACTCTTCCAGCGCTTCGAAGTACTGCTCATCGTTCAGCAGCTGACCTTTTTCAAGGGTGGTCATGCCTGGATCGATAACGACGTAGCTCTCGAAGTAGAGAACGCGCTCGATATCACGCAGGGTCATGTCCATCAGCAAGCCGATTCGGGACGGCAGCGATTTCAGGAACCAGATGTGGGCAACCGGCGAGGCCAGTTCGATGTGCGCCATGCGCTCACGACGAACTTTTGCCAGCGCGACTTCAACGCCGCACTTCTCGCAGATCACACCACGGTGCTTCAAGCGCTTGTACTTACCGCACAGGCACTCGTAATCCTTTACCGGGCCAAAGATTTTGGCGCAGAACAGGCCGTCACGCTCAGGTTTGAACGTACGGTAGTTGATGGTTTCCGGTTTTTTAACTTCACCGAACGACCACGAACGGATCATCTCAGGCGATGCCAATCCGATACGGATGGCGTCGAACTCTTCGACTTGACCCTGGTTTTTCAGCAAATTCAGTAGGTCTTTCAAGGCCTTTCCTCCTGGCGGAGCAGAGAGCGGGCAATCCTGCCCCGCTCTCGATTCGCGTCACGTGTTATTCGGTTTCCAGATCGATATCGATGCCGAGGGAACGAATTTCCTTGATCAACACGTTGAAGGACTCGGGCATGCCCGGCTCCATACGGTGATCGCCGTCCACGATGTTTTTGTACATCTTGGTCCGACCGTTCACATCGTCCGACTTCACTGTGAGCATTTCTTGCAGAGTGTAAGCAGCACCGTATGCTTCCAGTGCCCAGACCTCCATCTCCCCGAAACGCTGACCACCGAACTGCGCCTTACCACCCAACGGCTGCTGGGTAACCAGGCTGTACGAACCGGTAGAACGAGCGTGCATCTTGTCGTCTACCAAGTGGTTCAGCTTCAGCATGTACATGTAGCCAACGGTAACCGGGCGCTCGAACTTGTTGCCGGTACGGCCGTCGGTCAGCTGCATCTGGCCGCTTTCTGGCAGGTCTGCCAGCTTCAGCATTGCCTTGATTTCGCTTTCCTTGGCACCGTCGAACACTGGAGTGGCCATTGGAACGCCGCCACGCAGGTTTTGAGCCAGATCCAGGATTTCCTGGTCGGAGAAGTCATCGAGGCTTTCCTGACGACCGCCGATCTCGTTATAGATCTCGTGCAGGAATTTACGCAGCTCGGCAACCTTGCGCTGCTCTTCAACCATGCGGTTGATCTTCTCGCCCAGGCCTTTGGCCGCGAGGCCCAGGTGGGTTTCAAGGATCTGACCGACGTTCATACGCGAAGGTACGCCCAACGGGTTGAGGACGACGTCGACCGGGGTGCCGTTGGCATCGTGTGGCATGTCTTCAACTGGCATGATCACGGAGACCACACCCTTGTTACCGTGACGACCGGCCATCTTGTCGCCCGGTTGGATGCGACGACGGATTGCCAGGTAAACCTTGACGATTTTCAGCACGCCTGGAGCCAGGTCATCGCCCTGCTGCAGTTTGCGCTTCTTGTCTTCGAACTTGTCGTCCAGCAGACGGCGACGATCAACGATGTAGGCCTGAGCCTTCTCGAGCTGCTCGTTCAGAGCATCTTCAGCCATGCGCAGTTTGAACCACTGGCCGTGCTCAAGACCGTCGAGGACTTCGTCGGTGATGTCCTGGCCTTTCTTCAGACCGGCGCCGCCTTCGGCCTTGTGGCCGACCAGAGCGGAGCGCAGACGTTCGAAAGTAGCGCCTTCAACGATGCGGAACTCTTCGTTCAGGTCCTTGCGGATCTCGTCCAGCTGGGACTTCTCGATCGACAGGGCACGAGCGTCACGCTCAACGCCGTCGCGGGTGAAGACCTGTACGTCGATGACAGTACCTTTGGTACCGGTAGGTACACGCAGGGAGGTGTCTTTAACGTCGCTGGCTTTTTCACCGAAGATCGCACGCAGCAGTTTTTCTTCCGGAGTCAGTTGGGTCTCGCCTTTCGGAGTGACCTTACCAACCAGGATGTCGCCTGCGCCAACTTCAGCACCTACGTAAACGATACCGGCTTCGTCCAGTTTGTTCAGCGCCGCTTCACCCACGTTAGGGATGTCGGCAGTGATTTCCTCTGGGCCAAGCTTGGTGTCACGCGCCACACAGGTCAGTTCCTGGATGTGGATCGTGGTGAAACGGTCTTCCTGAACAACACGCTCGGACAGGCAGATGGAGTCTTCGAAGTTGAAGCCGTTCCATGCCATGAACGCGATGCGCATGTTCTGACCCAGAGCCAATTCACCCATGTCGGTGGACGGGCCGTCGGCCATGATGTCGCTACGCTGAACCCGATCACCTTTACGCACCAGCGGACGCTGGTTGATGCAGGTGTTCTGGTTGGAGCGGGTGTATTTGGTCAGGTTGTAGATGTCGACACCAGCTTCACCGGTTTCAACTTCGTCATCGGCAACACGAACCACGATACGGCTGGCGTCGACAGAGTCGATCACGCCGCCACGACGAGCCACGACGCAAACGCCGGAGTCACGGGCTACGTTACGCTCCATGCCGGTACCTACCAGCGGCTTGTCAGCGCGCAGGGTTGGTACAGCTTGACGCTGCATGTTCGAACCCATCAACGCACGGTTGGCGTCGTCGTGCTCGAGGAACGGGATCAGCGACGCTGCAACCGAAACTACCTGCTTCGGCGATACGTCCATCAGGGTGACGTCTTCCGGCGCCTTGACGGTGAACTCGTTCAAGTGACGAACAGCTACCAGCTCGTCGATCAGGACTTTCTTGTCGTTCATCGTGGCCGAAGCCTGAGCGATCACGTGATCAGCTTCTTCGATGGCGGACAGGAATACGATCTCGTCGGTGACCAGAGCGTCTTTCACCACACGGTACGGGCTCTCGAGGAAGCCGTACTGGTTGGTGCGCGCATAGGCCGCCAGGGAGTTGATCAGACCAATGTTCGGACCTTCCGGCGTTTCGATCGGGCAAACACGACCGTAATGCGTCGGGTGTACGTCACGAACTTCAAAGCCGGCACGCTCACGAGTCAGACCACCAGGGCCGAGTGCGGAAACACGACGCTTGTGGGTAATCTCGGACAGCGGGTTGTTCTGGTCCATGAACTGGGACAGCTGGCTGGAACCGAAGAACTCTTTCACCGCCGCAGCCACTGGCTTGGCGTTGATCAGGTCTTGCGGCATCAGGCCTTCGCTTTCAGCCATCGACAGACGCTCTTTGACCGCACGCTCAACACGTACCAGGCCAACGCGGAACTGGTTCTCGGCCATTTCGCCTACGCAGCGAACACGACGGTTACCCAAGTGGTCGATGTCATCGACGATGCCTTTACCGTTACGGATGTCGACCAGGGTCTTCAGTACCGCGACGATGTCTTCCTTGCACAGCACGCCCGAACCTTCGATCTCGGTACGACCGATACGACGGTTGAACTTCATCCGGCCGACCGCAGACAGGTCATAGCGCTCAGGGCTGAAGAACAGGTTGTTGAACAGGGTCTCTGCAGCGTCTTTGGTTGGCGGCTCGCCAGGACGCATCATGCGATAGATCTCGACCAGCGCTTCCAGTTGGTTGCTGGTGGAGTCGATCTTCAGGGTGTCAGAGATGAATGGACCACAGTCGATATCGTTGGTGTACAGAGTCTCGATGCGAACAACGCCGGCCTTGGCGATTTTCGCCAGGATCTCGGTGCTCAGCTCGGTATTGCACTCTGCCAGGATTTCACCGGTTGCCGGATGCACGATGACCTTGGCGGTAGTGCGACCCAGGACGTAGTCCAGAGGCACATCCAGCTCTTTGATCCCGGCTTTCTCCAGCTGGTTGATGTGACGAGCGGTGATACGACGACCTTGCTCGACAATAACCTTGCCCTTGTCGTCCTGGATGTCCAGGACCGCGATTTCACCGCGCAGGCGCTGAGGGACCAACTCCAGGCTCAGACTCTCGCCTTTCACGTGGAATACGTTGGTGGTGTAGAACGCGTCCAGCACTTCTTCAGTGGTATAGCCCAGCGCGCGCAGCAGTACCGATGCAGGCAGCTTGCGACGACGGTCGATACGCACGAATACGCAGTCTTTCGGGTCGAACTCGAAGTCCAGCCACGAACCGCGGTAAGGGATGATGCGCGCGGAGTACAGCAGTTTACCGGAGCTGTGCGTCTTGCCACGGTCGTGGTCGAAGAACACGCCCGGGGAACGGTGCAACTGGGAAACGATTACACGCTCGGTACCGTTGATTACGAAGGTACCGTTCTCAGTCATCAGGGGGATTTCACCCATGTAGACTTCTTGCTCTTTGATGTCCTTGATCGCTTTGTTCGACGATTCTTTGTCGAAAATGATCAGGCGCACTTTTACCCGCAAAGGTACGGCGTAAGTTACACCGCGCAATACGCATTCTTTGACATCAAATGCCGGTTCGCCCAGGCGATAACCGACGTACTCCAGCGCAGCATTGCCGGAGTAGCTGATGATCGGGAAAACGGATTTGAAGGCCGCATGCAGGCCCACGTCGCGGAACTGATCTTTAGTCGCTCCCGCTTGCAAGAATTCACGATACGAATCCAGCTGGATGGCCAGGAGGTAAGGCACATCCATGACGTCCGGCAACTTGCTAAAGTCCTTGCGGATACGTTTTTTCTCAGTATATGAGTAAGCCATCAGCGTTCCCCAGCTTGGTCACCTGCTTGTTTGGCCCTCCCGACGGGAGCAGCCAGAAAATCGTGCAAACCCCATGGTTTGCGCCACCGCATCGGGTGGTTACAGCTCGTTACCAGCACCGACCCAGTCGACTGCCAATAACGGAAAAAGGCCGGTGGCAAGAGCCACCAGCCATCAGCCTTTCGCTTAACGCTTGGGCTGGAAACGCAAAGTCGATGCTTACTTCAGCTCGACTTTAGCGCCTGCTTCTTCCAGAGCTGCTTTGGCTTTGTCAGCTGCTTCTTTAGCAACAGCTTCCAGAACCATGGCAGGAGCGCCGTCAACTACAGCCTTGGCTTCTTTCAGGCCCAGACCGGTCAGTTCACGAACAGCCTTGATCACGTTAACTTTCTTCTCGCCAGCTTCGGTCAGCATGACGTTGAATTCGGTTTGCTCTTCAACAACAGCGGCAGCAGCAGCTGGACCAGCAGCAGCAACAGCAGCGGTAACGCCGAAGGTTTCTTCCATTGCCTTGATCAGCTCAACAACTTCCAGAACGGTTTTCTGGCCGATTGCTTCGATGATTTGTTCGTTAGTCAGAGACATGACTTGAATCCTGTATTGGGGTGACAGCTTACGCAGCCATCAAATTAAACATATGATTTTGAAAGGTCTCGCTGTGCCTTAGGCAGCAGCTGCTTCTTTCTGGTCGCGAACGGCTGCCAGGGTACGAGCCAGTTTGCTGGTAGCGCCTTGGATCACGCTCATCAGTTTCGCAATAGCTTCGTCGCGGGTCGGCAGGGTAGCCAACACGTCGATCTGGTTAGCGGCAAGGAACTTGCCATCAAACGCAGCTGCCTTGATCTCGAACTTGTCCTGACCCTTGGCGAACTCTTTGAAGATCCGGGCTGCAGCGCCTGGATGTTCTTTGGAGAACGCAATCAGGGTAGGGCCGGTGAACACGTCGTTAAGGACACTGAATTCAGTGTCAGCAACAGCGCGCTTGAGCAGGGTGTTACGTACGACACGTACATAAACGCCAGCTTCACGAGCCTCTTTACGGAGTCCGGTCATCGCGCCTACTGTTACGCCACGGGCATCAGCCACGACAGCGGACAGAGCGACTTTGGCAGCCTCGTTGACTTCAGCGACGATGGCCTTCTTGTCTTCGAGTTTAATTGCCACGGGTTTAACTCCTGCTTGTTACCGTTTCATCTGGTCGAAACCGGATGTCGTTTTGGTGTCTGATTCGGTAAGGAACCGGGAGCACCATCTGCGTAGGCTTGTGGTTTAAGACTTGCGTCGCCTACGGTCTTGGATAGCCCCCGCCAGGCAGGGACCCCAATTTTTCAATTGGTGCAATCGCTTGCACCAATCTGTGTCTTACGCGTCGAGCGAGCTTTGGTCGATAACCAGACCTGGGCCCATAGTGGTGCTCAGGGTAACGCGCTTGACGTAAATGCCTTTCGAGGAAGCTGGCTTGATACGCTTCAGGTCAGCGATCAGGGCTTCAACGTTTTCCTTCAGCTTGACGGCGTCGAAGCCGATCTTGCCAACGGAAGTGTGGATGATGCCGTTTTTGTCGGTGCGATAACGAACCTGACCAGCCTTGGCGTTTTTAACCGCGGTAGCTACGTCTGGGGTTACGGTGCCGACTTTAGGGTTAGGCATCAGGCCACGTGGACCGAGGATCTGACCCAGTTGACCCACAACGCGCATGGCATCCGGGGATGCGATCACTACGTCATAGTTCAGGTCGCCGCCTTTCATTTCGGCAGCCAGGTCGTCCATACCTACGCGGTCAGCGCCGGCAGCCAGAGCGGCTTCAGCAGCTGGACCCTGAGTGAACACAGCAACGCGAACGGTCTTGCCAGTGCCGTGCGGCAGCACAGTAGCGCTACGAACAACCTGGTCGGATTTACGCGGGTCAACACCCAGATTCACAGCAACGTCGAACGACTCGCTGAACTTGACAGTCGACAGCTCGGCCAGCAGAGCAGCGGCGTCTACAATGTTGTAGGCCTTGCCTGCTTCGATTTTGCCGGCGATAGCCTTTTGACGCTTGGTCAGCTTAGCCATTACACACCCTCCACGTTAAGGCCCATGCTACGAGCAGAACCGGCGATGGTACGCACGGCTGCTTCCATATCAGCTGCAGTCAGATCCGCGTTTTTGGTTTTCGCGATTTCTTCCAGCTGAGCACGAGTTACGGTGCCAACCTTAACGGTGTTCGGACGAGCGGAACCGCTAGTCAGACCAGCCGCCTTCTTCAGCAGAACCGAAGCAGGGGTGGATTTGGTTTCGAAAGTGAAGCTACGGTCGCTGTAGACAGTGATGATCACTGGAGTCGGCAGACCTGGCTCAAGACCCTGAGTACGGGCGTTGAAAGCCTTGCAGAATTCCATGATGTTCACGCCGTGCTGACCCAGAGCAGGACCAACAGGTGGGCTTGGGTTAGCCTGAGCGGCCTTCACTTGCAGCTTGATGTAAGCGGTAATCTTCTTGGCCATGAGGCACTCCAATTACGGGTTCAAACGCCTCGAAAGGCTCCCCGGTTACTTGCGCGTTTATCCCAGTGACGACAAAACCCCACAGCCTATGGCTGCGGGGTTGGGATGCTTCTTCAGCTAGACCTTTTCGACCTGACTGAACTCCAACTCTACCGGAGTAGAGCGACCGAAAATGAGCACCGCGACCTGGATCCGGCTCTTTTCGTAGTTAACCTCTTCGACCGTACCGGTGAAGTCGGCAAACGGACCGTCGTTGACGCGTACCGACTCACCCGGCTCAAACAACGTCTTCGGCTTAGGCTTATCGCTACCGTCGGCAACGCGACGCAGAATCGCCTCCGCCTCTTTATCGGTAATCGGCGCCGGCTTATCGGCAGTACCGCCGATGAAACCCATCACACGAGGAGTGTCCTTGACCAAGTGCCAAGTACCCTCGTTCATATCCATCTGGACCAGCACATAGCCAGGGAAGAACTTACGCTCGCTTTTGCGCTTCTGGCCATTACGCATTTCAACCACTTCTTCAGTGGGAACCAGAATCTCGCCGAAGCCATCTTCCATGCCAGCCAGCTTTACGCGCTCGATCAGCGAGCGCATTACGTGCTTCTCGTAACCCGAGTAAGCATGCACAACATACCAACGCTTAGCCACGGGACACCCTTAGCCGACAATCAAGGAAACAAGCCAGCCGAGCAGGGAATCAAGCCCCCACAACAGCAACGCCATAACCAGAACAACAGCCACCACAATAAGGGTGGTCTGCGTGGTTTCTTGGCGAGTTGGCCACACGACTTTACGAATCTCGGTGCGAGCTTCCTTGACCAGTACAAAGAAAGACTTGCCCTTCGCTGTCTGCAGGCCTACAAAGGCAGCTACAGCAGCAATAGCAAGCAATGCGAGTACACGGTACAGGATCGGCGAAGCAGAGAAGTACTGATTGCCAACAACGCCAACAATCACCAGAGCGACCACTACCAGCCACTTGAGGAGATCGAAGCGAGAGCCTTGAGCTTCAGCTTTAGGAGTCATCTATGAAGATCCTGTGAAAAGAAAGCCAGACACACCTGGTGAATCTGGCAGGTCAGGAGGGAATCGAACCCCCAACCTACGGTTTTGGAGACCGTCGCTCTGCCAATTGAGCTACTGACCTAAAACAAAATCAGGCCGACCATTATGCCGGCCCGAAAAAGACTTTACAACAATTTACTCAACAGCCTTAGCCGCAACACCCGCACCGAGAGCAAAATCACCCTGCGAACAATGAAGCGCACTACAACCCATTAAAACAAAGGCAGATATTTTCATATCTGCCTTGTCATATGGAGCTCTTGAGCGGATTTGAACCGCTGACCTCACCCTTACCAAGGGTGTGCTCTACCAACTGAGCTACAAGAGCGTAACACTGTGCAAAACCTGCAAACTTGGAGCGGGTAGCGGGAATCGAACCCGCATCATCAGCTTGGAAGGCTGAGGTTCTACCACTAAACTATACCCGCGAGGCCTGCAGCTCTCGCTAAAAATGGTGGAGGGGGAAGGATTCGAACCTTCGAAGTCGTAGACGTCAGATTTACAGTCTGATCCCTTTGGCCGCTCGGGAACCCCTCCTAAGCGAGCCGGCATTCTATATCATGCCAGCCTTCTGTCAAGCATTTTCTCATTAAAAACCTGAGGTTAGCTGCGTTGACTTCGCTTCACACTGTTTTCCGTTTTAGGTCTTCACTGTGGAGCGGGCGCCATTCTATGCAAACTATTCTTCGGGTGCAACCCCCTCACAGGGCATTATTTTATGTTTTAACTCATTGAATTCTTTAGAAAGGTTTTGCAGCTGCGTGCCATCCAGCCAACGCCTGCTTTCCGGGGCTACGCGCACCCAGTAACCATCGGACTCAGAGCCACCTCTGGGAAGAGCCTGGAACTTGACGTCCATACCACTCAGCCTGCGCTCAAGCCCCTGAGCGGCATCCTGACGAGCAAAGCCACCCAAATAAAGGCAACCCGTAACAGCCTGAGCATCCTTTGCCTTATCTCTGGCCGAGTCCGATGCCTCGCTAAGCAGGCGAATGTCCTGCTGCCCCCCTCGATACAAACTCAAGGGCGTTACATCCTTCGCACGCAGAGGAGCCTCCTGTTGATGCCATATGTAATAGAACACATTTAGAACAAGCAGCAGCAGAAACAACCAACGCATAAAGACCTCAAGACAAAGGGCACGCCATGGCCAAACCGACAAATACCAGATCCGGAACCACTCTAGCCTCAGGCACGACACCCGAGACCTGCGCCGCATCCCCACCCGTAAGGAATACAGTGAAATCCTTGTCCCAATAGCTACGCGCCAACTCGAGCTGGGTCAGCACAAATCCCTGGAGCATTAGCAAACAACCGCGCTCGACCGCCTCAACGGTCGTTCGACCTGGAACGAGCTCCTCTAAAGCACGCTCGGCAGCAAGATCACCGTAACGAATCTTGCGAGTATGGGTTCGCAGCTGATTGCGCATCAACGGCATCCCAGGGCATATGAATCCACCGAGATGCTCTCCATCCGCGGCCACGAAGTCAGCGGTAACAGCAGTACCGAAATCCAGCACCAGACATGCTCCTGCGGCCAGATGAAACCCCCCGAGCAAAGCCAGCCAGCGATCAAGCCCTAGCCTCTCGAACTCTTCATAGCCGTTACGAACACCAGACATCTCACGCGCCGGAGCCGCACAAACCACAGATACATCGAACGCCGCTTTCAACAGGGAGATCAATACAGCCGTTTCTTCAGCAGTCCGAACACTGACCAATCGGCAAGACTTGAGAGCGAGCCCCTTGAGCCCCCTCAAGCCCTCGAGAAGCGCCAGGTCGGAATCGACAACCCCCTCCCCCACTAGCAGCCCAGGATTCGCATCGAGCACGCGCCACTTGATAAAACTGTTTCCGCAGTCAAGCTCAAGAATCATTACGCAACCTCAGACTCAGCTCACCGCCGCTGAAGACTTTTTCCACACCGTCCACCTTCAGACGCAGGGCGCCCTGCCTGTCGATCCCCAGCACCTGGCCGTCAATCTGGTTCACACCAGCAATCAACGACACAGCACACCCCTGCCACAGATGATTTTGCTCCCATTCAGACTGGAGCGCTGCAAACCCACCAACCTGATGTCGCTCCAAGTATTGCTGCAGCATCACTCCTAACTCCGCAACCAGGTGATTGCGATCGAACACCTCGCCCGACTCCAGACGCATTGACGTCCATTGCTGATCAACCTCACTGGTCATCTGCATGTTTACATTAATACCGACACCCAGCACCACATGACACACATCAGCAGGATCGCCGACCAGCTCCAACAAGATCCCAGCAATTTTCTTCTGACCAACCAGGACATCATTGGGCCACTTCAAACCCACCCCTGGAACACCAAGCTCGCGCAAGGTCTGCATGACGGCGAGCCCGACAACAAGACTCAACCCTTCCAGCTGGCGCATTCCACCCTCTACACGCAGCACCAGGCTGTAATAGATGTTTTCTGCGAATGGACTCACCCACTTCCGCCCACGCCGCCCGCGACCTGCAGTCTGTCGCTCGGCAAGCACAACAAAGGGCGCAATCTGATGCCGCTCGATGGCACGCAGGGCCTCTGCATTCGTGGAATCAATTGAGTCAAAGACCAGGACGGGCCAGCCACTAGAAGGCGCAAACTGCTTGACCTCCATAGGATCAAGAAGAGTCAGCGGGGCAGCTAACTGATAGCCTCGCCCTCGAACCTTATGAATAGACAACCCCAGCTCAGACTCAAGCTGCTGAAGCTGCTTCCATATCGCACTGCGACTAACACCCAAGGCAGCGCCCAGCGCCTGACCCGAATGGAATCGGCCATCTTTAAGAAGTTTTAGCAACGTCAGCATGCAAGCCTCGCCTCACAATGAGGCCCGCATGATATCCACGCCCCGATCACTTGCATAGAAACCAGAAGATGCAGATCTTTCCTGCGGGCAAAACAAAACCCCAACTGCTTTCGCAATTGGGGTTTCGGAATTTAATCTTGACGA
>NZ_JABFMU010000050.1 GCF_013359695.1 Pseudomonas sp. C2B4
TGGTGGTGGTGGTGGTGGCCACGGCGGTGGCAATGGCGGTGGTCACGGTGGCGGAAATGGAGGCGGCAATGGTGGCGGCCATGGCGCAGGCGTTGGTGGCGGCCGCAGCGGCTCGGATCACGCCGGCAATTCCACCAGCAATGGCCACGGCAAAGGACTGGCCAGCGACCATGCAGGCAAGGCCACGCGTAACCATGGCACTAGCGGCAATCACTATGGCAGTGAGCGCAACGATGACAATGGGCATGGCACAACGACTTCCGGCATCGCCCACTCCAAAGATACCCGTGGCATCAGCAAAGCCCGGGCCATTTCGGCCACGACGCCGGGTGACCACAACACCAAAGGGTTGAGCAAGACCGGGATGTCGGGTTCAAAGAAAACGCATTGAACACAGGCCAGGCAATAAAAAACCGCAGTGATGCGGTTTTTTATTGCCTGGCATTCGATCACCGTGCGTGGGCTTTCTCAAACCCTTGCTGCTCAATCACGCTAACCCCACAAAGAGACCTGTACTAGAGGTTTTGCAGACGCCAATCGAACTGCCTATGGTTGAGGGTACGCATCAAACGCGGCTTCACATCAGGGAGAACCGACATGACTCAAACACTGGAACATGCCATCGCCATCGCTGCCGGCGCCCACGAAGGGCAGGTCGACAAGGGCGGCGCGCCGTACATCCTGCATGCGCTGCGGGTGATGCTGAAAGTCACCACGCCGGAAGAACGCATCGTTGCGGTGCTGCATGACGTAGTCGAGGACTGTGACATCAGCCTCGATAAGTTGCGGCAGGAAGGCTTCAGCGAAACGGTACTGGCGGCCATCGAATCGCTGACCAAATTGCCCGGCGAATCCTACGAGGATTTCATCGATCGCGTGGCGCAGAACCCGATTGGTCGGGTGGTGAAGCTGGCGGATCTGGAGGAGAACAGCGATCTTTCGCGGATTGCCCAGCCGAGTTGGGACGATCTGGAGCGGGTGGAAAAGTATCGGCGGGCGATTGGGGTGTTGCGTTGAGTTTTTTGATTTATTAATAAGAAATGCCGCTAAAGTTGTGCAACTTGTTGCACAGTGCTGCGCAACTTTTTGCGCAGTGATCCGTGCATCCTGATATATGCCGTGCATAACTTTTATATGGAATTTTCCATAGTTGTGTGTTCGATTTTTTTCCTATGGAAACAGAGTTGTCTGTAGGAATGGCCTTCGTTTAAAGCACGTAGGAAGGTTCCCACGATAAGTTCGTCCTTTTCCTATATCTAAGGCTAATTGCCATCAGTATAACTACGCCTCGCAGCAGCCTACGTTGATCGGGCTTGTTTAAAGCTTGATTAAAGTCGTGCAATTGAAGGGGTGGGTGTGGACTTGTAAGTTTCGATTTCAAATGGATGCGGAGCGTTTAGGCTCTTCTATATTGATCTGCGTCATTGCGATTTTCCGTATGACGATATTCTGATTCTGAGGTCATGGATGTTCTACTCAAGCAAACTTTCCGCTCATTATCTTGATCTCGCAAAACAACCTGTTTCCAAAGAGGGTTTTGCGGGTGAAGACGTTCGTTTTTCGAATGAATATGAAGCCTTGGAGAGCGAGTTGGGCAAGGCTCAATCCATGCACGAAAGCGGCCAGGTCGACTGGCTGAAAATCCGCGAAAACAGCGAAAGCCTGCTGCGCTGCCAATCCAAGGATTTGCGGGTAGGTGCCTGGTTGGCCTGGGCTCTGTACCAGCGCGAATCTTTCCAGGGCCTGCTCGCAGGTCTCGGATACCTGCATCATCTGTGCGAAAACCATTGGGCTGAGGTTTATCCAGGCAAGGCCCGCACTCGTTCCGCCGCCATCGGTTGGTTGGTGCCCCGCCTTGAGCAGGCGCTGAACGAAAACATCGCCATCAAAGAGCAGTTGCCCCTGTTTCGCCGTATGGCCGAACATCTGGAAGGGTTGGATGCTGCATGCACCGGGCATCTGGGCGATGATGCCCCGCTATTGTTGCCGGTCTCCCGTCGCCTGAAGACCATGATCCATCGTGCCGCCGATAACCAGCCGGAACCCGGTGTAGTAGGGGCCGCCGTTGCGCAGGTCAAGCAAGCCGCTACTCAGTTGTTCACCCCCGGCGTACCCATCGACAACGAAAAGGAAGCCCACAAGGCACTGCGGGCCCAGCAGGATAGCGCCCGACCTTTGTGCGCCTGGTGGCTCAAGCAAAATGCGACCGACCTGCGCGCCTTGCGCCTCAATCGTACTCTGCTGTGGCTACCCATCGACGCGGTGCCGGGCCGCAATGCCGAGCACATCACCGCTCTGCGCGGATTGCCGACGGACAAGCTCAAGTCTTACCGGGATCGTTTCGATCAAGGGGCTTACGCGGATCTGTTGGTGGAGTTGGAAGCGAGCCTGGCAAAGGCGCCATTCTGGTTCGATGGCCAGAGAATGGTCTGGGAGTGCCTGCAAGGGTTGAACGCCGAGCTGGCCATGCGTGAAGTGGAAATTCACTTCGCATGGTTGATCCAGCGCCTGCCCGGCATCATCGAATTGCGCTTCCACGATGGTGTTCCGTTCGCCGATTCCGAGACGCGAGCCTGGATCAGCGCCAGTGTCATGCCGCACCTGCAAACCGCCACTGCGCCGCGCAAGGTCGAAGTCGTCGACACCCAGCCAGCCTGGGAACTCGCCCTGGACGAAGTCCTGCCGATCCTGCGCAAGGACGGCCTCAAAACTGCCGTACAGGTCCTCAAGCAAGGCATGCAAAACGCCCAGGGCGGGCGTGTTCGATTCTTCTGGCAGTTCTCTCTGGCGCGACTGTGCTTCATGGCCAAGAAATACGAGCTGGCCAGGACTCAACTCGAAATCCTCGACCAAACATTACAGGACTCAGGTCTGCACGCCTGGGAGCCGGATCTTGTGCTGGAAGTGCTGCATCTGCTGCATAGCTGTTGCGAGCTATTACCGCAGAACCACGCGGTGCGCGAACGCAAGGAAGAGATTTATCGCAGGCTGTGCCACCTCGATCTCGAAGTGGTACTCGAATAGGCCCCAGGGCCTCAATCGCAAGGAGAAAAGCTATGGCCAAAGAAGGCTCGGTAGCCCCCAAGGAACGCATCAACGTCACGTTCAAACCCGCCACCGGCGGTGCTCAGGAAGAGATTGAACTGCCACTGAAGTTGCTCGCAATCGGTGACTACACCCATCGCACGGACGAGCGAAAGGTCGAGGATCGCAAGCCGATCAGCATCGACAAAATGACGTTCGACGAAGTGCTGGCCAAGCAAGAGCTGCAACTGACATTGAGCGTGCCGAACCGTCTTCAGGAAGAAAGCGACACGGAAGAGCTGGCGGTGAAACTGCGCGTCAACTCGATGAAAGACTTCAACCCGGCCAGCCTGGTCGAGCAAGTTCCAGAGTTGAAAAAGCTGATGGAGTTACGCGATGCACTGGTGGCCCTCAAAGGTCCGCTGGGGAATGCGCCTGCATTCCGCAAAGCCATCGAGGGTGTTCTTGCCGACGACGAATCCCGCGGTCGCGTACTGGGTGAGCTGGGTTTGAACGCCGCAGCCCACGACGCCTGAGTCCCTATCAGCCAAGGAAGCCAAAACCATGAGCACGAGTGCAGCACAGCAAAAGAGCGCCGAGAGCGGCGAGTTCAGTATTCTCGACAGCATCATTGCCGAAACCCGCCTGACGCCGGACGACGAAGCCTACGACATCGCCAAACGTGGCGTATCGGCCTTCATCGAAGAGCTGCTCAAGCCGCAGAACAATGGTGAGCCGGTCAAGAAAGCGATGGTCGACCGGATGATCGCCGAGATCGATGCCAAGCTCAGCCGTCAGATGGACGAAATCCTCCATCACCCGCACTTCCAGTCGTTGGAGTCCTCGTGGCGTGGCCTGCAATTGCTCGTCGACCGCACGAACTTCCGCGAAAACATCAAGATCGAAATCCTCAACGTCTCCAAAGAAGACCTGCTGGACGATTTCGAAGACTCACCGGAAGTAATGCAGGCTGGCCTGTACAAACACATCTACACCGCCGAATACGGCCAGTTCGGTGGCGAGCCAGTGGGCGCGATCATCGCCAACTACTTCATGTCCCCAAGCTCGCCGGACGTGAAATTGATGCAGTACGTCTCCAGCGTTGCCTGCATGTCCCACGCACCATTCATCGCGGCTGCCGGTCCTAAATTCTTCGGCCTGGAAAGCTTCACCGGCCTGCCGGATCTCAAGGATCTGAAAGATCACTTCGACGGTCCGCAATTCGCCAAATGGCAGAGTTTCCGCGAGTCGGAAGACGCCCGCTACATTGGCCTGACCGTCCCGCGTTTCCTGCTGCGCAATCCGTACGACCCGGAAGAAAACCCGGTGAAGTCCTTCGTGTACAAGGAAACCGTCGCCAACAGCCACGAACACTACCTGTGGGGCAATACCGCCTACGCGTTCGGCTCCAGGCTGACTGACAGCTTCGCCAAGTTCCGCTGGTGCCCGAACATCATCGGCCCGCAAAGCGGTGGCGCGGTAGAAGACCTGCCGTTGCATCACTTCGAAAGCATGGGCGAAATCGAAACCAAGATTCCTACCGAAGTCCTGGTGAGCGACCGTCGTGAATACGAGCTGGCCGAGGAAGGCTTCATCTCCCTGACCATGCGCAAGGGCAGCGACAACGCGGCGTTCTTCTCCGCCAGTTCGGTGCAGAAGGCGAAGTTCTTCGGCATCAGCGCAGAAGGCAAGGCCGCCGAACTGAACTACAAGCTCGGTACCCAACTGCCGTACATGATGATCGTCAACCGCCTGGCTCACTACCTGAAAGTGTTGCAGCGCGAGCAACTCGGTTCGTGGAAAGAACGTACCGACCTCGAGCTGGAACTGAACAAGTGGATTCGCCAGTACGTTGCCGATCAGGAAAACCCGAGCGCCGAAGTACGTGGCCGTCGTCCGCTGCGTGCTGCGCAGATCATCGTCAGCGACGTCGAAGGTGAGCCAGGCTGGTATCGCGTCAGCCTGAACGTGCGCCCGCATTTCAAGTACATGGGGGCCGATTTCACCCTGTCGCTGGTTGGCAAGCTGGACAAGGAGTAAGAGCGACTCATGGACGGATACGGCAGCCTTTTTGAACGCCTGAACGGCGACGCACACAAGCGCGTCGGCTGGAGCCGCGAGGCCTCCGCCATGGCGTCCGTGGCTGCCCATCTGGCCAAGATGCTCAGCACCCGAGCGGGCAGTGTGCAGACACTGTCCGACTACGGGTTGCCCGATCTCAATGACATGCGCCTGAGTCTGCACGACTCCCTGAGTCAGGCCCGCAAGGCCATCGAAAGCTTCATCGAAGCCTACGAGCCGCGCCTGAGCAATGTGCGTGTCATTTCCCTGCCGCGTGACAACGATCAGCTTCGCCTGTCCTTCAGCATCGAAGGCCTGCTGGAAGTGGATGGTTTCAAGCGCCAGGTCAGTTTCGCCGCTCGCCTGGATGGCAGCGGTCAAGTGAAGGTCAATTAAGGAGTTCCCGATGTCCGGCAAACCCGCAGCACGCGTATCCGACCCCACGGCTTGCCCGCTCCCCGGTCACGGCCTCAACCCGATCGCCGTGGGTTCCGGCGACGTATTTTTCGACGGCCTCGCGGCCGCCCGCCAGGGCGATGTTTCGGCGTGTGGTGGTGCACTGGTGGGTGAACTGGCCAGCACGGTTTTGATCAATGGCCGACCGGCTGCCACCGTGGGGTCGGTGGGGGCGCATGGCAATGTAGTCATTGCTGGATCCGGGACGGTGATTATCGGGAATTCGCATACGCCTGTGCCGTTTATTCCTCCAGCGCCACTGATGTTGTTCTCCCATTCCCAGCATGTGTTGATGGTAGATCAGGATGGCAATCCTCTTCAGGACATTCCCTATCGGATCACGACTGCCAACGGCGAAGTGATCTTTGGAAAAAGTGATGCAAGAGGGCTGACTCAATCAGTAGAGGGGCAGGAAGGTGAAACTTTTGATATCCACGTTGCCATTGATGGGGCTTCGATATGAGCGCTGCAGTTCTTTCGAGCTTGATGGCGGGCGCCGTTGCGCTGACACCAAAAGCGGATCAAACACCCAAAAAAATCACCTATAAAGTGTTCTGGAAAACGACAGCATTTTGGACTGAGTCGGATGTTTTGGATTATCACAGGGAGGCTCCTGAGATAGCTGAACGGCTTGTTGTTGAAGAATATTGGACTGAAACAGGTGCTGTAAGCGGGAATAAGTTCACGTGTGAAGACTTTGCACTCAGATTGCTTTGTGAGTTTGCATCCAGGCGTGGATTGCCGGTCAAGCTTAAAACCGGTGTAAGGACTTACCGGAATATGGAGAACTACTCAGCCGTTGAGCATGATCGTTATCTATCGCATATGTATGGTTTCTGCGAAATGGTCATGCTGACTTACGGCGCTCCAGATATGCAGCGTATTGGCGAAAATACATTGTCGGTCGAGGCAGCTGAAGCGTTGTTGCCGGGAGATATCCTTGCTCTAGCGTTAGATCGTTCAAATGACGTTGCGCATCACGTTCAGATTGCCGTGAGTGTAAACGAGTCAAGCATCGAAATAAGGCAGGGCAATACAAAGGGAATAAGCGTCCGTCCCTTCACCACGGTTCAAAAATGGCTGGGGTCCAATATGGCCGATCCGCAAAATCCCGGATATGCGGGGATGCCTATTGAGAAAGGTATCTACAAAAAAGCCGCAGCGGGCTGGGATTATCGAAATGAATGCACAGGGTCAGCAGTCGAGGACTTCCTGAAGCAATTTCTGCTCTATCGTTGGAATTTTATGGAATTTAATAAATGACAGTTCGAGGCTACTTGGCAAGTGTCGCTGATAGCGATCTTTTTGGTTTGCTGGCAATTATGTGTTTATTGGTGGCCTTGCTTGGGTTGTTTCGAAAGGTCAGGCAAATGCGAACTCATAAGCTGATGATGTATGTATGTGTGCTGCTGGTGCCCGTAATTCATGCTGTTGGTACGTATTACTTGAGTCAGCCTCCAGCTTGAATCAAACGAAAAGTTGGTTGTTCGCGAGGGTACTTGCGTGATGAGTTTAATTAGAAGTATCGGCAACTAAAAAGCAGCAGTTTGAAAATCCAGCGACTCACAAATATTGCAATCCGACAAACAGGTAACCCCTCGTGTCCTTTAACCACTACTACCAAAGCGAACTCACCGCACTGCGCCAGTTAGGCCGTCGCTTCGCCGAGCGTAGCCCGGCGTTGGCGCCTTTCCTGGGGCAGGCCGGGCGGGATCCCGATGTGGAGCGGTTGCTGGAGGGCTTTGCATTCCTGACCGGGCGGCTGCGGCAGAAGCTCGATGACGAGCTGCCGGAGCTCAGCCATTCACTCATGCAATTGCTGTGGCCGAACTACATGCGGCCGCTGCCGGCATTCAGCATCTTGCAGTTCGATCCGCTCCTGCAGTCGGGGCCAGCATTGATGGTCGGACGGGATACACCGATCGAGAGCCTTCCGATTGATGACGTGAGTTGTCGTTTCCGCACCTGTTATCCGACCGAAGTTCTGCCGCTGAACCTGATCTCACTGAATTACTCGGTGAAGGGCGAAGGCTCGCTGCTCAGCCTGCGTCTGGAAATGACCGCCGAAGGCCATTTGGGTGAATTGGCGTTGAGTCGTCTGCGCCTGCACTTCACTGGCGAGCGCTACATCACCCAGATGCTGTACCTGAGCCTGCTGCGCAACCTCGAGGGTATCGAGTTGATACCGCTGGACGATGCCGGCAAACCGGTCATTGGCGCCGGCGATCAGCCGATGGCGTTCAAGATACCGGGTGATCGCGTCAAGCCGGTGGGTTTTGCCGAAGAGGAGGCGTTGATTCCGTATCCGCTGAACACCTTCCGTGGCTATCGCTACCTGCAGGAATACTTCGCCTTCCAGGACAAATTCCTGTTCGTCGATGTCAACGGGTTGGACGTGCTTGGGGGGCTGCCGGAAGACACCCTCAAGCAGGTGCGCGGGCTGGAGTTGCGTTTCGACATTCGCAATAGCGGCACCCTGCGTATGCGACCGACCCTGGATAACGTGAAGTTGTACTGCACGCCCATCGTCAACCTGTTCAAGCACGACGCGCTACCTATCCGCCTTGATGGCAAAGAGGACGAATACCTGCTGCTGCCCGCCGAATACGACCTGGAAAACTGCGGCATATTTTCCGTGGAGAACGTCATTGGCTGGAAAGCCGGAGGTGTCGGTTACCAGGAGTACGTCCCGTTTGAGTCCTTCGAACATGACCCGAGTTTCGACGTGTCGACCAGCCGGCCTCACTACAGCATCCGTCAGCGATCGTCGTCGCTGCACGACGGTCTCGACACCTACCTGAGCTTCGGCATCCGTCACACGGACGCCAGTGAAACCTTGTCGATTGAGTTGACGTGTACCAACCAGAACCTGCCGCGCAAGCTCCAATTGGGACAGATCTGCAAGGCCAGCGAAGAGACGCCGGCGTTCTTGAGCTTTCGCAACATCACACCGGTTACCTCGAGTTTCGCGCCACCCCTGACCCGAGACTTCCTGTGGAAGCTGATCAGCAACATGTCGCTCAACTATCTATCCCTGGCCGACGTCAATGCGCTGAAGGTCATCCTCGAAACCTACGACTTGCCGCGTTTCTACGACAAGCAGGCAGAAAAAGTCAGCAAGTGCCTGTTGGACGGACTCAAGTCGATCAGGCATCAGCATGTCGATCGACTGCATCGCGGGCTACCGGTACGGGGCTTGCGCACCGAACTGACCATCGACCCGCAAGGGTATGTCGGTGAAGGCGACCTGTTCGTCTTCGCTTCGGTTCTCAACGAGTTTTTCGCGCTTTACGCCAGCCTCAATTCGTATCACGAGCTTCGGGTTATCAGCACACAGGGAGAGGTGTACCAATGGACACCACGCATGGGCCTTCAGCCGCTTCTCTAAGCGGACTGACCCGAGGTATTCGCGAATATTCGCTGTTTCAGGCCGTACTACTGGTGGTTGACCGGTTGCGCGAAGCCCACCCGAGCCTGAGTCCGGACGAGCTATACGACCAGCTGGAATTTCAGGCCAACCCCAGCCTGGGTTTCCCTGGCAGTGATGTCGATCGCGTCGAGTTTTTTCAAGAGCACGGCCAGATGCGCGCGCGCTTGCGTTTCAACCTGATCGGTCTGGTGGGCTCCGGTTCGCCTCTGCCAGCGTTCTATGGCGAACAGGCCTTGGGTGACAGCGAGGACGGCAATCCGACTCGCCACTTCCTTGACCTTTTCCATCATCGCTTGCAGCGGTTACTGCTGCCGATCTGGAAAAAATACCGCTACCGAGCAAGCTTCGAAAGCGGCGCCATCGACCCGTTTTCTTCACAGCTATTTGCCCTGATCGGCCTTGGCGGTGAAGAGATTCGCCGTGCTCGGGAACTGAACTGGAAGCGACTGCTGCCGTACCTCGGCCTGCTGAGCTTGCGGGCGCACTCGGCGGCGCTGATCGAAGCGGTGCTGCGTTATTACTTCAAGCACGCTGAGCTGACCATCGAGCAATGTATCGAGCGTCGCGTGGAAATTCTTGGCGAACAACGCAATTGCCTGGGCCGTGCCAATACCTCGCTCGGTGAAAACGTCGTGTTGGGGGAGAGCGTGCGCGACCGCAGTGGCAAGTTCCGCATCCATATCCGCGAGTTGGGCTGGCAGCGTTTTCACGAGTTCCTGCCGATCGGGTTCGGCTACCAGCCGCTGTGCGCGCTAGTGCGGTTCACCCTGCGTGACCCGCTGGATTATGACATTCGCCTGGTGTTGCGCCACGAAGAAATCCGCGAACTGCGCATCGGTGAGCAGAACGCCTGTCGCCTCGGCTGGACCAGTTGGCTCGGTCGCGAGAAAGCCGACGGCGTAGTCACCCTGGGCAGCAAAATTCATTAAGGACGTGAGACTCATGAGCAACGTAGACCTGCAACAACTGATCCAGGCGCTGGACGCCGACACCCGTCGTGACCTTGAGCGTTCCGCTGAACGCTGTGTCGCCCGTGGCGGCAGCAAGATCCTCGTTGAAGACTTGCTTCTGGGCCTGCTGGAGCGCCCACAGGGCCTGCTCACCCGCGCGTTGCAGGATGCTGAAGTGGACGCGGGTGAATTAAGCGCGGCGTTGCAATCGCGGGTCGAGCACAGCGCTTCACGCAACCCGGTGTTCGCACCGGAACTGGTGCAGTGGCTGCAAGATGCCTTGCTGGTGGCCAACCTTGATCTGGGCCAGACCCAGGTCGAGCAGGCCGCGCTGATCCTCGCGTTGCTGCGCAATCCGATGCGTTATGCCGGCAGTCGCTATCAGCAGTTGCTGGCCAGATTGAACATCGATCGTCTCAAGGAATTCGCTCTGTCCCGACAGGAGAATTCTGCTACCGCAAAACCGGCCGCACCCGGCGAGTCCTTGCTGGAACGCTTCACTCACAACATGACCCAACAGGCCAGGGACGGCCAACTCGACCCGGTGTTGTGCCGCGACAGCGCGATCCGGCAGATGGTCGACATCCTTGCCCGACGCCGCAAGAACAACCCGATTGAGGTGGGGGAGGCCGGTGTCGGCAAGACCGCTATCGTCGAGGGGCTGGCGTCGCGCATCGCTGCCGGTGAAGTACCGAAAGTGTTGAAAGGTGTCGAGTTGCTGGCCCTGGACATGGGGCTGCTGCAAGCGGGTGCCAGTGTCAAAGGGGAGTTCGAACGCCGCCTCAAGGGTGTGATTGACGAAGTCAAAGCCTCGCCGAAACCGATCATTTTGTTCATCGACGAGGCTCACACGCTGATCGGCGCGGGTGGAAACGCCGGTGGTTCGGATGCCGCCAACTTGCTCAAGCCGGCACTGGCCCGGGGTGAACTGCGTACCATCGCCGCCACCACATGGGCGGAATACAAGAAGTACTTCGAAAAAGATCCGGCCCTGGCGCGTCGCTTCCAACCGGTGCAACTGCACGAACCGACTGTCAGCGAAGCAGTGACCATCCTCCGTGGCCTGGCGCAGGTCTATGAAAAGAGCCACGGTATCTATCTGCGTGATGATGCCGTGGTCGCCGCTGCGGAGTTATCGGCTCGATACCTGGCAGGGCGGCAATTACCGGACAAGGCTGTCGATGTTCTGGATACCGCCTGCGCCCGGGTGCGAATCAGCCTCGCTGCTGCACCGGAAAAGGTCGAAAGCCTGCGCGGCGAACTGGCTGAAGGTGGTCGACAGCGCCAGGCCCTGCGCCGTGATGCCGAAGCGGGCCTGATCATCGATCACGAAGCGCTGGATGCCCTGGAAGCGCGTCTGGACGATGCCGAAGACGAAAAAAACGCATTGGAACTGCTCTGGACTGAACAGAAGGCACTGGCCGAGCGCCTGCTGGAACTGCGACAACAGTTGGCCAGGGCCCGTGAAACCACGGTAGTCGAGCCAACCATCCAGGTTGAAGATGAACCTGAAAATGCGCTGATCGAAACCCGCTCTGGCGAGGCAGATGAAGCACCGAGTGTCGAGGCGCTCGAAGCCGAGCTTAACCAGACCCACAGCGCCCTGATCGCTGCCCAGGCCAAAGAGCGTCTGGTCAGCTTCGAAGTCTGCCCGCGCCTGGTGTCCGAAGTCATCAGCGCCTGGACCGGCGTGCCCCTGGCGCAACTAGCGCGTGAACACAACGCCAAGGTTGCCAGCTTCGCCACTGATTTGCGGGCGCGGATTCGCGGTCAGGAACAGGCCGTGCACGCGCTGGACCGTGCGATGCGTGCCACTGCAGCCGGTCTGAACAAGCCTGACGCGCCAGTCGGGGTGTTCCTGCTGGTCGGTCCGAGCGGTGTCGGCAAGACCGAAACCGCGCTGGCGCTCGCCGACCTGTTGTATGGCGGTGATCGCTTCATCACCACCATCAACATGTCCGAGTTTCAGGAGAAACATACCGTGTCGCGTCTGATCGGCGCGCCGCCTGGCTACGTCGGTTACGGAGAGGGCGGCATGCTCACCGAGGCGGTGCGGCAGAAGCCGTATTCTGTCGTGCTGCTCGATGAAGTCGAGAAAGCCGACCCGGACGTACTCAATCTGTTCTATCAGATCTTCGACAAGGGCGTGGCCAACGACGGCGAAGGGCGCGAGATCGACTTCCGCAATACGCTGATCCTGATGACGTCGAACCTGGGCAGCGAGCGCATCAACAACCTCTGCGAAAACGGCGAACGACCGACGGCAGAAGTTCTGGAAGAAACCATTCGCCCGGTGCTCAGCCAGCATTTCAAACCGGCGCTGCTGGCACGCATGCGCGTCGTGCCGTACTACCCGGTCAGCGGCCCGGTACTGCGTGAGCTGATCGAGATCAAACTCGGTCAGCTCGGCGAGCGGCTGAACCGTCGCCAGCTGGCTTTCACCTGGTGCCAGAACCTCGTCGATCACCTGTCCGAGCGTTGCACCCAGAGCGAGAGCGGTGCGCGCCTGATCGATCATTTGCTTGATCGGCATGTGCTGCCTTTGGTGGCCGATCGTTTGCTCGACGCCATGGCCAGTGGTGAGCCTCTCAAGCGTGTTCATGCAACGCTCGACGGCAACACCAGCGTTGTCTGCGAGTTCGCCTGAGGTGGGGGCGATGTTCACTCAAGTACCGCAGCCGCTGGCCTATGCCGAATCGCTGTTGGCGCAGTTCGTCGGCCTGTCCCGGGCGGCGGACGGCGCTGCGCTGCTCGGTGACTTCGTGTGCGGCCTGGCCGGGCTCAGTGGTTGCGAATTGACGCAGCTGTACCTGCTCGACGCCACGCACACCTGCCTGGAAATGAAAGCCGAATGCCTCGAAGGCGTGCTGCAACCGCGCGAAGCGGCGAGCCTGCCGGCGGATTACAACGGTGAGCAACTGCTGCAATTCGCCCTCTGCCAGAACCGTGTGGTCTGCCTCAGCGAGCTGAATGGCAGCCTTCATGAAATCAATTTCCTGCCGAGCCAGGCAAAGCCATGGCAATCGTTGCTTTGCGTGCCACTGGTCAATCAGCACAACGCAGTGGAAGGCCTACTGGTTTGCGCCAGTCACCGGCACATCGACCTGCAAGGCTTCGCCCGTTCCTTTGACCCTCTCGGTACGTTCTTCCTCGGTCAATTGAAGCTGTTGCAGCGGTTGCACCGACCAGGCAGAGATACCCAGGCGACGTCCATCAACGCGCCAAGCACTACCGGTTACGGCCTGATCGGTAAAAGCAGGGCCATGCGCGAAGTCCACTCGCTGATCAGTAAGGTACTGCACAGCCCCTACACCGTGCTGCTGCGTGGCGAAACCGGTACGGGCAAGGAAGTGGTCGCCCAGGCGATTCACGATTGCGGCCCGCGTCGTTCCAAGGCGTTTGTCGTGCAGAACTGCGCGGCGTTCCCGGAAAACCTGCTGGAAAGTGAGCTCTTCGGCTACCGCAAGGGCGCATTCACTGGCGCCGATCGTGACCGGCCCGGCCTGTTCGACGCGGCCGACGGCGGAACACTGCTGCTCGATGAGATTGGCGACATGCCGCTCTCGCTGCAAGCCAAGTTGCTGCGGGTATTGCAGGAAGGCGAAATCCGTCCGCTGGGTTCAAACGACACACACAAGATCGATGTGCGCATCATCGCCGCGACGCATCGGGACCTGTCCGTGCTGGTCAGCGAAGGGAAATTCCGCGAAGACCTGTACTACCGCCTCGCGCAATTCCCCATCGTGCTGCCGGCTTTGCGCCACCGCGAAGTGGACATTCTCGACCTGGCCCGGCACTTCGCCGCCAAAGCCTGCGCATTCTTGCAACGTGACGGGGTGAGTTGGTCCAACGCGGTGCTGGACCACCTGGCCAGTTACAGCTTTCCCGGCAATGTCCGCGAACTCAAGGGCCTGGTCGAGCGTGCAGTACTGCTGTGCGAGGACGGTGTGTTGCAGGTGGAGCATTTCTCTCTGCTCAACTCGGTCATTACAGAAGACAGCCATCTGAGCCTGCGCGAACGGCTGGATCAGGTCGAGCGCAGTTTGCTGCTCGATTGCCTGCGCAAGAACGACGGTAACCAGACCTTCGCCGCCCGTGAACTCGGCCTGCCGCGGCGCACGTTTCTCTACCGCCTCGGGCGCCTGAACATCAACGTGGGAGGTGCCGATGGGCAAGCCTGAGTCGTTGATTTCGCCGTATTTCCGTTTAACCGCGCCACCTGAAAGCGGCGGCGCTTTGTGCTGGCCCCTGGAGACCCTCTGATGCCTGTTCGTCACTGGCAAACCGTCCTGCTGACCCTCGTCGTGTTAATCGGCCTTGGTGGTTGCAGCGGCAATTACAAATTCAACGACACTGCCTATCGCCCCTTGGGTGATCCGCAGGCGGTCAATCGCGGCAAGTGACCGTAAGGAGTATCACCATGGAACTGGTTTTCGAAATCCTGAGTACCAAGCAGTTCATGCCGACCGAACAATGCCAGAGGTCCTTCAAACAGGCCGGCGGCGTTATCGGGCGAGGGGAGGATTGCGACTGGATCATCCCGGATCGCAAGCGGCACCTGTCCAACCACCACGCGGTCGTCAGCTATCGCGACGGCACGTTTTTCCTGACAGACACCAGCAGCAACGGAGTCCGGCTGAGCGCCAGCGGCGCGCGGCTGCCCAAGGGCGAACCGGTACGCATCGAGCACGGTAGCGTTTTCGTGCTGGGCGAGGTCGAAATCCGCGCACGGCTGGTGCGCGACCCGGCGACCCTCGACATGGAAGTTGGCCGTCCATGCGCCGCCGGCAGCGTCATACCGGACGACGCGTTTCTCGATCTCGACCCGCTGAAAGCCCTCGGACGACAGGAGCGTGTGTACTCGGAGTTCGACGAATTGCTCGCGCCAAACACCAGGCCCGAGAGCGCCCGCCAGCGCGCCGATTATGCGCGCATCGATATGGAAAGCCTGATTGTGCCGGAACTGGTTGCAGCCCCGGCCGAGCCCGAGCCCGAGCCGGCTCCGACACCGAAAGCGGTGGAGCGCCCAGGCGAAGGCTTCTGGGAGCAATTCGGCGCCGCGTTGGGCGTCGATCTCAAAGGCCTCGATCACGACGCCCGCGAGGGCCTGGCGCTGAACGCGGCGCGCCTGCTCAAGCAAAGCATCGACGGTTTACAGCAGAGCCTGCGGACCCGATCGGAGCTGAAAAACGAACTGCGTCTGGCCCAGAGCATCCTGCAAGGCACCCATAAAAATCCGCTGAAATTCTCTGTGGATGCCGGCGAAGCACTGGAAATGCTGTTGCAGTCGCATAAGTCGGGGCACTTGCCGGCCGAGCGGGTCGTAGCCCGTGCATTCCGCGATTTGCAGGCGCATCAGGTGGCGTTATTGACCGCCAGCCGTGCGGCGGTGCGCGGCACCCTGGAGCATTTTTCGCCAGAGCAGATGACGCTGCGTTTCGAGCGCGACAACAAGCCGTTGTTCGCCACCGCTGGCAGCCGCTGGAAAGCCTATGGCCGTTACCACCAGGCGCTGCGTCAGGACGACGACTGGAGCGAGCGTCTGTTGGCCCGTGATTTCGCTCAGGCCTACGAAGAACAGATCCGCCTGATCGCCACCCTCCACACCGAACACCAAGGATGATGCGCATGCCCCGTCGCTCGACCGCTTTTATCAAAACGCTGACGGCCTTCGTCACCCTGGTGCTGTTGACCGGTTGCTCGTCGCTGTCGCCGTACTCCACGGTGACCAAGCTCAACCTGAAGCTGACCGGTAGCGATCAACTGAATCCGGATCTCAACGGTCGCCCGTCACCGATCGTGGTGCGGCTGTACGAACTCAAGCACCCGGTGGCCTTCGAGAACGCTGACTTCTTCAGCCTGTATGAACGCGCCAGGGAATCGCTGACTCCGGATCTGGTGACCAGCGAGGAGCTCGAACTGCGCCCGGGCGAAACAGTGGATTTGAAGCTTAGCGTGGAGGAGGGCAGCCGTTATGTCGGCGTCCTCGCTGCCTATCGCGACCTGCCGGAAACCAAATGGCGCCACACGATCCAGATCACTGCGGTGCAAGTCACCGAAGCCGACCTGACCCTCGACAAGGCCGGCATTCGCAACACCCATGAAGTGTTCGCCAAGGTGGATGACTGACGATGAATATCCATAAAGTGATTTGGCAGGAAGGCATGCTGCTGCGACCACAGCACTTCCAGCACAGTGACCGTTACTACGACCACCAACTGAAGACCCGCACCCAGTTGCTGGGCAGCTACACCTGGGGTTTCCTCGACCTGGACATCGACTTGCAGTTCCTCAACATGGGCCAGGTGGTGATCAGCCAGGCCTCGGGAATCCTGCCGGATGGAAGCCTGTTCAAACTGGGGGGGAACACCCAGCCGTTGGCGCTGGATGTGCCGCCGAACACCGGCAATACGCCGATCTATCTGGCGCTGCCGCTGGTCACGGGCAACCACATCGAAGCACGCCGTCCCGAGCAGTCCGATGTATTGGCGCGTTACACCGCCTACGACACCGAGGTGGCCGACTCCAATGCCGGCGACGTTTCCGCCAGCCAGGTCAGCTGCGGCCGTCCGGACTTCAAGCTGTTGCTCGGCGAGCAGCAGAGCGACCAGGCCCACGTCAAGTTGAAGGTCTGCGAAGTGCTCAGTACCACGCCGGACGGTGTGATCAGTCTCGACCCGGACTTCGTGCCGACTTACATCCAGGCCCATGCATCCAGCTATCTGCTGTCATGCCTGAAAGAAGTCATCAGCATGCTTGGCCACCGGGGCGACACCATCGCCGAGCGGATTCGTTCGAATGGCAAGGTCGGCGGCGCGGAAGTCGGCGACTTCATGATGCTGCAACTGATCAACCGTACCGAGCTGTTGCTGCGGCATTACCTGGGGCTGGAACAGGTGCACCCGGAAGAGTTGTACCGCACGCTGCTGACCATGCTCGGCGACCTGGCGACTTTCTCCAGCGACAGCAAACGGCCGCATTTGGACAGCCGCTACCAACACAGCGACCAGGGCGCGAGCTTTCGCAAACTGATGGAGTCGATCCGGCAGGTCCTGTCGATGGTGCTGGAACAGCACGCCATCGAACTGGCCCTGCAAACTCGTCAATACGGCATCATCGTGTCGCCCTTGCAGGACCACAAACTGCTGGGGTCGGCGTCGTTCGTGCTGGCGGCCAGCGCCAACTGCGACCCCGAAGAACTGCGCCATCGCCTGCCGGCTCACCTCAAGGTCGCCCCGGTGGAGCACATCCGCCAACTGGTCAACCTGCACTTGCCGGGCATCAAGGTCAAACCGTTGCCGGTGGCCCCTCGGCAGATCGCTTTCCACTCCAACAAAACCTATTTCATCCTCGAACTCAGTTCCGAAGACCTGGCGCAACTCGAGCGCTCAGGCGGCTTCGCGTTCCATGTGTCCGGCGAATTCGCCGAACTCGAACTGAAATTCTGGGCCATCAGGAACTGACCGACATGATCAAGGACACGGAATACAACCAGGACGACAAGACTGTCCTGCTCGACCGTCAGGGCCATGGCCCTGCGTCGGGGCCGCTGACGGACTTCGCGACTCCACCGCGTTTCGAGCAGCTGGAAGAACGGATGATCTACTCAGCGCGCCTGCAGCCGGCGAAGGTATTCAACATCAGTCTCAATGCGCTGGTGGCCGCGTCATCCGAACTGCTGTCGGAAGTGGTCCGGCTCAAGCGCAGCGAAACCCGCGAGGACCTGCACGTGCTTAATACGCGCCTGACCAACGCGATCAAGCAGTTTGAAGCGCAGGCCTTGCACAACGGCGTCGAGAACAGTGAGGTGATGGCCTCACGTTACTTGCTTTGCACAGTGGTGGACGAAGCGGTCGTGACCACGTCTTGGGGCAACGAAAGCGAGTGGTCGCAGATGAGTCTGCTCAGCAGCTTGCACAACGAAACCTTTGGCGGCGAGAAGTTCTTCCACCTGCTGGATCAACTGTCGAAAAACCCGATCCGGAACCTGGCGATGCTGGAGCTGATGTACCTGTGCCTGTCCCTTGGTTTTGAGGGCAAGTACCGCGTGCAGGCACGCGGCATGCTGGAACTTGAAGGCATCCGCGACGCCTTGTATCGGCAGATTCGTCAATCTCGGGGGGACGTGCCGCGCGAGTTGTCGCCGCAGTGGGAGGGCTTGAGCGATCAGCGCCGCAGCCTGGTGCGCATCGTGCCGGCGTGGATGGTGGTGCTGTTTACCACCGTGTGCCTGGTGGTGATGTATTCGGGCTTCGCCTGGGTCTTGGGCGAGCAGCGAGAAACCGTTCTGCAACCTTATCAGCCGCTTGATCTGACTGCGGTCCAACCGCAGTCGCAGCCGTAAACAAGGAAGTGCAATGAAAAAGTTTTTCAAGAAAGTCGGCGCCTTCCTGCGCCGGACCTGGGTGTGGACCCTGCTGCTGGTGTTGTTCGTGGCACTGCTGGTGTGGTTCATCGGGCCATTGCTGGCGGTTGATGACTACAAATTCTGGGAGAGTTCGACCTCCCGTCTACTGACCATCAGCGCGCTGTTTCTGATGTGGGGCCTGACCATGGTCTTCGTCAGCTGGCGCGCCGGTGTGCGCAAAAAAGCCGTCGAAGCATCCGAAGCCGGCCAGGACCGCATACGCCGCGAAGAGCAGATCGACGAAGAGCAGAAAGAGTTGAAGGTGCGCTTCAAGGACGCGCTGCAAACCCTGAAGACCTCGAGTTTGTATCGCGGCCGTAGCGAACATTGGCGCGACGACTTGCCGTGGTACCTCTTGATTGGTCCGCAGGCCAGCGGCAAGACCAGCCTGCTGGATTTCTCCGGTCTGGAATTCCCGATCAACAAGATCGAACGCAAACTGACCCGCGATACCCGCGGCACCCGTCATTGCGACTGGTATTTCGCCGATCACGGCGTGCTGATCGACACCGCCGGGCGCTACCTGACCCAGCCGGACGCGCAAGTTGACGGCAGTGCCTGGAGCACCTTGCTCGAACTGCTGCGCAAGCGTCGGCGTGGTCGCCCGTTGAACGGAGTGCTGGTGGCCATTGCGGTGGAGAGCCTGACCAGTGACAGTGAATCTGACGTCGAACTCCTGGCCAAGCAGGTGCGCGCGCGTCTGCAAGAGGTGTATCAGAAACTGCACGTCGATGTGCCGGTGTATCTGGTGCTGAGCAAGGCCGACAAGCTCCTCGGCTTCGAGGAGTTCTTCGATCAACTGTCCCGCGAGGAAAGCGATCAAGTGCTGGGTGCCAGTTTCCGCCGGGACCAGGTAGGGGCCGATGCGGGGGTGGTGCGCGCTGAGTTTGAGTCATTGCTGCATCGCCTCAACAGCCAGGTGATTACACGCATGCACCAGGAGCGCAACACTCAGCGCCGTGGCCGTATTCTCGATTTTCCGCATCAGCTGGGGCAGGTCGGCAATCGCCTGTGCCTGTTCGTCGAACTGGCCTTCAGCGGCAATCGCTACGAGAAGGCCAGCGAGTTGCGTGGTTTCTACCTGATCAGCGCTCCCCATCTGGTCCAGGAGCTGGATCCGACCACCGCGAACGTCGGTGCCAATCTGGGTATGGACTCCGGCGTACTGCCGACCCTGCGCAGTGGCCGTTCGCGGTTTATCCACCACATGCTGAGCCGGGTGATTTTCCCCGAGGCCGATCTGGCCGGCCTGGACAAGCGTGAGCGCAGCCGAATCCATTGGGGGCAGCGCGCACTGTACGTCGGCGCACTGGCGGCGCTGGTGCTGTTCGGCATGTTCTGGGCCGGCGGTTACTCGGCCAACTATGAACGCCTGGAAAACCTGCGCAACCTGGCGCAAAGCTGGACGCAACAGCGCTCCGTCCTGTCGCCACGCGACGATGCCATGGCGCTGCTCAAGAGCCTCGACACCCGCTACGCGGCGACTCAGGAGTTTCCGAAGCGAGGCGACGTGGGTTATCGCGAACGCGCCGGCCTGTACCAGGGCGAAGAGGTCAATCCGGTGGTCAAGGCTGCCTATGAACGCGACCTCCAGGAGCAGCTTTTGCCGAGGGTGGCGACCCTGCTCGAAGGGCAGATCCGCGCTGGCATGAAGGATCGCGAGCGCCTGCTCAACAGCCTGCGTGCCTACCTGATGCTGAATATGAAAGGGCAACGCGACGAACCCTGGCTCAAGGACTGGGTCGCCACCGAGTGGTCGCAACGCTACACCGGCAATACGGCGGTGCAGAACGGGTTGAACAACCACTTCGAACGTTTGCTCGATCAGCCATTCAGCTATCCGCTGAACGAGCCGTTGGTAGCCCAGGCACGCCAGGTCTTGCGCAGCGAATCCCTGGCCAATGTGGTTTACCGGATGCTGCGCGAACAGGCCCGCAACCTGCCGGAGTACCGCCTGAGTCCACACCTAGGCCCGCAGTCTGCGCTGTTTGTCGGCACCGATTACGTGATCCCGGGGTTCTACACACAAAAGGGTTATCAGCAGTACTTTTCGGTCCGGGGTTCAACGCTGGTCACCGAAATCCTGAGGGACAATTGGGTGCTGGGCGAAGGCTCGGGTATCAGCGGAATGGACATGCGACGCCTGCTGGTGGAACTGGAGCAATTGTACTTTCGCGACTACGCCAACCACTGGAGTGAAGCGCTCGGCCAGGTTGCGCTGCCCGCGATCAATGATTTCGGTGAAGGTGCCGAGCAGCTCGCCGGCCTGACGTCGGCCCACTCACCGCTTCTGCAATTGCTGGTGGAAATACGCGAGAACACCCGCTTTGCGGGGGCCGCCGATAGCGTCGAGGACGCTGCCGATGCCGCCGGGGAGCTGGCGGAGAAGGGCGGCAAGCTGGGGAAACTCGCGGCGGTGGCGGCGGACAAGGCATCGGCTGCCCTGGCGAAAAGTCTGCCGGACACGGCAAAGAAATCCCTGCAACGCCGGTTTGAACCGCTGCATCGCCTGCTCGATGACAACAACGGTCCGGCTGCTGATCTGACGCCAGCCCTGAACGCGCTCAACGATCTGCAACTGCAAGTGGCCAGTCTGGCTCGCGCCAGCGCACCGGAGCAGGCCGCCTTTGAAATGGCCAAGGCCCGCATGGGTGGCCAGCGCGATGCACTGAGCCATTTGCGTAATGCGTCGGCCCGCTTGCCGCGCCCGTTGAGCGCGTGGTTCAGCGTATTGGCTGAGGACACCTGGCGCCTGGTACTTGGCGACGCTTACCAATACCTGAACCAGCGCTATCAGGCCGAGTTGTATGGCTTCTATGGCAAGGCGATCAACAAGCGCTATCCGTTCTACGCCCACAGCACCAGCGACGTGGCGATCAGTGATTTTCGCGAGTTTTTCAAGGCCCAGGGCATTGCCGATCGCTTCTTCGACAGCTACTTGCGTGCGTTCGTCAGTGGCGACCCGGGCAGCTATCGTGTGCGCAGTGTCGACGGCCTCAGGCTGCCAATTTCCAAGGTCTACCTCGACCAAATGAGCGCCGTGCAGGTCATCCGCCAGAGCTTCTTCGCCGACAACCCGGCACAGCCACAGGTGCAATTCAAACTGGAGCCTTACACCCTCGACCCATCGGTGAGCCGCTCCGAGTTCAGGTTTGGCGACAAGACCATGGAGTACCGCCACGGCCCGATTGTGCCGGTGTCATTCAAGTGGCCGGCCGATGCCGAAGACGGTCGCACCAGCCTGGTCCTCGACAAAATGGTCGGGCGTCCGATCGGGGTCGAGAAAAATACCGGCCCCTGGTCGCTGTTCCGTCTGTTCGACCTGATGCAGACCGAATACCTGACCGGGCGTGATGTGCTGGTGTTGAAGGCAGATGTAGGCGGCCTGCGTGCCAACTATTTGCTCACCAGCCAGCGCTCGCCGAACCCGTTCGACATGGCGGTGCTGCGCACCTTCCGCATGCCGGTGCAGCTCTGATGCTGGCAGCCAATCCCTGGCGCAGCGCTGCGCGCACCGATGCCGGCAAGGTTCGGGCGCGCAACGAAGATGCGTTCCTCGACTGCCCTCAACATGGAATTTGGGTGGTCGCGGACGGGATGGGCGGTCATCAGGGAGGGGATATCGCCAGTCAGTTGATCGTCGCCAGCCTGGCGGAATTGCCAGCGAAGGAGGACTTCGACGAGCGACTCAAGGACATTCGCCATTGCCTGCACTGGCTCAACCGCCGTTTGGGCCAGGAGTTGACCGTCACCGCCGGACACCCTGACAGCATCATGGGCAGCACCGTGGTGGCGCTGCTGCTGGAGGGCGATCGCGCAGCCTGTGTCTGGGCCGGCGACAGCCGCTGTTACCTGTGGCGCGGTCAGCGGTTGTACCAGCTGTCCAGGGATCATTCGCTGCAACAGCAACTGATCGACGAGCAAGGGATGAGTGTCGAACAGGCCAAGGCCCACCCGGCCGCGCATGCCCTGACCCGCGCGGTCGGGGCCGCCGAGCAACTGACGCTGGATGTGCTGGAGCTCGAAGTGTATCCGGGCGATACGTTTTTGCTGTGCAGCGATGGCTTGTATCAAGGGTTGAGCAGCGATGCCCTCGGCAATGCACTCAGCCTGAGTGCGCCGCATGTGGTACTGGAGCGTCTGTTCGACGGCGCGCTGCACGGCTCGGCAAAGGACAACCTGACCGCCGTGGTGATCCGCCAATGAGTGAACTCATATCACCGGTCGACGGCCTGTTGGTGGGCGAGGAGCAGAACAGCCATCTGACCTGCTTCGCCTTTGCCACACCGCATGTTGTTGCACCCGCGCCCGCCAAGGCCAGTATTGGCGAAATGCCGGATGTGCTGGCCGGTCGTTACCGCATCGAGCGCCTGCTCGGTGCGGGTGGCATGGGCAGGGTTTACCGGGCAAGGGATTTGCTGAGCGAACAATTCGGCGAGCCCGATCCTTACATCGCGCTGAAAGTCCTCAGCGAAGAGTTTGCCGAGTCCCCGGACGCCAGTGTCCTGCTTTACAGCGAGTTCGCCCTGACCCGGCGACTGCGTCACGACAATGTGCTGCGCTTGCATTCTTTTGAAGTGGACACCTCCTGCCAACGCGCCTTCATCACCATGGAACTCATGCGTGGGCTGACCCTGGACAGACTGTTGTGTGAGCGGCCTCTGGGCATGCCATGGAAAGAGTTGCGCAACATCCTGCTGCCGCTGCTCGATGCATTGGCCTACGCCCATGCTCGCGGGGTGCTGCATGGCGACATGAAGCCGAGCAACGTGATGGTCAGCGAAGAAGGCGTGCGGCTGTTCGACTTCGGCCTCGGTCAGGCGCAGGAGGGCGTATTGCCCGGTCTGCCCCATCTGAGTCGCGACCGCTTCAATGCCTGCACCCCCGGTTATGCCGCCCCGGAACTGCTGGAAGGTCAGCCCCTATCCGCCAGCGCCGATGTCTTCGGCGTGGCTTGCGTGATCTATGAGCTGGCCGGAGGCAAACACCCGTTTCGTCGCTTGCCCTCCACCGAGGCCCGTAATGGCCGTCTGGAGCGTGAGCTGCACGCTCCCAGGCTCTTGCCTAAACGCTACTGGCCAGTCTTGCGAACAGCGCTGGCTTTCGATGTGAAGCAGCGAACCGTCACGGCCCAACAACTGCGCGACGCTTTTGGCGTCACGTCGTCCTGGCTGTAACGCTCGATACACAGGCACAACGGATGACAATCGAACAGGGAGTCCATCATGTTCAACCGCTCTAACGAAACGCATTTCAGCCTGACCGTTGAAGACTGTGCGCACGATCTGCAAGTGCTGTCCTTCACCGGCACCGAAGGCATCAGCCAGCCCTACCGCTTCGAGGTGGAACTGGTCAGCGAAAACCCCGACATCGACCTGGAAGCCCTGCTGCACAAACAGGCATTCCTGGCTTTCGACCCGCAGGGCAGTGGCATCCACGGCCAGATCTACCGCATCGGTCAAAGCAGTGTTGGCCGACGCCTGACCCACTACAACATCTCCCTGGTGCCGCAACTGCAGTACCTGCATCACCGCACCAACCAGCGCATCTTCCAGCAGCTGTCGGCACCGAAGATCATCGCGCTGATCCTCGAAGAGCATGGCATTCAAAGCAACGTTTACAGTTTCCTGTTGAGCCAGCCGTGCCCGGAGCGCGACTTCTGCGTGCAGTACGACGAAACCGACCTGCACTTCATCCAGCGCCTATGCGAAGAAGAAGGCATTCACTACCACTTCCAGCACAGCCCGCAAGCCCACCGGCTGGTGTTCGGCGACCACCAGAGCGTGTTCCTCAAACTCGGCCGACCGACCGCCTATTTGCCCGACAGCGGCATGGTCGCCGACGAACCGGTGATCAAAACTTTCAAGCTGCGCCTGGAAACCCGCACCGGCCGCGTCACCCGTCGCGACTACGACTTTGAAAAGCCGCGCCTGTTACTCGAAACCGCCTGCAAACCCAGTGGCGAACGCAACGAGCCGGACCTGGAGGACTACGACTACCCCGGCCGCTTCCTGCACCGCACGCGGGGCAAAGTCCTTAGCCAGCGCACCCTGGAGCGCCACCGCGCCGACTACCGGCAGGCCGAAGGCCGCAGTGACCAAACCCGCCTGATCAGCGGCCACTTGCTGGAACTCGCCGAGCACCCGCGCCGCGAGTGGAACGACCTGTGGCTGCTCACCGACATCGTCCACGAAGGCAAACAGCCGCAGGTGCTGGAAGAGTCGACTACCAGTGACACTCAGGACGATTTCCCGCAGGGCTACCGCAACCGTTTCTTCGCTACCCCGTGGGACGTGTTCTACCGCCCGGCGCTGAAACACCCGAAACCCCGCGTGCTCGGCAGCCAGACCGCCCTGGTCACCGGTCCCCAGGGCGAAGAGATCCACTGCGACCAATACGGCCGGGTGAAGGTGCAATTCCACTGGGACCGCGAAGGTCAGGCAGACGACAAAACCAGCTGCTGGCTGCGCGTCTCCAGCAGCTGGGCCGGCCATCGCTACGGCGGCATCAGCATCCCCCGCGTCGGCATGGAAGTGCTGGTCACCTTCCTCGAAGGCGACCCCGACCAACCCTTGGTGACCGGCTGTCTGTACCACAAGGAAAACCAGGTCCCGTACCCTCTGCCGGCCAACAAAACCCGCAGCGTGTTCAAGACCCTCAGCTCCCCGGGAGGCGGCGGCTTCAACGAACTGCGCATCGAAGACAAAAAAGGCGCCGAACAAATCTTCCTCCACGCCCAGCGCGACTGGGACGAAAACATCGAACGCAACCAGACCCTCCGCGTCGGCAATGAACGCCACGACACCGTCGAGAAGAACACCTACACCGAACTCCTGGCCGAAGAACACCGCACCACCCACGCCGACCGCAAGGTTGAAGTGCGCATGGACGACCACCTGACCGTCGCGCAGAGCCAGCACGTGAAACTGGGCACGGCACTGCTGACCAGCGCGGGAAAAGAGATACACCTGAAAGCCGGGGCCAAGATCGTCATCGAAGCCGGGATGGAGCTCACGGTTAAGGCGGGGGGCAGTTTTATCAAGCTCGATGCCGGGGGCGTGACGGTGGTGGGGCCGCTGGTGAAGATCAACGCGGGTGGTTCGCCGGGTGTCGGGACAGGGATCGGGATCAAACCGCCGGGGCTGCCGGGGGCGGCGGATAAGGATAGGGCGGGGAGTTTGATGGATCGGGCGTTGGTGAATGCGCCTGAGGAACAGATCAAGCGCAAACCGAAACGAATGCTCAATTTTTCCGGCTAATAGATACCGACGTAACTCCGGGCTATCAGGGATCAGAATTCAGGTAATCGGTAAATGACTGAGACAACAAGCAAGATAGAGAAATGGGCGTATCCGCTGAAAGTAGGGACCGCAGAAGCGACCGATCCGCAGCAGTTTTATGCAGCCCTGGCAAAGGCCAAGGATGGCTTTTACCCGTTAGGTGCTAACGGCCTCTGGCACGGCGGCATCCATTTCGATGACGACTCGGGTTTGGTGGGGGATCTGACGGAAGTCAGGTGCATCGCTGATGGGGAGGTGGTGGCCTACCGGATTGACGAGGCTTATCCCAAGTCTGATTTCGGTTCCATGCAAGCGGTTTACTCAACGGGATTTGTGTTGGTTAAACACCGCCTGGAAGCGCCCGCGATGCCACCGGCCGCACCTGCTCCCGGTGCTCAACCAGCGGCAGTGGTGCCGGGGCCTAGCCTGACGTTTTTCAGCCTCTACATGCACTTGCTGGATTGGCAGGGGTACAAGTCGAATCCGACGCTTGCGAGACCTGGTTTTTGGGACAAGAGCCTGTATCAGGTAAAAGCCAATCTTCCAACCAATTCGCTGGGTTTGAGGGTTCGTAGTGCGGAGTCCGGACAGTCACCGGTGTTGGCTGTGCTACCTCGCGGGACAACGGTGCTCACAAAGCCGGCTGACGCTACGAAAAAATGGCTGGAGATAGTGAGTGTCACGCCAGAACTTGCTGGTTTGGCGCCCAATACGGGTTGGGTCTTCAAGGGCGAAATGCTGCACTTGGGCGGTGATCGTTACTTTGTAGGAAAGGACGCCAAGGACGTTCCGCCAGATCAGAAGTCGGGGGCCAACGTACGCAGTGCAACCAGTAATGGATCGCTCATCGCGTTTCTACCGGCTGGAACGCAGATCAGGATTAGTGACGAGCAGGCAGCAAGGAAGTACCGAAAGTTGGTCGAGGTCGTTAGTGGTCAGCCCATTCCTGCTTTAACGGCTGGTGCAGATGGAAAACTACCAGGATTTGTATGGCTGGATGACTTGGAAGCCAAGAGACAGCCACACACGCCTATGGGGCAAGTCGTTCCGTTAACTCCAACGTTCAAAATCAAAGCGGGAGAAGTATTGGGACACGTCGGGAAATATCAGAATCATTCTGATCCCGCCCCGAGGAATTTGCTGCACCTGGAGGTTTTCAGTTGTGAGGACGTCAAAGCATTCACCGAGCTCAGCAAGTCCAGCGCCAGGGGCTTGCCTGCCAGCGAACGGACACTGCTAAAAATCCCCAAAGACAGCCTGCTGATCACTCATGTAACAGGCATGAACGCTACAAACCCTCCCAAGGTGAGTGATGCTCACAGAATTGTCGGTCATGACTTTTTCATTCCTGTTGGTGTGCTGGAATCGTTACCTGCCGAGAAAAGAATCAAGGTGCCTGTGGTCATGGGGGGGATGACCACCTACACGCATTGGTGGCGTCTGGACGGAATGCTGGCCGACGCGGAGGGTAATGGGATTGATGGTTGGTTTGCGGAGCCGGATACGACTTTGTCACGGTACTCGCCTTATGAGTGGGAGGGGTTTGATTTCATTGTAGAAACCGTCAGTAATGTGGAGCATTTTGCGGCGCTTCTTCACACAGAAGAAAAGTTAAATGAGGAGGAACGTGAAACCTATTTACCGATCGTGGAGGCTGCTAACTTAGGTTCGATCACCAAGACGCTGTACCAAATTCTCGATAGGAACAGCGATAAAAAAATAGCTCCTTCGGAAATAGTAGAAGCGTTGAGCAAACCTTGGTTTGCTCAACCAATTTCGCAGATGGTTACACGCTATGAAAGTGAATGGGACTATAAGAAAGAGAAATGGGATGTTTTAGACGAAATCATTGGGCACAGTGATTCTGATCCTCACAATACGTGGGTGGCGGAAAAGGCGAGGATTGAAAATCTTGCTTGGTGGAATAAGATAATGGGACAGAGCGGTATATCTAATGACGCCAATGTACAGCATATCCACCCGTTGGGAATTATTTCTAACTTCATGGTGAAGAGTGTCAACGGATGTAATAAGTGCGGAAAAAATATTACTCTTACACCGTACTTCATGAGAAAAATCGTCGCCCCATCAGTGCCAGATAATTTTATTGACGACTTCGTTGTTGCGATCAATACGCTTTTTAAGAGGTTTGGAATTATAACTTGCTCTCAGGTGGCGCTAATATTGGGGCAAGGAAAGGTCGAGACTCAAAACTTCACTAAATTTCGAGAAAGTTTGAATTATTCTCGAGCGACCTTTACAGCAGCCACTTTGTTTGCATTGGCCCCTACAGCGATAAATAATGGATTTTCTCGTAAAGGGATGAATCTTTCCACTCAACAAAAACTTCAGTATATCGATGACCATCTGTTGGGTAATGACCAAGGATATGGACAGCACAGCTTTGGAAACAACGACTATCCGAGCAACGATTACCGGGGGCGTGGACTCCTACATCTCACATTTTACGAAACGTATAAAAGATGCGCTGACGCAATTGGCGTACGGATCGATGAAACTCCATCGCTAGCTGAAACTGATATATACACGATCGTTGCATCGGGCTGTTGGTTCTGGAAAGCCAATAATATTGGAGTAATTGCGGATGAAGCTTCTTTAGATATTGACTTGAAAATCAAAAAAGTCACCAGAAAAATCAACGCAGGACTGGATCAACTTGCTAATAGAAATACGTTTAGCAAGGAGATCATCGAATTAATAAATAGTGATTTCGGTGGGTGTGCGGGATGATTACTTTCCAAAGCTTTATGCGCTTACTGGCTTCCTTGATTCTTTTGGGTTCGCCCTATGCTTTTGCATGCACGGAACCTAATGACGCACCTTATCCATCGTTAGCGGTGGACGGGGGAAAGGTTGTATTTAGCTCCATCGCAGTATTGGAGGATGAGGGCAAGGAAGATCCGGAAATGGGGCTTGGAGTCAGCTTTCTCGACTGTTCTACGGGTATTACGAAGCTCATAGCTCGGTTGCCTTTTTTGGCGGATCCTGGCGAAGTGCGGGACGTATTCACAGCAAATGTAGCAAATGGTGATAATGAGCTATTTATCATTCATAGCGCACCTATTCGCGCATATACTGGCGTAAATTACGGAAGCGACTACTTCAGTGTTATGGCATTTCATAAAAACGAGGGAGGCTTCACAATTGATAAAAAATTAACGGATTATTTTGGTAGCGGTGCGGACGTAATGCCTCCAAACGACAATGAAAGCACACCTATCTACACCTATCCTTTCAAGACTCGGCATTCTGTTACGTCTCAGCTTTCATCAAAAAACTATCTTAACTGGGCAAATGATGAATTGCTTGAGCTAACCGTAAATCAAAAAACATACATATATTCATTCCAGGCAATTGCAGGTATTACAAGAATGTACTTGATTAAGGGGGATAAAATAACGCAAAAAACTATTTCTGCAGGCTGGATTCAGTTCCTATATACAACTGCAAACAAAAAAGAGATCCATGGATGGATTCCATGTAAAAATGCAGACGGCTGTTGATGCTTGATGTTGGTTTTAACGTACGCCAAGCAAAAAGGGACAGCAAAAAACTCAGAAAAAAGGGGGCAGATTTATTTTTCAGAAAAATGGAACTGCTCACTTTTTAAAACGTGGGAAAGTGGCCGTTTTTTTTGAGGAGGCATTGAAATGCGGTTGCTGGAAGTAGTTAAGAAAATATTCGTTGTTGTTTCTGTGGTTTCAGCTTCGGTTGGTTGTGCGTTAGCGGATGTCAAATGTAATGTTGTGAATGTATCGAATGCGGATGTTGTTACGTGCTCCCATGCATCATTTGTAAAGATTGATAAAGTGCTGAATGAGCAGTATAGAGTTCTCTCGACGGAAATAGCCTCCTCGTTGAAAGTTGATTTGCTTTCGGTGCAGAAGGATTGGATAAGGTTGAAGGAGAGTTACTGCGGGGGTATCGGTAGTGATGCTTCTTCCGGTCAAGAACGATTGATAGATAAGATTTCTTGTGAAAAGCAATTAACAAGTTTTCGTTTAAGCGAACTTATCTACTTGCGGACTGGTGTTATTGGGGGTGGTTTCTATAAGGCTGTATCGATAGTCAATGAAAAGACTACTGCTATGGATTACCCTAAAGCAGTCGATTATGTAAGTGGGCAGTTCGAATTTGGTCCGCTATGGGCGGAGTATGCGCAGAGAAACTGTGCAATGACTCAGAAATTATTTGGAGAGGTTTTTGAGAGGTGTATAGCAAGGATGAAATTTCAGATGCCGATTTATTGATTGAGTAGGCCACGCTTTTTCTTGGTGAACACTCAGTGCCTACCGACGTAAAGTAATCGCAGGTGATGTCTCTTTAGATATTGATTGAATATTGAATAAGTTACTAAAAGTAAATGCGGAACTGGATCAGCTTGCTGTTAGATAAGCAGTTAGAAAAGCGGCGGTCGATTTAATATATCGGTGAAAAGGGGCTGTGCGGGGTTTGGTTGATGAGAGAAATTATATTTTCAGTGTTGCTGTTTTGGAGTGCGCTAGCTTTAGGCAAAAACCTAAATTACTCCTTGAGTCCTGATTTTGTCGGAGCTAATAAAGTTGAGTTTATAGCTGTGGGTGATGAGGTTGGTGAGGTGTTGAAGGGAAGTTTAATTGATGGTGGTGGCCGGCGATATAAAATTCCTGATGTCTGTGAACCTGAAGGCGGAAATGCTGAGTTGAGCGATGCTTACGTAGTAAAAGGAAAAAAGACTTATTTCTTGTTCACATGTGCTTGGTCTATTCAACATTCTGGGCTTGGTATCAAAGGTGTCCAGTACGAAACCTTTGTATATACGGGATCTAATCTGGCCGCAATTGAGAAAAATGATGCACTATCTCAAGCTCTTTCTGGTTATGAAGGGAGTTTGGAAGGAGGGGAGAGCAGTTATGCTTGGTATGTCTCTCGTAAGATTGCTAGCAAAAAACTGCTTGATCTTGAGGTCGGAGAGCCGAAAGACTCTCTTGCTTTGGCGCACGATATAGTTTTGGCTCGTTTGAAGAATGAAGATTATGAGGCTGTAAGTTCATACCTTGGTTCTGAGCGAATAAACCAGCTGGATGTGGATTTTCCTGTTAGCAAGTCGACTGTTGTTGCCTATAATGATTTTGGTTATGCCTTGGGGCGGTCTGGTGAAAATGATTTGGCATATAAGGTTTTGAAGAAAGTTGAAAAGGTATCTCCTGGTCGAGTTGTGCTTAAGTTGAATATTGCCGATGTATTGTGGGGGTTCGATAAGGAGCAATCTAGAATATATTATAAGGAGTATGTCGGGTTGATGAAAAAAGCGGGGAAGGAAAAATTAATACCGGAAGAGGTTCTTGAGCGTAGTGAGTGAAATGGGGATAAAAATGGGGCAGGTTTATTGTTCGTTTTTTAAGAAAATAAATCTGCCCCCTTTTTATTGGTCCCCTTTTTACTGGAGCATTTAACCCAATTAGTCTAAATGTGAAATACTGATTTTGACGCCTTTAGAGAACGCTCCGCGACCGGGATCGGATGCTTTTGTGTGAAGATACGTAGTGCTCCATCCCTTCACCATATCCAGATAGCTATTACGTTCAGAGCCCAATTTAGTAATTTCCTCCGCTGAAAAGAACGATTCTAAACCACCGAAGGCTTCCTTATTGGTTCTAAAGGGGTTGAGTATTCCAAAAGAAGACCATGCAACAAGCAGCGACCAAGACCTTACCAGTATTCTCATATCTGGATCGAGATCATCCCAAGTAATTTCTGGAGAGTGCTCATTATGAGCGATTGACTTATTCCTATAGTTAAAAGTCTTGGAGTTTTTATTGTCAAAGTAACCAGTCTTTCTCCTGAATGCTTGCTCTATAAAAGTGGCCTCGTCTATATCACAAGCTCCATCCCCTTTAATCCAAATCCCGACCTCTTTCCATAGATTTGCAAGCGAGTTATCTCTCGGGTCCGTGGAAACTAATTTTCCAATTCCCACTATTATCGTATGGGCCGAACCTATAAGCCATTGTTGCCAGAAAAAACTATTGCCTAATCGATTTTGTGCGCTTGGTGTTTTTTGCAAGGCATGAATAAAAGCTCTTACTTCAATAATATCCAATATTATTTGATCAATTCCTTGGGGGAACTCACCTTTTTTTCGCTCGTCGGAGTCTATCCAATCCCTTATTTCGTCAATCCATTCTTGAAAAAGCAATTTTGAATGTTCGGAGGGGGCATCATTTATGTAGGTCTCGAGCTGTCTGATTTTATCCAGCGCTTCTTCTTCGGAAAGTCTGGAATTAGTTCTATTATTGCAAAATTCCTTAGCCTCTAAAACATTGATAAACATAAGCCGAACCTCGGTATGTAAACTCTTATGGAATATCCTGTTGCAAGCATAAGCCAAAGTCTCAACCTTAATGGAGAGCAGCGCTGACTAAATTTTAAGTAAATAGTTAGCAATAGATTTTGTCTTTCTAGATCTATTCCAGATTATTGCCGCTTTTCCATAGGACGTTGTCGGCAAAAAAAGCAAAAACGGACGTTCATACTAGTGCAGCTTCCTACATAAAGCCGCACGGTGTATGAGGCAGAAAAATAAAACCGTCACTTCTCCAAATCGTTGTCCCTGCAGGGAGTCGCTAATGCGAGGCCCACAGCATAGGTTACGTCAGCATGATCGTGCGGGCGAAATTCAGCGTGATACCGAATAACCTCTTCTACCAACCCGAGATCACTGACCGGACTAGACGAAAACATGCTGGCGATTTCCCTTGCACGAGATAAAACGGCGTCGACTGGTTCGCTGATGTCTAGCTGTGCCTCATCCGACCAGAATTCGTGTTGCACTCGCTTGATATAGATGTTTACTGCGGGTGCTAGCTGAATTCGCCGCAATACCTGGCGCAAGCAAACACCTTCCACTATGTAGCCTTCAAGCTTCTCCAAGGTAGCCTTAAGCTTCGAGTAGTCGATGTACTCAACATACCCGCCCATTTTCTTCAGAAGGAAGGAATCTAGGCTTATACAAGGAAGCCCAAGGGATCCCGAGATTTCTTGGGCCAACGTTGACTTGCCCGCGCCATCTATTCCATCAATACCGATACGTACTGCACGCATTGCGCGGATCGCTTTTATCACTTCCTGTGAACTAATGCAGTACGTCATATGGAATCCACTAATTTGATGTGTTGCTGCCAGTTGACTCTTCTTGAAGCAGAGGGAATGGTGAAAAAATTGTCTAAGAGCGCCACTCCTAAAGCTACCTTTCTGGCGGCGTTCAAGCTTCCCTAAGGCTAACGTCGGAGAGTGTAGCTCACATTCTCCGTATCAAAGACCCGTAGAGATTGATTGCTATTGACCGAAAGCGGACTGATCAAGCGCCCACGTCGCCCGTACCATTTACGACGATTACGCCAGACGCCGTCTAAATTCCCAAGGTTCCCCCTCGTGTAGGACGCGTTTACCTACTCATTAAACATCACTCGGGAACGCTTGTTTAAAAGCATTTGTGGTTACGTGACGACGGCTACAAAACCTTGCGTCGCTGCCTACGGTTACGCCAGAATCCGCCGGCTTGTGCGCCTTGGGGTCGCTCGGTAACTTGATTCGCGTCACTGCTCATCAGTGATCGGGTTTGGTAGCCCGGTTCAATTAGGCGTACGGCGTCATCATTTGCAGACCTTCCAAGATCTCTGCTCTATGGTGGTCATGCGCAGGGCTCCTTCGGGGGCGCCGGGTTCCTAATTACCGGTCTACCAACCCGCGTATGGCCGCCACCCTTCGTTTGGTAGCGAGGGTCAAGGCTCCTTCTTTTCAATTAGGAGTTTCATCTATGTTCAAGGTCACACCCAACCCCCCGGACACCGATCCGACTTCCCCCTACGAACCCGACTCAAACAAACTCAACGAAGCCGCCGAGCGCGCCCTCGACTTCCACTTCCCCTCGACGGCCGACATCAAGGCCACGCCGCGTACACCCAGCACTCTGTTTGCCGTCAACCCGGAGACCACGACTGAAACCCTGGTGGTTTATCTGGTCGAGACGCTGGCGTCGGTCGATGTGATGGTCCATCAACTGGTCGATCATCTGGAGGGTGGAGATCGCAATGCGCTGCTGGGGATTTCCAATAGCATCATGCTGGCGGAGATCACGGCGAATCGGGTGTTGGATCAGATTGATCCGCGGGAGTAGGGCGGTCTGCGCCTGACGATCCATCTGTGGTGAGGGGATTTAGCGAAACATCGCGCCACCCGGTTGGGTTGTGAAGCGGCCCCCAAAATAGGGACTGCTGGCGCAGTCCAACGGGGCGGTGCGACGTTTCGCTAAATCCCCTCGCCACAGGTATGCGTTCCCATAGGCGAACAGCGTTCTACCGATAGCCCCCATTCATTCCATCGATACCCATCATTAAAAAACGCAAGTTCTGTTTTTCTGTCATCAGAGGAGGATAGGGTCATTCCGATCTCGCCCTTGAAGGAACCTGCGCGATGAGAATTTCGACCCTGTTGGCTGTTGTCGCCGTGCTGACCGGCAGCCTTGCCACCACCGTACCCGCCATAGCGGCTGATCCGGGCTGCCGTTTCCTGCCTATCGCCGACAGCGCCGCCAGTTTGCAGCACGCCCGAACGGTGGCGGTGCTGTACAGCGAGAACACGCTCAATACCCAGCAATACCTGGAGCAGTACCACGCCGTGGCGGTGAAAGGTGCGCAGAATCCCGATATGAATGCGCAGATCGCCCAGGCGTTCGTCGACAGCTCCGATCCGCAGCGGGCGATGGGTTGGTTGATGGGGTCGTTGCAGAAGCAGTTCACGTCGGTGACGGTCTACGACAGCCTTGACGCGGCGGTGCAGGCGCATCCGGATGTGGTGGTGATGCTCGATACCTACAGCCGGTTGGTGTCCAAGCGCAACAATCAGGTTGAGGCGCGGTTCATGGCGAAGTTCTACGACGCGAGCCTGCAGTACATCGGTCAGGCCGAAGGTTCCCGGGCACAGCAGATGCCCTCGGTGTGGGTGCATGGCAAAGGCGCGCCGCAGATTGCCGCGCAGATCAATCAGCAAACCGAGTTGCAGGTCAATGCGTTGAAGCAGTTCGACGCGTCGTTGAAGGCGTTGGTGACCGCTGGCCGTGCGGGGCATGTCGCCAGCAACTAGGCCACTACCAGCCTTTCACCCCACTCATGTCGGGCAGTTTGTGGGCGATGCCTTTGTGGCAGTCGATGCAGGTGGCTTCACCCTTGGCCAGTGATGTCGAGTGCATGGCGGCGGCGCGTTTGCTCTGGCGGGTGAAGTCCATGAATTCGAAGTTGTGACAGTTACGGCATTCACGCGAGTCGTTGGCCTTGAGTCGGGCCCATTCATGTTCCGCCAGTTCCCGGCGCAGGGTGAGGAATTTGTCGCGGGTGTCGATGGTGCCGAACAGCTTGCCCCAGACCTCTTTCGACGCCTGCATCTTGCGCGCGATCTTGTGCGTCCATTCGTGAGGGACGTGGCAGTCCGGGCAGCTGGCGCGCACGCCGGAACGGTTGGTGTAGTGGATGGTGTCCTGCAACTCGACGAACACGTTGTCGCGCATCTCATGGCAGGAGGTGCAGAATTTCTCGGTGTTGGTCAGTTCCAGCGCGGTGTTGAAACCGCCCCAGAAAATGATCCCGGCGATAAAGCCGCCCAGCGTGAGAAAGCCCAGGCTGAAGTAGACGCTTGGCCGACGGAGGATACCCCAGTAGTCCTTAAGCAGGGCGAACAGTGCTTTCATGGCGCCTCCTTAAGGTTTTTGCGCGGCGTTGGCGTCGTCTTGCAGGATTTTGTCGATGGTCTCGAAGCTGTTGCCCACCAAGGGCAGTACCTCTTTTTGCGGGACGTGGCACTGGTTGCAGAAGTAGCGGCGCGGTGAAACGGCGGCCAGCGCCTGACCGTCGCGGTCCATGTAGTGGGTGATGCTGATCATCGTCGCCTGGGTCCGCGCGCTGTTGGCCCGGCTGTGACAGGACAGGCATTTGTTGCCGTTCTTGTCGATCTGATAGCCGCGAATGCTGTGGGGGATGGTCGGCGGCTGGTCGGGGTAATTGCGCTCGCGCTTGAGGTCCTTGTTTTCATCGTTGGCAATCGGCGGGGCGGGCATGCTCTGGGTCAGGGTGCCACCGGGCCGGCGTCCGTCCGGGCCCGGTGCGTCGAGGGGGTAATTGACCTCGGCCGCGAACGCGGCACCTACAACGGCGGCCATCACGGCAAGCAACAACAGCGGCAGGGTTCGAAATGTCATGACGGTGCTCCTCAGGCCGCGCTGATCAACTCGATGCGGATGGCGCATTTCTTGTAGTCGGTCTGTTTGGAGATGGGGTCGGTGGCGTCGAGCGTGACCTTGTTGATCAGCTTGTTGGCATCGAAAAACGGTACGAACACCAGGCCCCGGGGCGGTTTGTTACGCCCTCGGGTTTCGATGCGCGCACGGATTTCGCCGCGTCGGCTGATCAGTTTCACTTCACTGCCACGTCGCGCGTTCAGGGCCTTGGCATCTTCGGGGTGCATGTAGACCAACGCGTCGGGGACGGCTTTGTACAGCTCTTCGACCCGTTGCGTCATGCTGCCTGTATGCCAGTGTTCCAGAACCCGGCCGGTGCTGAGCCAGAACGGGTACTCGGCATCCGGGGCTTCCGCTGGCGGCTCGTAGGGCAGGGCGAAGATGATCGCCTTCTTGTCCGGGTAGCCGTAGAACTGCACCTTGCTGCCGGTCTCCACATAAGGGTCGTAGCCCTCGCGGTAGCGCCAGCGGGTTTCCTTGCCGTCGACCACCGGCCAGCGCAGGCCGCGTTCGCTGTGGTAGCGATCGAAGGCAGCCAGGTCATGACCGTGGCCGCGACCGAACTGGGCGTATTCTTCGAACAGGCCTTTTTGCAGGTAGAAACCGAAGGCCTTGGCTTCGTCGTTCTTGTAGCCGGCTTCGATTTGCCCCACCGGAAACTGATCGACCTGGCCGTTCCTGTACAGCACGTCGAACAGGGTCTTGCCCTTGTATTCGGGTCGCTTGGCCAGCAGGTCGGCGGGCCACACTTCATCGATCTTGAAGCGCTTGGAAAACTCCACCAATTGCCACAGGTCCGATTTGGCATCCCCCGGCGCACTCACCAATTGATGCCAGAACTGCGTGCGGCGCTCGGCGTTGCCAAAGGCGCCTTCCTTTTCCACCCACATGGCCGTGGGCAGGATCAGGTCCGCCGCCTGGGCGGACACGGTGGGGTAGACGTCCGAGACAATCACGAAGTTGTCCGGGTTGCGCCAGCCGGGCAGCGTTTCCTGCATGATGTTCGGCCCGGCGTGCATGTTGTTGCTGGCCATGGTCCAGTACACGTTGAGCACGCCGTCCTTGAGCATGCGGCTCTGTTGCACGGCGTGAAAACCGACTTTCTCTTGAATGGTGCCCTCAGGCAGCTTCCAGATTTGTTCCGCGTGGGCGCGGTGCTTGGGATTGGTCACCACCAGGTCGGCGGGCAACCGGTGCGAGAAGGTGCCGACTTCCCGCGCGGTGCCACAGGCCGAGGGCTGGCCGGTCAACGAGAAGGGGCTGTTGCCCGGTTCGCTGATTTTGCCGGTGAGCAGGTGGATGTTGTAGATCAGGTTGTTGGCCCACACCCCGCGCGTGTGCTGGTTGAAACCCATGGTCCAGAACGACACCACCTTGCGCTTGGGATCGGCATACAGCTCGGCCAGGCTCTTGAGCCGTTCTGCCGGCACACCCGTTTCCTTGGCGGTGCGATCCAGCGTGTAGGGTTTGACGAACGCGGCAAACTGCTCGTAGGAAATGTCCGTCCAGGTGTTGGCCTTGTCGGCATTCTTCGCCTGTTTTTCCCGTGGGTCATCCGGGCGCAAGCCGTAGCCGATGTCATCGGCACCCTGGGCGAAGCGCGTGTGCTGGGTGATGAAGTCCTTGTTGACCGCGCCGCTTTCGATGATGTGGTTGGCGATGTAGTTGAGGATCAGCAGATCGGTTTGCGGCTTGAACACCATCGGGATGTCGGCCAGTTCGAAGCTGCGATGTTCGAAGGTCGACAACACCGCGACCTTCACATGGGGGCAACTCAGACGTCGATCGGTGACCCGGCTCCACAGGATCGGGTGCATCTCGGCCATGTTCGAACCCCACAGCACGAAGGCGTCGGTGGCTTCGATGTCGTCGTAGCAACCCATTGGCTCGTCCATGCCGAAGGTGCGCATGAACCCCATCACCGCCGAGGCCATGCAATGACGGGCATTGGGGTCGATGTTGTTGCTGCGGAAGCCGGCCTTCATCAGCTTGTTGGCGGCGTAGCCTTCCCACACCGTCCATTGCCCGGAGCCGAACATGCCGATCGATTCGGGCCCTTTGTTTTTCAGGGCTTCCTTGAATTTCGCTTCCATGATGTCGAAGGCCTTCTCCCAGCTGATCGGCTGGAATTCGCCCTGTTTGTCGAACTGACCGTTTTTCATGCGCAGCATCGGCTGGGTCAGGCGGTCGACGCCGTACATGATCTTGGACAGGAAATAGCCCTTCACACAGTTCAGCCCGCGATTGACCTCGGCCTTGACGTCGCCGTGGGTAGCGACCACCCGGTTGTCCTTGGTCGCGACCATCACACTGCAGCCGGTGCCGCAAAAGCGACAGGGCGCTTTGTTCCAGTCCAGGGTGACCATGTCCGCTTCGGTCACCAGATTGCTGGCAGAAGTGATGATCGGCAGGCCAGCTGCGGAGGCCGCAATGGCGGCGGCCTGGGCCTTGACGAATGTTCGACGCGACATGCTCATTCGACGTCTCCGACAGAATCGAGGATTTCGTGATAGATCAACGCGGCGTTGAGTACGCCGGGCAGGTTGTTGATCTGTTCGATGCGTTGCAGGATCTGGTTTTCGTGTGTGGTTTCAAGCACGACCACCAGTTTGCCGGCGGCACTTTCCTGATGCAGTTCCACACCGTCCAATAGACGCAAGTTGGCTTTGACGGCTTCAAAAAGTTCCGGTCGGGCAAGTACAACCAGGCTGGCGATGTGCAGGGCTTCGTCCATGCGCTGACTCCAACAGAGTGTGATCAGTTGGGTGGCCCGGGCGGGCCGTAGATCATTTGTAAAATCCAGACAATGAAACCGTAGCCGCCAACAATAGCGACCGACAGCAACGGAAACAGGCAGACGACAAGAAACAGGAACAGCCGGGTTTCCTTGCGCCGCTGCAGTTTTTGTTCTTCAGCCAATGCCATGGCGTTCACTCCGCCGAACTTGCAATCAGACTAGTTCACGAAATTTTCCCGGGTTTAACGGCGCAAGTCTTATCGACCGACGGTAATTGGAGAGTGCGTGCAGGAAGAGTGGGTTGTATTGCTTTAAATCAATAGCGTATCAAGTAGCTAAATCATTTATTGATACGCGTTATTGTTTGAGAATGATTTATCGCTCGATTACGTACTTGCTTTCAAGGTGGCCGACAGGCGCTTCACCACTTCGGTTTCGACCACCGCTTCGTGGGTGTTTGCTTGAAACACCGCGCAACTGGCCGTGTTGTCGCCATCGACGCTGCGATAGACCGCCACGACGCTGCCGGGTCCACTGCCGGTGTGTCCGCTCAACGTCAAACCACCTTTTTCCACACCTTGCATCAGCCCCAGGCCATAACCCGGGGACATCCACGGGCGGCCGGGAATCGGGCCGCCAAGCGACCGGGCCCTTTGCATGTCGCGCAGCAGTTCAAGGGGGAAAAGGTCTCCGCTCAACAGTCGATCCAGGCACAACGCGGCCTCATCCAGCGGACCGACCAGCAAGCCGTGATAGACCCAGCCCGGGTCGTAATCGGGGGCACCGCCCATGTCCACGCCTTGCAGATCGGACCGGCTTTTTGCCAGGCGCGCATGCGTCAGGCCGAGAGGGGCCAATACGCGCTGGGTGAGTGCTTCTTCAAGGGAGAGACTGGTCACGCGTTGGATGAGCCGCGCGATGAACAGGTAACCGACGTTGGAATATCGCCAGCCGTCCCCCGGCGTGTAGCGCAACCGGGCGGCATCAAGGCGTTGCAGCAGATCATCAGAAGACCAGGGGATGTCATGGCGGGCGACAGCGGCGTGGTAATCGGCGAGTTCGGAATAATCCGCCAGCCCGGCCTCGTGTCGCAGCAGTTGGCGCAGGGTGAACGGGCCTTCCGGGACGGTGTCGTCAAGACCGGTCAAACCGTCGCGCACCAGTGTCAGGGCAGCGGCGGCGATCACGGTTTTGCTGAAGCTCCACCAGGGCACCGTTGTATCGGGTCGTTCAGGCGTGAGGAGGGTGCCGTTCGATACAAGGGCAAAAAGCATGGGGCGACTCTGCTGTCAGGAAGGCATGCAGAGTACCGGGTTTCTGCCGATCAGGTGTGCACCAGTGCGATGGTGAACGAGACGACGATCATGCAGGCAAAAGCGAAATTGAGATTCATGAAGTTTCCATCCAAAACATGAGTGACGGCGCCATTCTGAACAGGAAGGGAGAAAATATGAAATTTCCCTTCATGATTTGAAAGATCGAAAGAATTGATATCTGGCGCTTTTTCCGGGTTCGCCGGTTTGTGTTTGTCCTGGGGTTTGGCTAATCTCGCACAAACACGCAGCCTCATGCATAAACAGGCAGGACCATGCACGATCACTCGCCAGCCGAACTCCCTCATCTGCGCCGACAGAAAATCCTCCTGATCCTCGAACGCGACGGCAAGGTCATGGCCTCCGAGTTGAGCCAGCATTTCGCCGTCTCCGAAGACACCATTCGCCGCGATCTGTCAGAACTGGCCAGTGCCGGCCTGGTGCAGCGGGTGCACGGTGGGGCGCTGCCGCGACCCAAGGACACCGGCAAGGATTACTTCACCCGCATCAGCGAAACCGACGAGGTGAAAACCCGCCTGGCGCAGCAGGCGGCCCATCGCGTCGAGAACGGGCAGATCGTGCTGTTCGATTCCGGCACCACGACCTTGCAGATCGCGCGGTCGCTGCCGTCGGACATCTGCATCACGGCGGTCACCGCATCGCCCATGACCGCGATCACCTTGTCCGAATACAAGGGCATCAAGGTGATCCTGGCCGGTGGTCAACTCAATCCGGCCACGATGTCGGCCAGTGGTCATGAAACCCTGCGCCTGCTCGAAGGCATCAAGGCCGATCTGTTGTTCACCGGCGTGTGCGCGATTCACCCGGAAGTCGGCATCAGTTCGCTGCACTTTGACGAGGTGCCGGTGAAGCAGGCGATGCTCGACAGCGCGTCCCATGTGATCGCGGTCACCACCGCGGACAAGCTGGGGGCAGTGGAGCCGTTCGTGGTCGCGCCGTGCTCGCGCTTGCACACGCTGATCACCGAGCGCCATGTGGCGTCGGGGAATGTCGAGGACTATCGGGCGTTGGGAATTGAGGTGGTGCAGGTGGAGGGGTGAAGCCGTTGCGGATGACCCCAATCCCCTGTGGGAGCGAGCCTGCTCGCGAAGGCGGAGTGTCAGGCGACATTGATGTTGAACCTGGCGGCCCCTTCGCGAGCAGGCTCGCTCCCACAGGGATTGATTGCCAGGCCCGATAGTTGCGGTCGAGCCTGCTCCCGATGGAGGTAGTCGATCTCAGCGCAACCGCTCAAGCATCTGGTAGTACCACATCCCGGCAGCCAGCATCGGATTGCCGAGCAGGTCACCCATGGGCACGCGGATGTGCTGGCAGGCGGCGAAGGTGTCGAACTGCTGCAGTTGTCCGGTGATCGCCCGGCCCATGATTTCGCCCATGATGTGGGTGGTGGCGATGCCGTGGCCGGAGTAGCCCTGGCAGTACCAGACGTTATCCGACAGCTTGCCCAGTTGCGGGATGCGGTTGATGACGATGCCCATCGCGCAACTCCACTGGTAATCGATGGCCACGCCTTTGAGCGCCGGGAACGTCTGCTCGATGCATGGGCGGAGTTCGGCGGCGATGTCGCGCGAATCCTTGCCGCTGTAGTTGGCGCCGCCACCGAACAGCAAGCGACCGTCGGCGGTCAGGCGGTAGTAGTCGAGCACAAAGCGGCAGTCGTACACGGCCAGGTCTTCGGGGTTGATCTGTTTCGCCAGGTCACCCAGCGGCGCGGTGGTGACGATGCCGCCCATGGCCGGGAAGATCTTGCCCTTGAGCTGGCCCGGTTCCAGTTTGTGGTAGACGTCGCCGGCCAGCAGCACCTGATTGGCGTCGATGCGACCGTGGGCGGTGCGTACGCCCGGCGTGTCGCCATGAATGATCTCCAGCACCTCGCTGTTTTCGAAGATCAATGCACCGAGACTTTCCGCCGCCCGCGCCTCACCGATGCACAGGTTGAGCGGGTGCAGGTGCATGTTGCGCATGTTCTTGATGGCGCCGTGGTAGAGGTCGCTTTGCAGCAGGTCGCGCACCTCGCTGCGGTCGAGCAGGCTGACTTCGTCGGCCATGCCACGGTGCACCGCTTCTTCGTAATCCTTGCGCAAGCCGTCCATGTGGCTCGGTTTGTACGCCGCATGCAGGTGACCGTGCTTGAGGTCGCAGGCGATGCCGTATTTTTCCACCCGTTGCTGGATGATCTGGTGCCCGCGCCAGCGCAGGTGCCAGATGAAGTCATCGACCTCATCACCGAGGGTGCGGCGCATCTGTTTGCGCATCGCTTCGTCGCCCGACAGGCTGCCGGTGACCTGGCCACCGTTGCGCCCGGTGGCGCCCCAGCCGATCTTGTGGCTTTCGACGATGGCGACTTTCAGGCCTTTTTCCGCCAGTTCGACGGCGGTGGCGACGCCGGTGAAACCACCGCCGATGATGACCACGTCAACCCGGTGCTGGCCTTGCAGGGTGGGGTAGTCGGTGTCCTGGTTGAGGGTGGCGGTGTAGTAGGAGTTGGTGCGTTGAGTCATGTTTCATGTCCAGGCAGAAAGGGGGAGTGAAGCTGGCGCCGCCCCTTGTGGGAGCGAGCCTGCTCGCGAAGAGGCCGGCACATTCAGCACTTGTGGTGTCTGACATACTGCATTCGCGAGCAGGCTCGCTCCCACAAGGGGAACGGCGTATGACTGACCAGCAGGCTTACGCCTCCGTCAGATACCAACGCCAATCCTGCTCACCCACCTCAGCCATGAACTGCCGATACTCGGCACGCTTGACCGCCAGATACACCCCCAGAAATTCCTGCCCCAGCGCATCCCGCGCCCACACCGAATTCTCCAGCGCCGTCAGGGAAGTCAGCCAATCGGTCGGCAGCAGTTGTGTGGCTTGCGCATAACCATTGCCTTCAACCGGTTCGCCCGGATCGAGATCCTCGCGGATGCCGCGATGGATGCCGGCCAGGATCGCCGCCGCCGCCAGATAAGGGTTGGCATCGGCGCCGCAGATACGGTGTTCGATGTGCCGACTGTTGGCCGGGCCTCCGGGAACGCGCAGGCTGACGGTGCGGTTGTCGACGCCCCAGGTCGGCGCCAGCGGCGCATAGCTGTTGGCCTGGAAACGCCGGTAGGAGTTGGCGTTGGGGCAGAACAGCAGCAGCGAATCGAGCAGCGAGGCGAGCATGCCGCCGATGGCCGTGCGCAGCAGCGGGGTGCCCGCCGGGTCCTCGGAGGCGAACAGGTTGCGGCCCTCGGCATCGGCAATGCTCACGTGCATGTGCATGCCGGTACCCGCCAGATGATCGAAAGGTTTGGCCATGAAGGTGGCCTGCATGCCGTGCTTGTGGGCGATGGCTTTGACCAACCGTTTGTAGCGTACGGCCTGGTCCATCGCGAGCAAGGCATCGCCGTGTTCCAGGGTGATTTCCACCTGGCCGGGGGCGTATTCGGAGATCGCCGTGCGCGCCGGAATTTCGTGGAGTTTGCACGCCGCGTAGAGGTCGGCGAGGAAGGGTTCGATCTGCTCAAGTTCGCGCAGGCCATAGACCTGCGTATGCCTCGGTCGACCGCCGTCGGCATCCAGGGCCGGTTGCGGGCGGCCGTTTTGATCGCGCTTGGCGTCCAGCAGATAGAACTCCAGTTCGCAGGCCATCACCGGGTGATAACCCTCGGCCTTCAGGCCCTCGATGACCTTGATCAGCAAATGGCGCGGATCGGCGATGCTCGCCGGCATGCCTTCTTGCGGGTGCATGCTGACTTGCACCGCTGCCGTCGGAATCTTCCGCCAAGGCAAACGCACCAGGCTGCCCTCGAGCGGGTAGGCGCGGCAGTCGATATCGCCCACATCCCAGACCAGCCCGGAGTTCTCGACGTCGTCGCCCTGCAAGGTCAGGCCGAGGATGGTGCTGGGCAGCGGACGGCCGCTTTCATACACCGCCAGCAGTTCTTCACGGTGCAACAGCTTGCCGCGGGGCACGCCGTTGGCATCGAGAATAAACAGCTCGATCATGTCGATATCGGGGTTGTTCGCCAGAAAGTTACGGGCGTCTTCAAGGGCTGCGAATTTCATTGTTCGTCACTCACGTTGGCGCCACGCAGGCGCACGGATTCAGGCCACGACACGACGACGGGTACAGTCCCGGAGCGTGCTGGCAGCGATAGCGAAAAAGAGGAGGCTCTACGCGTCGGGAACGCGATCAGGCGAGCAGGGGGCTATCCGGCGGACGTGCGGAGTGACGCAGTTTTGAGCGGCGCAGGGCCATGGGCAGGTTGACGATGCGTTTCATGAGGCAATGCCGTCCACGGCCAGCAGCGAGGTGGCCTGAATCGAGACGTGTTGCTCTGACGGCAATTTGCTCATGAATCTTTTTCCAGCAAGGGAAAACGTCGGAGGCCGATGACCAGCCATCCGGGGGTGTCTGGATACTAGGGGTGAATCCCGCGGCTGTAAACGTTTGTTTCAGCGCAGCAGGTACACCCCCAGTCCGAGCAGCCCACAGCCGATCAACACTTCGATCACGCCGCGCTTGAACCGAAGCAGTGCGGTCGCAGCGACAATGGCGATCAGCAGCGAAGGCCAGTCCAGTTGCCCGGCGAAGCCGTTGGGCCACAAAACGTGGTAGGCAAAGAAGCACGCCAGATTGAGGATCACACCGACCACCGCGGCCGTAATCGCCGTCAGTGGTGCAGTGAATTTGAGCTCGTTGTGCGTCGACTCCACCAAGGGTCCGCCGGCGAGGATGAACAGGAACGAAGGCAGGAAGGTGAACCAGGTCACCAGCGTGGCGGCGACGGCGCCGGCGACAAAGGCTTGATCGGGGCCGAACACCTGATGCACATAGCCGCCGATAAAACCGACGAAGGCGACGACCATGATCAACGGGCCCGGCGTGGTTTCGCCGAGCGCCAGGCCATCGATCATTTGCGTCGGCGTCAGCCAGCCGTAATGGCCGACGGCACCCTGGTACACATACGGCAGGACCGCGTAGGCGCCACCGAAGGTCAGCAGCGCCGCCTTGGTGAAGAACCAGCCCATCTGCGTCAGCGTGCCATCCCAGCCGAACAGTGCGGTGAGGATGGCCATGGGTAACGTCCACAACACGGCGCCGATGATCGCCAGGCGCAGCAGGTTCCAGCGACTGAAACGCGCATGTTCAGGCGTCGGCGTGTCGTCGTCGATGAGCGCCGGGCCGAAGGATTTCTGCGCCGCGCCGTGGCCGCCGGCCCTGAATTTTTCCGGCGCCAGCCGCCCGCCGAAATAGCCGACGATTGCCGCCCCCAGCACGATCAATGGAAACGGCACATTGAGCAGGAAAATCGCCACGAAGGACGCGGCGGCGATGCCCCACAACCAACTGTTCTTCAACGCCCGGGAGCCAATCCGATGCGCCGCCTGCACCACAATCGCCGTGACCGCAGGTTTGATCCCGTAGAACAGGCCGGCCACCACCGGCACGTCACCGAACGCGATGTACACCCAGGACAGGGCGATGAGGATGAACAGCGACGGCAACACAAACAGCGCCCCGGCGAGGACGCCACCCCGGGTGCGGTGCATCAGCCAGCCGATGTAGGTCGCCAGTTGCTGGGCCTCGGGGCCGGGCAGCAACATGCAGTAGTTGAGGGCGTGCAGAAAGCGTCGCTCGGAGATCCAGCGTCGCCGCTCGACCAACTCCTGGTGCATGATCGAAATCTGCCCCGCCGGCCCGCCGAAACTGATGAAGCCGAGCTTGAGCCAGAAACCGAAGGCTTGTCGCAAACTGACGGGTGCGGGTGTTGGCAAGTCCTGTTCTTTGGACGGGGATGGCGTGAGGCTCAAGCGTGGGCTCCTTGTGCAGATGCGCCTTGAGCCTGAGACAGTAGCCATGATGGGGCGGTTTGGGTAGTCGATTATTGCGTCGCGATTGTCCAGCGTTCGGCGGCGGATCGGTCGCTGTCACGGGCATCGACCCAACGCGAGCCGGAGGCCACGTCTTCACGCTTCCAGAATGGCGCATCGGTTTTCAGGTAATCCATGATGAATGCGCAAGCGTCGAAGGCTGCGTGGCGATGCTGGCTGCTCACGCCGACAAACACGATCGGGTCGGTCACCGACAGCTGGCCGATCCGGTGCACGATCTCCACGGCCTTGAGCGGCCACCGTGCCCTGGCATCGTCGATGATCTTTTGCAGCGAACGTTCGGTCATGCCCGGATAGTGTTCGAGAAACAGGCTGGCGACGGCTTCGCTCTGGTTGATGTCCCGGACATAGCCGACAAAATTGACCACGGCGCCGACCCCGGGGTCGCTCGCCCGCAGGTTGTCGATCAATTGGCCGACGTCGAACGCTTTGTATTGGACGCGAACGCTCATGCTCAGCCTCCGGTGACCGGTGGGAAAAAAGCGATCTCGTCAAAGTCTTCGATCCCGCGATCGGGATGGCACAACTCCTGGTTCAGCGCACACATCAGGTTGCTTTCACCGAGCACATCGCGCCACAACTCACCGCGAGCCATCAGCAATTGGCGCACGTCTTCGATGGTCTTGAGGTTGTCGGTCAGGGGCAGTTTTTCACCGCCCAGGTTGAGTTGTTCGCGGTAGCGGGCGAAGTAATTGATCAGGATCATTGGGCGTCCTCGAAGCTGAAGTGACCCGAGCGGCCACCCTGTTTACTGAGCAGGCGGATATCGTCGATGACCATGCCGCGGTCCACCGCCTTGCACATGTCATAGAGGGTCAGGGCAGCAACGCTGACGGCGGTCAGCGCTTCCAGTTCGACGCCGGTCTGGCCCCCGACCCGGCAGGTGCCGACGATTTTCACGCTGTCCGGTGCACAGGCCTTGAGCTCGACGTGGATCGAGCTGAGCAGCAGGGTGTGGCACAGCGGGATCAGCTCACTGGTTTTCTTCGCCGCCATGATCCCGGCCACCCGCGCCACGGCGAACACATCGCCCTTGGGGTGGCCGTTGCTCTGGATCAGCTTCAAGGTTTCCGGGCGCATGCGTACCCAGGCCTGGGCTTGCGCTTCACGTTGCGTCGATGGCTTGTCGCTGACGTCGACCATGTTGGCGCGGCCCTGGCTGTCGAGATGGGTCAAGCCGCCTGGCGGCAAATCCGAAGGGGTTGTCACGGGTAACTCCTGCGCCTGTCAGCGCGGTGATCGAGTGAAGGCATCATGCCGGGCTGTAGATTCGTGGCGCATTGCGATGGGGCACGTGGATCAGGTTGAGGCGATGCTTGATCGCCCATTGCACCGTCAGGGCGGTGGGGGCGGACAGGCTGACCAGCGTGCCCAGTTTCGCCCTGACAGCCTTGTGAATCAGTTCCAGGCTGCAACGGCTGGTGACTACCGTGAAGCCGCAACGGCTGTCGATGCCAGCGTGCTGCAGGGCGCCGATCAACTTATCCAGCGCATTGTGGCGACCGATGTCTTCGCGGCAGATCAGCGCATTGCCGTTGGCGTCGAAGTACAACGCCGCGTGCAACGCGCCGCTGCTGCGGGCCATCTGCTGCGCCTGTTCGATGCGTTCGCGGATGCCGATGAAATGCTGCGCCGGGGGCAGGGCGACCGGGTCGAGCACGTCCAGTGTCGGCAGGGCCTGCTCCAGCGCTTCCACACCGCACAGCCCGCAGCCACTGGTGCCAGCCATCTGCCGGCGATGGTTCTTCAGGGCCCAGAACGCGCGGCTGGAAATCTGCACATCGGCCTGAACCGCCTGATCGAAATGGCTGAGGCACAGGTCATGGATTTCGCTCTGGTCTTTGACGATGTCGTTGCTGACGCTGAAGCCACGGATGAAGTCTTCGAGGTTGCCGGGCGACACCATCATCACCGCCTGGCTCAAACCGTTGTATGTGATCGCCAGGGCAATCTCCGAAGCCAGTGCCGCCTGACCGATTGCCGCGTCGCTGTCGTACTCGCGAAACCCCACGTTCAATGGAAGTGGAGCAGGGGCGTTGGTGTCGCTTCGATCAATGTTTTGTTCAACTTTGCACAACATGTAAAGAACCTCGAAGCGCTGAATTGAGTTCAGGCTACGGGTAACTTATTAGTGCGTCCAATCGCTTGTTCCGATGTGGTGATTGGTGAGCTCTATCGTCCATGGCGAAGTTTGGTTTTTATATCTGAATAATTACGTCTTAATGCTTCGGGGGAAATAACAGTCGTGCTTCGGCAAAACACTTCTCGGCAATCGCCGAGCGCGGCTCGGTCTTGCGCATCACCAGGCCCAAAGGCGCGAGCACGCTGGCATCCGGCAGGTCGATGAAGGCCAGGTGTTCGATGGGTTCTTCCAGGCCGCTGTCCAGCGGCATGATCGCGCAGCAAAACCCTTCGTGGATCGCCTGGAGCAACTGGTAAGTCGAATCGCTTTCCATGATCGGCTGCGGGTTGAGCCCGCGGCTGCGGAAGCTCAGGTCAATGGATTTGCGGTAATGCATGCCGGTGCTGAGCATCCCCAGCGGCAACTCGGCGGCGTCTTCCCAGCTCATTTGCGTGCCGTCGAAATGGAAGTGCCGAGTGTCGTACAGCAGGCCGACGCGGGTCTCGCCGATCTCGAAGCACTCGAAATAGTTCGGGTTGACGTGATCGAGGTAGCACACCCCCAGGTCCAGTTGATTGTTGCCCAGGTTCTCGATGATCTGGTCGGAACTCAGGGAAGACAGGCTGAACTTGAGCTCCGGAAAGCTGTGGGACAAGCCCTTGATGTAGCTGACGGGGTTGAAGCTGCTCAACGGCACCAGGCCCAGGCGCAGGTTACCCACCAGTTGGCCCCGGCAGGCTGCAGCTTCGGCAAACAGACCGTCGTGGGCGGCCAGCAGGGTTCGGGCCCACGCGAGTACGCGCTCGCCCGCCTCGGTGAAGCCCTCGAAGCGCTGGCCGCGGGTGACCAGTACCAGGTCCAGCTCATCCTCCAGGTTTCGCAGGCGCATCGACAGGGTCGGCTGGGTGATATGGCAGCGCGCGGCGGCTTGGCCGAAATGACGGGTCTGCTCCAGGGCGATCAGGAACTTGAGTTGTTTGATGTCCATGACGGCACCTGCTGGCGGAGGAAAGGAGAGGTAAGTATTGACTCGGGTGGGCAAGACACAAGGTTCGTGGACGATCTCATTGTCGTAGGCGAGCGTCCAATCACTGTTGTTTAACGCGCTATCGATCAGCTCTATCACGGAGTCGATAGCCCTGTGGGAGCGAGCCTGCTCGCGAAGAGGTCGGCACATTCAACATTGGTGTTGACTGAC
>NZ_JABFMU010000051.1 GCF_013359695.1 Pseudomonas sp. C2B4
AATTAATCCTCTGTAGGAGCGAGCCTGCTCGCGATGGTCGTCAACGATGACACGGGCTGACTGACACCCCGCGGCGCCTGTGCCTCCATCGCGAGCAGGCTCGCTCCTACAGAAGTAACTGAGAACATCAGTAGCTGAAATCATGCCCCAGCTCTTTCTGCATCCACTCCAGAAAGCGCCGCACCCGGGGAAAGTTCGAATGGGCCCGGGGAAACACCAGGTGGTGGGCAGTAATCGGCGCGCTCAACGCCGGCGCGACTTCGACCAATGCGCCCCGTGCGAGATAGTCCTGCGCCAGCAGCGTACTTTCGAGGGCAAAGCCAAGCCCGTGACTGGCGGCTTCCAACGTCATGTAGGAGCGGTCGAAGCTCAGGGTGTAAGGCTTTTCGGGGCGTGACACGCCATGTTGGGCGAACAGCTGCGGCCACTTGATCAGCGTCGCCTCCGACAGGATCAAATGGCTGTCCAGCAAGTCGGCGGCCGTGCGGATCGGGCGCTTTTCCAGCAGCTTGGGGGAAGCCATGACCGCAATCCTTTCATTGCGAATCGTCCGTACTTCGTAGCTGGGCCAGTTGGGCATGCCGTGGCGAATGTCGACATCGATCTTGTCGCGGCTGAAGTGCAGCGACTCATAAGAGCACGAAAGGTTGAGCTGGATATCCGGGTGACTCTCGCGAAACTGCTCCAGGCGCGGCATCAGCCACAGCAGGCCGAAACTGGGTGATGAGTGCAGCCGCAGGCAATCGAGACTGACGTCGCTGGTGGCGCGCTCGGTGGCCACGGCGAGGCTGTGCAGGATGCCGGACACCTCCGTCAGGTATTGCTCGCCGACCGGTGTAAGGGTCACGCCCCGGGCCGTTCGGAAGAACAACTGGCGCCCGATCATCGCTTCCAGTTTGGCCAACTGATGACTGACCGCCGAGGGCGTCAGGTCGAGCAATTCGGCGGCGCGCGCGACGTTGCCGAAGCGGGCTGTCTGCTCAAAGGCCTGAATGGCTTTCAGCGGTGGCAATGTTGCAGGTGCATCGTCATTTGAACGCATGATGATTGTTATTCCGCTGCAAGTGGCATGGCACGGGCGTCAAGCCATTCAAGCATCCGTACAGACGGTTGGCGAGTGCTGAATTTTTTTCAGCACCCAGTGAAGTTCGCGTTATTGCTCAGGGTCACCTCGGGGAACAAGCTGAGTCATCGATTCGATTCGGGTCGAACTAATAAAAACAATCTCAGAGGAACTCTCACATGCTTCTTCAAGGCAAAGTCGCAATCATCACCGGTGCCGCTTCCGCTCGTGGCATTGGCCGCGCCACGGCGACCACTTTCGCGCAGCACGGCGCCCGTGTGGTGATTCTCGATCTGGATGAATCCGCCGCCCGCGATGCCGCTGCGACCCTGGGCGAAGGTCATCTCGGCCTGGCCGCCAACGTCGCCGATGAATCGCAGGTCCAGCAGGCCGTGGCGAAAATCATCGAGCACTTCGGCCGCATCGACATCCTGGTCAACAACGCCGGCATTACCCAACCCCTCAAGACCCTGGACATCCGCCCTTCGGATTACGACAAGGTGCTGGACGTCAGCCTGCGTGGCACCTTGCTGATGTCCCAGGCGGTGATTCCGCTGATGCGCCAGCAGTCCAGCGGCAGCATCGTGTGCATGTCGTCGGTTTCCGCGCAGCGCGGTGGCGGTATTTTCGGCGGTCCCCATTACAGCGCGGCCAAGGCCGGCGTGCTGGGTCTGGCCAAAGCCATGGCCCGGGAACTGGGGCCGGACAAGGTCCGCGTGAACTCCATCGCCCCCGGTCTGATCCATACCGATATCACCGGCGGCCTGATGCAGGACGAACGCCGCCACGCGATCATCGATGGCATTCCCCTCGGGCGCCTGGGTGAGGCGCAGGATGTGGCCAACGCGGCGCTGTTCCTGGCCAGCGACCTATCCTCTTACCTGACCGGCATCACCCTGGATGTGAACGGCGGCATGCTGATTCACTGATGACACCTGGCGGGCCTCGCGGCCCGTGCGGTTCTGGATCGACGACGCAGCCGGGCCCCTGGGTCTGGCGGTCAATAAAAACAAGAGATCAGACCATCATGACAACCCTGTCGCTTGAAGCGGTTTCGACCGTGCGCTCCAACGCCTACCGCAAGACCGCGTGGCGCCTGATGCCCTTTTTGATGCTGTGCTACCTGTGCGCCTACCTGGATCGGGTCAACGTCGGCTTTGCCAAGCTGCAAATGATGAACGATCTGGCGCTCAGCGAAACCGTCTACGGACTGGGCGCCGGCATGTTCTTCATCGGCTATTTCCTCTGTGAAGTGCCCAGCAACATCATCCTGCACAAGGTCGGGGCGCGGGTCTGGATCGCCCGCATCATGATCACCTGGGGCATCGTCTCCGCCCTGTTCGCCTTCGTCGAAAACGCCTGGCAGTTCTACGCCCTGCGCTTTCTGCTCGGGGTTGCCGAAGCCGGCCTGGCGCCGGGGCTGTTGCTCTACCTGACCTACTGGTTTCCGTCCTACCGGCGTGCACGCATGACCGTGCTGTGGTTCATCGCCATTCCGCTGTCGGGCATGGTCGGTGGCCCGCTGTCCGGCTGGATCATGAACCACTTCGCCGGCATGCACGGCTGGGCCGGATGGCAATGGATGTTCGTGCTGGAAGCGGTGCCGACCGTGTTGATCGGACTGCTGGTGCTGAGCTACCTCAAGGACGGCGTGCATCAAGCCAGTTGGCTGGATGATGACGAAAAGGCACTGATCAGCCGCGAGCTGGCCGAGGACGACCAGCAGAAAGTCACCCATGCCTCGGTGGGCGAGTTCATCCGCGACCGGCGCCTGTGGTTGCTGGCCGGGATTTACTTCTGCGTGGTCATGGGCCAGTACGCCATCACCTTCTGGCTGCCGACCCTGGTACGTAACGCGGGGGTTTCCGATCCGCTGCACATCGGTTTCCTGACCAGCCTGCCCTACCTCTGCGCAATCGTGGCCATGCTGTATGCCGGACGCAGCGGTGACAAACACCGTGAGCGCCGCTGGCACCTCATTGTGCCGATGATCGCCGGTGCCATCGGGTTGAGCCTGGCTGCGCTGATGGGCGGGAATGTACTGCTCTCCATTCTCAGTCTTTGCCTGGCCGCTTCCGGCATTCTGTCCGCGACATCGATGTTCTGGATGCTGCCCACCACGCTGCTCGGTGGGGTGTCCGCCGCCGCTGGCATCGCGGCGGTCAACAGCTTCGCCAACCTCGCCGGCTTCTGCTCGCCCTATCTGATCGGCTGGGTCACCACACAGACCGGCTCCAGCGCCATCGGCATGTACCTGATCACCGGCGTACTGCTGTTCGGTGCCACGTTGGTGCTGCGCATCCCCGCCGCCTCGGTCAATCGTTGATTCATTGGAGTTTCACCATGACTGCTCATCCTGCATTCACGTCATCCACGACGCTGGCGCAACGCGCTCACAACATTCGCCGCCATGCCTTGCGCATGGGTCAGGTTCAGGGGCAAGGCTATGTCGGCCAGGCCCTCGGCGCTGCCGACCTGCTGGCCGTGTCCTACTTCCACGCCCTGAGCTATCGGGCCGAAGACCCGGAATGGGAAGGACGCGACCGCTTCTACCTCTCGATCGGTCACTACGCCATTGCCCTGTACGCAGCCCTGATCGAAGCGGAAATCATCCCTCAGGATGAATTGGAGACCTACGGCGCGGACGACAGTCGCCTGCCAATGTCGGGCATGGCCGCCTACACACCGGGCATGGAGATCACCGGCGGTTCGCTCGGCCAGGGCCTGGGCATCGCGGTCGGTGCCTGCCTGGGGCTCAAGCGCAAAGGCGCATCCTCCTTCGTCTACAACCTGCTGTCGGACGGCGAACTGAACGAAGGCTCGACCTGGGAAGCGGTGATGTCGGCGTCGCACTGGAAGCTCGACAACCTGATCGCCATCGTCGACGTCAATAACCAGCAGGCCGACGGTCATTCCAGTGAGATTCTCTCGTTCGAACCCATCGTGGATCGTTGGCAGGCCTTTGGCTGGTTCACCCAGCGGGTCGACGGCAATGACCTGGAGGCGCTGGTCGCCGCATTCGACACCGCGCGCAACCATGCCGGCAACCAACCACGGGTGATCATCTGCGACACCAAAATGGGCAAAGGCGTGCCCTTCCTCGAAGCCCGCGAAAAGACCCACTTCATCCGCGTCGAAGAACACGAATGGGATCTGGCACTGAACAACCTTGAAGAAGGAAACCACCAATGAGCAACGCCGCCAACACGCCGACTTCCACGGTTGAACCTGCCAAAAAACGCCTGACGACTTCGGCGATGATCGCCTCGATTGCCTCTGAGGGCCAGGCCACGAAATCCGCTCCGTTCGGCCATGCGTTGGCCACCTTGGCGGATCAGCGCCCGGACATCGTCGGCCTCTCCGCCGACCTGTCCAAGTACACCGACCTGCACATCTTCGCCAAGGCGCACCCGGATCGTTTCTATCAAATGGGCATGGCCGAGCAGTTGCTGATGAGCGCGGCAGCGGGGATGGCCCGGGAAGGTTTCGTGCCGTTCGCCACCACCTACGCCGTGTTCGCTTCGCGCCGCGCCTATGACTTCATCTGCATGGCGATTGCCGAGGAGAACCTCAACGTCAAGATCGTCTGCGGCCTGCCCGGCCTCACCACCGGCTACGGCCCCAGCCACCAGGCCACGGACGACCTGGCGATCTTCCGCGCCATGCCCAACCTGATGATTGTCGACCCGTGCGACGCACTGGAAATCGAGCAAGCCGTGCCCGCCATCGCGGCGCACAACGGGCCGGTGTACATGCGTTTGCTGCGCGGCAATGTACCGCTGGTATTGGACGAGTACGGCTACCAGTTCGAGATCGGCAAAGCCAAGACCCTGCGTACCGGCAACGATGTGCTGATCATCTCCACTGGCCTGATGACCATGCGCGCACTGGAGGCTGCCAAAGCACTGCAAGCGGACGGCGTCGATGTCGCCGTGCTGCACGTGCCGACGATCAAGCCGCTGGATGAGCAAACCATTCTGGCTGAAGCCCGCAAACCGGGCCGTCTGGTGGTCACCGCCGAAAACAGCTCGATTATCGGTGGACTGGGCGAAGCGGTCGCCGGGGTGTTGCTGCGCAATGGGGTGACGCCGACCTTCCGGCAGATCGCCTTGCCCGACGCCTTCCTCGACGCCGGCGCTTTGCCGACGCTGCATGACCGTTATGGCATTTCCACGCAAGCGGTCTGCGCTCAAATCAAGGCCTGGCTTTGATCGCCGGCTGACAGAGGCGCCCAGGGATGGGCGCCCGACGTGCTCAAGGCATCAGCCCGGGATCGATTCCCGGCTGAATGCCCCCACCTCCTTCACCAGGCCCTCAGCGGCCAACATCACCAGTGCCCGGCCTTTTTCCGCAGTCGCCTGCGCCGGGTCCGAACCCATGCGACCGTCCGGATGGCGTGCGCGGAAGTCTTGCGCTTCGCGGATAGGGCCCCAGTTGGCGATCTGCGGTGAATAACCCGCCGACTTGATCGAGTCTGGATAGGCCCACTGGGTGACGGCAATTTCCGAAGGCGTGGCATGCACACCGTGGCCCGTCGGGAACTGCTCCTTGGCAAGGTCATTGACCCCTTCCAGGTCCCACCAGTTGCACAACTTCAGCGCGAACCCTGCGGGACGACGGGCGAAACTCGCCTCGGCGTAGAGTTCCGAAAAAGCCGCTTCAATCGATGCCACGTTGCCGCCGTGACCGTTGAGGAACAGGATTTTCTCGAACCCGTGGGCGGCCAACGACCGCACCCAGTCGCCAATGGCGGCGATGAAGGTCGAGGGGCGCAGTGAAATGGTGCCCGGGAACCCGAGATGGTGCTGCGCCATGCCGATGTTGAAGGTCGGCGCGATCAGGATGTCGGCATCCTTTTGAGCTTCACGGGCAATGATTTCCGGGCACATCCAGTCAGTGCCCAACAGGCCGGTGGGACCGTGTTGTTCATTCGAACCGATGGGAATCACGATGGTGCGGCTGCGTTCAAGAAACTGGCCGATCTCGGCCCAGGTCGACAGGTGTAGAAGCATGGAAGTGCTCTCCTTTGGGTGGTTCCTTGCGGAACTCGACGATTCAATTTCAGGGTTGAAGGTAACTGATCAGCCTGCGCTGTATTGAGGCGCGACCTGCTCAGTCGAGAGTGATCTGTTCAGCGTGATAATAAGCACCGCACACAGGGAAGCGCAGCCAACGACTACGATGCCGAGGTTCATGTCGCCGGTGGCGGTTTTGGCCCAACCAATGACCGCCGGCCCCCAGAAGCCGCCGCACAGGCCGATGGTGTTGATGAAAGCAATGCCTCCCGCCGCCGCTTCACCCTTGATGTGTTCCGAGGGCATGGCCCAGAACACGGTATACGCCATGAAAATCGTTGCGGTCGCCCCGGTCAACAGCGCCAGCGTCACCAGAACATGTCCCTCGGCAAAAGGGAACATCAGCAGGCACAAGGCGGCGATACCCGCCGGTACGGCGCAGTGGTAGCGTCGTTCGCCGAGTCGGTCGGAGCGGCGTCCAATCAGGTACATGCCGATGGCGGCGCCCAGGTAGGGAATGGCGGCATACCAACCCAGTTGCAGGGTGTCATTGACCCCTCTAGCCTTGAGAATGGCTGGCAGCCAGAAGCTCATGGCGTAGATCGAGAAGATGATGCAGAAGTAGGCCGAGGCCAGGATGTAGGTTTTCGGGTCACGCAGCACGGCCCGGAACGAATGGACCTGGCTCGTCGATGTCCCCAGTTCAGTCTCCAGCAATTGTTTTTCCTCGACACTCAACCAACGGGCCTCCGAGGGTCGATTGGCTAGCACGAAGTACGTGAGGATGCCGAGGAACACACAAGGCAGGCCTTCAAGCAAAAACATCCACTGCCACCCGGTCATGCCGCCCACACCGGACAACGTGGTGATCAGCCACGCGGACAGCGGGCCACCGATGATGCCGCCGATGGGCCCGGCGATAAACACGATGGCAATGGCGCGGGCCATTCGTGTCGGGCCGTACCAGCACGACAGGTAATAGATCATGCCCGGGGCAAAACCGGCTTCGAACACACCCAGCAGAAAGCGCATCAGATAAAACGTCGGCACGTCGCGAACAAAGAGCATGCACGCCGAGGTGATGCCCCATAACACCAGGATGCGGCTGAAGGTCTTGCGCGCGCCAACCCGTGGCAGCATCAGGTTGCTCGGCAATTCAAACAACACATACCCCAGAAAGAAAATGCCTGCGCCCGCGCCATAGGCTGCGTCGGATAACCCCAGATCGTTTTGCATCTGCAACTTGGCGAAGCCGACATTGATCCGGTCCAGGTATGCAAAGACATAGCAGATGAACAGCAGCGGCAGCAGCCGCCAATTGAGCTTGCGGTACAGGGCCGTGATCGCCCCGCTTCTTGCCGACGTTGCAGTGATTGACATGCGCGTCTCCGATTTTTCTTGTTGATCTTCGGTGGTGGAAAGGATGTTGCGCCGACGACCAAAGCCCAGCAAGAGCAACTAAGTTCGCGTATCGTTGCTTTATGAGCAACACACAGAGGTATCCGCCATGCGCGAAATCAACCAGCAACGGCTGCGGTATTTTCATGAAGTGCTGACCCACGGCTCGATTCGTGGCGCGGCCGACAGCATCAACACGTCGCCATCGGTGATCACCCGGCAGATCAAGCTGCTGGAAGAGGAACTGGGGGCAAAGCTGTTCGAACGGCTGGCGCGGGGTGTGCAGCCGACCGAAGCGGCCGCGCATCTGTTGGAATTCTGGCGCGGTTATCGATCCCACCAGGAGAAGCTCGAAGACCAACTACAGGCGATCAAGGGTCTGCAGCAAGGCCATGTGCGGGTGGTCATCAGCGAGGGCTACGTCGATGCGTTGGTCGACAACGTACTCGCGCCGTTCTGCAAGCAGTACCCGAAGCTCAACGTCACCCTGGACACGCTGCCGGTCGTCGACGTGCTCCACGAAGTCGCCGAAAACCGCGCGCACATCGGCCTTGCCTACAACCCGCCCCTGCATGCGCACATCGATTTTCGGGCAGCGTCGTCGCAGCCGGTCATGTTGCTGGTTCGCCCCGATCATCCGTTGGCGTTGAGAGGTGGCCCGGCAACGGTCGCGGATATCCTCGCCTGCCAACTGGTGTTGACGCCCACCACCTTCGGCATCGGCCAGGCGATAGAAATGCTCGAGTACGCGGAGAAAATCGAGATCCGCCCGGTGCTGGTCAGCAACTCCCTGGCAGCCCTCAAGCGTCTTGTGGCCACCGGGGACTTCGCTTCGTTGCTCGGAGAATTCGCCGCCTACAGGGAAATCGCCCAGGGCAGCCTGGCCGCCATCGCAGTGGAGCATCCGCTGTTCCAGGGCGTCGAGGCGAAGCTGCTGGTGAAGTCCGGACGACCGCTGGCCGCTCCGGCTCAGGAGTTGCTCAACTGGATGCTCAAGCGCCTGCCCATGTTCTCGCCTGACGGGAGCCCGGGCCTGGAAGGAAAAGAGACCGCCTGAAGCGGATGCTTCGGGGGAATGAGGGTAATGCAGCCGGTGTGAGCGTTCACTGAAGCTCAAATTGTGGGAGCGAGCCGGCTCCGGGCGGCGTTCCGACGAATGCGGTGTGCCATTCACCTGGATGTTGACTGACACGCCCTCTTCGCGAGCAGGCTCGCTCCCACAGTGGGCCCGGTACATCTGTGAGGGATGGGTCGGTTGTCAGGCCGCCATCGCGAGCAAGCTTCGCTCCTACAGGTTTTAGTCCGCCAACCGAACCTGCAACCGACCGCGATGGGATAACCCGGCCTGCAAGGCAAAAGCCACGATCACCGTCGCCGGCGCGGAAAAGCTGCTCAGGCCGCTGCCAGCAAACATCAGTGCCAGCCCGAGCGCCGTCGCGCCAAACCAGGCCGTCAGGCCCACCGGGTTGAACGCCGCCACCCGATCCAGCGCCGACGCGTCATAACGCCCGTAGACAATCTGCGCCAACGCTACGCCGACCCAGGCCACCACGAAGATACCTTGATAGGCCAACGCCTTGAGCAAGTAGGCAAACACGTCCGCCAGCATCAAGCCGTAGACGATCACGCCGACCGCCAGCGCCCACACCAGGTACGAGGCGCGCAGGCCGAAACGGGCGAAGAACGCCTGCATGTTCAAGGTCGCCAGGTAGTAGTTGGCGGTGTTGATCCGGGTTTGCGTGGCCCACACGAACAGCAGGCCCCACAGCCCCATCAGTTGCAGGATCGCCATCACCACCGACACTTCGTTCAGCGCGCCTTCGTGGGGAATGCTGCTGACCAGGTAGATGCCCGCCGCGCCGTTGAGCAAAAAGGTCACCGCGTAGAACGGCATGCCGAAGTTCCAGCGACCGTGATACTCGGCGTCCTCGGCCTTGCCGAACCGGGCGTAGTCGAAGGTGAACAGCATCAGAATCCACACGCCCATGTAGGCCACGAAGCAGTCCCACCAGCCAAACGCACTGGGGGTTGCCGGACCGAAATCCAGCCATTGCGGCTGGTAGCCATAACGGCTGATCGACAACCCCACCGCCACCAGCAAGCCACCGAGGTACACCGGCAGCAGCACACCATTGAGCTTGTCCAGCCAGTGCTGCACGCTGCCCAGGATCATCGGCACGCTGTACAGCACCACCATCAGCGCAGCCAGCGGATACACCAGTTCCGGGTACAGGTGATTGAGCGCCACGGCGATCACCGAGCCTTCGAACACCGCGTAGTAGATCGCCGTCGAGAAGAAGATCAAGGTCGCCAGACAGGCACCGGTACGGCCAAACAACAGCCGTGAAAACAACGCCACCGACAAGCCGCTGCGCACCGCGAAGCGACTGAGCACGGTGTTGACCAGCCCGTAACTGATCACCGACAGCACCATCCCGATCAGCGCGTTGCGCGCACCGTAGGACAAGGCCAGGGAAGCGCCGACCACGATGTAGAACATCGCGCTGCACACCGCCCACCAGGCCATGGTCAGCGACAGTCGACCCATGCGCGCTTCGGTGGGGACGGGATGATTGGCCGGGTCTTGCCCGGTTTGACTCGATTGCGATAAAGCAGCCATATGCGTGAACTCCAGAACCAGTCAAAGGTTGAAGCGCGGGCAGCCGCCACCGCACCGGAGTGCGGCGTTGGCTTGCCGTTTGGCTTTACCCGCGCAGTGCGACGGGCAGTGTCAGGAAGGGAACAGCTTGCTCAAGCAGCTGAGTTTTTTCTTATAGGAACGTCGCGCTTCCAGCGCTTCTTCGAGGGTCACCGCCACGAAACGGGCTTTCTGGTTGGGTTGCATCTGGCCGATCAGGTCGAGGTCGGCGCTGATCACCGTGCCGATCATCGCGTAGCCGCCACCGGACACCGCGTCGCGGTGCAACACGATGGGTTCGAGCCCGGCGGGCACCTGGATCGAACCGATCGGGTAGCAACTGTCGACGATGTTCGACGGATCGGAACCGGCACCGAACGGCTGCTCGCGGGGCTGGAACGTCAGCGCGCTGCCGCCCTTGAAGCGATAGCCGATGCGGTCGGCTTCCGAACCGACGGTCCAGGCCTCGGCGAAAAAGCTGTCCGCCGCCGCTGGAGTCAAGCGGTCGTAATACAGCCCCGGCACCACGCGCAAGGTGATTTCGCCACCCAAGGATTGGCGCAACGCCATGGGCAGACTGGCCCCGGCGCGGCCCTTGCCACTGGCGACGCCGACGGGCAATTCGTCCCCGGCAATCAGGCGACGGCCCTGAAAACCACCGAGCGCACCCAGCGCATAGGTGGATCGACTGCCAAGCACCACCGGCACATCGATGCCGCCAGCCACGGCCAGATAAGCCCGCGCGCCCGCCTTGGGGAAATCAAAACGCAGCACTTGCCCGGCCTTCACCTCGAAAGCGGTGTCGAGGTGCATGTCCACGCCATCGACCTTCGGCGTCATGTGCGCACCGCACACGGCCACCAATGCGTCTTGCTGGAACTCCAGCTCCGGCCCCAGCAAGGTGCATTCCAGCGCCGCCGAATTGGCCGGGTTGCCGACCAGTTGGTTGGCCGCGCTCAGGGCGTATTGATCCAGCGCGCCGGACGGCGGGATGCCCAGGTGGTAGTAACCTTCGCGGCCCAGGTCCTGCACCGAGGTGGCGAGACCGGGTTTGAGTACCTTGATCATGCCAGCACCTCCTGCAACGACTTGGGATAGCCGATCGGGTCGGCGAGAAACGCATCCAGCGAGAACTCCACCGGACGAATCCGCAGATCGAAGCGCCCGGCTTCGACCTCGGCCACCGCGTGGTCGTATTCCTCACGGTCCATCGGTTTGAACTGCACGATGTCCCCCGGACGGAAGAACACCATGTGCTCCTTGAGGTACGCCAGGTTCTGCTGCGGGTCGTAGATCGGGGCCGGCGTGACGCCGAACATCTGATAACCGCCGGCACCGCGCACCGAGTAGATGCAACCGAAGCAGCCGCCGTGACCGAGGGTCAATTTCGGCGTGTCGGTGCGCGGGCGCAGGTACTTGGGCACCTGCAACTGACGCTCGCGCTCGACCATCTGGAACATGAACGGCAGGCCGGCGACGAAGCCCACCATCGAGACAAACCACGGCGCGCCACTGTGGGCGGCGATGAACGCCTCGACGTCGGCCAGACCGTTGATCCGCGCGGCGTACTCCAGGTCCGTGGCGCTCGGGTCCTGATGGCGGTCGCGAAAACGCATCAGGGTTTCATGGGTCCAGGGATCGTTGTACAGCACCGGAATCTCGATGATCCGGGTCTGCAATGTACGCTCGGCGACCGCCTCGGCTTCCGCGCCCTTGACGGCTTCGAGCAAGGCGTGAGGGGCGATGCGGTCCGGGTCGAAGCGGATCTGGAACGAGGCATTGGCCAGGCACACATCGAGCACGCCATCCAGCGCCAGCCGCTCTACCGCGCGGGTGACCGCCATGCCCTTGAAGAAGGCTTCGAGGGACATGCTGTCGCTGACTTCGGCGAACAAATGCTCGTCGGCGCCAAAGCTGTAGCGGATTGGAGTGCTCATGCTTGACCTCCATTGCGGCGTTCGGCCAGCCAGGTTTCCAGGGTGCCGGTGTGGAAGTCGGCGCTGTGCAGCCACGGTTGTTCCAGCAGTTCGCCGTGCAGCGACAAGGTGCTGGCCATGCCGGTGAGCGTGGTCTGCTCCACTGCGACCCGGGCGCGGGCCAGGGCTTCGTCGCGATCGCGGCCATGGACGATCAGCTTGGCCAGCAGCGAGTCATAGTATGGCGGCACGCGGTAGCCTTGATACAGATGAGAGTCGACCCGCACACCCTCCCCTTGTGGCCAGACCAGCGATTCCACCAGACCGGGGCTGGGGAAGAAATCCCGTGCCGGGTCTTCGGCGTTCAGGCGCATTTGCAGGGCGGCGCCGTTGAGCTGGATATCGCTTTGCTGCAAGCCCAGCGGCTCGCCGCCAGCAATGCGCAACATGGCCTGCACCAGGTCGATACCGGTGATCAGCTCGCTGACCGGGTGTTCCACCTGAATCCGCGTGTTCATCTCGATAAAGAAAAACTCACCGGTGGCATCGTCGTACAGATATTCCAGGGTGCCGGCGCCCTTGTAGCCCAAGGCTTCGGTCAGGCGTACGGCGCTGGCGCAGAGCGTTTCGCGCTGTTGCGGGTTGAGGACCGGCGACGGCGCTTCTTCAAAAATCTTCTGGCGCCGACGTTGCAGCGAGCACTCGCGCTCGAACAGGTGCACCGCGTGCTGGCCATCGCCCAGCACCTGCACTTCAATGTGCCGGGCCTTGCCGATGAAGCGCTCCAGGTACACCGCGCCATTGCCGAAGGCGGCCTGGGCTTCGCGCTGGGAACGGGGAAATTCTTCGCTCAGTTGTTGGGCATTTTCCGCCAGGCGGATGCCACGCCCGCCGCCACCGGCCGAGGCCTTGATCAGCAGCGGGAAGCCGACGGATTCGGCCGCCTTGAGCGCCGACTCGACATCGAACAGCTCATCGGGGGAACCGGGCACCACGGGTACGCCGGCCGCTTGCGCGGTGCGCCGGGCTTCGGCTTTGTCGCCCATGCGGCGGATGGTCTCGGCGCTGGGGCCGACGAAAATCGCGCCGGCGGCGACAACGGCTTCGGCAAAATCGGCGTTCTCCGAGAGAAAGCCGTAGCCGGGGTGTACCGCATTGGCGCCGGTGGCTTTCAAGGCACCGAGCAATGCCTCGACGTTCAGATAGCTTTTATCGGCGCGGGCCGGGCCGAGGATGTGCACCTCGTCGGCCATGCGCGCCGCCTGGGAATCGACGTCCGCCTCGCTGCACGCGGCAACGGTGGGGATCCCCAGTGCTTTGGCCGCACGGATAATCCGCACGGCGATCTCGCCACGGTTGGCGATCAGTAATTTACGAATGCCTTGAGTCATGGTGCCGCCCTCACGCGTCGTCGAGTGTGGCGATGACCTGACCCGGTTCCACCGGATCACCGTCTTCAACCAGAAACGCGCTGAGGCGACCGGCCGTCCCGGCGGTCAGTTCGGAAAACTGCTTCATGACCTCGATCAGGCCAATCACGGTGTCGGCGCTGACCTCGGCGCCCGGCTCGACGTAGTTCGGCGAGTCCGGGGTGGCCTTGCGGTAAAAGGTGCCCGGCAACGGGGTAATAACGGTTTGTTCGGCCATGTCTGTTCCTCTTGGAATAGTTGTAGAAAGGCAGGCAATAAATCGATATGTGTAAACCCTGACTTCTCTGTGTCAGGTGCTTGATCCGGATTCAGCGGGGTGCGCGAACCTTGATTCCTGCGTCATCCAGCGCTTTGCGGGTGGCTTCAACCAGCGCCAGGGCGCCCGGTGTATCGCTGTGCAAACAGATGGAATCGAATTCGATCGCCAGGTCTTCGCCCTCGACGGTACGCACCACGCCCTCCTGGCAGGCACGCAGCACCCGCGCCGCCACTTTCGCCGGATCGTAGGCACGCACGTTGCGGGTAAAGACGATGGAGCCGCTGAGGTCGTATTCGCGGTCGGCGTAGAACTCGCGGATCACCGGTTGGCCGAGTTCTTTGGCGACGCGCCAGATCACTGAGTTGGGCATGCAATACAGCAGCAACTCCGGCTCCAGGCGCTGCAGGTTTTCCACCAGCAAACGGGCGGCTTCCTCGTCCCGGGCCAGGTGCATGTACAGCGCGCCGTGGGGTTTGATGTGTTGCAAGGCCACACCTTGAACCCGGGCGAGTTCGCGCAGCGCGCCGAGCTGATAGAGCATGTCGTCCACCAGCTCCTGGGCCGGTGCGTTGATGTGCCGGCGGCCGAAGCCGACCAGGTCACGGAACCCCGGGTGCGCACCGATGGCTACGCCCAGGCGCTTGGCCTGCTCGACGGTGCGGCGCATGGTACCGGGGTCGCCGGCATGAAAACCGGTGGCGATGTTGGCGGTGCTGATGAAGCCCATCAGCTCATTGTCGACGCCATCGCCGATGGTCCATGGGCCGAAGCCTTCGCCCATGTCCGAGTTGAAATCTACTGACTGCATGACACTTGCTCCTGACGCTTGTGACTTCATGCAGGCCACGTTAAATTCCCGCCAACCCCTTGGGAAGATCTATTATCAGATAGGCCATCTTCTGAAAAACAGATACCCCGTCGACCGGAGTTCGTATGTCACTGACCCTGCGCCAGGTCCGCTATTTCGTCGCCACTGCCGAGATCGGCCAAATCTCGCAAGCCGCGATCCATTTGAATATTTCCCAGTCGGCGGTGACCACGGCGATCAAGGAACTGGAAGGCATGCTCGGCACCCTGCTGTTCCAGCGTTCGGCCCAGGGCATGAGCCTGACCGATGCCGGGCGGCACTTTCTCAACCGGGCGTATGTGATCTTGCGCAGCGTCGATGACGCCCTCAACAGCCCGCTGCCCGACGTCCGCGCCAGCGGCTTGTTGCGGGTGGCCGCCAGCTACACGGTGATTGGTTACTTCCTGCCGCACCACTTGCAACGACTGGAACACTGGCACCCGGACGTGGCCATCGAAGTCCACGAACAGGAACGGCAAGCCATTGAACAAGGCCTGCTGGAAGGTCGATTCGACATGGCGGTGGTGCTCACCTCCAACCTCACCCACCCGGACATCGTCTCGGAAACCCTGTTCAACTCCGAACGCCGGTTATGGCTGCCCAGCCACCATCCGCTGTGCGAACGCTCGGCGGTCAGCCTCGCCGACGTGGCCAAGGAGCCCTATATCCTGCTGACCGTCGACGAAGCCGAACAAAGCGCCATGCGCTACTGGGAACACGCCCATCAGCAACCCAATGTGCGGGTGCGCACCAGTTCAGTCGAAGCAGTGCGCAGCATGGTAGCCAACGGCAGCGGCGTGGCGATCCTCTCGGACCTGGTGCACCGCCCCTGGTCGCTGGAAGGCAAACGCATCGAAACGGTGACCATCACCGACAAGGTCACCCCCATGAGCGTCGGCCTGGCCTGGCATCGCGAGCGCGAGTTCAGCCCCGCGATGCAGGCGTTCCGCAACTACTTCCACGATGCCTTCCTGGCGCCGCAGCAGCATTCGGCGCGGCGCTGAATCAGCGTTAAAATCCTCCGAATTCAAACACTAAATCCTGTAGGAGCGAGCCTGCTCGCGAAAAACTCTAGACAACTCGTTCATTCAGACAACACGCGTTATCGTTGGCGACCATCGCGAGCAGGCTCGCTCCTACAGTTGGTACGGTGTTCAATGCACTGACCCGATTGGCTTTCCATTTTTAAGGATGATCACGGCATGTCCACCCTCGACACTTCCCTGCAAGACACCGCCGCCCCCGACGGCGTTTGCTACGGCTGCGGCGGCAGCAATCCCCACGGGCTGCACATCAAGAGCTACTGGCATGAGGACGGCGTGCACGTCGTGGCCGAGCACATGCCGGAGGCCATGTACTGCGGCTGGCCGGACCTGGTGTATGGCGGTTTGATCGCGATGCTGGTCGACTGTCACTCCAACTGGACGGCAATGGCCTATCACTACCGCGCCGAACAGCGCGAAGTCGCCAGCCTGCCCCGCATCAACTGCGTCACCGGCAACCTGGGCATCAAGTTCATCAAACCGACGCCCATGGGTGTACCGCTGCTCCTGAAAGCCAAAGTGGAAGGCGATGTCGGACGCAAGACCCGGGTGATCTGCGAAGTCTTCGCCGGCGACGTGCTCACGGCGGTGGGCGACTCGGTGTTCGTTCGGGTCGATACCGGGCAACTGGCGGATGCGGCGCATGGGCGCTGAGAGCCCCGCCACTGCAAGACGTTGAATGCATCAATCGTCGTTGTCGTCGCGATCGCGGTAACGACGGTGATCGCGATCATAGTCACGACGATCGTACCGGCGGTCATAGCCCTGATCATCGTCATCCCTTTGGTCGTAGCCGCGCCGATGGTCATGATCGTGATATCGGCCGTACCTTTCACCGTCGTCCCAGTGAGGACCGCAGCCTCCCAACAGGAAGAAACTGAACATGGCCAGGGTCATGAGGATTGCGCGATTCATAGGTACGCCCTAAACGTGGAAGGTATTGAGTGGTATGGCTGCTCGAACGGTTCATTCGGACAACGTTCAGCCGTGGCTATGACCATTGAGTAACCTAATGATTCCGTGAGGAAATCCCCCTTTCGCGACCGCATCGCCCATACCCCCGATATTCACGGTCCGATTACCTTTCGGCATTCCCCTTTCCTACCCCTTTTGGGGTACTTACTCAGCGTGATAGGAACTTTTTCCACGACACGCATACTGTTCGGGCCTTTGACAAAGTCACCCGCTTCCTGGCCAGGACGCTATTTACCGGAAAGGTCCGACAATGAAACTTGAACTCGTACAGCTGGCAGGTCGCGATGGCGATGTCGCTTACAACATGGAACGCGCTCTGCGAGCGATTGCCGACAGCGCACCGGACACCGATATCGTGATGTTTCCCGAGGCGTATCTCACCGGCTTTCTCAATCACGAGAATATCGGCCGCCTCGCCGAACCCGTTTCCGGGTCCAGTGTCCAGGCGATTTGCGCTGCCGCCCGGGAGCGGGATATCGCGGTGGTGGTGGGTTTGATCGAGTGCGACGGCGAGCGCTTCTACAACACCACGTTGTTCATCACGCCGGAAGGCGTGGCGTTGAGTTATCGAAAGACTCACTTGTGGGTGGGCGAACCCGGCCTCGTCCTGCCAGGCGACCGCTTTTCGACCGTGCAATGGCGCGGTGTGCGGATCGGGCTGTTGATCTGCTACGACATCGAATTCCCGGAAGGCGCATGCGCATTGGCGGCACTGGGCGCAGAGCTGATTCTGATCACTGACGGCAACATGGAGCCTTACGGCCACGTGCACCATACCGCCGTTGCCGCCAGGGCCCAGGAAAACCAGGTCTTCGCGGCCATGGTGAACCGGGTCGGGCAAGGCGATGGCGAAGTGTTCGCCGGAGGCAGCAGCGTAGTCGACCCGTTCGGCCAGCGCCTGTTCGAAGCCGGAGCGCAGGAATGCCGGCATGTCGTGGAACTGGATATGACGCGGATCGCCCCGGCACGCGCACTCTATGACTATCGCAAGGAGAAACGCTTGCCACTGCACGGCACGCTCAATGAGCACGCGGATGGTCGCCGTGAGTGGTTGATTCCCTGAGCGGCGAATGCTGCCTCGATTTCAAACAAGAACAATTGCAGCGGATCCCCCATCGAGGGTCGATTCGCCAGGAGCACCCTATGAAATCTTCGCGTTTGCTGCACGTTGGCCTGTTGACCTTTTTCGGGCTGGGCATGGGCGCCAGTTGGGCGCAGGCCTCCAGTGTGAACCTGTACAACTGGTATGACTTCATTGCCCCCGAAGCGCCCAAGGACTTCGAGAAGGAAACCGGCACGCCCATGGTGCTGGATACCTTCGACAGCGCGGAAGTGATGCAGAGCAAATTGATGGTCGGGCGCAGCGGATACGACGTCGTGGTCGTGACGAGCAGTACGCTGCCCAACCTGATCAAGGCGGGCGTGCTCAAGGAACTGGATGGCAGCCAATTGAGCAACCGGTCGAACCTTGATCCCGGGATCCTCGCCAAAGTTGCCCACAACGATCCCGGCAATCGCTATGCGATCCCCTACCTGTGGGGCACCACGGGTATTGGCTATGACGTGGACAAGGTAGCGGCGGTATTGGGCACGTCTGCCCCGGTGGACTCCTGGGATCTGATCTTCAAGGAAGAAAACATCGCCAAGCTCAGCCAGTGCGGCGTCGCAATGCTCGATTCCCCCGGCGAGATCATTCCCATCGCCTTGCATTATCTCGGTTTGCCCCCCGACAGCAACAACCCGGATGACTATGCAAAGGCCCAGGCGCTGTTGCTGAAAATCCGCCCTTACATCACTTACTTCGATTCGTCGCGGTTCATCACTGACCTGGCCAACGGCAATATCTGCGCCGTGGTGGCCTGGTCGGGTGGCGTGCATGACGCGAAGGTCAACGCCGAACGCGCGAAGAACGGTCGCCAGATCGCTTACCGCATTTCGCGCGAAGGCTCTTCGATTTGGGTGGAAACGATGGTGCTGCTCAAGGACGCCCCGCATCCGGAACAAGGCATGAACTTCATCAACTACATGATGCGCCCGGAAATCATCGCTAAAAGCACCAACTACCTGGGCTATCCCAACGGCAACAAAAGCGCCATGCCCTTTGTCGACGAGGGGCTGAGAAACAACCCTGACGTCTACCCCCCGGCAACAACCCTGGCCACGCTGTTCCCCGACCAGCCACTGCCGCTCAAAACCGAGCGCATTCGTACCCGGGTCTGGAGCAAGGTCAAAAGCGGGACCTGAATCCCATCATCACCTTCCCGCTGCTTGCTTCGGAGCAAGCAGCGGATTGTTCTGCCGTGCCAGGTATGCTCCGCTGAACAAGCCGCCCTAAGCCCCAAAAAAACGAACGTCATCCTATGGCTCGTTGGACGTATCAGCTACGGCGAAATTCGATGGTGAAATGATCGCCATCAAAATGGGTCAGTCGGCCAATCAAATCTTCCCGTGTTGAGAAAGTGTTGTTCAGCTTGCTGGCGTCTCCGCCCTTTGCGACCGCTTCCGGATTGTCCGTTCTGGCGAGCACCAGTCGGACATTCAGGTTACTCGCCAAGGTAATTTCCAGATGTCTGCGTAACAGATTCCAGCCCGCTCGGTTACTCCCATTCCACCTCGAAAGCGAATCGACATATCGCAGGACGCCATCCGCTGGCGGTTCGAAGTATTGCTTCCAACAACTGATAACCAGCTCGCCGTCCGCAGAAATCGCCGAGACGGCCCAATTAGGGTTGTCGAGTTTCGCCTTGTACCGTTGAAAGGCGGTCGTATAGTTCAAACTTGCCATCGTAGTTACATCCTTGCTTGTTGCACTGACAGGATCCTTGCGCGGACTTGGCGCAGAATCACTTTCAAGTGATTTGGCTTTTATGAAAAATCGATTACCGAAAAAACGGCATTCTCTAACTGCCAATCAATCGAGTTCAGGTTCAGTTGGCGGCGCGCAAGTAGGCTATGAATCCTGCCCAGTCGTGGCTCTGATACTTCTCCAGCATGCGCTTGGGCAGCTTGATCTGAGGTATGGGCCAATCGATGGACTCCTGCCATTCGATCTCATCGAGAATGTGCTGGCCGGTAAAATAGCGAACCTCATCTTCGTTCGTGTTGTAGATGAGGAAGATGCGGTCGGGATTCGCACTCACCGCAGATCGACTCAGCCCCCGCTGATTATTCCAGTTCTCGCCACTCTTAATCTGTACTTCAAAATAACGGCCTTCGTGGCCGACGACTCCGTCGATGCCCTTGTCATCCACCAGCGATGGAAATACATCGAAATCCTCTTCGAGCAGGTATCCCCAAATGGCGAACTCATTACGCTTACCTATTGCGAGTTTTTTTTCACGCCCTGCATCCTTATGCCGTTTACGGCGAAATTTTCGATGCCCCACCGAGGACCGAAGAAGGCCATATGCTATCACTCAGCAACAGAAATTTATCTAGCGCGAGGCCGTATCGCCAGGTCAGTGATTTGACAGGTTCCCAAATCAGAAAAAACTGATAGAGATGGATTGGAAGCAGCGCTTCGCGAAAGGCAACAACCGGTTGCCTCTTAAATCCAGCTGGAAAGCCAGGGCAGTTTCAATGCAATGCATGCAATCAAACACCAACCTTTGCATGTGCGTTACGCAGGCTTCGGCTTGAATACTCTGCCTATTTCCCTCATCACCCCACCAAGGGTTAAGTTATTTTCAATAACACGGTTCTGCTTTGTAAGGTTATGCCGCTAGCCTTTAACAGGCGTTGGTATAAGTCGCCCACGAGACAAGCTTTGGATTCGTAAATGGTAAATCCAAATACGCTATCGAGAAGCCACCAGTTTACTCCATTAGGTGATTGGCCCAGTGCCACGTGGTGGCCTGTGTCGTTCAATGACCCGGGGAGAATTTGCAGCGACCATTTCCCGCCATCAGTCATGTATTGCGGCAGGATTTGGTCCAGGCCGGCAAGAACCTGATTATCCCATATGACTTCAACTGTGGATTTCCCCCACATCCACATGTCTAACGTGCTCTTTGCGTTCGGATTGTGCAGGCAGTTTGTCTTCAGATGCTCGATCATTTTTTGCCGATTTATAATATTGTTTGAATCTTGGGTTTCTCCAATTAATAGTACTTTTGAGGCGTTCTCTTTGTCGTGCAAATAGAACGATGCAACGGCATCGCAACAATCTTCAACTCCTTCAGGGAGTTTTATGCGGAGAACTTCCTTGCACATGTTATTTTTCCTTGCGTGAAGGGTGGAGCTGGAGGCTGTTGGCTCACAAATATAGCTGGTTTATTGGCAGTATCCATTTCGCCGAATCACTCTTCACGCTACCCACAGCCTTGACGACGGCGTCTGCCGATGCGCGCCCGTGCTGGAGCAGCAGCTGCTCGGTCTGCTGTGGCGAGAGCCACACATACTTGGGTACTAAGTCATGCATACCCATGTATCCACCGCCATTACCAACGCATGACAGACAGCGCCGACCGGATCTTTAAACTCGCCCCATGGCCACACTTCAGCAGTGGGCCTGCATCGCGCACAGGTCAGTCAATCCGGCGTCAACGCCGACACCTCCTCCTTTGGACTAAAAAACATGAGTGCATCTCAAAAGGTCGTCATCGTTACCGGCGCGTCACAAGGCATAGGAGCTGAAGTCGTGAAGGCGTTCCGCAACCTCGACTACCGTGTCGTTGCGACGTCCCGTTCGATCAGGCCGTCGGACGACCCGAACATCCTGGCGGTCGCTGGGGATATCGGCGATCCGGCGACGGCACAGCGCGTTATTCGCGAGGCTGTCGCGCGATTCGGCCGGGTCGATACGCTGGTGAATAACGCCGGCATCTACATTGGCAAGCCGTTCACCGAGAACACCCTGGAAGACTTCAACGCCGTCATGAACGTGAACATGGCGGGCTTCTATCACATCACCCAACTGGCCATCGCTGAAATGCAAAAGTATGGGCGCGGCCATGTGGTGACCGTCACCGGCAGTGTAGAGAACGGCATCAGCGGCGCGCATACGGCCCTGGCGGCGCTGACCAAGGGCGGCTTGAACGCCGTGACCCGGTCGCTGGCGATCGAATACGCCCGGCAAGGCATCCGCGTCAACGCGGTTGCGCCGGGCATCACCAAGACGCCCATGCACAATGAGGCATATTACGAGATGCTGGGCAGCCTCCATCCGCTGGGGCGCATGGGCGAAGCGAGCGAAATCGCCAGCGCCATCCTGTTCCTCGATTCGGCGGAGTTCATTACCGGAGAAATCCTGCACGTCGACGGCGGTCAGAGCGCCGGTCGGTAACGGTTGCGAACAGAGTCCTTTGCGGCCATCGCGAAGGACTCTGCCAGTGACAATGGCATGCTCCCCACTATTTGGAGCAATGGGTCACCGCCTTGATTCAGGTCCGAATCGGATTTGCTTGAGGGACCGAGTAGACGCCGGAGGGTAGTGTTGATACCCCTTGCCTACCGTCCGCTTTGGGTCGATTTCAACCCTGACGCATAGGAATGTACCCTCCAGGACGATCCCTCACTTCTTGTCATCGGCTTCTTTTTTAGTCTTCCAAGCCTCGCGAACCGTCTTCGCCTGGGCGATGAGTGTGTTCATGAGCTCCGTTGACGTACTGATCCCTGACTTCTCGCTTGACGTGTTCGCCCCACAAGCGGAATGCATGTCAACCTTCCCCTTTTGGGGAAACTTGATGGTCTGGATGAAGTTTGGGTCCGCCACAGTCGTTGTGAATTGCTTACCCGTAAGGGGTGCGCTGGTGAACGTGATCGTCGCCGTGCGACACGCCGAATAGATCATGATTTCCTGGGGATTATTGATCTGAGCAATGAAGGCATCCCTTGCTATTGCGTCGCCCGGCAATGAACCGAATTGAATGTCGAAACGTACGGGATCAACACACGTGCGCTGAATAGACCCATGGCGGGCGCTGGGGTCGGCGGCCTTGGATTTAGTCGCATTCAGGAACTCTTCGGTGTCAATTGCCAGGGGCAGTTCTGCCGGCATGGGTATGCACCCCCCTTCACCGCCAGGTGGAGCGGTTGCGACTGCAGCCATAATCACAGAGACAGCAATCCCGGCAACGCTTTCGATCATCTTGGTACGGTTGTCTTCGATTTCGGTACCGACCGACTCAAGCAGATCGGTGTTGTCGCGCTTTTTCACCATCAAGTGCGTCTTGATGCCCATTGAATCAGAAGGTCGAATCATGAAACTGACCTTCGAGGGATCGCCATTTGCACCGGCTTCGGCTGGCGTAGACGTGAGACTCAGCCCTGTTTTTTTGTCAGGATCGGAGTACGAGGCATAGAGAATGGACTTGGGCAGGGTGAACTTGGTCAACCCTTCAAAATCACCGGGATAGTTGGGGCCGTTGTGAGCAACTTCGTATTTCACAGTGGGTTGGCCGGAGCATCCGGCGAGTATTGAAGCTGCAACGGATGTAGCCAGCAGCAGAGGAACGCGCATGGGGATTTATCCTTCGTTGAGCATTCGGTGGCGGGCACTTCCGCACCCATCCATGGCACATTGCCATTTCTACCCTAGCCAGTGACGGCCGGGGCGTCCAATGCATATGGCAATCTGCCAGACGGTCAGTCCGGATTAGCTCTGGTGAGCTAATTTTCATTGTGTGCAGTTACCTCAAACGCGCATATGGAGAATGTCATGGTTGACCAAGCTGCTGGCGTCTTACCTGCCGATCCGTTTCGTTTAAAGCGCCCGGAGCAACAGGGCATCGCCAAAGACCCCAGGGTTCATGTATACGGAAAACACGAACAAATAATCTGTGATACCGAATCTCGCGGTTATAAACGCAACCCCGCAGAACTGCAGCTCAACGCTACTGAAGGTTTCATTCCACTTTGGAGCGAAGGTTCAATTCTCAGATGGAGATTCCAGGAGCAATCACTTTCAAACTTCGAGTCGCCCAACGAAGTCAAAGCCAAAATTGAAGAGCTTTTCGCTCTGGCACTGGAGGCTTGGGGAGATGCAGTTCCCGTTAGTTTTACGAGGGATGATGACGCTTGGGATTTCCAGATCGTCGTCCAGGAGGTCGAACGGTGCAACGCAGCCAGGGCCTGCGTTTTGGCAAGCGCCTTCTTCCCTGATGCCGGTCGTCATGACCTGGTGATCTATCCAACACTCTTCAAGCAGGATCTATCTGAGCAGATAGAGACGATAGCCCATGAGCTGGGTCATGTGTTTGGCCTCCGCCATTGGTTCGCCCCTCAGAGTGAACCGGACTACCCGGCGGAGCCCTTCGGCTCACAAGATCGAAGGTCGATCATGAACTATGGCCCCGACAGTCAGCTCACCGAGAAGGATAAACAAGACCTTAAAGACCTTTATTCACGTGCTCGAAGTGGAAAACTCAAAGAAATAAACGGTACAGCTATCCGTTTGGTCACGCCGTTCCATACCCTGCGAGAGCTGGCGAACAGCGTCATTTTCAAATGACACCAACCTGGCCCTGGCCATAAAGGGTAATGCCATGATCCATGGCATAACGCACCGATACCATCAGACAGGTGACCATCGATCTCAGGTCATCGAAAGTGCCTGGCTCGTAGCAGATCCGGAGCAGTCTTTTTCAGCAGACTGCTCAGGACAGCTGTGCACGCTACAACCCCCAGTGAGGCAGGCCTGATGGACGAACTCAATGAATCGAACAAGCACCTGGAGCAAGTCCGTCAATCCCGTCTCTTTCGCTGGGCGCTCATCTTGCAATGGCTGGGGCTCGCCTTGTTCCTGCTGGCGGTAGGCCTGGCGCTGTTCACCAACCTCCTCCATGAGATTCGTGGTGTCATCCTCATCGCCGTGCTCGGCATGCTCGGTTTACTTTCGCTGGTGCCGGCGCGGTTCATTCTGACCGTACAACTGATGACACCCCATGGCATCAACAAGACCGGCCTGAGCAAAAAGCCACCCGAGCATTGAAGCCTTACCAACCACTCGTCCTGCCTGCCAGGCCCGGGCATTGCGCGAAGTTCTCTCCAGTGAGCATGGCATGCCCCCCGTTCGAGATCGTCAGGCAGGCGCGTCATTCACTCGCGCGGCTTAGCCCAAAACTGTTGGGCCAAATTGTGCAGTGCAGTGGTGAGTCGTGCCACTTCACTTGCGCTCTTGCGATTGTTTTGCCCGGTACTGACATTCGAATCGGCGGCGTCGCGGATGCTGCCGATGCTTCGATGAATGTTTTCACTCACGGCGCCTTGCTGCACGACCGCTGCGGCAATTTGCGTATTCATCCTGGTGATTTCGCTGACCCGTTGACCAATGCCTGCCAGTGCATTGGCCGCTTGCTGGGCATAACTGACGCTCGATTGTGCCTGTTCACGACTCTTCTCCATGACTCCGACCGCAGAGCGGGCACCTTCCTGCAACACGTTGATCATTTGCTGAATATCCGCAGTGGATTGCTGCGTACGGGCGGCAAGGCTTCGCACCTCATCGGCAACAACCGCGAATCCCCGGCCTTGCTCTCCGGCACGAGCGGCTTCAATCGCTGCATTGAGTGCCAGCAAATTGGTTTGCTCGGCAATTGCACGAATCACCTCCAGCACGGTGGAAATTTCGTTGCTGTGATTTTCCAGCTCATGAATCACTTGTGTGGCCTGTTGAACCTCTTCTTCAAGTTCGCTGATGGATTCACTGGTCTGGGCGACCAATTGCTGCCCTGCGCGAGTTTCGTGGTTGGCTTTTTCCGCAACATTGGCCGCATTCTGGGCATTGCTGGCAACTTCCTGGACTCTGTCTTTCAACTGATTGATCGCCACTGCAATCTGGTCCGTTTCGGTCTGCTGATCGAGGGTCAACGCATTGCTTTCCTCGAACTGCCTGACCAGGTTCTGGGTGTAGTTCCCCAATTGGTTGGCTGCATCATTGATGCGACCAATCACTGCTTCAGTTTCTGCCTGCCTCATGCGCAGGGCAAAATCAATCTGACCGAACTCGTCCAATCGCCCACTGTAGAGCCGTTGGCTCAAAGGGTTATCGGCAACGTCCCGCGCTTTTCCGACAAGCGCACCGAGTGGCTTCAGAAACCTCGCGATACAGATCGAACTGACTCCGCTGCACAATCCCGCCGCCAGCAAAGCACTGCCCAGCGGCAAGGAGCACAAATTGGATGCCCCCACGGAACCCAGGAGAATGATCAGACTGACCGTCAAGGAAAGTTTTGCACTCAGGCCCAATGACGGTCGCCGGATCAGCGACTTATCGCCCGCTCGCAACCGACTGTAGAGCCGCTCCGCCGCCAGTACCGATGCCGGGTCGGGCTTGGTTCGCACGGACTGGTATTCCACGGTCTGACCGTTCCTGCGGATGGGAGTGACATAGGCACTGACCCAGTAATGATCGCCATTTTTGCAGCGATTTTTAACCAGGCCCATCCAGGAGCGCCCTGCTTTCAAGGTCCCCCACATGTGCTCGAAAGCGGCGGCGGGCATGTCGGGATGCCTGACGATATTGTGACTCTGTCCTTGCAGTTCAGCCTCGGTAAAGCCGCTGATTTTGATGAAGTCCGAGTTGACGTAGGTAATGCAACTCTGTGTGTCCGTTGTTGACAGGATGTTGATACTTTGCGGGAGTTCGAGATTTCGTCCCGTTACAGGTAAATTTTGTCGCATTGCAGTTCCTGGATACAGTTTCAGTAGCCGCATCCGTGCTGCATTAAGCGACGGTTTTCAGTTAAGCCTCAGTAGAACCTTTTAGGAGCATCCTCCATCGGCAATTAACAAAACGTCTTTCCTGTATCGCAATCTATATCCTGAACCATTGATCGTTACGATCAGGCAATCCTTAAAGTGAGATTGATCCAGCTCACCTTGTGTAAGTAACAGCCTCTGAAACAACGCCAGTACCTCGTCTCGATCTGACACCAACGACTCAAGACGAACTACGCCCTGCCCGCTTCGAACCGGTCTGCCCAAAACACCGCCATGGCAGCATCGCGGTGTTTGTCCTGCCCGGATAACCAGCAACCCCACTCTCTTCGAGGGGTACTGGCCTTCAACCCGCGTCGATAGCATTCAGTCAATTCGTGCACACGTTTGCACAGCATTGAAAAGCGACCGGAGCACAGGACATGAAGCGCGACAGCACTGCCGGGAATGCACCGACACAAGCCGTGCGTGTTACCGCCAGGGACCTCGCGCAACGTATCGGGGTCGCCACATCCACCGTCACTCGCGCCTTCGATGCGAACTCACGCATCTCCGCCAAGTTACGCGAGCGCATCCTGGCCATCGCCGATGAGTCGGGCTATCGCCCCAGTGCCATCGCCCGATCGTTGAACCAGCGCAAGACCGGCATCGTCGCGCTGGTGGTGGGCGATATGGCCAACCCCTTCTACCCCGCACTCCTTGAAGAGTTCTCCCTGAAACTGCGGCAGACAGGTCGGCAATTGCTGCTCTTCGTCGTGCCACCGGGCGGCGACGCGGACGAAATGATGCCGCACCTGTTGCAGTACCAGGTCGATGCCATCGTGGTGACGGCGGCGCGGCTGTCTTCGCACATGGCAGAGCTGTGCGCGCGCCAGGGTGTTGCGGTGGTGTTCATGAACCGTCGGGTCGAGGACCCGACGGTCTGGTCGGTGTTCTGCAATAACCAGCACATGGCCGCCGAGGTGGCCAACTATCTGGTGGGACAACAGCGTCGGGCCTGTGCCTTTGTGTCCGGCGATCCGGGCATTTCCACCAGCGCTGACCGCCTGTGCGGCTTCGAACAGGGCCTGGCCATGCACGGCCAGCGCCTGATGGCGTGCGTCCAGGGCGGGTACACCTACGAAGGCGGGCGTGAAGCGGCGGCGCGGCTGTTCAGCGCCGGCCAACCGGCCATCGACGCGGTGTTCTGCGCCAACGACGTGATGGCCCTCGGCGTGCTGAGTCATCTGCGGATGAACACCACCCTGCGCATACCCGAAGACGTCGCCGTGGTCGGCTTCGACAACATCCGTGCCGCGGCCTGGCCGGAAAACGACTTGACCACCGTGCACCAGCCCGTCAGCCAGATGATCGATTGCGCCATCGACTTGCTGGGCGAAGGTCGCCCGGACACCAGCGTCATCCAGGCACTGCACGAGCTACCCGGTCGACTGGTGATTCGATCCTCCGCGTAGCGCCTCCCACCCCCCATAAAAACAATTGTCAGCCCTGACATCCCAAGGAGACTTTCCCGTGATCCAACAGCTCAAAAAAGGTCAATCCGCCCAAACAAAAGCGAGCAATCAAGCCCAGGTGCGCTTCACCGTGGAAAGCATCCTCGCCGACATCGAACAGCGCGGAGATGCGGCGGTGCGCGAGTACTCGGAGAAGTTCGACCGCTGGGCCCCCGACAACCTGCGGTTGACCCAGGAGCAGATCGAAGCGTGCATCGCCAGCCTGCCCCAACAGACGCTTGACGATATCAAGTTTGCCCAGGCGCAGATCCGGCGTTTTGCCCAGATCCAGAAGGATTCGATGCACGACGTCGAGGTCGAAACCCTGCCCGGTGTCGTGCTCGGTCATCGCAACATCCCGGTCAACTCGGTGGGTTGCTACATCCCCGGCGGCAAGTACCCGTTGATCGCCAGCGCACACATGAGCGTACTCACCGCCAAGGTGGCCGGCGTCAAACGCGTGATCGCCAGTGCCCCGCCGTTCGAAGGCAGGCCGTGCCCGGAAATCGTGGCGGCCATGCACCTGGCCGGTGCCGACGAGATCTATTGCCTTGGCGGTGTGCAGGCCGTGGCCGCCATGGCCATCGGGACCGAGAGCATCGTCGGCGTGGACATGATTGTCGGCCCGGGCAACGCCTATGTGGCCGAGGCCAAGCGTCAGCTGTTCGGTCGCGTCGGTATCGATCTGTTTGCCGGCCCGACCGAAACCCTGGTGATCTGCGATGACACCGTGGATGCGGAACTGGTCGCCGTCGACCTGCTGGGCCAGGCCGAGCACGGGCCCACCTCCCCCGCCTATTGCGTGACCACCAGCAAAACAATCGCAGCGGAATTGCCGGCCGCCATCGAACGGGTGCTTTCGCGCCTGGACACCGCGCCGGTCGCCAGCGTGGCCTGGAATGACTTCGGTGAAATCTACCTGTGCGACACCGATGAAGAAGCCCTGGAAGTCGCCGAACGCCTGTGCTCCGAACACGTGCAGGTGATGACCCGGGACCCGGACTGGTACCACGATCGCATGACCCGCTACGGCGCCCTGTTCCTGGGTCACCGCACCAATGTCAGCTATGGCGACAAGGTCATCGGCACCAACCATACGTTGCCGACCATGGGTGCCGGTCGCTACACCGGCGGGTTGTGGGTCGGCAAATTCATCAAGACCCACACCTACCAGCGCGTGCTGACCGACGAGGCCAGCGTGATGATTGGCGAATACTGCTCCCGGCTATGCGGTTACGAACACATGTCGGGCCACAAAGAGCAGGCGGATATCCGCGTGCGCCGCATGAAGCAGGAGGCGTGAAGCCATGAGCAAACCCGTACCGCACCCACGCAACGCCTATCGTTACCTGCGCGATATCACCACGCGCTGGATGGACAACGACGTCTACGGACACGTCAACAACGTCATCTACTACAGCTGGTTCGACACCGTGGTCAACGGCTGGTTGCTGGAACAGAACCTGCTCGACTTCGAGCAGTGCCCCACCGTTGGCCTGGTGGTCGATACCCATTGCAGTTACTTTTCGTCCATCGCTTTCCCCGACCTGGTGCGCGCCGGCCTGCGCGTGGCCAGCCTGGGCACTTCCAGCGTGCGCTACGAAGTCGGCCTGTTCGCCAACGACAACACCGAGGCGTCGGCACAGGGGCATTTCGTCCACGTTTACGTCGACCGCGTGACGCGTCGGCCAGTGCCGCTGCCCGCGCAATTGCGCCGCGCGCTGGAAAGCCTCGAGGTGGCGTCATGAAGCACCTCGGCAAACTCGTCATGGCCTGCGTCATGCTGGCTGCCCCGCTGGCACAGGCCCAGACCGCCAAACCCAACATCCTGGTGATCTGGGGCGACGACATCGGCTGGCAGAACGTGAGTGCCTACGGCATGGGCACCATGGGCTACACCACGCCGAATATCGACCAGATCGGCATGGAGGGCATCCGCTTCACCGACCACTACGGACAGCCCTCCTGCACGGCCGGCCGGGCGGCGTTCATCACCGGCCAGTATCCGATTCGTTCCGGCATGACCACCGTGGGCCAGCCGGGCGACAAGCTCGGCCTGCAAGCCGCCTCGCCCAGCCTCGCGGAGGTGCTGAAACAGGCCGGTTACAGCACCGGCCAATTCGGCAAGAACCATCTGGGCGACAACAACCCCAACCTGCCCACGGTGCATGGCTTCGACGAGTTTTTCGGCAACCTGTATCACCTCAACACCGAGGAGCAGAGTGAGTACACGGACTACCAGAATTTCGCCAGACAGTATCCCGGCGGTCCGCAGGCCTACGCGAAAAAATTCGCTACCCGTGGCGTGTTGCACAGCATCGCCACCGACAAGGACGACCCGACGGTGGACCCGCGCTTTGGCGCGGTCGGCAAGCAGACCATCGAAGACACCGGGCCGCTGACCACCCAGCGCATGGAAGACTTCGACGGCGCGGAAGTGATCCCCCGTGCCATGGACTTCATGCGCAAGGCCAGGAAGGACGACAAGCCCTTCTTCGTCTGGCTCAACACCAGCCGCATGCACCTGTACACCCATCTCAACGACAAGTGGAAACATGCCGCCGCCCCGTACACCCACGAAGACGACATGCAAGGCAGCGGCATGCTGCAGCACGACCACGACATCGGTCAGTTGCTCGACTTCCTCAAGCAGAACGGCCTGGATGAAAACACCATCGTCTGGTACTCGACCGACAACGGCCCGGAACACTCCTCCTGGCCGCACGGCGCGACCACGCCCTTCCGTGGCGAGAAGATGACCACCTTCGAGGGCGGCGTACGCGTGCCCTCAATGCTGCGCTGGCCGGGTGTGATCAAGCCGGGGCAAATCAAGAACGGCATCCAGGCGCACCAGGATATGTTCACCAGCCTGGCCGCAGCGGCCGGCGTGCCGGACGTGGTCGAGCGCATGAAGGAACAGAAGAAGCAGTACATCGACGGCCTCAACAACCTCGATTACTGGACCGGCAAGGCACCGGAAAGCGCGCGCACCAGCCTGTTCTACTACATCGAGAACAAACTCACGGCCGTGCGCATGGGACCATGGAAGATGCATTTCTCGACCAAGGAAGACTACTACGCACCGATAAAGCCCTTGTTCGCGCCCCTGATGTTCAACCTGCGCAGCGACCCGTTCGAGAGCTACGACAGCAATGATTCCTATGGGCACATGATCCAGAAGTCATCGTGGATCTCCGGCCCCATGGGCGAACTGATCGGCGCACACCTCAAGACACTGGCCGAATACCCGCCGGTGCAGGCGGCCAAGACGTTCGACCGGTCGAACCTGGTGCAGGATTTCCTGAGGAGTCAGCAGAAGGCTCAATAAAAGAGCCTGAGGTTGCAGGCTTGCGTTGCACAGACCTGTAGGAGCGAGCCCGCTCGCGAGAAACGTTCGGACAACGCGGGCATTCAGGCAGCACGCGTTATCGTTCACGTCCATCGCGAGCAGGCTCGCTCCTACAAAGGGCAGTGTCGTTCACACAATCCAGGCACGACCATGATCCAGGGTTTTCAGGTGTGTTCCCCATCGCGCCGCTTGCGCGCAACGACAATCGCGTCATACCGACTTGAAACACCAAACTTGAAGAAGATGTTCTTCAGGTTCCACTTCACGGTTTGCAAGCTGAGGTTCAAGGTCAGCGCGATGCGTTTGTTGGACATCGACTGCTCCAGCAGATCGACGATGTCCTGCTCGCGTCGGGTCAGGGACGTTTGTTCGCGGGCCGTCTCAATCAACGCCGACGGTTTTTTATCCGCCTCGATGGGCGGTGCCTCCGGCAGGTCCTGAACCAGCTTTCGGTAATAGTCACCGAGCACCCCATCGTCTGCCAGGTCGAGCTGCGGCAACAGGGACTGGAAGGCTTCGCCCTCATCCAGGAAGGTGCGCACCAGCCCCAACCGATAACCGCTGGCGACCGCCGAATGCAGATATTCCCGGGCTTCGGCGTTGCGCTCCAGTTCAGCCAGGGCAAATGCACGGAGCAATTCGACCTTGACCCGCCATTGCCCCCGGCCAAGTTCACTGGCGTGGCGCTCGACGATATCCAGCGCCTGCAACGCTGCCTCCGGTTGCTGTCGAGCCAGGGCCAGGCGTGCCTTCGAGAAGGCTGCAAGGGTCATGATTTGCCCATCGCAGGAGGACGCCCCCACGGTGATTGCGCGCCAGATCGTCAAGCAGCACCTGCAGCGTCTCGGCATGCCGCCAGTCACCGCACTTCAAGGTGATGCGCAACTGCTCATCGAGCATGCAGGCCGTCCCGCGATCAAGCCCCAGGGCACGGAAATGCTCTTCCTTGCGGACCAGATACTCCAAGGCGTTGCGCGGCGATTCCTGCAGATCCAGCAAGCGGGCATGGCACAACGCAGCGCCGATCATGTAGCCCGGCGTCGAGAAACGCAGAATATCCAGACGATTGGCCAGCACCTCGCGCGCCTCATCCAGACGATCGAGTTCGTAGAACACCTCGGCCACGATCGTCGCGCTCGTGCAGGCGCTGACCGAGCGACGTCCGTGCACGGATTCGGCCTGGGCCAACACCGAAGAGCCCAATCGCTCGGCCTCCAGCACCTTGCCCTCCAACATGACGTTCGTGGCCATGGCCGTCATGCCCATCAAGGCCATTTCATCGTTGCTGTTACGCAAACAGCGCCCGGAGAGGCCATTGAACACGTTGCGGGCCTCCGCGTGACGACCGGAGAGCCCCAGGCACGTAATGGTCATGCCGACACGCACCTGCTCGAGAAAAGGATTGGTGGCAGCCTGATCGACCGGCAGGCTCAACAAGGTCAGGCAACCGGTTTCATCATCCCCGTGCATGGCCAGGCACGCTTTGAGCAATTGCACCTGATAGGCCCATTGCGGCGCTTGCGGGACGCTTTCAAACGCCGTTATCCACGCCTGTGCCTTGCCGGTCAGCACCGTGAGCAGTGCGCCCCAGATGCCCAGCAGCATCAACGAGGGGTGCCGGGTCAACTCAAGCAATGGCACCTGTTCGAGCCAGCGCATGAACTGGCTCAAATGACTCACACTGCGATACGACGGCTGCACGCGCTCCAGCAACTGCACGACCACCGTGAAATCGTCGCAGTGCAGCGAATGGCGCAGTGACTCGGGCACCAATCCGGCCTGTTCGAACCAGGTGGCAGCGCGCCTGTGCAACTGCGCGATATCGGTCCCGGAGGCCTGCAAGCGCTGGGTGAGAAATTCGACAAACAACGGATGCAGCCTGTACCACTGATGCACGCCCGGCACATCCACCGGCTGTATGAACAGGTTGCGTTCCTCCACCGCCGCAATCAATTCCGTCGCCCGCGCAGAGCCGGTGACATGCGCGGCGACATCGACATTGAAGCGCCGCAGAATGGAAATTTTCTGCAGGAAGTCGAACAGTTCTGTTGGCAAATCCGCGACCACGTCTTCGGACAAATAGGCTCTGAGAGCAGCGCTGTCGGGTAGCAGTGCCGTGCCCTTGACCCCTTTTTTCGGGTTGGCCTTCAAGGCGATGGACATCAGTTGCAGACCGATCGGCCAGCCATCGGTCAGGTCGTGGATGGCATGCGCGGCGTCCAGGTCGACCCCCTGATCCAGGTGCGCCTTGAGAAAGGCCAGCGACTCCGCGAAGTTGAACGACAGGCCCGCGCAATCCACTTCGCAGAGCTCGCCCATGGCGCGCAGGCGCCCCAGCAACAATGGCGGGGTGGTGCGCGATGCCAGGACCACATGCAGATGATGCGGCGCATCGTCGATCAACGTATGCATCAACTGGGCGATGCGCACATCCACCGCATGCTGGAAATCATCGAGCATGACGTACAGCTCGCCGTTCACCCTGGCCAGGGCATTGATCAGCAGCGAAGCCATGGCCTGGATGTTGATGGCTTCCGGTCCGGCCAACAGCAGCAGGTCGCCATCCAGAGGCAAGCCAGCCTGACGCAAGGCACCCAGCAAACTGGCGCAAAACGACTCCAGCATGCCGTCGTCCGGCGACACCGACAGCCAGGCCACCTGATCGCCATTTTTGATCAACTGCTGGCGCCACTGCGCCATCAGCGTGGTTTTGCCAAACCCCGCGCTACCGGTGACCAATTGCAGACGGCAGTGTCGCTCTCGCTGCAGCTTCTCCAGCAAGTGTTCGCGGGTCACCGCCTGGCTGCCGATTCGCGGAGGAGAGAATCGGGTGGTGGTCAGCAATGAGTGGGTGTTCATGTATGCGTACTCGGTTCAAGCGGTACTGAGCACGCCGTAGGCCCAGAACGGTTATTGCCATGCGCGTGGCCACGCATGGCTCGCGACGCAGGGAAGCCTAGCCAGAATCGGTCGCCTGACCTATCGCTCAAACGGATTAGATTCGATTGCCGTTTGCAATCGGACACGAAAAAAAACGCGCCCTGTAGGAGCGAGCTTGCTCGCGATGGACGCCCGATCAACGCGTTCATTCAGACAGCCAGCGTTATCGTTGACGTCCATCGCGAGCGAGCTCGCTCCTACAGGGGAACGCGTGTATTTGTGGTCAGGCGATATTGCGACCGTGATTGGCCCAAAACGGTTCGCGCAATTCGTTCTTGAGGATCTTGCCCACGGTTGAAAGCGGCAGGGCCTGGCGGAACTCGACGCTGCGCGGGCACTTGTAGCCGGCGATGCGCGTGCGGCAATGGGCGACGATCTCCTCTTCGGTGGCCACGGCTTCAGGCTTGAGCACGATCACCGCATGCACCGTTTCACCCCATTTCTCACAAGGGATGCCGATGACCGCGCTTTGCGCCACGGCCGGATGGCTGGCAAGGGCATTTTCCACTTCGGCGGAGTAAATGTTCTCACCACCGCTGACGATCATGTCCTTGAGCCGATCGACGATGTACACGAAGCCTTCCTCGTCCATGTAGGCCCCATCACCGGTGTGCATCCAGCCGTCCTTCAGGACTTGCGCCGTGGCGGCCGGATTGTTCCAGTAACCGAGCATCACGTTCGGGCCGCGTACCGCGATTTCGCCGACGGTGCCCCGTGGCACTTCCCGGCCGTCGCCGTCGACGATTTTCAGTTCGACGCAACTGATCGCCCGTCCGGCCGAATACATCTTGCCGCTGGCCTGGTGCTCGACGCTGTGGTACTGCGCATCGAGCATCGTGCCGCCGGTGGTCAGCTCGGTCATGCCATAACCCTGAAAAAACCGAGCGGTGGTGAAAGCCTCGCAGGCACGGTCCAGCAGCACAGGGGAAATCGGCGAAGCGCCATAGATGATGTTCTTGATCGAACTCAGGTCCAGCGCGGTCAAGGCCGGTTTGGCGTCCCGCGCATCCAGCATCATCTGGATCATGGTCGGTGCGAACATGGCGTCGGTCACGCCTTCCTGGCTGATCAGCTCAATCGCGGCTTCACCGCTGAAGGCCGGCAGCACGACATGGGTGCCGCCGCAGATGAACATGCCGTACATGCCGGAAAAGTCCGCCAGGTGGAACATGGGCATCGCATGTAAAAACTTCGCGTCGCTGCCGTAAAAGCCCTTGCTCAGGCTGGCCAGGGAGGCGAATGCCAGGTTGTCATGGCTGATCATCACGCCCTTGGGGAAACCGGTGGTGCCGCCGGTGTAGAAAATGCCCAGCAAGGCATCGCCGCTGCGACGCACATCCTCGATGGCCTCGGCCTCGGCCAGCAGGGCTTCGTAGGACAGCATGCCGTCCGGGGTTGCGTTATCGCCGGCATAGATGACATGGCGAATGGTTTTGGCCTGGCGGGCGATCATGGCGCCCATGGTGCTGAAGGCGTCGTCGACGATGAGGATGGTCGAATTCGAATCGTCCAGGGAGTAGACGATTTCCATCACGCTCCAGCGGGTATTGACCGGGTTCAGTACGCCGTCGGCCCAAGGTACGCCGAGGCTGTACTCGATGTAGCGCTGCGAATTGCGCGACAGCATGGCGACGCAATCACCGCTCGCCAGACCGAGTGTCTTCAACGCACCGGCCAGGCGGGCAACCCGCTCGCCCAGCGCGGCAAATGACAGGCTGCGGCCCTGATAGCGGATGGCGGTTGCATCCGGGCGCTGCTGCATGTGTCGGTGCAATCCTTGGGTGATGTACATCTGAGCCTCCAGAATCTTGTTGTTATAAGTAAAGCAGCTGCCTTTTGTGGTGCGGCAAAAAACCCATTGTGGGAGCGAGCCTGCTCGCGAAGGTCGTTAACGAATACGCGTTTTTCCTGCTTAAACGCGGTGTTCTGTAGTCCTTCGCGAGCAGGCTCGCTCCCACATAAAGCACCCTGCGGGGTTAGAGCGAACGCCCCACCAGCTCACGCTGGATTTCGTTGGCGCCACCGTAGATGCGGGCGACGCGCGCGTCGGCGAACATCCGGGCAATCGGGTATTCGTTCATGTAACCGAAGCCCCCGAAGAACTGCAGGCAGCGGTCCATGACCTCGCCCTGACGGTCGGTGAGCCAGAACTTGCCCATCGACGCCGTGGTGGTATCGAGGGTGCCATCGACCCAGCGCTGGATGATCAGGTCGCCGAAGGTCCGCGAAGCGGTGACCGTGGCCTTCACATCCGCGAGGGTGAAACGGGTGTTCTGGAAGTCCAGGATCGCCTTGCCGAAGGCCTTGCGTTCCTTGGTGTACTCAACGGTCAGCGCCAGGGCGCGTTCCATGGCGGCAACGGCCTGGATGGAGATTTCCGCGCGCTCGTAAGGCAGCTGTTGCATCAACTGATAGAAGCCCTGCCCCTCGACGCCGCCCAGCAGGCAATCGGCCGGCACTTCGCATTCGTCGAAGAACATCTCCGAGGTGTCCTGCCCCGGCAGGCCGACCTTGTCCAGGCACTGCCCACGGACGAAGCCCGGTGTCCTGGTGTCGACGATAAACAGCGAGATGCCCTTGGAACCCTTGGCTTCCAGATCGGTTTTGGCGATGACCACCACCATGTCACTGTTCTGGCCGTTACTGATGAAGGTCTTCGAGCCGCTGATGACGTATTTGTCGCCCTTCTTCACCGCGCGGGTGCGCACGCCTTGCAGGTCGGAACCGGTGCCCGGCTCAGTCATGGCGATGGACGTGATGCACTCGCCGGAAGCGATTTTCGGCAGCCATTGCTGTTTCTGCGCTTCGGTGCCGCTGGCCAGGATGTAGTGACCGACGATGTGGTTGATGCTCAGGGCGATGCTCATGACGCCGGCATAGGTCAGCTCTTCCATGGCCACGGCGTAGTGCGCCGGGGTGCCATCGGCGCCGCCGTACTCCGAAGGCATGTCCGGCAGGATCATGCCCATCTCGCCGCAGGCCAGCCAGGCCGAGCGATCGGAACGGTGTTGTTCGCGCCACTTGTCTTCCTGGGGCACGAGCTGTTCGCGCACGAAGCGGCGAATGCTGTCACGGAAGGCGCCAAGGTCTGCGTCCATCCAGGGGGATGTGTAGTTTTCCAGTTGCATGACAAATCTCCTCAAAGGATCAGACGGTGCCGAGGCCGCCGCCGCAGACCAGGACCTGGCCGGACACGTAGTCCGATTCCGGGATGCAGAACAGATACACGGCGCCAGCCGCTTCATCCGGGGTGCCCGGACGGCCCAGCGGACACATCTGCTTGCCGGCTTCGATGGCCGCGGCCTGAATGCCCACCTTGATCTCGCGACCTTCGATGTTCACGGTCTTGCTTGCATCGCCGGCCAGTGCCTGGGTCATGCGGGTTTCGATGTGACCGTAGGCCACGGCATTGACGTTGACCTTGTGACGACCCCACTCCTTGGACATGGTCTTGGTCATGCCGAGGATCCCCGCTTTGGCCGTCGAATAGTTGGCCTGACCGGCGTTACCGGCAGCGGCGATCGAGGAGATGTTCACCACCTTACGATGCACCACGCGACCTTCGGCGGCTTCAGCCTTGGCGGCTGCACTGATCACCGGATAGGCCGCGCGCAGGATGCGGAATGGCGCGGTCAGGTGGCAGTCGATGATCGCGTACCACTGCTCGTCCGACATCTTCTGGATGACGTTATCCCAGGTGTAACCGGCGTTGTTGACGATGATGTCGATGCCGCCATAGTTGTCGACGGCGGTCTTGATGAAACGGTCGGCGAAATCGACGGCGGTCACGCTACCGACGCAGGCGACGGCCTCGCCACCGGCCTCACGGATCTCTGCTACCACTTCTTCGGCCGGGCCGGCGTCCAGGTCGTTGACCACCACGCGGGCGCCGTCAGCGGCGAGTTTCAGGGCGACACTGCGTCCGATGCCACGGCCGGAGCCGGTGACCAGCGCTACTTTGCCTTCAAGCTTTTTCATTGTTCGATACCTGTGTTTCTTGTTTTGTGTTTGTGAGTGGAAAGCCGGGGTTCAATCGGTTTTCAGTTCGCCATTCAGTTCAAGCGCACGACCGCTTCGCCCACCAGCTTGTCTTCGCCGAACTGATTGCTGCACTTGATTTCCAGGCGCACGAGGCGCTCGCCGTTCGCTTCGAATTTCTGTGCCACCCGCCCCGTCAGGTGCGGGATATGGCCGATCTGGGTGATACCGGTGAAACGCACCGCGAGCTTGCGGATCTGCGGTTGCGGCACCCAGCTGGTCAGCAGCCGACCGAGGTAGGCCGCCGATAACATGCCGTGGGCAAACACGTCCGGCATGCGTGCCTTGCGGGCGAAATCGATGTCGATGTGGATCTCGTTGTGATCGCCCGATGCACCGGCGTAGAGCGCCAGCATCGTGCGATTGATCGGGCGCAGCTTCATCAGCGGCACCACATCGCCTTCCTGCACGTCGCTGAACTGCGGGGCGGTTTTCTGGGGTTGGGACATGGGTAACTCCTCAGCGCTGCACGAGTGAAGAACGAAGATCGGCGATGTGTTCGCCGTCCTGGTTGGTCACGCGGGTTTCCTGCACCACGAATTGCAGGGCCCCGCCCTTCTTCTCGTACACGTCGGCAATGCGCGTATCGAACGTCAGCACGTCGCCGGCAAAGGCCATGCGGTGATAGTTGAACTCCTGCTCGGCATGCAGGATGCGGCCCAGGTCAAAACCCATGACGTCTTCGACGATGGCTTGGGGATTGCGGCCTTCGCTTTCCAGGCACAGCAGGAAAGTCGGCGGTACCGGCAGTGCCTTGTAGCCGGCGGACTTTGCCGCTGCTTCATCGGTGTAGACCGGATCGGTTTCGCCAATGGCCTTGGCGAAGAACCGCAGGCGCCCCTTTTCCACTTCACTGGTGGTGACGCCCAGGGAACGGCCGATCAGACTCTTGTCTGCCATTTCTATTGATTCCTGTTGGTGATCAGGTCACCGCGTACCCCTTGAGGTACGCGGCCCACAGTGAGGTCAGCCGCGACCGAAAAGCGTGACGACGCCGGCGCCGCCCAGGCCGAGGTTGTGCTGCAACGCATGCTGCAAACCTTCGACCTGACGGGCGCCAGCGCTGCCGCGCAGCTGATGGGTCAGCTCGAAGCACTGCGCCAGCCCGGTGGCCCCCAACGGGTGCCCCTTGGACAGCAGACCACCGGACGGGTTGACCACCACTTGACCGCCGTAGGTGTTGTCGCCATCCATCACGAATTTCTCGCCACCGCCGACCGGGCAGAAGCCCAGGCCTTCGTAGGTCAGCAGTTCGTTGTGCGCGAAGCAGTCGTGCAGTTCGCAGACACGGATGTCCTCGGGGCCGACGCCGGCTTTTTCGTAGACTTCGTTGGCGGCCTGGCGGGTCATGCCGACGCCGACCACGCTGATCATCGAAGGCGGATCGAACGCGTCCGGTTTATCGGTGGCCAGTGCCTGGGCGAGGATGGTCACGTCGGTGCGCAGGCCGTGTTTCTTGGCAAAGCGCTCGGAGACAATGATCGCCGCCGCGCCGCCGCAGGTCGGCGGGCAGGCCATCAGACGGGTCATCACCCCTTCCCAGACCACCTGGTCGGCCATCACTTCTTCCGTGGTGACCACCTTGCGGAACACCGCCAAGGGGTTGTTGGCGGCATGACGGCTGGCCTTGGCGCGGATCGCCGCGAAGGTTTGCATGCTGGTGCCGTATTTCTCCATGTGCTCTTTACCGGCGCCGCCGAAGAACATCAGCGCGCCCGGCATGCCGACGCCTTCGGGAAAGGCGGCGGCGGAAGCATCGAAGCCTTTGCCCATGGTCAGGGGACGGTCGGTCCAGAAATTTTTCAGTGCACCGGGCTGCATCTGTTCGAAGCCGAACGCCAGCGCGCAATCGACGGCGCCGCTTTCCACGGCCTGGCGCGCCAGGTACAGCGCGGTCGAACCGCTGGCGCAGTTGTTGTTGACGTTGATCACCGGAATCCCGGTCATGCCGACTTCGTACAAGGCCGACTGGCCGCAGGTGGAGTCGCCATAGACATAACCGGCGTAGGCCTGCTGCACCAGGTCGTAGCCGATACCCGCATCCTGCAGGGCGTGACGTACCGCCTGCGCCCCCATTTCGATGTAGGAACCGCTCGCGCCAGGCTTGGCAAACTGAATCATGCCGACGCCGGCTATGTAGGTTTTCTGTGACATCACGTTCTCCCCGGGGTTGATTGACGGAGCGTGGGTCGTCTCACGAGCCCGCTGCTCCATGACGTCATGGTTGCGTACCAACCCTCGGGCTGTATCCCGCTCACAGGGAGTGGGATGGGGTGGGATTCCCGTCTGCCAAAATACAAAACCTGTAGGAGCGAGCTTGCTCGCGAAAAACCCAAGTGCGCCGCTGGGCATCTGGATTTGCGCGTTATCGTTCACGACCTTCGCGAGCAAGCTCGCTCCTACAGGGGGGCTATCAGGCAATCGCACCCGCCGCCCGCAGCTCGCCGATCCGCCCATCGTCCAGCCCCAGCTCGCGCAGGATGTCGAGGGTGTGCTCGCCGTTCTTCACCACCCTCCCCGCCGTTGCCGGCGTGCGACTCAGGCGCGGAGCCGGTGCGGGGTGGGTCACGCCGTTGGTCTGCATGAAGGTGCCTCGCGCCTGATGGTGCGGATGCTCAGGGGCTTCGTTGAAATCCAGCACCGGGGCGAAACAGACGTCGGTACCGTCCAGCAACTGGCACCACTGATCCCGCGTGCGGGTGAGGAACATGGCTTCGAGCTTGCTGCGCAATGCCGGCCATTGCTGACGGTCCCACTGGCGCTCGAACGCCGGATCGTCGATCTGGCAGAGTTCCATCAGCAGTCGGTAGAACTGCGGTTCGATGGAGCCGATCGAGACAAATCCGCCACCGGCACAGGCGTAGCAACCATAAAAAGGCGCGCCGCCATCGAAGATGTTTTCCCCGCGACCGCGCCACTCTCCGCTCTGCTTGAACTCGTAATACATGGTGCTGAGCAGCGCGGCGCCGTCGGAAATGGCCGCATCCACCACCTGCCCCTTGCCGGATTTCTGCGCTTCCAGCAGCGCACTGACAATGCCGAACGCGAGGAACATCGCGCCGCCGCCCATGTCGCCCGCCAGGTGCAACGGCGGTGTCGGCTCGCGATCGGCATGGCCCATGGCATGCAGCGCGCCGGTGATGGCGAGGTAGTTCAGATCGTGGCCGGCAGAGAGCGCCCACGGCCCCGTCTGGCCCCAACCGGTCATGCGCCCGTAAACCAGGCGCGGGTTGCGTTGCAGGCACTGCTCCGGCCCCAGGCGTTCCATGACCCCCGGTCGAAAGCCCTCGACCAGCACGTCGGCGCCTTCGATCAGTTGCAGCAAGACGTCAATCGAACCGGGCTTGCGCGGGTCAATCGCCAGGCTGCGTCGGCCCCGACTGATCACGCTGCCGTCGCCATTGAGGAAGCCTGACACCAACCGGTCGACCCGAATCACTTCGGCGCCCATATCGGCCAACAACATGGTGGCAAACGGGGCCGGCCCGATCGCGTTCATCTCGACTACCTTCACACCTGCCAGTGGTCCTGCCATCGCTTATCTCTCTCATTGTTGGATGCATGGCTGCAGCGCAAGCAAATCGGCTCGCAGCGCGCAACAGGCTATCCAGCCCGGCAGGCGGGACAATCGCTCAAACGAGTGAAGTTCCGCCCGCCAGCCTGACCGCTTGCGCAAGGCGGCCTTGCCACCAGACAGGGGCGTGGCAATATGCGACGGACAAGAACTTCGAAAAAACGGGTCAGTCAGGCTGCAAAAAAAGCCTGTGGGAGCGAGCCTGCTCGCGAAAGCGGTCTGTCGGCCGACTCGATAGTGACTGGCACCACGCCTTCGCGAGCAAGTCGAATCGTCGCACCGCCGCCCCCACAAGGTCGTGATGTTCAAGCCCTTGACTGATCAGCAAGCACGCAACGCCCGCTGGAGAAATACATGCCTGACCGCCCGGACCTGTTGGCCCGACTGACCCTCGTCCCGCCCCTGAACGACACGCTGGATGATCGGTCTGCGGTGGGCACTGCTGATGCGAAGCTGCATGCCTCGCGCATCCATCCGGAGAAATTTCGCGTACCCGGAACGGCGGCCAGTCACCTGTCGCGTGTTCATTTGCTGGATCGAATGGACAGCCCGCAGAACGCCCGACTGATCCTCGTCGAAGCCGCGGCGGGCTTCGGTAAAACCACGCTGCTGCTTCAATATCGCGAGCGTTGCCTGGCCCGCGGACGCCGGGTGCTGTGGTTGACGCTGGATGCCGCCGACAATGAGCTGCGGCGCCTGTCGGCCCACCTGCATGTCGCCTTGCAGGGGCTCGGCGCACCTGCCGATAGCGAGAAACCCACCGATTTCAGTCCCCAGGCGCTGCTCGACAAACTGGGGAGACTGGACCAACCCTTTGCGATTTTTCTCGACGATTTTGAAACCCTGGAATCCGCCCCCGCACTGGATTTTGTCCGGCAACTGCTGACGGTCCTGCCTTCCTGCGGATTGCTGGTCATTGCATCGAGAACCACGCCGGATATCGCGCTGGGCCGTTTGCGAGCCCACGGGCAAATGCGCGACATCACCACCGATGCCCTGCGCATGAGCCTGGCCGAAACCACGACTTTCTTGCGCGACAAGTGCAGCCTGTCGCTTGAAGATGCAGAAATTGCCACGTTGCAGCAGCGCACCGAAGGCTGGATCACCGCACTGTACCTGAGCACGCTGTCGCTGCGCGGGAGGACAGCCCCGGCGGATTTCGTGGCGTCGCTTTCAGGCGCAAACCTGGAGCTGGCCGATTACCTGGCCGAGGATATCCTGGGGCGGCAAACCGATGAATGCCGGCAGTTTCTGCTGAACAGCAGCGTTCTCGGACGCTTCTGTGCCGCGCTGTGCGATGCAGTGACAGGGCGTCACGACAGCCAGGCCATGATCGACTATTTGCAACGGGCCAATCTGTTCATTCAGCCAACGGACGAACAGCATCGCTGGTTCCGCTATCACCCGCTGTTCGCCGACTTCCTGCGCCGTGCCCTCGAACGCCATTCGCCCGGGCAGGCAAAAAAACTGCACGCCATGGCTGCCCGCTGGTACCTCACGGAGAATCAGCCGGCCGCCGCGATCGAGCACTATTTGCTGGCGGGTGACGCTGACAACGCGAGCCGGCAGATCGACCGGCATCTGGACGCGTTGATCGATGCCGGTCGGCTGCGCTGGCTGCTGCGCTGGTTCGAACAGATTCCTGACCGCGTACTCGATGGTTACCCCCGGCTGATCCTCGCCCATGCCTGGACACTGGTGCTCGATCATCGCTATCAGGACGCCATGCAATGGGTTGAGCGCCATCGCGACACTCAGGAGATGGGCACTATTCGCTGCCTGTTGCAGGTGTTCACCGACCAGATAGACGCCGCGTATGCCACGGCCCTGGCCGAGATTGAACAGGTGTCGCCGCAGGACGTCTTGCAGTACGGCATGCTCGCCACCACGCTGGCCTACTGCATGGTCGCGACCGGTCACTTCGAACAGGCGCGGGGCTTGTTGACCCGGATGGTCAGCCAGGGTGCGCAGAACCGCTCAATACTGGTCGACAGCATCGCCGTCTGCGTCGAGTGCATTCTGGACTTGATCCTGGGACGGCTGGAAAGCGCCGTTGCCCGCCTGCAGGCTGCCAGTGAAGCTCAGGCTCAAAGGCTCGAAGGCAAATGGGCAGGCGGCAGGCCCTCGCTGGATACCCTGCGCGCGATGGCCCGGTATGAACAGGATGCACTCGTGCAAGCCCGGCAGCTGCTCAGTGATATCCCCGCCTACGCCCTCGACAGCGGCGGACCGGATCCGCTGATCGTCCGGCATGTACTGCTCGCCCGCATCGCCTACCAACAGGGTGAGCGCGCCGTCTGGGTGCAGCACCTGGCTGAACTCGAACAACTGGGTCGGCGCAGCGGTTCGCTGCGTATTCTCAGTGCAGCGTGGCTGGAACGTGCCCGCATCGCGACACTGGAAAACCGTCTGGACATCGCTGCACAAGCCCTGCATCACGCCGAACTGGCGGGGAGTTGGGAACGTCCCGACCTGGTGCTGCACACCTGCGATACCGATACCCATTTCATCGCGCGCCAGCGACTGCGCATCGCCAGCGGTGAATTCGCCACAGCGGCCACGGCGCTGCAACCGGCCATCGCCGAGGCCCTGGAACGTCAACACCACCGACGGGCGTTGAAACTGCGCTTGCTGCATGCCCTGGCACTGGACGGCCTGGGTCGAAACAAAGAGGCGCTGGACACCCTCACCCCGGCCCTGCGCCTGGCCAGCGACGAAGGCTTTCGCCGTACCTTTATCGATGAAGGCCCGGCCGTGGCAAAACTGCTGCAGCGCTGGGCGGTGGCCTTCAAGGCGCAATGCAAGAGCCTGGGCATCGCCCCGGAGTTCCTGACTGATTTGCTGCAACGCAGTGCCACCCAGGGCACCCAGGGCACCCAGGCCGAGGCAGCTGTCGACGAAGAGGACACGCCACTGACCACCCGCGAATTCCATGTCATCCGGCTGCTGGCCGCCGGCAACCGCAACCGGGCCATCGCCGAGCAGATGCACTTGTCCGAGCACACGGTCAAAACCCACTTGCGCAACATCAGCGCGAAACTGGGCGCCCAGAGCCGCACGGAAGTCATCGCTATCGCTCGCGCCAAGGGATTGCTCGATTGATGGGTATCAGGCCAGCACGCCCATCGCCTTGGCTCGCATTACGGCCTGGGTGCGGCGCTTGACCCCCAGTTTGTGGTTGATGTGAACGGTGTGGGCCTTGACGGTGTTGAGCGAAATAAACAACTGATTGCTGATTTCCTGATTGGACAATCCTTGCGCCACCAACTCCAGCACGCAAACTTCCCTCGGCGTCAGGTCCAGCCCGGGGCGTGGGGTGGAGACAGGCTCCTGCCGAGGGTTTGCCAACAGATTGAAGGGTGCCAGCGGTACTTCTGCACCAGCGGATACCACGCCGGATTCAGCATTGGCCCGCGCCAATGCGGCCTGCACTTCCCTGGTCAGGCTGCCGAAGCGCCGGCGTTCGCAATCCGCCAACAACGTCTCCAGGCGCTTGCGCGCCGCTTCAGTTTGACCGGCACCTTGTTCACCCAGGGCAACCATCAGCTCGATGCGTTGGCGCAACGAAGGCGCATGCAGCGGCGGAAGCTGTGGCTTATCGCCCTGGACGCAGGCCCGGGCCGCCAGTGCCATCGGCAGCAATCGCGTCCACGCCCCTTGTCGTGCCAGCAAGCGCAAGTTCTGGTAGAGGATGATCGCCTGATAACAGTTTTCCTTGATTTTCGCGCACTGCATGGCACGCGTCGCCGCGCTCAAATGGGCCTGTGCCTGTTCAAAGTCACCGCGACAGGCCTGCACTTCCGATAATCCGATCAGCGCGTGCAAGGTGTAGGGGTCGCCACTTTCCGTGCCGTGATCGAGGGCCATGCCCAGTGCCTCTTCGCTGGCATCCAGATCACCGCGCAGCAGGTACAGCTCGCCCTGCAACAACTGCAATCGGCCCAGCAACAAGCTGTGCCGGCCACTCAACCGGGTGATCAGGAGCAGGCATTCCTTCACCAGCATCTCCGCTTCCAGCCACTCGCCGCCGAGTATCAATTGACGGATGCGATCGGCATTGATCAGCACTTCGCTGGCCAGGCAACCTTGATGACGCGCCAGGGCCAGGCAGGACTGCAACAATCGCTCGGCCTGCTCGGTGTTGCCGGCGGCCATCGACACTCGCGCCAGGGTGGAATAACACAAAAATGACGATTGCCAGTCGCGCAATTCCAGGTGCTGCAAGGCGGATTCGCAGTGCTCGAATGCGCCCTCGGCGTTGCCCAGCAACCCCTGCAGCGTGCCCTCCAACGCCTGCCAGTTGGCCAGAATGCGCACGTTGACCGACGCCTTGGGCTGCGGCGAAATCCTCGCCAGTCGAGCGATGCACGCTTGCGCTTCGTCCAACCGCCAGCTGCTGAGCAACGCCCGGGCATTCATGTAGATCAGGTTTGGCGTGCACTCGAGCAAACGCAGCGGCAAGCGGGCCCGCCAATCGAGCCAGGTGAACAGGTTGCGCTCGATCAACAGCCAATCCAGCGTCAGGCGCTCCATGTAGCAGGCCGCCACATCGACGTAACCGATGGACAGCGCCAGTTCGATGGCCTCGTCGACAAACCCGTCATTGCATAACAGGCGACAGGCGCTCAACCGCACCTGGCTGACACCCGCGGCATTCAGCTCCCCCAACAGCGCCTGGGCCACGGCGGGCAACAGACGGTACCAGTGCGCGTCGCTGTCCAGCGGCTCAAAGAACGACTGCGATTGCAGCAAGCGACGAAAGACACTCCCGGCATCGATGTCCGGCCACAACTGCTGACACAGCGTCGTCGACACCCGTGGCAAATGTGCGATGCCCAGCAGCAGCTTGCGCTCATCGGCGTCCACCCGCGCCAGGAGCTCGCCGCCCAGGTAATCGCGCATCCATAACTCCCCTGCCCGCTCATGGCGACCTGCACCGTTGAGCAGCAGGAAGGTACCGGCGCACCAGCCGTGGGTCTGGCGCCACAGCTTTTCCCGCGCCGCCGGCTCGGCTGCCGGCACCCGCCACTCGACCACGCGCTCGAACTCCTCGCGGTCAAAGGCCAACTGCCCGGCACCGAGCTCAAGCAATTGCCCCTCCAGCAGCAATCGCGCGAGTTTCCAGCTCGGCCGTTGCCGGCAGCTGACCCAGAGCTGGACCTGTCCTTGCGAACGAAGCAGCCGGTCAAGCCACTGATCGAGTTCGGGACAGGATTGCGCCGGATAGTCATCCAGCACCAGCCACCAGGCGTCTTCGCTGCGCTCCAGCCACGTCAGCAGCGTCAACGGATCACGGGCGTCGACCTGAAGACCCGTGGCCAGTCGCTGGCAAAATTGCGCCAGCGTCAGCGCGTGCCCTTCCAGATCAAGCCATACGCACCGTTCGGGCCTGCTTTGACGCACGCACTCATTGATCAACGCCGTCTTGCCATAGCCCGCCGGCGCACACAGCAGACGCAGACGCTGGGCACCGGCGAGCAGTTCGTCGAGCAGGCGCGGGCGTGGCAGGTGATGCGCCCATTGTGAGGTGCGCGCGCCGACAACCTGGGTTTCATCCCGACGCGTCATTGAAAGGAGCATGGGCTCGCAGCCCTCCTGAAATCGACCATGGCCCGGCCACCCATCGCCTGAAATGCGCGGTGGGCCCCCGGACAAGAATTCGGGCCATCTTCGCGCGCGTGGAAGGGGCTACCCATCCGTCATTCGAGGTATTTCACTAACGACTGCATGTCTTTGCGATGAAAGGTTTGTGTTAGAGCGGTGTGCATATCCGTTTCTTCGGTAACGGCGGCTATTGGTTCCGCCCTTACGGCGGGTTACTTGGAAAAGCGCCAAGTAACCAAGCGCTTTCGCCCCTGACGTACGGCCCTTCGCTGAGGCTCAGGGTTCCCTCGCTCCGGTCCTGCTTCGTGGGCCCGCCGCCATCGGCCATCCATGGCCGGTGGCGGCTAGCCCGGCATCCATACAGCCGACCTGGTTAGGGCCTGTCTGTGATCCAACTGTGGGAGCGAGCCTGCTCGCGAAGGGGCCGGGTCAGTCAACATTTATGCTGAATGACACACCGCCGTCGCG
>NZ_JABFMU010000052.1 GCF_013359695.1 Pseudomonas sp. C2B4
GCCCGTGTCATCGTTGACGACCAACGCGAGCAGGCTCGCTCCTACAGAGGATTAATTTTTAAATAAGTTATTAGCTAATAACTAATGGCTTATATCGGTTAGTTGAATTTAATCATTCGATTGTTATATGACGCCTCTTCTATCTTTAGAATAATTTGTGATTAGTCATCGCTGCTTTTATGTCTTTATGATCTGTCCCACAACAACTCGTGAGACAGGAGGTAGCTCGATGACTATTCAAATCAAACCGGTCGCTGGTCGAATTGGGGCACAACTGGAAGGCGTGAAGTTGGGGGGTGATATCAGCGCCGAGGCATTCGAATTCATTAATCAGGCACTGCTGAAATATAAAGTGCTGTTCTTTCGCGACCAACATCTGGATGACGCCGAACACGAAGCTTTTTCCCGTCGCTTCGGGGATCAGGTCCCGCACCCGACCGTGCGTTCCGCCGAGCAGGGCGCTGCGATCCTGCATCTGGACGCCAAGGAAACCCGCGCCAATTCCTGGCACACCGATGTGACCTTCGTGGCCAATTACCCGAAGATTTCCATCTTGCGCGGTGTGGTTATTCCTCCTTTTGGCGGCGACACGGTATGGGCCAATACTGCAGCAGCCTATGCCGATTTGCCCGACCCGTTAAAACAACTGGCCGATAATCTTCGCGCCTTGCACACCAACTTATATGACTACGCAGCACCGCGTAATACCGATGAATCCGGACTCAAGCGTTACCGTGAACAGTTCACTGCTGAAGTTTACGAAACCGAACATCCATTAGTGCGGGTACATCCGGAGTCGGGTGAAAGAAGTTTGTTGTTGGGGCACTTTGTCAAACACATCCAGGGTGTAAGTACCAACGACTCCAAACAATTGATTCGCCTGTTCCACGATCGTATTACCCATGTCGACAACACCGTGCGCTGGCGCTGGCAGGAGGGCGATGTGGTGATCTGGGACAACCGCGCCACCCAGCACATCGCGATCAACGATTACGGCGATGCCCCGCGCATCGTGCGCCGCACCACCATCGACGGTGATGTGCCGGTCGGGGTGGATGGTCGCCTGAGCCAGGCGCTCAAGCCGAGTCCGGATGCGCGCTCGCCGAAAACCGAAGCCGACAAAAAACACCTCGCCGCCTGACGAGCGACTCTCATTGGTACAAGGAAGGCTGACATGAAGCTCAATGGCATTCGCCTGTTCAAAACAGGCAGCATCGCTGCAGCACTGGCTGCGATTCTTGCAATACCCGTAGCCGAGGCCGATGTGTTGCGCATCGGTGTGGCAACAGCCGGTGGCGGTGACCCGGTGACCTTTAGCGGTTCGACGCTGGGCATCGTGCGCAATCAGCAGTTGCTGGAGAAAGCCTTCGCCGGTACCGGGACCGAAGTGCAGTGGTTCTTCTTCAAGGGGGCAGGGCCTGCGGTCAACGAAGCCTTTTCCAACCAGCAACTGGACTTCGCCTACCAGGGCGATCTGCCTGCGGTCGTCGGGCGTTCCAACGGACTGGACACCAAGTTGCTGGCGGCGCTGGGTGTGCGCGCCAACCTGTATCTGGCGGTGCCCAAGGGCTCCCCCCTGAAAACCATCGAGGACCTCAAGGGTAAAAAAGTCGCGATCTTCCGGGGGACCAACGGCCACCTGGTGATGATCAATCTGCTGGCGGAGCACGGGCTGACCGAACGCGATATCAAGGCCATTAACCTCGATACCGGCAGCTCCCAGGCGGCCTTGATTTCCAATGGCGTGGATGCCGCATTTGGCGGACGCGAGTTGTTCAAGCTGCGTGACCAGGGCCTGATCGACATCGTTTACAACAACCCCCAACAGGACGTGCGCTACACCCGCCAGACGGCGCTGGTGGTTCGCGGGGACTATGAAAAAGCGAATCCGGACAAGGTGCAAAAGGTCGTCGACACGCTGGTGGACGCGGCGAAATGGACATCGGACGACAGCCACCGCGACGAAGTCTTCACCGAATGGGCCAAGAGCAATGACCCTGCGAGTTCGCTGCGTGCCGACTTCACCGGGGTCCCCCTCAGGGACAGGGCTTCGCCCCTGGTCGACAACTTCCTGCTCAGCCGTTACCAGGCCGTGGCGGATCAGGCCAAGGAAGAAAAACTCATCCGTCGCCCGGTCAGTATCGATGGCTGGTTCGAGACCAGCTATTTGCAGAAATCCCTCAAGGCCAAGGGACTGGAAAACTACTGGACACCCTATGGCCCGGATGGCAAGCAGCCTGCGGGTAATGCGGTAGCGGTCACGACGACCAGCAAGCAAGGGAGCTAGGCAAATGGCCAGGGCACAGACCGCAAGACTTGAGAAGTATGGGGCGCCGGCATTGCCGAGCGACAACGTCAAACGTCTTCCACCGGCACCCGCTCGCCCGGTCCGCAAGGTCGAGGTGCCACGCACGTCGGCCTGGTCCTTGAGTCTGGGTGACAAGGCCTTGCCCTGGCTGTTGCCACTGCTGTTACTGGGTTTGTGGTACCTGGGGGTGGAACGTGGCTGGCTTTCAGAGCAGGTGCTGCCACCGCCAGCCTACGTTTACCAGGCGCTGTCGGACCTGGTCAGCAGCGGCGATCTATGGATGAACGCGTCGGCCAGCCTGCAGCGGGTGGTCGTCGGCTTCAGTCTCGGTGCATTGCTCGGCGTGGCGCTGGGCCTGGCCATGGGACTGTCCCGAACGCTGGAGGATTACCTGCTGCCGACCTTCAACGCACTGGTGCAAATTCCGGTACTGGGCTGGCTGCCGTTTGCCTTGCTGCTGTTCGGCATCGGCGAGACGCTCAAGTATGTGCTGATTGCCAAGGCCGCCCTGGTGCCGATCACCCTGTGTACCTTGCAGGCGTTCCGCCAGGCGCCCAAAGGCTTGCTGGAAGTCGGCCGGACCTATGGCTTCAGCCGTCGGCAAAGCGTCACCTCCATCGTCCTGCCGGCAGCGATCCCGACGCTGTTTACCGGGTTTCGCCTGGGCTTCACCAAAGCCTGGCTGTCGCTGGTGGTGGTCGAGTTGGTGGCTTCGAGTGAGGGGTTGGGTTACCTGATCGTCTATGGACGCCAGCTGTTTCAACTGGATCTGGTGATGGCGGCGGTCGTGGTGGTGGGGGCTCTCGGTCTGCTGATCGATCGCGGTTTCGACTACGCGGAGAAACGCCTCAATCGCGGTCGGCCAACGGTTGGGGGGCGCCCGTCATGAGTGCAGCTTTGTCATCAGCTAACAGTAGCCACCGCTATCGCGGTTGGGTCTTGCCCATCACGGCGGTTGCCCTGTGGTGGCTGGCTTCGAACCTGGGCTGGAGCGAATCGGGATTGTTCGTTTCACCGGAAAAAGTCGCGGCGACCGCCTGGGATCAAATCACCTCGGACAAATTCTGGCGGGCGATTTCGGCGAGCCTTGCGCGCAACCTCAGTGGCTTCTTTATCGGTACCGCGCTGGGCCTGGTGCTGGGTTGCCTGCTGGGTCTTTCGCGGCATTTCGAACGCCTGGTCGGCCCGAGCTTCAATACCTTCAAGCAAATATCCCTGTTCGCCTGGATCCCGCTGATCTCGGTGTGGTTCGGCCTGGGCGATGTGGCCAAGGTGGTGTTCCTGTCACTGGCCGCGCTGGTGCCGGTGGTGGTCAACACCTGCGACGGCTTGCGCAACGTCCCGCCCAACCTGCTGGAAGTGGCGCGGGTGTACGGCTTCACCCGGTGGCAAACCATTATCGGCGTGATGCTACCCGCCGCCTTGCCGTCGATTTTCACCGGGCTCTACCTGGCGCTGGTCTACAGCTGGCTGGCGACTATCGGCGCCGAATACCTGCTGGTATCGGGGGAGGGGATCGGCAACACGCTGATCGATGGCAGCGAACATTTCATGATGGACCTGGTGCTGTTTGGAATGGTGATTATCGGCCTGGTGGGATGGGGTCTCAACGCCTTGGCCCGGGCACTTGAGCGGCGGATGCAGCGCCTGTACGGCATCGCTGTTCATTGATTACCGCATTGATTGCCACATTGAAAAGGATCGCAACATGAGCAACGGTCTGACCCTGGAACACATCAGCAAGCGGTTTACCTCCAAACCTGGCAGTTCGACGCAATTGCAGGTACTCGACAACATCTACCTCGACATCGCCCCCGGCGAGTTCATCAGCATCGTCGGCGCCAGCGGCTGCGGCAAATCCACGCTGCTGCGACTGATCCTCGGCCTGGACGAAGAGTTCGACGGACGCATCCTGCTCGATGGCAAACCCATCAAGGGCACGGGCCTGGATCGCGGCATCGTTTTTCAGGATCACCGGTTGTTCCCCTGGCTCAACGTCGAGCAGAACGTCGCGGTCGGCCTGAAGAACTCGCCCCTGAGCGCCGGGCAGAAGCGCGACACCGTACGTGAGCACATCGAGCTGGTCGGCCTGCAAGACTTCATCGAGTCCTACCCGCACCAGATTTCCGGCGGCATGGCGCAACGCGTGGCCATCGCCCGTGGCCTGGTCAATCGTCCAAGCGTGCTGTTGCTGGATGAACCCCTGGGCGCCCTCGACGCCTTGACCCGCGCACGCCTGCAGGGCGAGCTGCAGAACATCTGGGCCAAGGAAAAAATCACCATGATCCTGGTCACCCACGATGTGGACGAGGCGGTCTTCCTCGGCGACCGGGTGGTGGTGATGCAGCCCAACCCGGGGCGCATCCGGCGCATTGTCGACGTCGATCTGCCGCGTCCGCGCAATCGCAGCGACAGCCGCTTCATCGCCCTGCGCGATGACGTGTTGAGCGACTTTTCCGAGTTGCATTGAGTCGCGTGTTGTCCCGCCTTTTTCAGATTCGCTTACTCAGGTTCTCCCTCTACGGCTCTCTATTTCAGGAGAAAGGAAATGTCCGAACGCCAGCTCAGCCTCAACCTCTTCATCTACCCCAATGGTCATCACGAAGCCGCCTGGCGTCACCCGCAGTCGGTGCCGGAAGCGTCCATGGACATCGACTACTACCAACAGCTTGCACTGAGAGCGGAACGGGAAAAACTCGACGCGATCTTCTTCGCCGATTCACCGTCCCTGGCCGAGAGCGACCGTGAAGGCCTGCGCATTCGTTTCGAACCGGTGACCTGGCTGGCGGCGATTGCCGCCGTGACCCAACGCATCGGCCTGATCGCCACGGCCAGTACCACCTACAGCGAGCCCTACAACCTGGCCCGTTCGTTCAGCGCGCTGGATCACCTGAGCAAGGGCCGCGCCGGCTGGAACATCGTCACCACCTCCCTGGCTGCCGCCGCTGCGAATTTCGGCCTGGACCAACATCCACCAGCCCATGACCGCTATGCCAAGGCCGAAGAATTCGTGCAGGTAGTGGGCGACCTGTGGGACAGCTGGGAGGACGATGCGCTGGTGCTGGACAAGGCCGCCGGGGTGTTCGCCAACGGTGCGAAAGTGCACTCGATCGACCACGTGGGCAAGCACTACCGGGTCAAGGGCCCGTTCAACTCGCCACGCTCTCCGCAAGGTCGACCAGTGCAGGTGCAGGCCGGCTCGTCCGAGGATGGTCGTGATTTCGCATCAAGGCATGCTGAAGCGATCTTCACCGCGCACCAGACCCTGCAAAGCGCGACCGAGTTCGCCAACGACATCCGCGCGCGGGCGAGGGCAGTGGGGCGCGACCCTCGCCAGCTGAAAATCCTCCCGGGCATCAGTCCCTACATCGGCAGCACCGAAGCCGAAGCCCAGCGCAAGTTCGACGAACTCAACGAACTGGTATTGCCGAACGTCGCCCTCGGCCAGTTGCGCCGCCTGCTGGGTGTCGACCTGTCCGGTCAGGACCTGGATGCGCCTTTCCCGCGCCACCTGGTCAACTTTGAAGGCGGCGAGAGCCAGGCCAGCCGCTTCAAGCTGGTCATCGACATCGTCGACCGCGAGAAGCCAACCCTGCGCCAGTTGATCAACCGCCTGGCCGGTGCTCGCGGGCATTGGGTGCCGGTGGGCACGCCGGTGCAGATCGCCGACCTGATCGAGCAATGGTTCCGCAGCGGCGCCGCCGATGGCTTCAACGTGATGCCGCCGGCGTTCCCCGAGGGATTTGAAGTGTTCCTCGATGAAGTGCTGCCGATCCTGCGCAAGCGTGGGCTGTTCCGCGAGGAATATGCGGGCACCACGCTGCGCGAACATTACGGCCTGAGCCGCCCGGTTTCGCGGTTTGCGTTGAAGTCTGCGTGAGCCCCCCTGTGGGAGCGAGCCTGCTCGCGATGGAGGTTAACGATAACGCGGGCTGACTGAGTGCCCGCGTTGCTCAGACATTCTTCGCGCCATGCACCGCCCCATCAGTCACTCGCTCGCAGCCAGCGCTTGTGCAAGGCGTTCAGTCGCAAGCGCCAGAAAACAACGCGTCTTCGCTGGCAGCCTGCCCTGGTGTGCATAAAGCAAGTTCACCGGGGATGGCGCCGGCTCGTACTCCCTCAAGAGGCGGACCAGTGAGTTCTGCGCGAACTGGGAAGCGGCCTGGTAGCACAGCACTCGGGTGATACCAAGGCCGTTCGTGGCGGCGGCCACCGCCGTATCGGCGGTGTTGACGATCAAGCGCGAGCGAATCGGCACGCGGGTCGTGCCCTTCGCGTCGGTAAACGACCACGCTTGTGATGACGAGAGGCCCGCGAAGGTCACGCACTGGTGATTGCGCAAGTCGGAGGGCGTCTTCGGCGTCCCATGCTTCTCGAGGTAAGCGGGGCTGGCGCATACGACCCGGGTGATCTTGCCCACCTGCCTGGCCGTCAGGCCGCTGTCGGGGAGCGAACCAATGCGCACGGCCACGTCGATGTTCTCTTCCAGCAGGTTCGCGTTGGTGTCGCTGAGCACCAGGCGAACGTTCATATCGTCGGACCGACTCAAGAGCTCCGTGACAATCGGCAGCACATGTTCGCGCCCGAACATCAACGGTGCAGCGACGACCAGTTCGCCCCGTGGGTTCATGCTGCCGCCGATCGCAGTGCGTTCGGCCTCGGCCACACGATCCAGGATCTCGCGAGACGCGGCCAGGTAGTCACGACCGGCATCGGTCAGCGTCAGTTGCCGCGTCGATCGGGTCATCAATCGCACGCCAAGGTGCGCTTCCAGATCCGCCAGTTTTCGGCTGACCGAGGGAAGTGGCATCGCCAATCTCCGCCCCGCAGCTGAAAGGCTTCCTTCATCCGCTGCTGCGACGAAAACAGCCATGGCTTCTATCCGATCCATAATTTCATTTTCCGAGATACTGACTCTTAAATCGGCAGTCTAGTTCTCGATGTTGAGAGTGTCTACATTGCGCTGGCCGAGGAAATCCCGGCATCGCTGCTCTCTCGACGATTTGGAAATTTTGGAAAACTTCAATGACGGACAAAACATTACAGCTTGATGCTGCGGGGCTGAACCTTGAGGCCGATGCATCAACCAGGTGGAGCCTGACCACCTGGTTCGCAGTCCTTTCGATGGCGGCCACCAGCTTTGCATTGGTGTCAGCCGAGTTTTTGCCCGCGGGCCTGTTGACGCCAATGGCGCGCGATCTCGGCATCAGCGAAGGAACGGCAGGGCAGGTCGTCACTGCCACGGCGTCTGTCGGTGCCGTGATGGCCTTGTTGAGCAATGTGCTGATCGGTCGGCTGAATCGCAAGACGGTGCTGATGGGGCTCAGCGCCCTGGCGATCATTTCCAATCTCCTGGCGGCCGTGGGGACCGAGTTCTGGCAAGTCTTGTTGGGACGGGCCGGGCTGGGCATCGCCCTCAGCGGGTTCTGGGCACTTTCATTTGCCGTCGTGGCGAGGCTGGTGGGTACCCATGCGACAGGTCGGGGGATGTCTATCGTCACCCTCGGTGTCTCGCTCGCCACCATCGCCGCACCGTCGATGGGTGCATTGATCAGCGACTGGCTGGGCTGGCGCAGCGCCATGGCCATGACCGCGGGACTGGCGGCGCTTGCCCTGGTATTGCAGTGGCTGGCCTTGCCGGCGTTGCCCGCAAGCACGAGCAACAGCCTTGCCGATGTCCTGCGGCTGACGCGCCGGCGCGGCATTCAACTCGGCATGCTGGCGATCCTTTTGCTGATGACGGGGCATTTTGCAGGATCGGTCTATTTGCGCCCCTTCTTCGAACAGATTACTCATCTTGAAACCGGGCCGATTGCCCTGGCGTTGCTGGGTTTCGGTATCGCCGCTGTGATGGGTAACGTTGTGGGTGGCCGGATGGCCGATGACAATATCCACACGGCCGTCACGACCACCGCCGTATTGATGGCGTTCGCGGCACTCGCGCTGGTGCTTTGGGGCGTGCGCCTGGACGTTGCCTTCGGCTTCGCCGCGTTGTGGGGGCTGGCTTTCGGAATGGCGCCGGTGGTGCTTCCGATCAACCTGTCCCGTGCGGCGCCTGACGCACTGGAAGCCGCAGGGAGTTTGATGATTACCTCCTTCCAGGTCGCCATCACTATCGGTGCGGTTGTCGGTGGTTATGTCGTTGATACCTATGGCGCCATGGGGCCCTTGATTCTTACGGCTATGCTTGCTTCGTTGACCGTCGTGCTGGCGCTGCTACAGCCCCGAAGTTAGACCTGGCAATAGGGAGGGGCGGCGTCCGGGCCGTGACTGGAAACACGACTTGTCGTTTCTGATGTTCTGTTGACGGAACCCGCCTCAACCGTGGAGTGAACCCGCCATGACCTTGGTCCATAAATCGTTCGTTGGCACCGCACTGGCCTGCCTGCTACTCGCCGGTTGTACCTCCCAGGTCACTGAGCGCGAGCAGTACTCCGGTTTCCTGTCCAGCTACAACGACCTGAAGGAGGTGACCACCACCACGGGTGAGAAGTCGTTGCGCTGGGTGAGCCCGTCGTGGAACCCGGATGCGTACGACACCATTGCGTTCAGGACGCTGGAGTTTTATCCGGCTCCAAAACCCAATGAACAGGTCAATCGGCAGACGCTGGCCGACCTCCAGTACTACATGTCCAGGACGGCCAAAAGTGTGCTGGGCCGCAAATACAAAAGGGCGTCCAGCGCGGCCGCCGCACCGGCCGGGTCACGCCCCCTGATCCTGCGTGCGGCCATCACTGGCGTCAGCGCTTCGAACGAAGGCATGAAGTGGTATGAAGTGATGCCGATCGCGGCCGTTGTCGGAGCGACACAGGCCGCTACCGGCCACCGGGATCAAGACACGAATCTGTACATCGAAGCCGAGTTCATTGACGCGAAAACCAATCAGACAATGGCCAAAGTGGTACGCAAGGTATTTGGCAGCCAGCTGGAGAACGAGAGTCAGAAAATCACTACCAAAGACTTTAAAGCCGCTATCGACAAAATGAATACCGATCTCTGGACGTTCGTTCACAGATGAAGTGACTGCTTCAGGACATTGACGACCGTGCAGAACCCTGTGGGAGCGAGCTTGCTCGCGATGGTCGTCAACGATAACGCGGGCTGACTGAATGACCGCGTTGCTCAGACATTCTTCGTGAGCAAGCTCGCGCCTACAGGTCCGGATTCAGATCTTTCAGGGCGGATCAATCTGATCCAGCACCCGGTTCGCCGTGATCTAATGGGGGAGTGAAGGCGTCCTACACGAGGTGGAACCTTGGAAAACTGAGAAAATGCCTGGAGTGTTCCCCTTATTCAGGCTCTTGTTCAACTGCTCTGAAACCCAAGCTTTGAGAGAACCGCAACAGATAGCCATCTGGATCAAGCACCAGGAAATTAAGCTCGCCGTGCAGGCGCTCGTTATCTCGGTACCAACACTCTTCAATGGGTCTGCGCAATTCAATACCAGCATCTTCGAGGGCCCTGGCCAAAGCTTTGGTATCAGAGCACTGAATTGAAAGATTCATCCCTCGACCATAGGGAGATAAGAGGGGGCCCACACGCCATGGAGACTCTTGCAAGTCATCCTGCTCCAGCATCAATTGGCTCCCTTGAAAGGACAGGAAGGCGAATTTGTTTTCTGGCCGTTCATATTCAACGTGGAAGCCCAGGATCCGGCAGTAAAAATCCAGGCTTCGTTTTAAGTCAGAGACAATCATCTCTGGAACCAAAGTGTTCATCTTCATAAACGGACTCCTTGTCGTTGATAACGCACCCTCAAGCACTGGGGCGGCCTGTCCAACTCTGCTCGGTGCGGTTTGTACCACGATATCTACTTTTGATCGCCATTAAGCGACTGGCCGCAACGGGGCGAGGCTTTGCGAAAGGCCGCTTTGGGTCGGAATCAGCCGATTGTGGAAGGCGGAAATCGGCCAAAAGCTGCCGTTGGATGCAGGGGCATGCTTGGTTGTCGCTACAGCTGCCTATTCCATACGAGAATGGATGGCAGGCTCCGACTACCACCCATGACTATGCACTAACGTACCGGCGTTTTTTTACTTGGCCATCGCTGCTCTCGCGGCCTCGATCTTGGCTTTTACAGAGTCGAGGTTGAAACTCGCACCTTTTTGCATTGGTGGGAACTCGATGGCCGTTTCAGCCAGTTTTGCAACCTCCTGCTGAACGAACACGAAGCGCCAGAACTGGAATTTAAACCAATCGAAGTACTGCATGGAGCCATTGGCCGCCTGGTTCTGCGGCCATCCGGCGCGCTCGAATGGGTCCAGACGCAAGTTGGTCAGAACAGGCACGTCGACACTGGTCTTGGCGCCGAGCCAGCCATCAGGCTGATCGATGAAACGATACTTGTAGTCGTCGATACGCACCGCGCCCAAATTGCTTTCGCCAAAATAGAAAATTTCATGACGATTGGACGGACCTTTGCCGGTGATCATCGGGGTTTGGTCGTAGCCGTCCAGGTGAACCTTGTACGTCGTGTCTCCCAATTGTTTGCCTTTGAGCAGCTCGCTCGTGATATTCGGGTTGCCTGCCGCGGCAATGAAGGTCGGAAACCAGTCCAAACCCGACATGATGCCGTTAGCGATCTGCCCCGCAGGTACCTTGTTCGGCCAACGGATGATTGCCGGAACTCGGAAGCCACCTTCCATGACAGTCCCCTTGCCCATGGCAAACGGCGTCTGGCCGCCATCAGGCCAAGTGAAGTTTTCCGCGCCGTTGTCCGTGGTGAAGACCACGATCGTATTTTGATCCAGACCGTCTTTCTTCAACTTGGCCATGACGTCCCCGACGACGTCATCGAGTTGCGCCATACCGGCTTCCTGCTCGGACCAGCCATTTTCTGCATTGCGCATGGCCTGGTACTTGTCGGAGAGGTGAGTAACGATGTGCATGCGTGTCGGATTGAGCCAGACAAAGAAAGGTTTGTTGTCCTGCTTGGCCTTGTCGATGAAATTGAAAGCCTTGTCACGGATTTCGTCGTCGACGGTTTTCATACGGTCAGGGTAGAGGGTACCCGCGTCTTCGATTTTCTGTTTGCCCACTTTGCCCCAGCGCGGCATTACGGTTGCGTCATCAGTGGTGCTCGCCCAACTGTGGACCATATTGCGCGGACCGACCGTGGGCAGCAGCGCCTGCGGGTAGTTGGGGTGGGCCGGATCCTCCATGGCGTCGAGGTGATAGAGGTAGCCGAAGAACTCGTCGAAGCCATGCACGGTGGGCAGGAATTCGTTCAGGTCGCCTAAATGGTTCTTGCCGAACTGACCGGTGGAATAACCCATGGACTTGAGCACGGTGGCAATCGTCACCGCCTGGGAGGGAATACCGATAGGTGAGCCGGCCTGACCCACCGTAGTCATGCCGGTACGGATCGGCAGTTCGCCGGTAATGAAGTTGGCACGGCCCGCCGTGCAACTGGCTTCGGCATAGTAGTCGGTGAAGCGCATACCTTCGGAGGCAAGGGTGTCCAGATTGGGTGTTCTGCCGGCCATCATGCCCTGGTTGTAGACACCGATGTTCGACCAGCCGATATCGTCGCCCATGATAACCAGTATGTTTGGCACCGTTTTATCGTCCGCCAAGGATAATCCAGGCAGTGCGATCGCCGACAGCAGCGCTGTGGCTCCGAACACCGCAGAGAAAATGTTGTGGTTCATTTCGAACTCCTTTGCATTTTCGAGAGTATTTCGAGAGGTTCCCTCCAGCTGTCTTCCCGAAATACGGAAGTCCCCCGAAAGTAGCGTAGGTATGAATGCCGATCCTCCAGTGACGTATTTGAAATCGATGTGAAAACTGTTATTTCGATTCAATCTTTCATTTCAACAGCGCATACCGACAGCCGCTTTCAAGCCGATCAAAGTCTTGTGCCAATAATCACTCTAAAGTAAATGAATCGCCGGCCAATCGCCGTGGGCTAAGGTCTACCACAGGCATAATTATTGAGTACTTAGGTGGCGTACAGGCCAGTGTGAAGCACACAACTGACCAACTCAAATGTGAAGAATCCTACCCGATATATCTCCCTTGGCTCGCAGGCGCTTTTGGTCCACGCACTGTCACAGCCAATACGTGAAACCTTGGGCGAGAATTCGTCACAACATGCTATGACCTCATTCAGAAAAGGCGTTTTGCCCAGCAAATGCGGGGTTAATGGACGAATGGTCGAGAGGCGTCAAGCGCGGGAATTACCGGGAGCCTGAAGCCACTACAGGCGGCACAGATAGGTGCGTTCGTCGCGGTGAAGTGAACTTCACTTTCACCACGTGTCAGATTAAGTCCTCGTTAAGCGAACTTCAGTGGAGATATAGCCTTATGAATATGGCCACAGTTGTCAGTGCCGTGATTTCCAGTCTCGCGCCAACTGTCTTCGATCAGAACGGACTGCAAGAGCCAGGCGCGCATGTCTCATCCGTCGATTATCACTACGGAATGGAAATCGATGTGAAGCGGGTATTGAAGCGCACCGATACATCCAACAAGTCAGGCGTGGTACCGGTGACCCTGGTCTATGAAGATAGCCAAGGTGAGATTCACAAGATCCGTTTCCTCGAATGGGGCGCAAGCCCTGCCAACCCCACCAGCATTGCCTGATCCGCTCACCGATTGGATTCTGGCCTCGCCTACCCCAGAAGCGGAATTCAAACTTCATATGCACTAAGTGCGAATAATATTTTTGGTAGCTGAGCATGGACATGGTCGATTGATTAAAAATCAATTCGCGAGAAACGCTATTGTCTTGGCAGCATGATACTGCAAGATATATTTAATAGAAGTTGCTGGATTTTAATTGCCATCGGCAACGGTGAACTCCAGTTGAGCCGTGCCGTGAGCCCTATTGATTTGCTATTGAAGTCAGAGGAAGCCATGGAATTTATTATGCTTTCTTCGTCCACCGCGGAACACTTACGCTTGGGCGTTGTATATTTCCACCTTATCGCATGCTGTGTTGCAATCAGTCTTGTATTGACCAGTGATATTGCAATGGTCAAACAACTCCTGAAGGGGGATGCGTCAGATCACCATGATGACGCACATATGGAAAGCCTACAAAAAACTGTCGTGCTCGCGCTTGTAGCTCTTTGGATTACGGGTATTGGCATTATCGGGATAGATTATATCGGCAAGGGAATGGAGTATTTCCTCAATCCAAAATTGCAAGCAAAAATCGGGATGGTTGTACTGTTGACCTTTAACGGCTTCCTGTTACATAGCGCTGTATTGCCGGCGCTAAAAAAAGCCGGTTCGTTACTGAAACTTTCCTTCAGCCTGCGCATGCTGGCGCTTTTCTCGGGGGCGCTCTCTGGCGTGTCGTGGTTCTATGCCGCAATGCTGGGAGTGGGTCGTCCGCTGGCTTGGAAATACTCACTGGTCGAGTTACTGGCAGCCTATCCGGTTCTCATCGTCGGTGGATTCGGGGCAATGGTCCTGCTCACCGCCTGGGCAAAACGCAGAGATACCGAAGGGCACATGGAACAAGACACTTGGACAATACGGAACGCCGCCATAGCTTGATGGTAAAGCCAGATTGAATAAGCAAGTTCTGCTTTAGCAAATAAATACCGCTGTTATCTATTAATAAACTCTCACTTGAGGAAACCCAAATGAAATCCATGAAAGTACTCTTCGTAGCTGCCGCTCTGACCGCTTCTTCTCTGGCCATGGCATCAGGTGGCGGCGATCGGACCACCGCACGCATGGAGTCGGCCCGGAAAGTCTCGATGGAAGCTTTCCAGGTTGCACAGAAACAGAAGGCTGAAGCCGCAGTCGCCGAAAGCAAAGCCAAGGCGACCGATCACACCAACGGCTAATCTGTGAAACGCTTCCACAGGCTGACAAAAATGTGTGGTCTCAAGCGTCAAATGCAGCACCCAAGGTGCTACTAGCGCCGGTTTAACTAGAACCGGTGTATTGACCGCCCCGTTGAATCCACAGCCGCAAGAAGCCTTTCTCGAAGGGCTGCTTTGGGCCGGTTTCTGCCTGCCACGACCGGCTGAAACCGACCCAAAGCGGACATGACGACTAGAGGTACAAAAGAAACAAGTAACACAGCAACATTTATGGGCATTGTTGCTCTTCTAAAGTAACCACATAATCAGAGAAGTCGACATCACCAACGCCGTCACTGCATTCCAGCGTCATCACGCTACCGGCCTCACAGACACGCATTCCCGCATTTCCAACCCATGCACTCATGCCAAAAGTGCTTTTCCAAACGTTCCAGATTTTTAACGTGCTTCCAGATTTGGAATGCACTTCGAACTTCGCAATATCAGGACTGGAATCAGACCAAAAAACCACTTCGGGATAGCCGGCGTCAGCGCTGTCGACGACGATCTGCCCATTCGTTGCCTTTAACACCAACCCTTGCACCCGATCGTTTTTAGCGCTCGATCTGCGAATTGAAAAGACTGCTCTAGGCTTCGTTATCTTGATCTCTATGATCGCAACGACGGTTTGTCCATTGAAATTTATTGGTATGCCTTTAGTGCGTGCAAATATTGAAGAGAGAGATTCTTCCACTTTAAGTACCCAGGATTTCTTATGTCACTGAGTCAGCATGATCCAAGCGAGATCAGCGCGTCTATAGGGGGTGGGCATGAACGGCTGTTTTTGGCCGATCGATGCCTGTCGCGAAGGGCAGCGTGCGCCCCGAAACCGCCACCTAGATGGCGCCTGATTTAAGCCAAGTAGCTAAGCGGCTTCGGCTTGAACGAATTGTTAAATTCCGATTTATTCAAGGTTTCGACCAAACCATGAAAGGGATTTTTTATACGGGGAGAAAGTCGAATCGTAGATGTCGGAATACTGAATGACTATTTCCGTCTCGGAGAGTGCCAGTCGAGCAAGATCTCGAGGGATACTAAAGTTTGTTTCTTTCGGCCCTGCAGTTAGCTCTATTAGTACGATCTCTTTTCCGGGTAGAAGTGCCCGTCCGTCAATTACTTCCGTGAAGTTCGTCCAATGTACATCACCATGACCTGGTATGCAGTCTATTAAAGATTGGCGTGAGTTCCCATGGAACGTAGCGATGAAAGACTTGATCAACAATGGACCAGACCCATGGTTCCGAAGCTTCACCCGCAAGGAGTTTTCAAAGTCGCCAACCGTAATTTCCGGGATTGGCCTTACAGTTAAGATATTGTGAACCCTTTGCTGTTTGGCCGATATCAATGCCACCAAAACAGCGATAACTGAAATGAGAAGCGCAAGGATAGCCGCTGCAGCGCTTGTCATTGCGGCAGCGGCTGAGGCTGCGCTTTGATTTTTCTCTAAAAGCTCAAACAGCCCTGTCAGTTTATCCATAAGTCTCTAACACCTTAGTTAAGTCGAGCCGCGAAGTGGCATCTGAGTGGACGAATTGCTAGTTCGCACCCCAAATTTTCGCAGGAGGTGCAAACGTACCATATTTGACTTGCAGGAAGAGGGCGCCCACGCATAGCATCATAGGAAATACGTAACTCTGGAACCACACGTAGTAGTGACCGAACTTTGACAGCAAAGAGAAGCGACTGCCGGCATGCTCTAGGCGGTGTGTGTAGAGTTCAACGTTAGCCTTAAAGTCCGCGAAGTTTCTGCGATCCACCTCCGGAAGTAACTCAAAGGTAGTGGGCCATGACCGACTTTGCTCTAGTTCGTGCAGCTTTAGAATAAGAGGGACTGCGCCACGTATGAATTCTTTATCCAAAGTCATGTTGCTGCCGAAGTCAGACCAAATGGAACTCTCGGTGTACCAAAGGCGAAAAGCTGCCAAGTCACCGACCCAATTTATGGTCAGAGAGTACATGTAGTACACGACGAGCCCCAGGAGAACTGAGTCATACAGCGCGGCGGGCAACTCCATGCCCAAAACCTTGAGGTCGTTTAATGGCACATCGTAAAGCTTGGTGAGTATCGTCGCAGAGGCGATTACGAGAGTGCGTCTAAGCACCTTCTCGGTCGTCTCAGAAATGAGGGATCTTCCACTTACGCGAGGCATGCAAGCTCCTACGGTTTAACTATAAATAAGCACAGATTATGCCCTTAACAAAGCTGTTAAAACCGAACCTTACAAATCTAATTTAGCGGCACCTTGATTGAATATTCGGGCAGACCCCAAAATTTTCGGATTAATTGAACGACCGCTTCTGGCCGATTGCTGCCTGTCAGCATCGTGCTGATCAATACAAAATTCTCCATTCACATGATTGAAGTCAGTTCGGCCGGCTGCCTCAAGACTCAGACAGATCTACGATACAAACCTCGCCTTGCCAGTTGATTGGGTAGGCTTTTGCCTTGATACCCATCGCACCCGGACAACCTTCGTCGAGGTTGAACCGCAATCCATGGGCCGGGCACTGCAGGAAGGTCCCGTGCAGTTTGCCGGCGAACAGGGAGGCGCCGCTGTGGGGGCAACTGTCGTCGATGGCATGGAAGGTGCCGGCGACATTGAACAGCAGCACAGATTTTTCCTCATGGCGTAGCAGGACGCGCTGTCCTTCGACGGGCAGGCGGTCTGCGGGAATTTCGAGCAGTCGTTTCATGGGGGACTTCTGTCAGTGAACAGTCAGATCCGTGACGAGGCATCCGATGTGGAGGCCTCGTCACGGCCAGGTTCAGAGCGCTTCGGCCTGAGCCTTGAGCTGATGCTTGAGGATCTTGCCCGACGCAGTGGCTGGCAGGCTGTCGAGCAGGTGGATATGACTCGGGCGTTTATAGGGAGACAGGCGTTCGGCCAGGAAGGCCTTCAAGGCCGTGGTATCGAACGCCTCGCGATTGGCGACCTGAAGGAATGCCACGACCTCCTCATTGCCTTCCACTGGTCGGCCGACGACAGCGGCAATCACCACACCCGGGAACGCCGCGATGACGGCCTCGACTTCGGGGGGGTAGACGTTGAAGCCAGAGCGGATGATCAACTCCTTGCTGCGCCCGGCGATGAAGAGTGCGCCATCGCTGTCCTGGCGGGCCAGGTCGCCGGTGTTCAGCCAGCCATCGGTTGTCAGGACTTCCAGGGTTTTGTCTGGCGCCCGGTAGTAACCCTTCATCACATTGGGGCCGCGTACCCACAACTCGCCGACTTCGCCCTGCGCAACGCAGGCACTGCGGTCGTTGTTCATCAGGCGAATGTCCAGACCGGGAATCGGCAGGCCGATGGAGGTATCGCTGCGCGGGGCGTCGATGCGCGTCTGGCTGATTGTGGGCGAGCTTTCGGTCAGGCCATAGCCGTTGTGCAGCGTCAGGCCGAAGCGCTGTTCGACGGCAGTTTTCAGGGTCATGTCCAGCGGCGATCCGCCGGCATACATGAAGCGCAGCTTTGGCGCGTACAACTCGATCTGGCCAGCGTCCGCCAGTTCCAGCAGCCTGGCGTACAGGGTCGGAACGCCTTGCATCAGGGTAATGCCGTCATCACGCAGGGCGCGGGCCAGTTCCTGTGGGTCGAAGCGCGCTTCCAGTTGCAATGCTGCGCCGGCAAACAGGCTGGCGAGGCAGACCGCCGACAGGCCGTACACATGGGAAATCGGCAGTACCGCGTAGACCCGGTCCTCGCTGCACAACTGGCGCAGCAGGCTGGCGGAGTGGGCAATGTAAAGCAGGTTGCGGTGGGTCAACATGACGCCTTTCGGCGCGCCGGTGGTGCCGGTGGTGTAGATCATGAGTGCCACCTGGCGCGACGGATCGTTCTCGACGAACTCAGGCTGGCAATCTTCGTTCAAGGGGCCAAGGTGGTAGCTGTCCAGGTGGGTCGCCATACGCAGCACGGCGTTGGCGCGCTCGGCATGGCCGGCGGCGTCCTTCGAGGTAGCGCTGCCGTACAAGACCCGGCGGGCACTGCAATGGGCACGGATGTTATCGATTTCCCCCGCTGACAGTCGCGCATTCACGACCACGGACCAGGCGTTCAGGCGACTGAGGGCTAGCAGGGAAGCCACCAGCAGGCGGCTGTTCTCCGCGACCAGCATGACCCGGTCGCCAGCACGGATGCCGTCGCTTTCGAACTGCTTGGCCAGTCGAACGACCGCCTCGCGCAATTGGCCATAGCTGAGCGTCTGTCCAGACTCGTGCAGCGCCGGAGCGTCATCGTGACTGGAGGCGTGGCGGTCGAGGATCTGGTGCAGGTAATCCGGCAGGCCAGCGAGTACATCTTCACGGGTCAGCATGTTATTTGAGCCCCGCGCGGCGAATCAGCTGGCGGGCGATCACCAGTTGCTGGATCTGCGTAGTGCCTTCGTAGATGCGGAACAGGCGCACATCGCGGTAAAAGCGCTCGATGCCATATTCGCTGACGTAACCGGCTCCGCCAAAGATCTGCACGGCACGATCGGCCACGCGACCGCACATTTCCGAAGCGAACATCTTGCAGCACGACGCTTCCATGGACACATCCTGCTTGAGATCGCGCTTGCGCGCGGCGTCGATGACCATGCAGCGGGCGGCGTAGATGTCCGCCTGGCTGTCGGCGAACATCGCCTGGATCAGTTGGAACTCGGCCAGCGGCTGGCCGAACTGCTTGCGTTCCAGGGCGTAGGTCAGGGCGTCGTCGAGCATGCGTTCGGCGGCGCCGACGCAAATGGCGGCAATGTGCAGGCGGCCCTTGTCGAGGACCTTCATGGCCGTCTTGAAGCCGACGCCCTCGACGCCACCGATCAGGTTGGCGGCCGGAATTCGGCAGTTTTCGAAGATGACATCGCAGGTGTGCGCGCCTTTCTGGCCCATCTTCTGGTCGATCTTGCCCAGGGAAACTCCTGGCGTGCCGGCCTCGACGATGAACGCGGAAATCCCGCCGGCGCCCTTGATCTCGCTGCTGGTGCGGGCCATTACCGTGAAGATGCCGGCTTGCGGGGCGTTGGTGATGAAGCGCTTGGTGCCGTTCAAGACGTAGAAATCACCGTCGCGCTCGGCACGGGTCGTCAGTGAGGCGGCGTCGGAACCCGCGCCCGGCTCGGTGAGGGCGAACGAGCCGATCAGTTCGCCGGCGGCCATTCGTGGCAGATAGCGCTGCTTCTGCTCCTCGGTGCCGTCGATGATCAGGCCTTGGGAGCCGATGCCGTTGTTGGTGCCGATCAGGGAACGGAATGCGGGCGAAGTCTTGCCCAGTTCGAAGGCGACCAGGACTTCCTCTTCCATGCTCAGGCCGAGGCCGTCGTATTCCTGCGGGATGCACAGGCCAAACAGGCCCAATGCGCGCATCTCATCGACAATGTGCCGGGGAATCCGGTCGGTTTCCGCGACTTCGGATTCGGCGGGCACGAGGCGCTCGCGGACGAAGCGCGACAGATTGTCGAGCAGCAGGTTGAGTGTTTCCTGATCGTTGATCATGCATGACCTCTTATTGGAATTGTCGGCCCAGATTGGCCTGGACATTGCGCACCATGTGCGAAAGGCGTGGCCCCAGGTCGTCTTCCAGCATGTGCTGGCGCAGGGCGAATGCCGGGCCGCCGCAGCTGAAGGCGACGACACCGGAGCCGTCAGGTTTGATAAGTGGAACGCCTACGGCGTTGATGTCCTTCTCCCAGCCACCGAGGGACAGGCAGAAGCCCTGGTCCTGGTACTGGCGGAAGGCTTTTTCCAGTTGTTCGCGGATGGCCGGCCATTGTTCCTGGTCGCGGGCGCGCAGTTGATCGAGCAGCAGATCGCGCTCCTGTTCCGGCAAGGCGGCGAGATAAGCGCGGCCCATGGCGGTGCTCGCCAGGGGAATACGGGCGCCGATGTCCAGGCGCAGGGTCAACGGGCCGCTGCCCTGGCAATTGTCGATGTAAACCATGCTCAGGCGATCGCGCGCGCCGAGGGACACCGACGTCTGGGTCTGCTCGGCGAGTTCGGCCATCAGCGGTCGTGCCGCCCGGCGAATGTCCAGCCCGCTCAGATGCGCGTAGCCGAGGGCGAGCACGCCGGTGTCGAGGGCGTACTTGCCCATGCTGGCGACGTATTGCAGGTAACCCAGGCGCACGAGGGTGTAGGTCAGTCTCGATACTGTGGCCTTGGGCAAGCCGCTGCGTACCACCAGTTCCTGATTGCCCAGCAAGCGCTCGCCCGGGCCAAAGCAGCGCAACAGCTCCAGTCCGCGGGCGAGGGCGGTGACGAACTGGCGGTCCTGTTCCAGGTCCTGCTGGTCGAGTTCGGTGTCGAAAGGCGTGTGCTGGGTCATGGTCAATCCTCATGCGTCGGACAGTGGTTCGCCGATCGCCGGCCGGATGCTGGCACAGGCGAAAAGCGATAGTCAATAAAATAGAATCAAGTTTCGCATAGCGGAACATCTAGCGCCAGCTAAAATTTCAACGCTTGTCGTTTTCACTGCACGTTTGATTGCAAAGCGCAGGATAACTTGCGTAGGCTTATTTTTAATTGCAAAACATAGTTCCGCATAGCGGAACAATAACAAGAGGCAGTTATGAACGAGACCTATGTCGATCACCCCATGACGGGCGTGGCGCGGATACATCTCAACCGACCCGAGGCGCGCAATGCACTGAACCAAGCGGTCCGTGAGCAACTGGCGGAACACTTCAGCGTGCTGGGCGTCGATCCCGAAGTGAGGTGCATCCTGCTCACCGGCGGTGACCAGGTGTTCGCCGCCGGCGCGGATATTCGCGACATGGCGGAGCGGGGTGCCATCGACATGATGCAGCGCCAGACGCAACGGCTGTGGGCGGCGATCGCCCAGTGCCCGAAACCGGTGATCGCGGCGGTCAATGGCTTCGCCCTGGGCGGCGGCTGTGAACTGGCGATGCATGCCGACTTGATTGTCGCCGGCCGTGGCGCCCGTTTTGGTCAGCCGGAAATTCGCGTCGGCATCATGCCCGGCGCCGGCGGCACCCAGCGCCTGACCCGCGCGGTCGGCAAGTTCCAGGCCATGCGCATGTTGCTCACCGGTCTGCTGGTGAGTGCCGACGAGGCCCTGCGCATGGGCCTGGCCAGTGAAGTGGTGGAAGACGACCAGGTCCAGGCACGCGCACTGGAACTGGCCGCGCTGATTGCCGGCATGCCGCCACTGGCGGTCATGCAGATCAAGGAAGTGTTGCTGGCGGGCCAGGACGCCTCGCTGGACACCGCGTTGATGCTGGAGCGCAAGGCCTTCCAGCTGCTCTTTGATTCCACCGACCAGAAGGAGGGCATGCGCGCCTTCCTCGAGAAACGCCAGCCGGTCTATTCGGGGAACTGAGCATGAATGCACGAAAGATTAATCGCATGGCGGTGGTCGGTGCGGGCGTCATGGGCGCCGGCATCGCGCAGATCGCGGCGTTGGCCGGCGTAACGGTGCAACTGTTCGACAGCCGCGAAGGCGCCGCGAAAACCGCTCGCCAAGGCATCGTGACGACCCTCGAAAAGCTTTGCGCCAAGGGCAAGTTGAGCGAACAGCAGGTACAGGCCGCCGCGCAAAATCTGCTGGCGGCGAACGCCCTGGCCGAACTGGCTGATGCCCAGTTGGTAGTGGAAGCCATCGTCGAGAACCTCGAGATCAAGCGTGCCTTGTTCGCCGACCTCGAAGCCGTGGTAGCCGACGATTGCCTGTTGGCCACCAACACCTCGTCGCTGTCGGTGACCGCCATCGCCGCGCAATGTCACGTACCCGGGCGAGTCGGCGGCTTCCACTTTTTCAACCCGGTGGCGCTGATGAAGATCGTCGAGGTGATCGATGGCCTCAAGAGCGAACCCTGGGTCGGCGCGACCTTGCTGGCACTCGGCGAGCGATTTGGTCATACCGCCGTGCGCGCCCAGGACACCCCGGGTTTCATCGTCAACCATGGCGGTCGTGGTTATGGCACCGAGGCCATGCGCGTGTTGAGCGAATCGGTGACCGACCCGCTGACCCTGGATCGCATCCTGCGCGAGCAGGCCGGTTTTCGCATGGGCCCGTGCGAGCTGTTCGATCTCACCGGGCTGGACGTATCGCACCCGGTTACCGAATCGATCTTCGAGCAGTATTACCAGGAGCCGCGTTATCGGCCGACGGTGATCACTCGCCAACGCCTGGACGCCGGGTTGCTCGGGCGCAAGGTGGGGCAGGGTTTCTACCGCTATGTCGAGGGTGTGCAGCAGGTGCCCGACGAGGCCGCGGCACCGGACGTGAAGCTGCCGACGGTGTGGGTCAGCGCGGCGCGGCCCCAGGCCCGTGACGCCGTGATTGATCTGCTCCGGCGCCTGGGTGCCCACATCGAGACGGGCCTGCGGCCAAGCCCGGACGCACTGTGCCTGGTGTTGCCGCTGGGAACGGACGCGACGCACGCCGCCATCGCCGAAGGGCTCGACCCGATGCGCACCGTGGCGCTGGACACGTTGCTGCCACTTGAACGCCGCCGCGTCGTGATGACCACGACCATCACTGCGTCGGGCTGGCGCGATGCGGCCCACGCCCTGCTGGCCGCCGACGGCAAAGCCGTCAGCGTGATCCGCGACAGCGCCGGGTTCGTTTCGCAGCGGGTATTGGCGCATATCGTCAATATCGCCTGCGACATGGCGCAGCAAGGGGTGGCCAGCCCAAGGGACATCGACAGTGCCATTCGCCTCGGCCTGGGTTATCCGCTTGGCCCGCTGGCGTGGGGGGATGCCCTCGGCGGCGACACGGTGCTGCAGATCCTCGACAACCTCCACGATTACTACCGCGACCCGCGTTATCGCCCCAGTCCCTGGCTGATGCGCCGCGCCCGCCTGGGTCTGTCTCTGCTCACCGCTGACATCTGATACCGACAATAAGGAACAATAAAAAATGCTCGACGCTTATATCTACGATGGTTTGCGTACGCCTTTCGGTCGCCATGGCGGCGGCCTGGCGCCGGTTCGCCCGGATGATCTGGCTGCCCAGTTGATGCGGGCCCTGGTGGAACGCTCGCCGTTTTCTGCCGAGCAGATCGAGGACGTGATCCTCGGCTGCACCAACCAGGCGGGTGAAGACAGCCGCAACGTCGCGCGCAATGCGTTGCTGGCGGCGGGGCTGCCGGTCAGTGTGCCGGGGCAGACCGTCAATCGCCTGTGCGCCAGCGGCCTGGCCGCGGTGCTCGACGCGGCCCGTGCCGTTACCTGTGGCGAGGGCGAGTTGTATCTGGCGGGCGGTGTGGAAAGCATGAGCCGCGCGCCCTTTGTGTTGAGCAAGAGCGAGTCAGCGTATAGCCGTGAGGCGAAGCTCTTCGACACCACCATCGGTGCGCGTTTCCCCAATCCGAAAGTCAATGCGCAATACGGCGACGACACCATGCCGGAAACCGCCGACAACGTTGCCCATGACTACCGCATCGGGCGCGAGGCGGCTGACGCTTTCGCCCTGGCCTCGCAGCAGCGCTATGCGAAGGCGCTGGCCGACGGTTTCTTCGCCGATGAAATCCTCTGCGTGCAGGCGCCGGCCGGTCGCAAGGGTATCGCCACCGTGACGGCTGACGAACATCCACGTCCGCAGGCCAATGCCGAGGACCTGGCCAGGCTCAAGCCGTTGTTCGAAAACGGTGTCGTCACCGCTGGCAACGCTTCGGGCATCAACGATGGTGCCGCTGCCTTGCTGATCGGCAGCCGTGCATTGGGTGAGCGCCATGGCGTCAAACCACGTGGGCGAATCCTCGCCGGCGCCGCCAGTGGCGTCGAACCCCGGGTGATGGGCATCGGCCCGGCCTTCGCCATTCCCAAGGCGCTGGAACGTGCCGGCCTTAGCCTGGCCGACATGGACCTGATCGAGATCAACGAAGCCTTCGCCGTGCAGGTCCTGGGCTGTCTGCACTTGCTCGACTTGCGTGCCGACGATCCGCGGGTCAATCCCAATGGCGGCGCCATTGCCCTCGGCCATCCGCTGGGGGCTTCCGGCGCGCGTCTGGCGCTGACCGCGTTGCGCGAACTGGAACGCCGGGGCGGCCGTTATGCGGTGGTCAGCCTGTGCATTGGCGTCGGCCAGGGGCTGGCCGTCGTGATCGAACGTCTATAAGGAGGCGACCATGGCAACGTACAACGCACCGCTACGGGACATGCGCTTTGTCCTCGATGAAATGCTGCAAATGGAACGCTACGCCGACCTGCCGGGCTTCGCCGAGGCCACCCCTGATGTCGTCGCCGCGATCCTCGAAGAAGCTGGCAAGCTCGCCAGTGAAGTGCTGATGCCGCTGAACGCCGTGGGCGATCATCAGGGTTGCACGCTGGTCGACGGTGAAGTGACGACCGCGCCAGGTTTTCGCGAGGCCTACCGGCTTTACGCGCAAGGCGGCTGGACCGGCCTGACCGCTTCGCCCGAATTCGGTGGCCAGGGTCTGTCGCACCTGCTGGGCATTGCCGTGCGGGAAATCATGACCAGTGCCAACCTGGCCTTTTCGATGTTCGCCGGCCTCAGTCATGGCGCGGTGAACGCCATCGCCAATGGCGGCACCCCAGCGCAAAAGGCGCTGTTCATGCCGCCGATGATCGAGGGCCGTTGGACCGGCACCATGAACCTCACCGAGCCGCACTGCGGCACCGACTTGGGTTTACTGCGCACTCGCGCCGAACCGCAGGCAGACGGCAGTTACCGGATCACCGGGACGAAGATTTTCATCTCCGCCGGTGAGCATGACCTGGCCGAAAACATCATCCATCTGGTCCTGGCCCGCCTGCCGGATGCGCCGCCGGGCGTGAAGGGCATCAGCCTGTTCATCGTGCCGAAGGTTCTGGTCAATACCGATGGCTCGCTGGGCGAGCGCAACGCGGTGCGTTGCGGTTCCCTGGAAGAGAAGATGGGCATCCACGGCAACCCGACCTGCGTGATGAATTACGACAGCGCCACCGGTTACCTGATCGGCCAGCCCCATCAAGGTCTGCGCGTGATGTTCGTGATGATGAACAGTGCGCGACTGGCGGTCGGCGTTCAGGGCCTGAGCCTGGCCTCGGTGGCCTATCAAAATGCTGCCCGCTATGCCCGCGAACGCCTGCAGGGCCGTGCGCCGGGTGGTGCGGTGTCGCCCGAGCAGCCAGCCGATCCGATTGTGATGCACCCCGACGTGCAGCGAATGTTGCTGACCCAGCGGGCGTTTATCGAAGGGGGAAGGGCGCTGACTTACTGGGCCGGCCTGCAGGTCGATCTGGCTCACAAACACCCGGATCCAGAGATGCGCGAGACCGCCAGCGACCTGCTCGGTCTGCTCACCCCGATGATCAAGGCTTACTGCACGGACAAGGGCGTGGAATGCACGGGAATGGCCATGCAGTGCTTTGGCGGACACGGCTATATCCGCGAGTGGGGCATGGAGCAATTTCAGCGCGATGCACGGATCACGCCGCTTTACGAAGGGACCAATGGCGTACAGGCCATGGATCTCGCGGCTCGCAAGCTCAGGCTCGACGATGGCCGGGCGATGCGTCGTTTTCTTGAGCGGGTGGACGAGTTCTGCGATGAGCAGGGCAGTGAGCTGAAGGAAGTACGGGCGCTGCGCCTCGCGTTGGCAGATCTGGTGATGGCAGTCGAATACATGGGCAGCGCCGATGCGACTGACACTGCCGCCGGTGCGGTCGATTTCCTGCACCTGACCGCCCTGGTTGCGTTCGGTTTGCAATGGGCGAAGATGGCCGTCATTGCCCAGCGCCACCTGGCGCAAGGCTCAACCGATGGCGATTTCTACCGCGCCAAGCTGACCACTGCCCGGTTCTTCTTCGAGCGTATACTGCCGGAAACCACGATACACCTGCAGCGAATCGGCACTGGCGCCGAAACCCTCAAGGCATTTGACCCCGGGCAGTTCTAGCGCCATCCACGGAGGTCCGGCGATGAAACGAGCGAGTCCACGGGTTGCGGATAAATCCATTCCGGTGGGTGCGCTCGTCTCGTTGCCGGTGGTGTTGCAGGAACACGGTGTCGATCCCTGGCCATTACTGGCTGGCTTCGGCATTCATCCTGACTCGTTCAAGCAACACCTGAGCCCGCTGCCGGTCATCACCCACGGCAAAATTCTGGAAGCGGCGGCCGAGTTGTCCGGCTGCGATCATCTGGGCTTGTTGCTTGGTCAGCGGGCCAACCTGCAGAACGCCGGCCCGCTGCGTTTTCTCGTACTCAACGCCGCCACGGTACGCGCCGCCACCGAAAGCCTGATCCGCTATTGCGGGTTGTGGTATCGCGGTCTGCACGTGAGCCTGGTCGAGGAGCGGGGCTACGCCGGCATGCGCCTTTCCATTGCCGGCAACGTGCCGGGCAGCGAGCAATTGCTGACGGCTTACCTGGCCGCCATCGTGAGCATCATGCAACTGATCGTCGGCCACGCCTGGCGACCCGCATTGGTGCGCATCGCCTATCGCAAGCCGCGCTCGGCGGGGCTGTATGAACAATTTTTCCGCTGCCCGGTGTGGTTCGGCCAATCGCAACACGAAGTGCTGTTTCCCCAGGCGTTGCTGGACAAACCGCGCGACGGTCACGATCGCCAACTCGAAGACTTCCTGCGCGGTCACCTCGACGAACTGCAAGGCCGAGAAGGCAAGGATCTCGCCAGCCGGGTACGCCAGGTCATTGAAGCCTTGTTGTTGCAGGGGGATTGTTCAGCTGAGCGGACAGCGGAATTTTTTGCCGTGCACCGCTTTACCCTCTATCGCTACCTGAGCGAACAACAGAGCAGTTTCGAGTTGCTTCTGGAGCAGACTCGCAAGGACATGGCTACCCGCCTGCTACCGGACCCGGACCTGCCTATCGCCGAGGTTGCCAGTCGGTTGGGCTATGAAACCCAGGGCAACTTCACCCGCGCCTTCAAGCGTTGGTTCGATTGCACACCGCGTGAGTGGCGCAAGGCCCGCGCGACTATGGTCGCGCCTGCCCAGACACGCGCAATCGGCTGACCTGCGGTAACGCCGTTCGACTGGCTTTTCAATTCCCCCCGTGGGAGCGAGCCTGCTCGCGAAAGCAATCTGTCATTCACCATCGATGTTGACTGACACGCCCCTTTCGCGAGCAGGCTCGCTCCCACATTGTTGAGTTTTTTCCAGGCACCCAAATGTGCCGAAATGATAAAAGCTGGTGCCAGGATGATAAAAACATCCAGCCCGAAACCAGTAACTTTTCAGTCATGCGAGCAGCTACACCGCTCATTCGTTCAATAACGATAAGACAGGACGGAGAAGTTACGATGCATTTCCTTGATGACAGCTTGTTCCCGGAAAACCAGGAAAAACTGGTGATTCAGGTCGCGCCTTATGGTCCGCAATGGACGCCCGCCGATTCGGATGACATCCCGGTCAGCATGGACGATCAGGTCCAGAAAGCGATCGATTGCTACAACGCCGGCGCCACCGTGCTGCACGTTCACGTGCGTGAAGAAGACGGCAAGGGCTCCAAGCGTCTGAGCAAATTCAATGAAATGCTCGGGCTGCTGCGCCAGGCGGTGCCGGACATGGTGCTTCAGGTCGGCGGTTCGATTTCCTTCGCCCCGGAAAGCGAAGGGCAGGCCGCCACCTGGCTGGATTACGACACCCGTCACATGCTTGCCGACCTGTCGCCCAAGCCGGATCAGGTGACCATCGCCATCAACACCAGCCAGATGAACATCTGCGAGCTGCTGACGGGCGATGACATCGCCGGCACCATCCTGGAACAGCCTGCGTACTTCAACGCTTATCAGGAAATGGTCTCCGACGCGCGCCCGTCGTTCTTCATCGAGCACCTCAAGCGCCTGCAGGCCTCCGGCATCCAGCCGCACTTCATGCTCGGCCACGTGCACCAGCTGGAAACGGTAGAACGCTTGATTCGCAAGGGCCTGTACACCGGTCCCCTGATCCTCAACTACGTCGCCATCGGCGGTGGCGCGGCGGGCCTGGATCCGGCCGACATGATCGAGTTCGCCAAGCGCACCCCGCCGGGCTCGGTGCTGACCATGGAAAGTGCCATGCGCGCCGTGCTGCCGATGAACGCCATGGCAATTGCCATGGGCCTGCACGTGCGGGTCGGCATCGAAGACACCTTGTGGGGTCGCAAGGGCGAGCGCATGACCTCGGTGCAGCAGATCGAACAGACCGTGCGCCTGTCCCGCGAGCTGGGCCGCGAGATTGCCAGCGGCAAGGAAGCGCGCGAGATCTACAAGATCGGCGAAACCTATACCAGCGCTGACGAAACCATCGCCCGGCTGGGCATGGCGCCGAACCGCAAGCCGGGCCAGCGCGGTTTCACCGTGCCGGGACAGTTCTGATTCGCGCGAGGTCCCGCGGGTCATTCACTGTGGCGAGGGGATTTAGCGAAACGTCGCACCGCCCCGCTGGGCCGCGAAGCGACTCCAACAATGGGCCTGTGTACGGCAACGGGGATAAATCCCCTCGCCACAAAAAATGAGTGCTTGTTCTTAAGTGAGCAGCACTCCATGTATGACGAGGTATTCAATGAGTCTTTTGAATAAGGTTGCCCTGGTGACCGGCGTCGGTCCTGGCCTGGGCAAGGCGTGCGCCGTGGCCTTTGCCAAGGCGGGCGCGAAGGTCGTGATTTGCGATGTCAGCGAAGAATCGCTGTCGCAGGCACGGGATGCCGTCGAAGCGCAAGGTGCCGAGTGTCTGGCAGTGCGTTGCGATGTGTCGTCGAGTGCCGAGGTGGACGTGTTGTTCGAACAGATCGTTGCGCGTTTCGGCACTCTGCATGTGTTGGTCAACAATGCGGCGCTGACGCCGAACCGCGAGGTCGATACCGAACGTCGCAACGCGTTGTACCGCTACATGTCGAACCCCGAACCACGCCGCTCGCTGGGTTTCACCAGCGCGATCAGCGACGAGGAATGGCATCGCTACTGGGGCGTCAATGTCCACGGCCTGTTCTATTGCACCCGTGCGGCACTGAGGCTGATGGAGCCGCAACGCGACGGCAAGATCATCAACGTCGCTTCGATTGCCGGAATCTCCAGCAAGAGCGCGCACAGCCCGCACTACTGCGCCACCAAGGGCGCAGTGATCGCCTTCACCAAATCGGTGGCCTACGAGGTGGCTGGCGCCAATATTTTCGTCAATGCCATGGCCCCGGGCGGCGTTGCGACGCCGGCGTTCAACGCCTACCTGGATGCCATCGGCGAAGAAGCCCGCAACCGTTTGTGGCAAGGGGTTCCGCTGGGTCGCTTCGGTACGGTCGAGGAGTACGCCGGCACCGTGCTGTATCTGGCCGGCGAGCATTACCTGGTCGGTCAGGTGCTCAGTCCGAATGGCGGCGGCGTGATCTGACCTCATCTCAAAGCGAGTAGAACGACAATGAGCGATACCCCCAATTACAACGCGCTGCGCGCCGCCGGCTTGTTCGATGAAAGCCTGGACCGCATGGCCGAGTGGGATGGGCCATGGACCGAACGGTTCATGGCGCTGGTCGAGGACAGTCAGGTCAACGACATCCTCGATCCGAAACTGGTGGCGCTGATCCGCCTGAACATCGACGTCACTGCCACCCATTTGTATGCCCCCGGCGTGCGCCGCCATGTACGTGACGCGCTGCGCCTGGGCGTGACCCGGGCCGAGATTCTCGAAGTGTTCAAGCTGGCCAGCGTGGTCGGCATCCATGCCTGCGCACTCGGGGTGCCTATCCTCGCCGAGGAACTGGCCAACGCCGGAATCGACGATGAGCCGGTGGCGGCGGGGGCGACGCCGGTCTGCGATGCGGTGCGGGCCAACGGGATGTTCAACCCGCTGTGGGAGACCCTCTACAAGTGGGATCCGGCCTATCTGGAGAAATTTCTCGGCATGGGCTTCGGGCTATGGAAGGACGGCATCCTGCCGCCGCTGTGGATCGAGTTCCTGTGCATTGCCGGCGATGCTGCCATCACGCACCTGTATGGCCATGGCACGCGGCGTCACATTCAAGCGGCACTGCAACTGGGCGCGACCCGCGAGCAGGTGCTGGAAGTGCTGAAGATCGTCAGCCTGCAGGGGATTGAAGCCTGCGAGCTGGGTGTGCCGATGCTGGATGAAGAACTGCGCGCGTTATCCGCTGCGCAATGAAGGCGGACAGGGCGGGTCGTCCTGTCCTGTCCTGTCCCAGTCGCGCCGCCGGGCGTGTGAAAAATAACAACAAGAAATGTTTCCAATGCGTTTGTCGCAGGAGCAGAAGCAATGACTAGCGTGGTTGAACGAGGCCAGTGCCTGACGGGCGAGGCAGCTGCACACGAGGTACAACAGATTTTTCGCAAGATTGCCTGGCGCCTGTTGCCGTTCCTGTTTGTCGCCTATGTGATCAACTCGATCGACCGCATCAACATTTCCTTCGCCAAGTTGCGCATGGCTGAAGACCTCGCGCTGAGCGACGCCGCCTATGGGCTGGGTGCGGCGGTGTTCTTCGTCGGCTATCTGCTGTTCGAAGTGCCGAGCAATCTGTACATGCAGCGGGTGGGCGCGCGACTGACCATTATGCGCATCATGATGTTGTGGGGCCTGGTGACCATCGGCACCAGCCTGGTGAGCTCCGCGACCGGGTTGTACATCGCGCGCTTTTTGCTGGGCGTTGCCGAGGCGGGTTTTTTCCCCGGCGTGATCCTGTACCTGACCTATTGGTTCCCGGCCTCGCGCCGTGGCCGCATCACGTCGATCTTCATCATGGCCGGTATCTTTGCCGGGATCGTCAGCGGGCCACTCGCCGGTTGGATCATGACCCATTTCCATGGCTGGGCAGGGCTGCGGGACTGGCAGGTGCTGTTCGTCTTCGAAGGTATCCCCGCAGTGCTCTTGGGTCTTTTCGCCTGGTTCTGGCTGGTCGACAAACCGCAGGACGCGCCCTGGCTCAACGATCATGAGAAGGCCGTCGTCCAGGCGCAGCTTGAAGTAGAGAATGTGATCAAGGGCAACTCCCATGCTTCGTTTCGTCAACTGCTGCGCGATCCCCGCGTGCTGCTGGCCGGCCTGGTGTTCTTCTGCATCTATTCGGGCACCAATACCGTGGCGTACTGGATGCCGAGCCTGATCCAGAGCTTCGGACTGGCCGACATCGGCCGTATCGGGCTGATCAGCAGCCTGCCGTATTGCATTGCCCTGGTCGCCATGTACCTGCTGGGCCGCAGCTCGGACAAACACCTTGAACGGCGCTGGCACCTGGCGTCGACCATGCTGGTGGGCGCTGGCAGCTTCGTGTTGCTTGGCCTGTTTCAGGGCAATCTCGAGCTGTCGGTATTGTTCATGAGCGTGGGTGCCGCCGCTTGTCTGTCGGCCGTGCCGTTGTTCTGGACCATTCCACCGGCCTACCTCAGCGGACCGGTCGCTGCCGGCGGCATCGCGCTGATCAGCAGTCTGGGCGGCATCGCCGCCATGGTCGCCCCGGTCCTGGTCGGAGCCGTCAAGACCCAGACCGGCAGCCTGTTCGTCGCCTTTGATGTGATCGCCGGCCTGCTGGTGTTCGGCGCGACCGTCCTGCTGCTGGGCATCCCCGCGAAAGTGCTGCACGAGCACACCCGTAACCCAATCTAAAACGCCACACCACGCTGACTCACGCTGGGGCTTAAAGGCCCCGGTGCGGGGAGCGCTTCACCATTAAAAACAAAAAAAGGTGACATGCATGTTGAGCAGTACCGCCATCTCTACCCTGCATCTCTCTACCTCGTTAAGCAGGCGTTTTACCCCTTGCCTGCTGGCTGTCGGCGTCGCTCTGGCGACCTTCGCCTGCCCACCGGCGTACGCCGCGACTTTCGAGGTCAATGAGGACTGGTCGCTGACCACCAACACCACCTTGACCTACGGTCAGAGCTGGGCGTTGCGCAACCCGGATCCGGGCATGCTGTACGCCCCGGATGCCAGGAGCATCGGCAAGAACGGCAAGGGCATCGACACCAACGGTGACGACGGCCGGCTGAACTTCTCCAAGCACGACACTATCTCCCAGGTCTACAAGGGCTTGACCGAGTTCGACCTGAACGATGGCAACCAGGGCGCCTTCATTCGCTTCAAGTACTGGTATGACCATGCTCTGGACAGCGGCAACGGCGATTTCAAGAAGTTCGACGACTCCGGCTGGCCGGACATGGCGAAGTTCCAGGGCTTCGAGACCCTGGACGCCTATGTCTGGAAAAACTTCGACGTGGGCGACCATCCGCTAAGCGTCAAGGTCGGCAAGCAGGTGCTGAGCTGGGGTGAAGCACTGTTCTTCCAGAACGGCATCAACGCCATCAACCCGCTGGACGTGTCGGCGTTCAACCGTCCGGGTGTCGAGCTCAAGGAAGGGCAGTTGCCGGTCGAGATGGTCTCGTTCAACTTCGGCTTGAACGACACCCTGAGCCTGGAAGGTTTTTATCAATACAACTTCCGGCCTTCGGTGCTGGACGGTTGCGGCACCTTTTTCCAGTCCGCCGACTTTGCACCGGAAGGCTGCGGCCCGATCGTTGCCGGCCTGACCGGCGACAAGACCACGGCGACCGCTCTACAAGCCGGCACCTTCGTGCCGCGCGGCCAGACCGATTACGCCCATGACGGCGGCCAGTACGGTCTGGCCTTGCGCAAGGTTATCGAGAGCCTGAACGATGCCGAGCTGGGCCTGTACTACGCCAACTACGCCAGCCGTTTCGCCTCGTTCAACGGTACGGCGGTCAGCCGGCCGATTTCCGGGGCGGGCGGTTCGCTGTCGAACATCTCGACGGCCAGTTACAACTCGGTCTACCCCGAAGACATCCGACTGTTTGGTGTGAGCCTCAGCGGCGTAGTCGGCAGCACGGCAGTGTTCGGTGAGTTGAGCTACCGGCCCAACCAGCCATTGGGTTTCAACGGCAACGACACCATTCAGTTCCTGTTGCGCAGCCCCAACACGCCGTTCACCAACCCGGGCGTCACCCCGGCTCTGGGGGCGCCGATCGAAGGCTACAAGCGCATGCCGGTATCGCAGTTCTCGCTGGGTGCCACCGACAGCGTGTCCAACGTATTGGGCGCGAGCAAGTTTTCCTGGGCCGCCGAGGGCGCGGTCAACCACATCAGTGACCTGGGTAACGAGCGCTTCGGCCGCAGCGGTGCCTATGGCCGAAGCGAGTTGACCACCACGTCGTTCAACCCGGCGGTGCCGGCCAGCTTCTGCGTCACGCCGGGCACGGCCAACCTCAACGCCGGCCAGATCGCCAACCTCAACGCCGACAACTGCAACGACAACCGCGGCTTCTACACCGATTGGTCCTGGGGCTACCGCCTGCGCGGCGCCCTGGCCTACGAAGGCATCCTGCCGTCGACCGTCGTCACGCCCAGCATCAACTTTCGCCATGACGTGAACGGGTATGGCCCCAATTTCCAGGAAGGACAGAAAGCAGTGGGTCTCTCGCTGCTGTTTGAGTACCGCACCAATTACTCGTTGGAGTTCAACTACAACGATTTCTTCGGCGGTGACTTCAGCACTCTCAACGACCGCGACTTTGCATCGGTCAACCTTAAGGTGAGCTTCTGATGAACATGAAACTGAAAAGACTGCCCCTCGTACTGACCGTCCTGGCTTCGGCATGCCTGAGCACATCGCTGTACGCCAAGAACACTGACACTTCAAAGCTGGGCACGACCCTCAATGCCATGGGCGGCGAGCGTGCCGCCAACGCTGACGGCACTATCCCGGCCTGGGACGGCGGACTTAAGCCGGGCAGCCTGAGCGCCAGTGCCAATGGCGACTACACCGATCCTTTTGCCAGCGAAAAACCGCTGATGGTGATCACCTCGGCGAACGCCGGCCAATACGAAAAGCTGCTGACGCCGGGGCAGGTGGCGATGCTCAAGCGTTTCCCTGCGACGTACAAGATCAATGTCTACCCGTCGCACCGCACCACGCACATGCCAGACACCATCAATGCCGCCACTCGCGACAATGCCGGCAAGGTAACGCTGGCCGACAATGGCTACGGCATCATCGGCTACAACACCGGCGTGCCGTTCCCGATGCCGACCGAACCTTTGGAAATCATGTGGAACCACCTGGCGCGTTATATCGGTAGCTCGGTGCAGCGTGAGATGGCCTCGGCCACCGTCGAGGACAGCGGCGCCAGTACCCTGGTGACCTATGAGCAGAGCGTGCATTTCCGCTCGGCGGTCAGCGATCTGCAACCGGAAGAAAACGCTCTGTACTTCAGCATGATCCGCGCCTTGAGCCCGTCGCGCGTGGCCGGTGAGATCACCATGGTCCATGAGCCGGTCAACCAGGTCGCCGAACCGCGCGGTGCCTGGCAGTACATTCCCGGCCAGCGTCGAGTGCGTCGTGCGCCGACCGTGGCCTACGACAACAGTGCCCGCTACAGCTACGGCCAATTGACCTCCGATGGCGTGGGTGGCTTCAACGGCGCCCCGGACCGCTACGACTGGAAGTTGATCGGCAAGCAGGAACGCCTGATCCCGTACAACAGCTACAAGCTGGCGAGCAAGTCGCTGAAGTACGCCGACCTGCTGAAAAAGAACAGCCTCGACCCGCAATACGTACGTTACGAGAAGCACCGCGTCTGGGTGATCGAAGCGACCCTCAAGCCCGATGCCCGCCACGTCTACGGCAAGCGTCGTTTCTACATCGACGAGGACAACTGGCAGATCGCAAGCTCGGAGATGTATGACAGCCGCGGCGAACTGTGGCGCATGTACGAAAGCTACCCGATCCAGCTGCCGGATGTGGATGTGCCGTTCCAGGCGATGGAAGCCACCTATGACTTCATTTCGGGCCGCTACTCCACCAACTACATGACCAATGAGAGCCAGCAGAAGATGGTCTTCAACCAGTTGGCTTCGAAAGAAAACTACAGCCCGGCAGCGCTGCGCCGCTACGGCAAGTAATTCGCCGATTCACGACGCTGTGCCCTTTACCGCTGCTTCGGCAGCGGTTTTTTTAGCGTCGCAGGCGCCTCGCAGACTCCTTCGAATTTTTTTGGCCCGATCGGGCCGGGATTTGCTCATGCTCGTCGCAAGCCTTCGTTCTCCCTTCAACCTGCTTGCGGGCCTCGCTGGCAGTCTCGCAGTGGCCGCTTTCGCCCTTTGGCTCGCCGCTGCGCCGATGCTTCACGGCAGTGGTCTTGGCGCACTGACACTGGCCATGCTGATCGGCCTGGCGCTGGGTAATCTGACGCCAAACATCGTCCACTACGCGCTGGCCAGTGGCGTGCAGTTGTGCAAGCAATCAGTGCTGCGCGTCGGCGTCGCGCTCTATGGCTTTCGCCTCACCGTGCAACAGGTGCAGGCGCTGGGCGTGCAGGCCTTCGTCATCGATGTGCTGTTGATCCTGTCCACACTGGCCCTGGCCATCTGGCTGGGTGTTCGCGTCCTGCGCATGGATCGCGGCACAGCCCTCCTGATCGGCGCCGGTCACGCGATTTGCGGTGCTGCGGCGATCCTCGCCAGCGCCGGAGTGGTGCGGGCACGCAACGACCAGGTCGCCATTGCCATTGCCTGCATCGTGCTATTCGGCACCTTCGGCATGCTGGCCTATCCGTGGGTGTTCAGCCTTGCGCCGGGGTTGCTGGGCGACAGCCACGCCTTTGGCGTCTTCACCGGCGCCACCCTGCATGAAGTCGCCCAGGTCGTGGCCGCCGGCCAGGCCATGAACCCGCAGGCTGCCGAGGCGGCCATCGTTGCCAAGCTCATCCGCGTCTTGCTGCTGGCACCGGTATTGATCGGCATCGGGCTGTGGTGGTCGCGGGGAAGAACCGGCCATGAAGCCACGGCGTCGGTCAAGGTGCCGGTGTTCGTGCTGGGCTTTGTGATCTGCATGTCGATCAATTCCTGGATGCCGCTGACGCAGGGTGTCCGGCAGATGGTCGTCGGCCTGGATGATCTGCTCCTGGCTTCGGCCATGGGCGCGCTGGGGTTCAGCACCCGTCTGCAGGACCTGCGCAAGGCGGGTATCAAACCGTTGATCCTGGCGTTCGTGCTGACGGCGCAGCTCATCGTAGTCGGTGGTGTCCTTGCGTTGTTGTGACTGGACTCGGTCGGAAGACGCGAATTCAAAGAGGGAAGGGTTGTGAACCGTCGTTTATCCACGCTGATTGGTAGAAGTCGCAAGCTGGACGGTGGGGTGATGTTCGGTCATACGCCCAGGCAGGTCTGGGCCGACTGGATGAGGCCCGACCATCACAATCGGGTGCAGCTTGCTTCACGGGCATTGCTGGTCCAGCAAGGGGACAGGAACATCCTGGTGCTGGCGGGAGCGGATGCATTGCTCGCGCCACCACCCCGGACCTGCACCTGCCAGAAACATGCCCCCGGCCTGCTGGAAAGCCTGGCGCAACAGGGGCTGGCGGAGGGTGACATCCATGCGGTGGTGCTCACTCATCTGCAGGCGCAACTGAGCCCGGAACTCCGTGCGGCGATTGACGATGGCGATACCCCGCGGCTGTTGTTTCCCGCCGCGCGGTACATCATCGGGGAGCGTCACTGGCTTCGTGCCCGTCACAACCATCCCCATGACCGTGCTCTGTTCGTCCGGCAGATCGTGCACAGGCTCGAAGGCACTGACCGACTGATACTGCTCCAAGGAGGGCGCTGCAAGGAACTGGGTGACGGCTGGCGGTTCCACTTCAGCGATGGCTACACGCCCGGCCAATTGATCCCGGAAATCGCAATGCCGGCAGGTCCGGTGATTTTTGCCGGCGACCTCATTCCCGGTACCCACTGGCTGAACCTGGAGGTCACCACTGCCAACGACCGCAACCCGGAAGGGCTCATCGGGGAAAAGGAGCGCTTGCTCGATTACCTGGTGGCGTGCGGTGGCCGCCTGTTCTTTTCCAGCGATGCCGACATTGCGATGGTCAAGGTGATGCGTGACCGACAGGCGCGTTACGTGCCGTTTGATACGTACGCGACGCTCAATCGATTCGAGTCTTGATTGGCTCATTTAAAAAGGCGGCTGTCTAGCCGCCCAAAAACAACACCCCATGCAGCTAATTCACGGCATCAACGGATGCCCGCCTGGCGCAACGCGGCCGGGGTGTAATTGTTTGCCGACGCTACGGCGCCGAATTCAATGCTGCGCTTCTCTTCGTTTTTCAGGCCCAGTACCGAATAGCGGCCGGACTGCAGGTCATAGAGGGCTTCAGCGGTATAGCCAGGCACTTGCTTGTGGTAGTACTGCTGGGCATGCCCTTCACCCACGCGCCACAGTTGGCCGCGCCCGTCGTAATGGTCCACTTCTGCCAGTTGCCAGGTGTCTTCATCGAAGTACATGTGTCGTGTCGCGTAGATGTGACGTTCGCCTGGCTTGACCTTGGCCACCACCTCCCAGACACGGTGCAGTTCGTAGCGGGTCAGGTCCTGATTGATGTGCCCGGCCTTGAGGATGTCGGCGTACTTGAGGTTCGGTGAGTCGAGCTTGTAGCTGTTGTAGGGGATGTACAGTTCCTTTTTCCCGACCAGTTCCCAGGTGTACCGGTCAGGGGCGCCGTTGAACATGTCGTAGTTGTCCGTCGTGGCCAGGCCATCGGCGGCAGTGGCCGGGCCGTCATAGGCAACCTGCGGCGCGCGGCGCACGCGGCGCTGTCCGGCGTTGTACAGCCAGGCATCACGGGGTTCCTTGACCTGGTCGATGGTTTCGTGAATCAGCAACACGTTACCGGCCAGCCGGGCCGGTCCGGTCACGCGCTGGAGGAAGTAGAACAGGATGTTCTCGGCCTTGCTCTTGTCCAGGTCAGGCAGCTCACGCGGGTAGGAGATCTCGTCCTCCAGTTGGATCATGCTGAAGGCCCCGTCCGTTTGCGGTTGGACGCGGGTGGCCAGGCGGTTGACGTTGCCGCCGCGATAACGAGTCATGTGGTTCCACAGCACTTCGATGCCATTTTTGGGCACAGGGAACGCGTAGTAACGGCTATCGGAAAAACCGGTCAGTCCGTTGCCGCCATCCACCTCTTCAGTCTTCACCGCACTGGTCTTGATGACCGAATAGATGTCTGCGGGTACCGCTGCGGTGCGATGGGTGGGGTAGACCGGAATTTTGTAGCTCTGCGGGTACCGTTTGAACATCGCCAGTTGGCCTGCGGACAGCTTGTCCTTGTATTTTTCGGCCGTGTCCGCCGTGATGACGAACAAGGGCTTTTCGTTGGCAAAGGGGTCGCTCAAGAAGCCTTTGCTGTCCACGGAGCCGGCGGTTGTGGGCAGTCCTCCGGTCCAGGCGGGAATGCTGCCATCAGCGTTCGCGGCTTTGACGCCACCCATTGGCGTCAGTGTCGTGCCCAGCTTTGCGGCCTCCTCGGGAGAGACCTTGGCCATGACGGCCGTGGCCAGAAGCGAAAGCGCCAGGACGCCGGATTGCACGAGTATTTTTGTTGTTTTCATGTCGTTGCTCTCAAGTTGTGGAACCGCGTGGGAATGCACACCCGCGCGAGCGCAACAGCGTCGCGATCGATGGGGGTGCTGTGTGGGTACTGCCGAAGAATCAGGTGCAGGGCTGGGTCAATTCATCGCCCCAGAAAAAGCAGGCCTATCACCAGTGCTGCGAGAAACAGCGTCTCGCCCACCAGTAAGGCGATCGGGCGCCAGCCGACTGAAGCGAGTTTTTGCAGCGAAGTTTTCAACCCCAGGGCGGCGATGGCGATCACCAGGCAACCACGGGACGTTTCACTCATTGCGCCGGTCAGAGAGGGGGGCAGAAAACCGCTGCTGTTGACTGCGACCAGGCAGATGAAAGCCACCAGGAATCCCGGGATCAGCGGTATCCGCCGCCCGCTGTCCGCTTGTGCGCCTTGCTGTCGGCGAAACAGCCAGGCCACCACGACGACGGCGGGCACCAGCAGTGCCACTCGCAGCAGCTTCACAACGGTGGCGATATCGCCGGTGGCCGGAGAAATCATGTAGCCGGCGCCGACCACCTGCGCCACGTCATGAATGGTGCCACCCAGAAAGATCCCGGTCTGTTCAGGTGACAGGCCCAGCAGTTTGCTGATGATGGGATAGGTGATCATCGCCACGGTCGAGAGCCCGGTGACACCCACTACCGTCAGCAACGTATCGCGCTCACTGTGCTCATGCCTGGGCAACACAGCGGAAATCGCGAGGGCCGCCGACGCGCCGCAAATGGCGACGGCGCCACCGGTCAGTACGCCGAAGTCGGCACGCACGTTCAGCAGGCGAGCGCTTATCCAGCCGACGGAAATGGTCGCAGTGACTGCAAACACGGCGGCCAGGACCGTTTCCCAACCCAGCGATCCGATTTGTTCGAGGGTGATACGCGCCCCCAGCAGGGCCACGCCGATGCGCAGAATCGTCCGTGAGGTGAACTCGATGCCCGGAAGGCAGCGGCTGTCCTCGCTCAGAAAATGGCAAGCCATACCGAAAAGCAGGGCGTACAGCAGCGTGGGACCGCCGTAATGATCGGCGATGAAAGCCGAGGCCATGGCGATCGCCAGGCTGACCATCAAGCCGGGACCGAGGGTCTGCAGGCGAGCCAGCAGTTTCCGGGGAGCACTGGCAGGAGCGGCGTAAGGCGCGTCTTTGATCATGGGCGACATCTCGTGTTCGACCGGCTTCGACAGGGCTCGGCCGGGTCCTGGTGTTTCACTCGGTGGGAGCCTGCTCGAAGCACGGCAGTGAGCGGTCGATGACCACCCAGGGCTGTGCCGACGCGCACCACAGGTGCAGATTCGGCGGGGTGTTGGCCGGCTCGGCCAGGGTGCCGGCCTTGACCGCCAGCACGCCGGGCATTGCCGTGATTTCGGAGTACAGCGCCGAGCCACAGCGGGTGCAGAAATAGCGCCGCACTGGCAGGCCGCTACCGCCGGCCTTGGCGTAGCAACCCAGACCTGCGCCCTGGACCAGGAAGCCTTCGGCCTGCACCAGCAGGTTGACCGAGAAGGCGCTGCCGGTCTGCTTCTGGCAGTCGCTGCAATGGCATACCGCTGTGGACAGCGGGTTGAGGTGGCTGGAGTAGTGGATGCCGCCGCACAGGCAGCTCCCTTTGATCATGTTCATAAGTGTTCTCTTCAGTTGGGAGGGGTCAGGTCGCGGTGGCGCTGGCGGGCTGCCATTCGCGGGCCTGCTGGGCGGTGTGCTTGAAACTGTTCCGGGCGCGAAGCAGAAGCGGACAGGCCAGGGCGCAGGCGATCAGCGTGACGATCAGGATCGAGTAACGAATCGCGGCGGGGTCGACCAGCACGTAGTCGGTGATGACGCCAATCGCCAGCGGGCCGACGCCCACACCGAGCAGATTGAGCACGCCGGTGAACAGGGCGATGAATTGTCCGCGCATCGGTGCGGGTGCTATTTCGACGATCAACGCCGGGCCGATGCCGAACAGGCAGACCCAAAGGGCGGCGGAGAGGGCGAGGAACGGCATTGCCGATAGGGCGTTGGGCGCCAGCAGTAGCGGTGTGGCGAACAGTGGCAGGACGATGCTGGCGCTGATCGCCACGCGCAGGTTGCCATTGGCCACGCCACGGCGGCGCCAGTATTCACCCAGCCAACTGGCACCGAGCACACCGAGCGGCGAGCTGACACACATGATCAGTCCCATCACGGTGCCGGCCTTGGCGTACGTCCATCCGAACTCCCGGACCAGATAGCTGGGGACCCAGGCGCCGCTGCCGTACACCGCGGCGTTATAGCAGCCCATGCCGACCAGAATGGCGACGAAGGTGCGCCGGTTGGCGCGCAAGAACGCCAGCACTTCATCCAGTCGCACGCCCGGCGCCACCGAGGTCGGCGTCGCCCGTCCGGCGCGACTCAGTCGCGGCTCCGATACGCCGGACATCAGCAGCAGGACGATCAGGCCCGGCAGGCCGATCGACATCAACGTGGTTTGCCAAGGGGCGAGGGTGCCAAGGAAGGGCAGGGTCAGTGGATGGGCGCTGAAATAGCCGAGCACCAGGCCGGTGGCGAGTAAACCACCACCAACACCGATCGGGCCTCCGGCGCCAAAAACGCCGAGCGCGCGGCCGCGTTTCTCCGGCACGAACAGGTCGCTGATCAGCGACACGGCACCCGGCAGCAGCACCGCCTCGCCGACCGCCACCCCGACGCGTGCCAGCAGCAGGTGCCAGAACTCACTGGCAAGACCGCTGGCTGCGGTAGCCAGGCACCACAAGCCAATGCCGACCATGATGATCAGGCGTCGATTGCCACGATCGATCAGGCGCGCGATCGGCAGACCGGCCAAGGAGTAGAAAGCGGCGAAGGTGAAGCCATGCAGCATGCCCATCCAGGCATCGTTGACGTGCAACGATTGCTGGATCGGCCCGACCAGCAGGCTGAGGACCTGCCGGTCCATGATTGAGAAGACGTAGGCCAGCAGCAGCACGCCGAGGGCATAGTGGGCCTGTCCACGGCTGGGCAGCGATCGTGCCGCGCAGGGCGTGGCCGTGGCCTTGATAGTGGTGGTGCTCGTCATCGACGGTTACCTCTTGGGCTGGTTCTTGTCATCGAAGCTGCGCGGCGTGCAGGTCGCCGCGCAGTGCTGCGTCAGCGCGTCGAGACGATGGCGTCGGATTGCTGCCAGAGGTTGTTGTCCTGCCAGATGTTTTCCTTGCGCCAGTGCACCGGCAGCTCGGCGCCGGTGTGCTGGATGACGCGGCCGATCAAGAGCTTGAGTTGTTGCGCTTCGTCGAAAGAGAGTGCTTCCAGAGCAGCCATCTCGGCGGCCTTGGCGAAGGCCAGCCACTGGATGGCCAGTTGGCGTCCCTTGTCGGTGAACAACACGCGATGGTCCTCCAGCGTCAGCAAGTCCTTCTGCAACCAGACCGCCAGTTGGTCTTCCGACAGCACCTTGCCGGTGAACTCGAACACCTGGAACAGCTCGTCCAGGGTCCGGCCTTCGCTGAAGCTGAGGATGCCCAACAGCTCGAAGTCCTGGTCCTGCATGCCCATGGCCTTCAGTTGCTGGCGAATGGGGATTTGTAGTTGGTAATAGGCGCGACCCAGCAGGAAACCGAGCCAGTTTTCGCCGTAGTTGGCACTTTCCTGGTCCTGCGCGGTGGTGGTCAGCAGGCGTCGGTAGCCGCCGCTGTGGAACACCAGCGGCGCACCGTCGAAGCGGTCGAACGCCAGCACTTCACCGACCAGGATGATGTGGTCGCCACCCTCGTACTGATAGGTGGTCTTGCACTGGAAACGCGCCGAGCAGCCTTCCAGTAGCGGAATTTCGCAGGGGCCGCGTTGCAGGTCGAGACCGCTGAATTTGTCGGCACCGCTTTTGGCGAAGCGGTTGGACAATGACTCCTGATCAGTTGCCAGGATGTGCACGGCGAAGTGCGAACCTTCAGTGAAGGCGTGCGCCGACGAGGAATCCTTGTTGATGCTCCACAGCACCATGGGCGGGTCGATCGATACCGAGTTGAAGCTGTTGGCGGTCAATCCGTAATCCTGCCCATCCGGGCCACGGGTGGTGACGATGGTCACGCCGGTGGTGAAGGCGCCGAGCGCCTGGCGGAACTGCTTGGGATCGAATGGGGTGGTGTTCATCGCAAGGGACTCCAGTTGCCGCCGGGCGTGCCGGCGGCTGATTGTTATTGGATAGGAGTGAGTGGCTCAGCGGCTGAGCAGCGGCATGACCAGGCGGCCGAAGCGCTCTGCTTCCTCGTGGTGCGGGTAGCCGGACAGGCAGAAACCGCTGCAACCGGCATCGACAAATGCCAGCAACTGGTCGGCGACCTGCTGCGGGTTGCCCACCACCGCAATACCGGCACCGGGGCGCACTTCAGTGATGCCGGTCCACAGGTGCGGCGTCATCTTGCGGCCATCGGTTCTGGAAAGTTCCTTCATGCGTTGGTTGGCAACGGATTCGGCCATCATGGTCTTGACCTGTTCGGTCCAGGCCGGATCGGCACCGTTGACCAAGGTATCCGCCGCGGCCCAGGCTTGCTCTTCGGTTTCCCGGCAGATGATCTGCAGGCGCATCGCGAACTCGATTTCCTCACCGCGACCATATTTGGCAGCCCGCTCACGCATGTCCTTGATCTGTTCGGCGATGCGCTCCGGGTAGTCGCCCCAGAACAGGTGCACGGAGGAGTGCTTGGCGGAAATTTCCGCGGCTTGCTCCGAGCCACCGCCCAGGAAGAACGGCGGGTGGGGTTGCTGGAAGGGGGCGGGTATGACTTTCGGGCTGTAGGCGCGGTGGTACTTGCCTTCGTACTCCACGCCTTCTTCGGTCCACAGCCGTTTCATCAACTCGACTTCTTCTTCCAGCTGTTCGTAGCGCTTTTGCTTGGACGCAATCTGGCCTTCGGCGTAGGCGTCTTTCTCGCTGAGGCCGGCGATCAGGTTGATGCAGATGCGCCCCTTGGACAGTTGGTCGAAGGTGGCGAACATCTTGGCCTGGGCGACCGGGTGGATGAAGCCGGGCTTCACGGCCACCAGGGCCTTGAGCTTCTGGGTACGGGCGATGACAAAGGAGGCGGTCACCCAGGCATCCCAGCAGAAGGGGGTAACGGGAACCAGCACGTAGTCGAATCCGGCCTGTTCGGCGGTGACGGCTACCCGTTCGAAATGCTCGAGGGACTGCGGGATGCTTTGACTTGGATCGCTGAACGCAGTGGTGTCGCCAATCGTTGGAATGAACCAACCCATCTGCAGGGGTTTTTTATTGTTCATGCTAGGGCTCTTGTACTCAGGGAACGATGGAGCCACTACATCAAAGCCGGTACAGTGAGGGAAATGAATAGATGGAATTCTATGCATGCACAATATAAATACCCGTACCCTCGATCTGAACCTGCTGGTGGTCTTCGCGACGCTGTGGGACACGCAGAACGTCACACGCGCCGGCGAACGCCTGGCACTCAGCCAGCCAGCGGTCAGTCATGCGCTGCGGCGACTGCGCGAGCGCCTGGGGGACGAACTGTTCGTCAATGGGCGTCATGGCCTGGTACCCACCGCACGGGCTGCCGAACTGATCGGCCCTGTGCGCGAAGCACTGAGCCGCCTGGACGAAGCGCTGCAAGGCTCTACGCCCTTTGTGCCGGCAACGGCGCAGCGCAAGTTTCGAATTGCCTCCGGCGATTTCGTCGAGTTCCTGATCTTGCCGCGGCTGATCCAGCACATCGCCCGGGAAGCACCCGGGGTGATGATCGAGGTGGTGCCGATTCCGTCGAACAATGCCTTGCCACCGCTGTTGGAGAACGGCGAAATCGACCTGGTCATCAGCACGCCGATGACGCTGGGTGCAGGCCTGTGCGAGGAGTCGATCACCACGGTTTCGCTGCTCACGCTGATCTGGCAGCGCGAAGGCCTGTCGCCTGGACGCTTTCCGCTTGATCTCTACCTGGAGCGGCCGCAGGTGATGATCGAAATGCACCAGCGGGAGGGCAATATCATCGACGCGACCCTGCAGGCTCAAGGGCTGGTTCGTCGTGTGGGCGTGCTGGTGCAGAACTTCATGGCGATGCCGGTGATCGCTTCGCAAACGGGTTACATCTGCAATCTGCCGGGGCCCATCGCACAGGCGTTCGCCGAGACGTTCGGCCTCAGCTGCCACGAGCCGCCCATCGATTTCCCCGCCCCCGAATTGATTGCCCACTGGCACGCCCGGTTCGATGCGGATCCAGGCTTGAGATGGTTGCGTGAACAGATAAAGGATTGCGCAGTCACCCGCCCTGAGTGAGGTCATCCCCTGTGGGAGCGAGCCTGCTCGCGAAGGCGGCGTGTCAGTTACCCGTGATGTTGGATGTGCTGGCCCTTCGCGGGCAAGCCCGCTCCCACAGTGGATTGAAGTCGTACACACATCTTGCGTACGGCACAAAAAACTGTGGGAGCGGCGGTGCGACGATTCGACTTGCCCGCGAAGGACGTCAACGATAACGCGGGCCGTCTGGATGAACGCGTTGCCCAGACA
>NZ_JABFMU010000053.1 GCF_013359695.1 Pseudomonas sp. C2B4
CTCCACTCAGCCTTCCGAAGGGGCGGGCAGATCAAAAGCAGCCGAGGCGAGCTGACACTCGACCTGTTTGGTGGATGTACGCAGTCTCCTGTGGGAGCGGGCTTGACCGCGAAAACGGTAAGTCAGGCAACATCTGGTTTGAATGTGCCTCCGCCTTCGCGGGCAAGCCCGCTTCCACAGGGGATCAGCGAGCAACTGCCGTGCGCAATGCGGGATGTAATTCAGGCGGAGGGCATTGCAGCGGGATGAGGGGTTCCCGGCGACGGTTTAACGGAGTTTGAAAGCAGGGGTCAGGTCGGATTACACCGTCATAACCTGACGCGTTGTTTCGGGGGCAGGCAGGGTGATGAATACTTTTCATATCGGGACGCCAACGTGCCTTTCTCCAGTTCAAAGCTACTCCACACCCAGCAATGACAGCGCGTGTTCGTAAAACGCTACCTCCTGCGTTGCGATGCCGGGATACGTAGGCCTGAAGTCTTCGTCAAAACACCAGGCTTGGGCACCGGTCGTTGGCGGCGCATGAATGATCAGGCTGAGAGAAGCAGACATGTTCCGAGGGGGCAGTTGCCGATGCACTTCGTAGTAGGGTTGCATGTGCATCACTTCGCCTTGGGCGAGTTTAAGCGTTGTTTCTTCACCCAAAGGCGGGCGGATGCCGGCGCGTAATGGCGTCTGATCAAGGATTTTGCGCTTGACGGTGGTGTAGCCATCGCCGCTGTAGCCCACCGCGAAAATCTCGAAATCGTGGGTGTGGTTCAAGTGGTAGATGAACGTCTCGCTTTCGTCCTGGCTGGACACCGGAGCCCAGAAACCGAGGCGAACGCTGTAGGTTTCCGAGTAATGCAGCACAAAGGCGTAGGCGTTATACAAGCTGTTTTTGGTGCTGTACCCGTCACGTTGAAGGGTGTTGTAAAGGTGCTCGCTCAGCAATGTTCTATTGGTAGCGAGTTCGCGCAGGTCCGCGATAATGCGTGATTTGTCCTGGTGGAGGTCGTACGTGTCCATGCGTTCAACAAAGGTGGCCAATTTCATGCCATTTCCCCCACGTGTTGATCCAGCAGGTCATTGAGTCGAGTGTTTTGCAGGTTTCTTAAAAGAGGCGCATAACCCAGTGCTGTTGCGGGATTTACCCGATGAATCATCTGGAACGCCTTCCATGCGACGGCGGGGTGAAAGTGATAAATCAGTTCTTCAGCCACTTTGCCTGCTCCGGGGTCTTGGGCGGCCTCCAGTAACTCCAGGCTGACCAGATAGCGGGCAGCGCTGTCGTGATGGGGGAACCAGGCAGTTTTTTGCAATGACACGCGATCGAAGACGTAAATGTCGGCGTTCTTGTCAGGAAAGTTGAGACTGCCGATAAATGCGAAGTGCCCAGTGCCATTCACATTACTGTCGAACAGTTGCTGCGTGCCGTCGATGAGCAACGGGTTGCTGGCATCGACGATGACCCGCTCTCCGCGAGTCAGATGTTCATCTTCAAGTTCGTAAAGTTGAATGGGAAACGATCCTGCGTTGATCGCAAATAAAACACTTTTTCCGGGTATGGAATAGAGTTGTCCAGGCGTCGGTGCATGGTCAGGTACCTTGAGGCTGATGTTGCCATGTTGGTTGCAGTGTAATGTGAGTGTTCCAGTATGGGTGTTGGTCAGCTTCATGATTTCAGCATGATGAAATGAATCAGTAGTGTGCGCTGTTTGCTTGGGTAACTGATTTGCCAGGTTTTTCACTTCGATACTCATATTCAGTTTTTTAATGCTGTTGATGATTTGTGAGGGAGTCAAGTCAGGGTTAAGCAGGTTTTTTATCATGAAAAGTTCGCCTTTGCTTTTAAGGTTTTTAATAACGTGGCGGGGCGGGTATTTAAGAAGTGAAGTTATTTGGTTGTCGGGATGTGATTTCACTTATCAAGTCAGTTAGATGTAAGTAGACGTCAGAGGCTGAGTATTGCGGCCACTGACGTCTATCTAACAGATGGGAAGAGTGCTGCTAGGCAGGTTCGAGCATCTCGCTCAACTGCCAGTAGCGCTTGATTTCGTGAAGGTTGCCGACATTGAGGCGGGGTGTACTTCCCCAACAGTTCATGTCGTGGTGTTTCACGGTCGACGCAAAAATGATGTTTTTTTCTGCGTGAAAGAGTGGTGTTTTGGACCAGTTCTTGTCTGTCTTTTGCATCACGGCCTCATTCTGTCTGATTTACAGATCCGTTGATCGCTATAAGGCATTAGTTCTTGGTGGGTATATTCCAGGATTTTTTGATTTCGTGGATGTTTCCTATGTTGTAGCGAAGATCCACGCCGTTGCAGGAGGTTTCAATATTGGATTTTGTCGGTGTGGTGATGACTTTTACTTGAGCGCGTAATAGATCAGTGTTTTGCCAGTTGTAGGTGGTTTTCATAAGTACTTCCTTGTTTGTGGGTGGGCGTGTATCGCCCGGTATGTAAGTTTGGGTAATGCATGGGTGTTGTTTGTTTTAGGGTTAAATAATTATGTTATTTAACGGTTTCGAGGTTAGAGGGGGCGATATTTAATATCAACTCTGGAGTTGTTATTAAGTGTTTGTGTTTGTTTTGATGTGCGTATTTGTTGGTGGGAACTATCCATTCGGCACAGGATTCCTTGCAACCCTGCCGGTGACATTGCGTCTACCGGCCGAATCACAAGTAACTTCAGGAGCCGAAATCAGAGAATACTCATTCCTTGACGCTCATGAACTCCTCCGCCCAACGGATGTATGCCTCCGGCTGGGTGTAGGTATGGGTCAGTTCGGTGGCGTTCAGGTCCGAAGCCTGGGTGAAGATCTGCCGTTGTTCGCGCAGGCTGTCGTAGGTCGCCTTGATCGCGGCGAAGTAGGCGCCGTGGCCGTCGATCACGATGCGCACGCCCAGTTCGGCCAGGCGTTTGTCATCGCGCAGCAACGGGTTGCCGTAGGTCACCAGCATCAGCGGCACGCTCAGGTGCTCGGCGATCTGTTCCAGATGATCGAAATCCTTCACCCCCACCATGCAGATGCCGTCCGCGCCGGCGGCCTGGTACTGCTTGGTGCGGCTGATGATTTCCTGGACCGGCAGAATGCCCGCGTGGGTGCGGGCGATGATGGCCATTTCCGAATCGCATCGGGCTTCCAGTGCCGCGCGAATCTTGCCGACGCCTTCGGCAACGGTGATCAGGTCGGTGGATTTGCGGCCGAATTGCGCCGGCAGCAAGGTGTCTTCGATCGTCAGGGCTGCGACGCCGGCCCGTTCGAGTTCGACGATGGTGCGCATGACATTGAGCGCGTTGCCGTAGCCATGGTCGGCGTCCGCAATTACCGGCAATTGGGCGACACGGCCGATACGGGTGGCCTGTTCGGCGAACTCACTGAGGGTGATCAAGGCAAAATCAGGGGCGGCCAGTACCTGCAACGAGGCAACCGAGCCGCCGAGAATGCCTACTTCGAACCCCAGATCGGCGGCGATGCGGGCCGACATCGGGTCGAAGACCGATGCGGTGTGGTAGCAGGTGTTGGAAGCGAACAATTGACGAAAATTGCGGCGCAAATCTTGATGAGACAGCCTGGACATATGAGTTCCACCAATGGAAATGGAAGGGCTTGAGCAAAAGTGTCAACGCCGAAAGTGTTAGAGGCTATCACGGGCGAAGGTAGGGAATGATGACGAATTTACCGTGATTACTGCCTTTTGTTCCGCTGACGGCGGATCGTTCCTGCGGTTGGCGCCTGACAATTCGTCGGTGCAAAGCCCGGCGACAAAGAAGGGGACCGGTGATTACGCCGCCACCGACTGCTGCTGTTGATGGCGCAATTCAATGCAACGGACGGAATCGCCCGGTTGCAGTTGCAGGCGTTTGGCGATGAGACGGTCGACGATCAGGCAATCGCCAACCCGCCGTGCCGGGGCGGTGGTGATGCGGCAGTTTTCCAGGCGACGGTTGTGGATCAGCCACATCGGCGCGTGTTCGTCCGGAGTGCCGATGGACAGCGCCAGCAATTGACTGTCGCGCACGGTGCGGATGTTCGACACCGGGGCTTCGATGACCGGGCCGGCGTCGAAGATGTCGATGTAACCCTGGTGGGCAAAACCCTCGCTGGTGAGGATTTTCAGCGCCGGTTCGCTATTGGTATGCGGCTTGCCGATCACGGCTTGGGCTTGTTCAGTGAGCAAGCAGGTGTAAAGCGGCTGGCGTGGCATCAGTTCGGCGATGAACGACTTGTGACCCAGCCACGACAAGTGATCGGCATGGCTGAAATCCATTTTGAAAAAGTGTCGGCCCACGCTGTCCCAGAAGGGTGAGCAGCCATGCTCGTCGGCACTGCCGCGCAGTTCGGCAATGAGCTTGTCGCCGAACAGATGCGGAAACTCCGCTACAAACAACAGGCGCCCCAGGGACAGTAAGCGACCGTGACCGCCCAAGCGCTGATCGGGGCGCAGAAACAGCGAGCAGAGTTCCGATTGACCGGTCATTTCATTGTTCAGGAACAAGGTCGGGATGTGCCGCCGAATGCCCAGATCCTCCGATGAGTTGACTGTCAGCCCGACCCGGTAGTTGTACCAGGGTTCGCGCAGGCCGACGGCCCCGGTCAGGGCGCTGACGCCGATCACTTGCTGATCATCGTCTTCGAGCACGAACAGGTAGTCGGCATCGGCACGTTCTACCTGTTCGGCAAACGTCCTTTTCGCCCAGCGCAGACGATGGGTCAGCCGTTCTTCATTGGCCGGCAGGTTGGTCAATCCACGGCCCGCCTGCCGGACCAGGGCGAGCAAGGCGGGCAGGTCGGTGACCTGAACCGGACGGACAATCATGCTGCAGCTCCTTTTTCGCGCCAGTTCGGGCGTTGTCGTTCGGCATCGCGTCGGTTGATGCTCACAAGGCAATCAACCGGATCGGGCTGCCTTCGCTCACCTTCAGCGCCGCGCACATGCGGGCGTCCAGGGTCGCCGGTTGCCCGGCGACGTAGTCCAGGTCTGCGACGATGGCGCGATAATTTTCCAGCGAATCATTACTCACCAGATAGCGGCCGCGGGCGTCGATGGAGGAACCAGGACTGGCCAGGGTGCTATGGCTGCGGGCAATTGAACGGATATTGCCGGTGCGTGCAAACAGGGTCGGGCCGCCATCGAACAGGTCGACATAGCTGTTTGTTTCGAACCCCTCGCGCTCAAGGATATCGAAGGCCTCCTGGCCATCGGGGTGGATGCGGCCGATACAGTCCTGTGCGGCCTGGGGCAGCATCGGCACGTAGATCGGGTATTGCGGCATCAATTCGGCGAGAAAGGTCCGGCTTTCCAGGCCGCACAGCCGTTCAGCCTCGACATAGGGCAGGTCGAAGAAGTGTTTGCCCACCGCATCCCAGAACGGCGAGTGGCCCTCATCGCTGCTGTAGCCGACGATCTCGGTGATCACCGCATCGGAAAACCGTCGGGCATGGGCCGCAATGAACAGCAGCCGTGCCCGTGACAATAATTCCGAGAATACGGTGCGCTCCAGCGTGGCATCGATGTGGAATCCCCGCAGCAGGGTGTGGCTACTGAGGTCCTGGCACACCGACAGCGCCGGCACGTCGTGCTCGATGTTCAGCTCTCGCGAAGCACTGTTGAAATGGCGGTTGCGCAGGCTGTAGAACGGTTCGCTGAAGCCGGCGGTGGCAAGGATTTCCGAGCACCCCACCAGGCATTGGGTCGCCAGGTCTTCCAGCACGAAGAAGTAGTTCTCCGGGCCGGGGCTTTGCACGTGTTGCTCGAACGAGGTGCAGGAATCGAGAACTTTATCGCGCAGGCGTTCGCTGTCGTCCGGCAAGGACGTGACGCCCACCATGCTTTGGCGGGCGAGCCGCTGCAACTGGGGCAGGTCGGTTAACTGCACTGGACGCAAGACCAGCATGGGATGCACTCCTGTATCAAGGATCCGGTGACTGGCACCTGACCTGACTATCACTGTCGGTTTCCACGCGTTGTCGCGGCGGCGGCCTTGTCAGGCGCCACTCTTTTTTTCAGTTGTTTTCGTTACATGGCCACACGTGATACCCCGCCCGGGTCGTGTAATGGGCACAGGGTTTTCGAGGTGCGCATGGCTTTGCGTTCGGACGGTGCAAGGTCCAGGTCAGGATCGTCGGTCGGGTCACTGAATGAGGCATCCGGGCTCCTGCTGGATGGGGGGTGTCGATAGTCCGTTGAAACCAGTATTTATTTAACGCGTATTACATGTCTAGTTAATTTTCGCGCCGTTCCGGGCGCCCGCTCAGCGGGATGAATACCCTTGCGTCGAAGGCTACGCCGATGTCGATCGGCCTTGTAGGGCATGGCCCATAGAGATGTCGGAAATGGCTTCTGTTGCGCGATGAAAGGCCTGAACCGGTCAACAACATTCGCTCACGCGAAACGCCCGCCATCAGTCGAGTTACGGCACAATTGAGCCAAATTCGACGGCCAGACGCCGTTTTTCCCGTCTATCAACAGAGAGAAATTTCGTGCAGGCGACCCGTTTGACCCTGATCTGCCACGCTCGAACCGTCGCACAGAAATTGGCGCGTTTTCCTACGAATGAGCCCTTGGAGATGGATTGGCAATCGGCGAGGGGCTCGCGCAGTACTCTATTCAAGGGTTCACCCAGGCTGATGTGCGCTCCGGAACTGCGGACCCGGCAAACCGCTGAACTCTTTGGCGACACTGTGGAAATTGTTCCGGCACTCAGGGATTGCGATTTCGGTCGCTGGAACGGGGCACGCATCAACGACCTGCAAAAAACCGAACCCGAACGGCTCGACACCTGGCTCGCCGATCCGGGTTCGGCTCCCCACGGTGGCGAATCAGTGACGCAAGTCGTTGAACGAGTGGCCGCGTGGCTGGCGACGCTGGAAGCGACACCCGGGCATGTCGTTGCTGTGACCCATCCCTTTATCATCCGGGCCGCGCTGACGAGCGTGTTGCGCGCTTCTGCCTTCAACCTGATTGATGTCGAGCCGTTGTCGGCCATCGAACTGAGGTTCAATGGTTGCTGGCGGCTGCGCTTGTCGGGCATTGAGCCCGAAGGAACGCTGTGATGAAAAAACTTCTGGTCATCGGCATCGGCGCCGGCAATCCCGACTACATCACGATGCAGGCGGTGAAAGCCTTGAATCGGGTCGACGTGTTTTTCCTCATGGACAAGGGCCAGAGCAAGGGCAAACTGATCGATCTGCGCCGGGAAATCTGCGAGCGCTACATCACCGATCGGGACTACCGCTTTGTCGAAGCGCACAGTCCGGAGCGCGAGCGTGGCGATGTGGACTACACAACGAGTGTCGATGATCTGAACCTGGCCAAGCAGCGAACCTTCGAACGGCTGATCAACGAAGAACTATCAGACGACCAGTGCGGCGGGTTCCTGGTGTGGGGCGACCCGGCGTTGTACGACAGCACCCTTCGCATCCTGCAGGCGATTCTCGTGTCAGGCGCCTGTGCTTTCGAGTTTGAGGTGATCCCCGGTATCACCAGCGTCCAGGCGTTGGCGGCGCAGCACAAGGTAGCGCTCAATCAGATTGGTCGCGCGGTGGAGATCACCACCGGCCGGCGCCTGGCAGCGGGGCAGGTGAGCGATGCCGATAGCCTGGTGGTGATGCTCGATGCGCAGGATGCCTACCATCAGGTGGCGGACCGGGACACCGAGATTTTCTGGGGTGCGTACCTGGGGACGCCGGATGAGATCCTGATCAGCGGCAAGCTCAAGGATGTGGCGGATGAAATTGAGCGGGCTCGCAAGGCGGCGCGGTTGGCCAATGGGTGGATCATGGATACCTATCTGTTGCGCAGGCCTTGAGAAATGGGTTGTCCGGCCAGACGCCTTCGCGAGCAGGCTCGCTCCCACAGGGAAACGCGTTTCAAATGTGGGAGCGAGCCTGCTCGCGAAGGGGCCTGCCCAGATAACTCAAGAAATGGCCTTGACCCCACGCCCAAACCGTTCCCGATACACCGACGGCGGCACCCCGACCACACTGCGAAAGGCCACTCGAAAACTTTCCACCGACCGATAACCACACTGCCCGGCAATCTGCTCGGTGTTTTGATTCGTACTTTCCAGCAGTTCGCGAGCGCGGCCCAGGCGTTCGTGTTGCAACCACGTCTTGGGCGACTGGCCGCTGGCTTCGCTGAAACGCCGCAGGAACGTGCGCTCGCTCATGGCCGCTTCGCTGGCCAGGTCGCGGACCTCCAGCGGTTCGTGCAGACGCTCCCGTGCCCACTGCATGACGCGGGAAAGATCGCTGCGAGGTGTAGGGCTGACCGGCGTTGGAATGAACTGCGCCTGGCCACCGGTGCGTTGTGGCGACATCACCAGGCGCCGCGCCACGGCGTTGGCCACTTGCGTGCCGAAATCCCGCGCCACCAGATGCAGGCAGGCATCGATGCCCGCCGCGCTGCCGGCCGAGGTGATCAACTGGCCCGAGTCGACATACAACACATCCGGGTCCACCAGAATGTCCGGAAAACGTTCGGCCAGCTCCGTGGTGTAGCGCCAGTGCGTGGTGGCGCCGTGACCATTGAGCAGCCCGGTGGCGGCCAGCACGAACACTCCAGAGCAGATCGACAACAACCGCGCACCTCGGGCATGGGCCTGACGCAGGGCAATCAGCAACGCCTCGGGCACGGCGGCATTGCGGTCGCGCCAGCCGGGAATAATGATGGTCCGGGCTTGGGCCAGCAGCTCCAGGCCGCCATCGGCCAACACATGGATACCGCCCATGGCGCGCATCGGGCCTTGATCGACGGCGACAATTTGATGTTCATACCAGGGAAAATCGAATTCCGGCCGCGCCAGGCCGAAGATCTCCACGGCGATGCCGAACTCGAAGGTACAGAGGCCGTCGTAGGCCAGAATCGCGACCAATCCAGGGGCAGGTTGCATTTGGCGGAAAATTCCCGGTGAGTGTCTTGTGCGCCACTGTAGCGGCAAGTGGCAGGCGGATAAAGTCTGTTCATACCCACTGACACTCTGGAGCACTGCCCATGACCAGCCTGGTCCGCGAAATTCCCGCCGCCCCCTCGGCTATCGCCCTCATGCACTTCAGCAACCGCCTGACCTTCGAAACCGACTGCTCCGATGTCTATGGCAGCCAACAGGCCGGCGAAATCGATTTTGTTCTGGTGGACGTGCGTGGCCCGTTGGCGTTCGAGCGCGGCCATGTGCCCGGCGCGATCAATATTCCGGGCCGACTTTTGACTGCCGAAGGTCTTGCGGGCTACCCGAAAAGCAGCCTGTTCGTGGTTTATTGCGCTGGCCCGCACTGCAACGGCGCGAACAAGGCGGCCGTGAAGCTGGCGGCGCTGGGTTATCCGGTCAAGGAGATGATCGGCGGCGTGACCGGTTGGCTGGATGAAGGGTTTGAGTTGAGTGTGGCGGTGCAGCGGCCGGCGAGTGCTGTGGTCGGTTGCGAATGCTGACCTACAGGCACCTCTGATCCACTGTGGCGAGGGGATTCATCCCCGCTGGGCTGCGAAGCGGCCCCAAAAAATGGGACTGCTACGCAGTCCAACGGGGTGGTGCGACGATTCGCTGAATCCCCTCGCCACAAAGGTGAATGCCGTGAGTTCAGCGAACTGCTGACGCCGCCCACCACTCATCCAGCGTCGCCTGCAACCACTCAAAAACCGCAGCATGGGCGACGCTGTCCTGGGGATCCCGAGGCAACGGCGATTCGTCGGCAAAATGCTGATTCAACACGGCCACCGACTCGGCATTCCACTCCGGATGAAACTGCAAGCCGACCCGCGTCGGCCCGACGCAGTACATCTGCTGTTCACACTGCTCGGTGCTGGCCAGTAATTGCGCCTGCGGCGGCAGGTCGATGGCGTCTTCGTGCCACTCCAGCACCTTCAAACGCTGGCCATCGATGAAGTTCACGGTGGTCCAGCCCGTTTCGCTTTGCGCCATGCGCCGCACGTTGCCGCCCAGGCTCAGGGCCAGCAATTGCGCACCGAGGCAAATGGCGAACACCGGCGCACCTTGCCCCAGACTGCCCGCCAGCCATTGGCGTTCGGCTTCCAGCCATGCCGGCCCGGCGTTGGACTCATAAGGGCCGCCCAAGAGAATCGCGGGTGCCGCGCTGACAGGGGGTAACTGGCCAAGGTCGGCACGAAAAACATTCAGCTTCACCTCACGGGAGGCGGCCCAGTCGGCAATAGCACCCGGACCCTCGGCAGGGTGGTGCTGGATCAGGTTCAACTCGGACATCAGGCTTCTCATGAGTGGGCAGGTGGGTGGGCATTATCCGACAGTCCTTGCACCGTGCTGGAGCATGGTGGATTCACCGTCGGATGTTTGGCCATTTTCTATAAGAATTTGTCGCGCCGAAACAATTTGCCCCGCATCAGCCGCTCTAGACTGCCCGCCTCTTCGGTCCTTGTCCGCCATAAGCGAACGACTGAAAGCTGCCAATCGAGCTGCCAATAAAAGCCTCCGCACACAGGAGTTATAAATGAAGAAGCTAGTGATGTTCGGTGCCCTGGCACTGTCGATGTTGTCCCTGACCGCCGTGGCTGAAGACGCCAAGCCGATCCGCATCGGTATCGAAGCCGGTTACCCGCCATTCTCGATGAAAACCCCTGACGGCAAACTCACCGGTTTCGACGTCGACATCGGCGACGCGCTGTGCGAGCAGATGAAAGTGAAGTGCACCTGGGTCGAGCAAGAATTCGACGGCCTGATCCCGGCGCTGAAGGTCAAGAAAATCGACGCCATCCTGTCGTCCATGACCATCACCGATGACCGCAAGAAGAACGTCGATTTCACCATCAAGTACTACCACACGCCGGCGCGCTTCGTGATGAAGGAAGGCACCGACATCAAGGACCCGCTGACCGAACTCAAGGGCAAGAAAGTCGGTGTGCTGCGCGCCAGTACTCACGACCGCTTCGCCACTGAAGTGCTGGTGCCGGCCGGCATCGAGCTGGTGCGTTACGGCTCCCAGCAGGAAGCCAACCTGGACATGGTCTCCGGTCGTGTTGACGCACTGCTGGCCGACTCGGTCAACCTGGACGACGGTTTCCTGAAGACCGACGCGGGCAAAGGCTTCGCGTTCGTAGGCCCGACCTATGAAGACGCCAAGTACTTCGGCGGCGGTGCCGGTATCGCTGTACGCAAGGGCGATAAAGAGCTGGCGGACAAATTCAACACCGCCATCACCGAAATCCGCGCCAATGGCAAGTACAAGCAAGTGCAGGACAAGTACTTCAACTTTGACGTCTACGGTCATTAATACACCGTAGAAAAAAGTGGCCCCGTTGACGCGGTGGCCACTTTTTTTATGCTTACTTTCTATGAAGTGAGAAACCTGTGGGAGCGGGCTTGCCCGCGATGGCGTTGTGTCAGGCAACATCAATGTTGAAAGTGCCGGCCTCATCGCGGGCAAGCCCGCTCCCACAGGTGATCTCAGTGTTCCTTACATTGGAGTCTTCCCATGCAACGCATTGACCATCCACTGCCCTGGAGTCACCTCGGTACCGAGCGCACCCTCAGTGTGTTTCGATACGGCGCAGGCACTCGCAAGGTCTACATCCAGGCCAGCCTGCACGCCGATGAACTGCCGGGCATGCGCACAGCCTGGGAGTTGAAGAAGCGCCTGACCGAGCTGGAAAGCCAGGGGCAACTGCAAGGTGTGATCGAGCTGGTGCCGGTGGCCAACCCCATCGGTCTTGATCAGCATCTGCAAGGCAGTCACATGGGTCGCTTCGAATTGGGCAGTGGAAAGAACTTCAACCGCGCATTTGTAGAGCTCAGCGCTCCCGTGGCGCAGTTGATAGGTGATCGTCTGGGCGCCGATGCCGAGGCCAACATCTCGCTGATCCGCCAGACCATGGGCCAGGTACTTGACGGTTTGCCGGCTCCGGCTTCACAGCTGGAAGCGATGCACCGCCTGTTGCTGCGCCACGCCTGCGACGCGGATATCACCCTCGATCTGCATTGCGACTTCGACGCGGCGATCCACATTTACGCCTTGCCGCAGCACTGGTCGCAGTGGCAATCCCTGGCGGCCCGTTTAAAGGCTGGCGTGGCGTTGCTGTGTGAGGATTCCGGTGGCAGCTCTTTCGATGAGTCCTGTTCCTCGCCCTGGTTGCGCCTGGCCAGGGCATTCCCCGACGCCGCGATTCCACCGGCCAACCTGGCGACCACACTGGAACTGGGCAGCATGGGAGACACCCGGGTCGATCAGGCTCAAGCCAATTGCGAGGCGATTCTGGGCTTTCTGGCCGAGCAAGGTTTCATCAAGGGCACCTGGCCGGCGGCGCCGGGCGAATGCTGCGAGGGCATGCCGTTCGAAGGCACCGAATACCTGTTTGCCCCCCATCACGGCGTGGTCAGTTTCCTGCGCGAGGCCGGTGAGTGGGTGGAGAAGGGCGATGCACTGTTTGAAGTGGTCGACCCGTTGAACGACAAGGTCACCACCGTGCGGGCGGGAACCAGTGGCGTGCTGTTTGCCATTGACCGTGGGCGCTATACGCAGCCGGGGACCTGGCAGGCGAAAGTGGCGGGGCGTGAGCCGATTCGGGTTGGGAAGTTGATAAACGACTGACTTTGGAAGTTGCGGTGCCTCACCTGGCCTCTTCGCGAGCAGGCTCGCTCCCACAGGGGATTGCATTTCAAATGTGGGAGCGGGCTTGCTCGCGAAGAGGCCGTCAGCCTCACCTGAAATTTCCCTGCCTGCTTCACAGTGTTAGGCTCTGCCCCGAATCCTGCGCACTGTGAAGGAAGGCTTATGTTGAAATTTCTCGCTCTGCTCACGCTGCTGGCATCCGCCGCTGTCCACGCCCAAACCCCGCTGCAAACCGATCTGCCGCTCAAGTACCTGGAGCAGGCCAACCCCGAGTCCCGCGATCAGCCCCTGGTGATTTTCCTTCACGGTTACGGCAGTAACGAGCAGGATCTGTTCGGCATCAAGGATGAACTGCCTGCGCAATACACCTACCTGTCAGTGCGGGCGCCGATGGTGATGGAAGAGGGCAGCTACCAGTGGTTTCGCAAGAAGGGCGAAGGTGCCTACAACGGTGAGACCGATGATCTGAAGTCCAGCGGCCAGTTGCTGCTGGATTTCGTCGCGCAAGCGGCGCAGAAATATCACACCGAACCTGCCCGGGTGTATCTGGTGGGGTTCAGTCAGGGGGCGATCATGTCTTACGAGGTCGCCTTGCGGCATCCCGAGGCGGTGGGCGGAATCGCTGCGCTGAGCGGGCGGATTCTGCCGGTGCTCAGGTCAGAATTGAAACCGGATGAAAAACGCCAGTCGCTGGCGATTTTCATCGGTCATGGCACGGCGGATGTGCGCCTGCCTTTCAGCGACGGCACCGAAGCCAACAGCCTGTTGCAGAGCATTTCACTCGAGCCCGAGTTTCATGCCTACCAAGGCGTCGGTCACAACATCAGTGCCGAAGAAATGCAGGATTTGAGCGCCTGGTTGCAGCGCCTCAACCCCTGAGGATTACTTGCCGCTGACGATCTGCTTGATCAGCGTCTCGTGGGCCGCCATGTCGCCGGGGCGGGAGATGACCTGAATCACGGTCATACGGTTGCCTGACGCCGCCATCAGCGTGGTGTTGAGGGTCATGCCGCCACCCTGGCTGGCGGTGCTGTCGACCTGACGCACACCCAGCCCGGTACTTTTCAGGGTCAGGCTTTTTTCGCTGAGCTTGTTGTAGTCCGGCAGGGCCTTGCGTTGTGCCGCGTCGAAGTCGGCCGCGGTGCCATCGAGAAACGCACCGTCGTTGTCCTTGACCGTGGTGCCTTCCGGCAGGTTGTTTTCCGCAGCAATCACTACAGTCTTGGTGGTTTCATTGGCGTACATGGTACCGCTTGCGCCGGTGGGGTCGGCGGGCAACGGGTTGGCGACGAAGCCCTTGGGCAGGGTGAACGTGAACTTGCCGCCGAGCATCGAGACTTTCTGCGTCGATGCCGCGTCCTTGGCCGGGGCCTTGGCGGCCTGCGCATTCAAAGCCCCCAAAGTGGCGACCGCCGCCAGCAGCAGGACGACGGTTTTTTTACTCAACAGTGACATACAAAAAACTCCAGGGAGGGTCGCGCGGTGGGGGGCGATCATCCCATGGAGGTTGGCGGGCATTCCAGTGTGGGCTAACGGACGGTCGCTTTCACGGTTCCAGCCCATCTGCCTGGAGCTGCTTACTTGATGAGCCGGGTATCCAACCCAAAACGCTCCTGCGAAACAAGCTTGAACTTGTCAGCGGCCAAATCGCAGTTCACCAGCAGATTCCACGAATGACGTGTTACCGCAGAAGGGATGAGCACAAAGGCATGCTCGGCCAGCAGTCCATCCGCAAATTGTTGTTGATTCGGCGAAGGCAGAGAGGGGATGAGCCAGTTCGGGTTCGGTACGTCTTCGGGTTGGACAACCTTGATGAGCGACGAATCCAGTACTTCGAAACGCGTCAGCACGTGAGGCACCACATCGAGGGCGTCAAAGCCTGCGTGGGCCGCCACTTCCAGGATGGCCGTGGAGGGGGCGGCCGAAGCGTAGATAACCCGGCGTCCGGGAGGGTTCCAGCGGCCACCGGACTGTTGCGCACCAATGCCACTGTCCCATGTGTTCTTGAAGACCTCGCGATCAAGGCGCCAAGCGTGCCATTTCCCTTCCCAGGGCAAAGGATTCATTGATAGACCCCGTGTTCAATCCGGGTCAAATAGTCCTCGACGACCTGGAAACCGAGGGCGTTATCGATCAGCTCCAGCGGGATATTACCGTCCAGGTACTTGCAGGGTTTCTTCAACCAGTCCTCAGCCAGTTGTTGATTGCCAAACACGTTGGTGGCGTGCTCCAGGGCATGGGCATACTGGAAGGCGACGGTACTTTGCTGCTGGTTCAGCCGTACCGGTTTGGTTTCCTTGGCCAAGCGCTGGACTGTTCTGACGGATTTCCCCGTGATGCGCTGAACAAGGCCGTACTCCATGTACAGGGTTGAAGTGGAAAGCATGTCCCTGACGTCACTCAGGTCAAAGCCTTCCTGTGTGTATCGGATGATCAACATGCGCGTATCACCTTTGCGGCCACGTAATAGCACCTGAGTCGGCTTTCGGGCGATGCTATTTTTCTCGGTCACTGCGGGCATACCGATTACCTCCATGCGTCATTTGACGCAATCATAACGTCAAATGACGCTGTCCGGGCAATGGAGTTATTGAGCAGCTTTTTGCTCCCGCAATGGATCCGTCCTTGAAGCATGAAGCCAAGCCTGCCGGGCGCCAGACTCACCAATCGCCCTTGCCTTATCACGCTAAACCTCATGCTTCCGACGGCCAACCTGAAAAACGCGTGGGATAAATCCGCGATTCTTCGGCTTCGATGCTCCTGTCGGACTCGTGCTCAGGATAAATCCGTGCCGTGCAATCACACCTCCCGCCGCACCGGATAACGCTTGATCACCTCCAGAAACTCGATCCGGCGTTCACTGGCCAACAACTCCGGGAGCAACCGCTCGTATTCCTGGCGATACGGCTTGCTCAGGTGACGGGTGATGAAGTCTTCCTTGCTGCAATTCCAGGTTTCGTAGAGCACCAAGGTGTTCGGTTCTTCCTGGAGTTGGTGCACCCAGGTGTTGACGAAGTCCGGTTCGGCGGACATCTGGTGCACCACATCCAGCAGGCGTTCCCTGGTTTCGGTGAATCGTTCGGGCTTGGCCGGCAGGTAAACGATAAACGCGACTTGATCACTCATGTCATCACCTCCAGATGGCGGGAACGGCTTATTGAGCCTGGTTTTGCGGGAACAGGTTGCGGCGGGTTTCTTCGTCGAATTCGGCTTTCAGCACCAGTTTTTCCTTCAGGCCGAGGGCGCGTTGGGCCGCCGGGCGGGCGCTGATTTCATCGAACAGGCGCTTGACGTGCGGATAGGCCGCCAGACCGTTTTCGCCGAGGATGTACGGCGCGTAGTTGGCCCAGCCCCAGAGGGCCATGTCGGCGATGCCGTAGTTGCCGCCGGCCAGATACTGATGTTCGGCCAGGCGCTGATCGAGTACGCGGTAATGGCGTTCGACTTCCTTGAAATAGCGGTTTTTCGCGTAGGGCAGGTCTTCCGGCGCGTGATGCAGGAAGTGCACGGCCTGACCGGAGAACGGCGACAGGCCGGTGGCGATGAACATCAGCCACGACAACAGTTCGGCATTGCCGGCAGCGGTGGTCGGCAGGAAGCGTTGATGCTTTTGTGCCAGGTGCAGCAGGATGGCCTGGGAGTCGAAGACGGTGGCGTCGCCATCGACCAGCGCTGGGACCTTGGCGTTCGGGTTGATCGCCAGGAAAGCAGGCAGGTGTTGCTCACCCTTGAAGGTATCGACGCCAATCAGCTCGTAGGGCGTTTGCAGTTCTTCGAGCAGCAGGGCGACTTTCATTGGGTTGGGTGAAGGATGGAAAAAGAATTTCATGGTGTAGGCCTCAGTCATCAGTGGGTTGTGAACTGAGGCTGATGTTGGGCGAAACCTGTTCGATTGACGTACGGAGTTGTTGGGCTACTCGTGCGAAACCATCGAAGGTGTTGCAGGGGCCTTGAGCGTCGGTTGCGCTGTAGCAATCACCGCGCCGGCAATGATCAGCAGCGCGGGGATCATCAGGATCGGGCTGGCATGGCTACGTCCGACGACGATCAGTAGCAGGGTGGAAATCAGCGGTGCCAGGTAGGACAACGCGCCCAGGGTAGCCAGGCTGCCGTGTTTGGTGGCGTGGTCCCAGGCAAAAAACGCCAGCCCCGCAGGGCCCAGTCCGATCACGACAATCGCGGTCCATTGCCTTGCGTCGGGCCATACCGTGGTTTCGAAGGCGAGGTGACAGATCAGTCCGCCCAACGCCGACATGCCGCAGATGCCGCCGATGATGCTGCTCGGCACCTCGCTGAACCGTCGGTTGACCACCGAATAACCGGCCCAGATCACAGCACAGCCAAATGCTGCGAGGTAACCGGGGATTGGCATGGCGGCGGTGGTGTCCGAGCCGCGCTGCTGCATGATGAACGCCGTACCCGCCAGGCCCAGCAGGGCGCCGAGCACTTGCCGCTTGTGCAACTTTTCGCCGCCGGCGAAGGCCGAGAGCAGGACCAGCAACAGTGGCCACAGGTAGTTGATCAGGCTGGCTTCGGCCGCTGGTGCGGCCTTGAGCGCGAAAAAATACAGTGCGTGATAAATGAAGATGCCGACAAACCCTGTCGCCCATACCGCCCAGGGCTGGCGCCAGCTGTTGAAACCGCAGAGCCCGCGTCGACCCAGAATGACCAGGCTGGCGATAAACGCCACGGCAAAACTCAGCGCCAGTACTTCAAACGGTGGCAGGCCTTCGGTGAGGGTGGTCAACAGCGCCAGGCAGGACCAGAGGAAGATGGCGATCACACCGACCGCCGTGGCGGAGTGGGCACTACGGACGCGAGACGTGGCCATGTCTGTTCCTTCAGTCGTTGAACGGGCGACTTCCTTGCCCGATGACCTGATGCAGCTTAGCGCTTGATCGCGGTTCGTCCAGCGTCCGCCGCCACCGGAGCGACGGGACGCGCCAGCAAGCGCCGGGTCACGCCCAGCATCGCCAACGACACCGCTACGCCGAGGGCAAATGCACTCATCCCCATGTTCGGCAACGCCAGCGCCAGGACCAGGCAGAACGCCGAGAACGAATACATGCCGGTGGCCGTCGCCCGCAACAAGGCGGCGGTAAATGCAGGGCCACGGGTTTGCTGGGAAAACACCGCCATCACGCTGCCCAACACCGGGAACACCGCGAGCAGCCCGCTCCAGCGGTCGCCGACGGTGCTGGCAAGCAGCGTAACGGCCAGCGTCAGCAGGGCGCCCGCCACCATGCGCAGCAGCAATTTATCGGACTTCGGTGCCGGACCGGAAACGATCGGTTGTACCGACGGAAACAGGAAGGGCGCAGCCAAAAGGGCTGTCGCGGCGGCGATTACCGAGACTGCCAGCGACGGTGGAATCAACGACAGCACCACGGCAGCCGCGGCCCATACCAGCAGCGAAATCGTCAACGCCAGCGGCCATCCGGTTCGTTGCGCGACCTGCGCGTAGGTCACGCAGAAAGCAATCATCGCGAACATGGCCGACAGCGCCGCCAGGGCCGATTGGGCGGCAAACTGTTCACCCTGTTCGATGGCCAGGAAGAACAGGATCGGCCCGACCACCACCGGTAACCCCGACAACCAGCCCGCCACACTCGGCCCCCAGCGTTTGCCGGCCAGGGAGATCAGCAGCAGGAAGCCTGGAATCACCAGCAGTTTGAGTATCAGCACGGGTACTTCTCCAACGTGTGTCAGGGGCAACATTATCAGGATTGTTTTATGTGTACACAATTTATGTATACAAAAATCCATTTCCTGTAAGAGGGAACCCTGTGGCGAGGGGATTTATCCCCGTTGGGTCGCAAAGCGGCCCCAAAAAAGAGGGGACTGCTGCGCAGTCCAACGGGGATAAATCCCCTCGCCACAGAGCTCGCTCCTGCACAGGGTGTTGTGTGTGTGCCGAACCGTCTAATCTGGGCGCTTCCCACCTGTTGACGGATCATCGCGTGAAATTCAGTTTGCCCAAAGTCGGTACCGCGCCGTTTTGCCCGCCGGAAGTGGCGGGCACCGTAGCCGTTGACCCCGGCGCCTCATTTTTCAAACGAGTCCTGCGCTTTGCCGGCCCCGGATTGCTGGTGTCCATCGGCTACATGGATCCTGGCAACTGGGCCACCGCCATCGAGGCGGGGTCGCGGTTTGGCTACAGCCTGTTGTTCGTGGTGCTGCTGGCGAGTCTGGCAGGGATGGTGGTGCAGTGCCTGTGTTCGCGGCTGGGCATCGCCACCGGGCGTGATCTGGCGCAGCTGTGCCGGGAACGCTACAGCACACGGACGGCGCGCACGCAGTGGGTGCTGGCGGAAATCTCGATCATTGCCACCGACCTCGCCGAAGTGCTGGGTTGTGCCCTGGCGTTCCATCTGCTGCTGGGGTGTTCGCTGACCTTTGGTATCGCCCTGACCGCGTTCGACACCTTGCTGGTGCTGGCCCTGCAAAACCGTGGTTTCCGTCGTCTGGAAGCGATCATGTTGGTGCTGGTGGGCACCATTGGCGCGTGTTTCTTTGTCGAGCTGCTGCTGATCAAGCCTTACTGGCCGGATGTGGCTCAGGGTTTCACGCCGTCATTGTCCGCGCTCGCCGACGCTGCGCCGCTGTACCTGGCCATCGGTATTCTCGGCGCCACGGTGATGCCGCATAACCTGTACCTGCACACCTCGATCGTGCAAACGCGATTGATCGGCAAGGACCAGGCCAGCAAGCAGGATGCGGTCAAGCTGGCGCGCATCGACACCATTGGCTCCCTGGCCCTGGCGCTCATGGTCAACGCGGCAATCCTGATCCTCGCCGCCGCCGCGTTTCACCAGAGCGGGCATACCGATGTGGTCGACATCCAGGACGCCTATCACTTGCTCGATCCCTTGGTGGGCGGGGCGCTGGCCAGCGTGTTGTTCGGCGTCGCGTTGCTGGCATCGGGGCAGAGTTCGACCTTCACCGGCACCATCGCCGGCCAGGTCATCATGGAGGGCTTCCTGAACCTGCGACTGCCATGCTGGCAACGGCGTTTGATCACCCGTGGACTGGCGCTGATCCCGGCGTTCATTGGCGTGTGGCTGATGGGTGACGATGCGGTGGGCAAGCTGTTGGTGCTGAGCCAGGTGGTGCTGAGCCTGCAGTTGCCGTTTGCGTTGTATCCGCTGATTCGCATGACCAACGATCAGAAGTTGATGGGGCCATTTGTGAATCGCTGGCCGACGCGGGTCTTGGCCTGGGGGCTTTTTGTAGTGATCAGCGGGGCTAACAGTTGGTTGATCCTGCAGCTTTTTGGGTGACAGGGCGGGCCTCTTCGCGGGCAAGCCCGCTCCCACAGTAATCGAGGTGTTGCCTGATTTTTTGACCAATGCAAACCCTGTGGGAGCGGGCTTGCCCGCGATGAACGATAACGCGGTCTATCGCTGAAACGCGTGCACCACAAAATCAATAAACACCCGAGTCTTGGCCGGCATCAGCGTCCGGCCCGGGTAATACAACGAGATCACCCCCGCATCCCCGTGCCAGTCCGGCAACAGGCGCACCAGCTCGCCGCGCTGGATGTTCGGCAAGACATCGGACAGCACCAGCAACGTCACCCCCAGCCCGAGAATCGCGGCTTCACGCATGGCCGCCGGATCGTTGAGCACGATGTTTTCGTTCATGCTGGCCGGCATTTCATTGCCTGTCGCATCGCGCATGACCCACTGACGAATCCGTCCGGTACGGGAACCGCGCATCACGATGCCTTGATGCCGGGACAAATCTGCCGGACTTACAGGGGCCGTGCAGGAAGCCAGATAAGCCGGTGACGCCACGGCCACCACCTGCGCCGGTGCCAGGGTTCGGGAGATGACCCCCGGCGTCAATTCGAAACCACCGCCGATGGCCGCGTCGTACCCTTCGGCGATCAGGTCCACGGCGCGGTTTTCGAAATGCCATTCCGGGCGGATCAGCGGGTAACGCGCCAGGAACGCCGGCAACAGCGGCAGGATATGGCCGATGCCGAAGGTCGGTGCCAGGCTGACCTTGAGCACACCCGCAGGCTCGCCCCGGTCGGTGGTGACTGCGTTGATCGCGGCTTGCAGCGCCTCCAGATTGCCACCGATGTTGGCCAGGAAACCTTCGCCGGCCTCGGTCAGGGACAACTTGCGGGTCGAGCGCTGGAACAGGCGCACGCCGATGTTGCGTTCCAGGGTCGCCACGTTGCGACTGACGGCGGCCGGGGTCAGGGCGAGCAGGCGGGCTGCGGCGGAAAAGCTCCCGGTTTCGGCGCTGCGCACAAAGGATTCGAGGTTGGCGAGGGTTTCCATGGTCAGAACCTGATAGTAATGCTTGAAGATCATTCAAATCATTACCCGCTAATCAGGCGCTAATGGCAAGCGCAGTATTCACTCCATCCCCAACCCACGGAGTGAAAAGCACCATGACGTCTCATCTTCCCCTTGCCGGCAAAACCGCACTGGTCACCGGCGGCTCCCGTTCCATCGGCGCGGCCATCGCCAAGCGCCTGGCGGCCGACGGTGCCAACGTCGTACTCACGTTCAGCGCTTCGCCGGCCAAGGCGTTTGCGGTGGTGCAGGGCATCGAAGCCGCGGGCGGCCGTGCCCTGGCGATTGCCGCCGACGCCGGTGATCCGGTGGCGGTGCGTGGCGCGGTGACGCGCACTCTCGAAGCGTTCGGCAGCCTCGACATTCTGGTCAACAACGCCGGCATCGCCCTGGGCGGGCCGATCGAGGACATCAGTTTCGATGACTACCAACGGATGATCGCGGTCAACGTCACTGGAGTATTTGTCGCCACCCAGGAAGCGGCACGCACCATGAAGGCGGGTGGTCGGATCATTCATATAGGCTCGTCGATGACCCATTACGCCGCGTTCCCCACCGCGTCGCTCTACACCCTGACCAAGGGCGCCATCGCCGGTTTCAACCGCAGCCTGGCCCGAGATCTGGGACCCAAGGGCATCACCGTCAACACGGTTCACCCGGGCCCGACCGACACCGACATGAACCCGGACGGCGGCCCGGTCAGCGAAATCGTCGGCCCCGGCATCGCCATCGGCCGTTACGGCAAACCCGAAGACATCGCCAGCGTCGTGGCCTTTCTGGCCAGCCCTGACGCAGCGTTCGTCACGGCCGCCGACATCATTGCCGACGGTGGTTTCACCGCCTGATCAACTGAGGAAAACAGCATGAGTACGATTGGAATCATCGGCGCCGGCGCCATCGGTGCAGCGTTCGCCCGGGCACTGTCGCGCCAGGGCATTGAAGTGGTTATCGCCAACAGCCGCGGTCCGCAGTCCCTGGTTGATTTGGTCGGCGAACTCGGGCCCACCGCACGCGCCGGCACTCGCGAAGAAGCGGCTGCGCAGGCCATCGTGCTGGTGGCGGTGAACTGGTCGAAGTTGCCGGTCGCACTGGCCGGACTGCCGGATTTCGGCGGACGGATCGTGATCGATGCGAACAATCCGATCGAGGCACCGCTGTTCAAGGCGGTGGACCTGCAGGGTCGGGTATCCAGTGAAGTGTTTGCCGAGTGGGTGCCCGGGGCACGGGTGGTGAAGGCGTTCAATCACCTTCAGGCGCATCTGGTCGATGGCGATCCGGCGGCGGAGGGTGGTCGCAGGGTGTTGTTCTTTTCGGGGGATTCGGCACAGGCCAAGGTTGAAGTGGCGGCGTTGATCGAGCGCCTGGGGTTCTTCGGTGTTGATCTGGGGGCGTTGAGTGTCGGCGGGCGTCTGGTGCAGTTTCCGGGTGGACCGCTGCCAGCGTTGAATCTGGTGAAATTCGTTTGAGATGAGGGGAAAAGAACCCGGTGTACCTGCGGCTAGAGAGCTTTTTGTGGCGAGGGGATTCATCCCCGTTGGGTTGCGCAGCAACCCCAAAATATCGGTAATTTCGAAGATTTTGGGGAGCGCTTCGCACTCCAACGGGGATAAATCCCCTCGCCACAGAAGCATCTGATCGACTCAGGGCACCGGGTGTTTTTCCAGCCTGCGCGGCTCTTCGTGGGTCCCCGCGCAGTCTGTTGAACGCTTTACGCTCGCTCGATCGCCAGCGCCACGCCCTGACCACCACCGATGCACAGGGTAGCCAGGCCTTTCTTGGCGTCGCGCTTGATCATTTCGTGCAGCAGGGTCACCAGCACGCGGCAGCCCGAAGCACCGATCGGGTGGCCCAGGGCGATGGCGCCGCCGTTGACGTTGACCTTGCCCAAGTCCCATTCCAGGTCCTTGGCCACGGCCAGCGATTGCGCGGCGAAGGCTTCGTTAGCTTCGATCAGGTCCAGCTGATCGATGGACCAGCCAGCCTTGTCCAGGCAGCGGCGGGTCGCCGACACCGGGCCGATGCCCATGATCGCCGGGTCCACGCCTGCGTTGGCGTAGGCAGCGATTCTTGCCAGCACCGGCAGGCCCAGGGCCTTGGCTTTTTCGGCGCTCATCAGGATCACGGCGGCGGCACCGTCGTTCAACGACGAAGCGTTACCGGCGGTCACCGAACCGTCCTTCTTGAAGGCCGGCTTGAGCTTGCCCAGGGATTCGGCGGTGGTGCCGGCCCGAGGCTGCTCGTCGGTGGCGAAGGACAACGGGTCGCCCTTGCGCTGCGGGATCAGGATCGGCGTGATCTCATCGGCAAAACGCCCGGCTTCGATGGCAGCCGTGGCTTTCTGCTGCGAGGCGGCGGCGAATGCATCCTGCTGCTCGCGGCTGATGCCGTACTTGTCCACCAGATTTTCGGCGGTGATGCCCATGTGGTAGTCGTTGAACGCATCCCACAGGCCGTCGCTGATCATGGTGTCGACGATTTGCGAGTGGCCCATGCGCAGGCCGGTGCGGGCACCGGGCAGGACATAGTTGGCCAGGCTCATGCTTTCCTGGCCGCCAGCTATGATCACGTCGGCGTCGCCGCAACGGATCGCCTGGGTAGCCAGGTGCAGGGCCTTGAGGCCCGAGCCGCAAACCTTGTTAAGGGTCATGGCGGGAACGGCGACAGGCAGGCCGGCCTTGATCGAGGCCTGGCGCGCAGGGTTCTGCCCGGCGCCGGCGGTCAACACCTGGCCCATGATGACTTCATCGACTTCGGCAGGGTTCAGCCCGGTTTGCGCCAGCAACTGGCGGATCACCGCTGCGCCCAGGTCCACTGCGGACACATTGGCCAGGGCACCCTGGAAGCTGCCGATCGCGGTACGCGTGGCGGCAACAATGACGACTTCTTGCATGGAATGATTCCTCACTGGTCAGCGAACTGCATTTCCGGAACGTGGTCCGGCACGATCAGTTTACCGGCGGTTTTGGCGACAATTTCCTCGACGCTGACGCCAGGTGCGCGTTCCTTGAGGACAAATGCGCCATTTTCGATTTCCAGGTAGGCCAGGTCGGTCAGCACGCGCTTGATGCAGCCGGCGCCGGTCAACGGCAGGCTGCATTGGGACAGGAGCTTGGACTCACCGTCCTTGGACGCATGGGTCATGATCACAATGATGTTGTCGGCGCCGGCTACCAGGTCCATCGCACCGCCCATGCCCTTGACCAGCTTGCCGGGGATCATCCACGAAGCGATGTTGCCTTGCACATCCACTTCAAAGGCGCCCAGCACGGTCAGGTCGACATGGCCACCGCGAATCATCGCGAAGGACTCGGCGGAGGAGAAGATCGACGCGCCGATGCGTGCGGTCACGGTTTGCTTGCCGGCGTTGATCATGTCGGCATCGATGGTTTCTTCAGTAGGAAAAGGACCCATGCCCAGCAGGCCGTTTTCCGACTGCAGCATGACTTCCATGCCTTCGGGGATGTAGTTGGCGACCAGGGTCGGAATGCCGATGCCCAGGTTCACGTAGAAGCCGTCCTGCATTTCGCGGGCGACGCGTTGAGCCATTTGTTCGCGGGAAAGTGCCATTGTTGTTATTCCTTCATTCGGTCCGGGGGCAGGGGATCACTTGCGTACGGTGCGCTGTTCGATGCGCTTCTCGAACGTGCCGCAGATGATCCGGTCGACGTAGATGCCAGGGGTGTGGATCTGCGACGGGTCCAGCTCGCCGGGTTCGACGATTTCTTCGACTTCGACCACGGTGATCTTGCCGGCGGTGGCGGCCAGCGGGTTGAAGTTCTGGGCGGTGTGGCGATAGATCACGTTACCGAAATGGTCGGCTTTCCAGCCTTTGACGATGGCGAAGTCGCCAGTGATGGATTCTTCCATCAGGTACTTGCGGCCATGGAACTCGCGCACTTCCTTGCCTTCGGCGACCGGGGTGCCGACACCGGTGGCGGTGAAGAACGCCGGGATGCCGGCGCCGCCCGCGCGCATTTTTTCGGCGAGGGTGCCTTGGGGGGTCAGGATGACTTCGATTTCGCCCTTGAGCAGTTGCTCTTCGAACAGCTTGTTCTCGCCGACGTAAGAGGCCACAACCTTGCTGATCTGGCGGTCTGTCAGCAGCACGCCGAGACCGAAACCGTCGACGCCGCAGTTGTTGGAAACCACGGTGAGATCGCGAGTGCCTTTGCGCTTGATCTCGGCGATCAGGTTTTCCGGGATGCCGCACAGGCCGAAGCCGCCAGCGATCACGGTCATGCCGTCTTCAAGACCTGCCAGAGCTTCCTCGTAGGAACTCACGCGCTTGTCGAAACCTGCCATATGCACCTCTTTTATTCTTTGTGGGCGGCTGGCTAGCCGTATGGATGGAGTGTCGCGCCGGCGTATTCATTTGTTAAGTTGATTTTTAAGGTGGATTGATAGATAAAACTCACCAATCAATTCTGTAGGAGCGAGCTTGCTCGCGAGGGGCGTTAACGAAAACGCGTGTTCGTTGGCTTAACGCGGCGCTCTTGAGTTCATCGCGGGCAGGCTCGCTCCTACAGAAAGCCCTGTGTCCATTACTTGAGCAGTTCAACCATGACAGTCAAGCAGATCCGCGCCTTTCTGGCCGTGGCCCAGAGCCTGAGCTTCGCCGTGGCCTGCGAGCGACTGCACCTGTCGCAATCGGCCCTGAGCCTGACCATCAAGGCACTGGAAGAGGGCCTCGGTGGAAGGCTGTTCACCCGCAACACCCGCAACGTGGCGCTGACCGCCGAGGGTGAATCCCTGGTGCCCCTGGCGCGTCGTCTGATCGCCGACTGGGACAATGCCGAGGATGAACTGCGTCAGCGTTTCACCCTTCAGCGCGGCCGTGTCACCCTGGCGGCCATGCCATCGTTTGCCGGTAACCTGTTGCCTCCGATTCTCAAGACCTTCCGCGCCCGCTATCCGAAAGTCAACGTCACGGTTAACGACGTGATCAACGAACAGGTGCTGGAAATGGTCCGTGACCGCCAGGTGGAGCTGGGGGTGGCGTTCGAGCCCACCCAGAGTACGTCGCTGCACTTCACCCCGCTGTACATCGACCGGTTCGTGGCGGTGGTGCCCCAGGATTCGCCGTTGGTCGAGCGGGATGAAATCGACTGGCAGGCCTTGCTCAAGGAACCGTTCATCACTTTGCAGCGGCCATCGACAGTGCGGGTGATGCTCGAAGAGCACTTGCAGGCCAGGGGCATGAAGCTGCCGGTGGAGTTTGAAAGCCATCAACTGGCGACCGTCGGGCGCATGGTCGCCAGCGGATTGGGCGTCAGTGCGGTGCCGGCCTTGTGCGCAGGCCAGATGCGCGAGCTGGGCGCGCATTGCATCACCCTGAGCGACCCTGTCGTGGAGCGGGCCGTCGGCGTGTTGACCCTGCCAGGGGGAGAGCTGTCGGCGGCGGCTCAGGCGTTGTTTGATGTACTCAAAGAAGAGAACTTCGGTCAGCAACTATCCATGCACTGATCACAGTCCCCTCTGTGGGAGCGAGCCTGCTCGCGAAGGCGGTGTGTCAGTCGATATAAAGGCTGAATGTGCCGGCCTCTTCGCGAGCAGGCTCGCTCCCACAAGGAATCGGTTACTTCAGTTGTTAAGACGCTCGGCCAACAGGGGCAACAGTTGTTCGCATGAAGCTTCGATTTTCAGATCCAGCATCTCATCCGCCCGCGTCTTGCCCAGATTGATCGCAATCAGCGGCTTGCCCTGATCCACCACCGCCCGGCACAGGCGAAACGCTGAATACGCCATCAGCGACGAGCCGACCACCAGCAACCCTGCGGCCTTTTCCACGGCGGCCATGGCTTTGGCTGCCGTTTCCTGGGCGACGTTCTCGCCGAAAAATACCACGTCCGGCTTCATCCGCACGCCAGCGCAATGCGGGCAATGCGGGACCTGAAAACGCGCTTCGAATGCCGCATCGAGCAGGGTATCGCCATCCGGGGCCTGCACCGCGTCCACGCCTGCCAGATAAGGGTTTTGTGTTTCCATCAACCGCTGGATCGAATCGCGGTCGCTGCGCTGGCCGCAGTCCAGGCACAGTACCCGGTGCAGGCTGCCGTGGAGTTCGATCACGTCATGGCTGCCGGCCTGGTCGTGCAAGGTGTCGACGTTCTGCGTGATCAAGCCGCTGATCCGACGGGTGCTTTGCAGGCGGGCCAGGGTGTCGTGGGCCACATTGGGCAGGGCGTGGCGAACGCGTGGCCAGCCGAGCATCGCCCGGGCCCAATAGCGCCGCCGGGATTCGGGCGCCGAGAGAAATTCCTGATACATCATCGGCTGTCGGCCACGGCGTACGCCCTGGTTGTCGCGATAGTCCGGAATGCCTGACGGGGTGCTGATACCGGCACCGGTCAGAACCATGAAAGGCGCATCGGCCATGAAGTGCTGGAGGTGGTCGAGTTGTTCGTGGATCTGGCTATCGAGCATGTCCAACACTCCGGGTCACCTGAATACACACTGTAGGAGCGAGCATGCTCGCGATGGACGTCAACGATAACACTGGCGGCCTGACGCCCCGCGGTGTTTTGTCTTCCATCGCGAGCATGCTCGCTCCTACAGGGGCGTGTTATTTGCGGGCTTCCAGGATGAGGTTGAACGGCGTCTCCGTGGCCCGCCGGAAGGTGCTGAATCCCGCCTCGGTAAACACTTTGCGCAGTCGCGCCTCACCTGCCTGGGCACCCAGGCCGAGACCGACTTCCTGGGACAGCGAGTTGGGCGTGCAGATAAAGGTCGACGCCGCATAGAACAGTCGACCCACCGGCGTGATGTTGTCGTCCAGCGAATCGTTGGCGAACGGTTCCACCAGCAACACCGTGCCATCGGGTTTCAGCGAGTCGTAGGCATGTTTGGCCGCGCCCACCGGATCGCCCATGTCGTGCAGGCAGTCGAAGTAGCAGATCAGGTCATAGTCGTTGCCGGGGTAGCTTTTGGCCGTGCCCTGGAAGAAGCGTGCCCGGCCGGACACGCCGCCTTCTTCAGCGCGTTGAGTGGCGACGGTGACGGAGGGTGCGTGGTAGTCGAAGCCGACGAACCGCGACTCCGGAAAGGCCTGAGCCATGATTACTGTCGAGGCGCCATGACCGCAGCCAATGTCCGCCACTTTGGCGCCAGCCTGCAGTTTGGCGACGACGCCGTCGAGGGCCGGCAGCCATTCGGCGATCAGGTGTGCCTTGTAGCCGGGCCGGAAGAACCGTTCCGTGCCGCTGAACATGCACGGATGGTGATCGCCCCACGGCAGGCCGCCATCGCCGCGCATGGCTTTGACCAGTTTGTCCTTGTCGTGGAAAAACGATGCGACCACCCCGATCCCCCCCGCGATGTAGACCGGCGAGTCTTCGATGGCCAGGGCCAATGCCTGTTCTTCAGGGAGGCGGAATTTTCCGTCGGTGTGTTCCATGTACCCCGAGGCGGCATGGGCGCTGAGCCATTCGCGCACCAGACGGGGATTGCAGCCGGTCTTGTCGGCGAGTGTTTCAGGGCTGATGGGTTGGCTGTCGGCCATGGCCCGGTACAGGCCGAGCTCTTCGCCGAGGATGACATTGGCGAGCATCGCCGCGCCGCCCATGTCATTCACCAGTTTACCCATGAAATCGTTGAGTCTGGCCTCGTCCATCACGTGTGCTCCTTTGGCAGGATCACGGTCCAGAGGCAGTGTCTGCCTGGGCATGTGCCGCTGGGCGGTGGTCGCGGGAATGGGCAGGACGACTAGCGCGTCCTGGGTGCATTTAAGTTTAGTTGTGCAGGGCTGCACCGTTGCCCCAGGCGACGAGAGCCCTCTGTGGGACAGCTCTTTGTGGGAGCGAGCCTGCTCGCGAAAGCGGTGGGTCAGGCAAACCCTTTTCGACTGAAACACTGCTTTCGCGAGCAGGCTCGCTCCCACAGGGATCAGCGCTGACATCAAGCACCGCCTGTATCCCAATGTATCCAGACCGCCTCTCGATACAGTGTCCTTGAATAGAAGCGCACCGCCGAACACAGACCAGATACAAACCTGCGATGAACTGTTGAGGCCGTTTTGGCGCCGTTTAACCGTGGCGGCCAAGGCCCTTTCCCTGGTCGCCTGCGCAGGCGGCCGTTCGCTCCTGACTCTGTTCCGCGCCTGATGCGGTCAAGGGGACCACAATGACAACGCTTGTGCCTGAAACCCAACTCGACACCACTCCGGTCAACCGCCTGCGGGTCGATCACTACACCAACGGCATCATCGGCCCGAGCCAGCCAATGCTTGGCCCGCTGGCCGACGGCGGCACCCTGATCACCGGCACACCGCCGGGCTGCTGGGGGCCGATGATCACGCCGTCTTTCGAAGGTGGCCATGAAGTGACACAGCCCGTGGCGATCGTCGGGGCAGAAGTCGGCGATGCGGTAGCAATCAAGATCAAAAGCATGCGTGTCACGTCGCTGGCCACTTCGTCCGGGGTCATGAGCTTCGTCGAGGGGCGTTACAACGGCGATCCGTTCGTCTCAAAATTCTGCTCCAAGTGCGGCACCGAGCATCCGGCCAGCCATGTCGAAGGCATCGGCGAAGAGGCGATTCGCTGTAACCACTGTGGCGCCGAGGTCAGCGCATTCCGCTTCAGCCACGGCTATGTGATCGTGTTCGATGCGCAGAATCAGGTCAGCCTGACGGTCAACCAGGACATCGCCAACCAACTGGCCGGCAAAGCATCAGAGATGTCGGCGCTGCCGGAATTCGCCGCCCAGCATTCGATCCTGTCCCTGGCCCGCGCCGACATCCCCGGTGTTGCCGCGCACATGCGACCGTTCCTCGGCAACATCGGCACCATGCCGTCCCGCGACTTGCCCGATTCGCACAACTGCGCCGATTTCGGCCAGTACCTGATCAACGCCCCGCACCGTTTCGGCATGACCCGCGAAGAACTGCACGCGGCCAAGACCGACGGCCACATGGACACCAATTCGATTCGCGAAGGTTGCGTGTTGATCTGCCCGGTTAAAGTGCGCGGCGCGGGTGTGTACATGGGCGACATGCACGCCCAGCAGGGCAACGGCGAAATCGCCGGGCACGCCACCGATTGCTCCGGGGAAACTGAAGTGGTGGTGGAAGTGGTGAAAAACCTGACCCTGGAAGGGCCGATCCTCCTGCAAAACTTCGACGACCTGCCGCCGATGGCGCGGCCGATGAACGCCGAACAGCGGGCCAATGTTCGCGCACTGGGCGAGCGTTGGGGCCAGCCCGAGATCGAGCAGAGCGGCCCGATCACCTTCATCGGCAGTGGCGAAAACCTCAACCTGGCGGTGGAGAACGGCTTGCAGCGTGCCGCCCATGTCACCGGCCTGCCGTATGACGAAGTGCTCAACCGCGCCACCATCACCGGTTCGATCGACATCAGTCGCCTGCCGGGCACTGTGCGCGTGACGTTCCTGTGCCCGATGAACGTGCTCGATCGCATGGGCATCGGCCATCTGGTACGCGAGAAGTACGACCTGGCGTAACCGGGACCGGAGGGTTTGTACCAGAGTGTGTACAGACCCTCCGGCGATACAAGTCCTGCCGTTTTCCGTCGACGCGCAACACAGACCCGATACACCGCTTCGGTTAACTGTGAACACGTTCCGACAACCCTTGAGATCGACACCATGCAGACTCCCATCCCATACGCCAAGGCCAGCGCCGGGCTCGGCTTGCGTCGCGGTTTAATGAAGGACCTCCAGGCCGCCCCGGCCGGCCATTTCGATTTTCTGGAAGTGGCGCCGGAGAACTGGATCGGCATCGGCGGCGCTCATGGCGCGGCATTGCGCGCCCTGGCCGAACGCTATCCGTTGTCCTGCCACGGCTTGTCCCTGTCCCTGGGCGGACCGTCGCCGCTGGACGTCGGGTTTCTGCAGGAAGTGCGGGTGTTCCTCGACCACTACAACGTGCCGCTGTACAGCGAGCACCTGAGTTACTGCAGCGATGACGGTCACCTTTATGACCTGTTGCCGCTGCCCTTTACCGAAGAAGCGGTGCATCACGTCGCCGCCCGCATCCGTCAGGCCCAGGACATTCTCGGTCGGCGCCTGGCGGTGGAAAACGTCTCCTACTATGCCGCGCCGCAGCAGGACATGGACGAGGTGACCTTCACCAACGCCGTGCTGCGCGAAGCCGATTGCGCTCTGTTGCTGGACGTCAACAACGTGTACGTCAACTCGATCAACCACGGCTTCGATCCACGCACCTTTCTGGCCGGCATCGATGCGGACCGTGTGGTGGCGATGCACATCGCCGGGCATTTCGATGAGTCCGATACTTTGAAAATCGACACCCATGGTGCTTCGGTCAAACCGGCGGTGTGGTCGTTGCTGGCCGAGGCCTATGCCCGGTTCGGTGCGCAACCGACCTTGCTGGAGCGGGATTTCAACTTTCCGGCGTTTTCCGAACTGGTCGCTGAATTGCAAACCATCCGCCGCTTGCAGTCCAAGGAGGTGAACCGTGGCTAAGCGCTCGCTGTTCGATCAGCAAAGCAATATGGGCCAGTACCTGCGCGACCCCGATCGCTGCGCGCCTCCTGCCGAAATGGACCCGGCGCGGGCCCGTGTTTACCGCGAACTGGTGTTCAACAACCTGTCGTCGCTGATCAGCGGCACCTTTCCGGTGCTGGTGAAGATTCTTGGCGATAAACGCTGGCGGGAACTGGTGCGGATTTTCCTGCGTGACTACCGCGCCCACACGCCGAAATTCGGTGAGATCGCTGAGGAGTTCGTCGAGTTTCTCGCTGGCGAACCCGCGGCGCTGGCCGAGGGTTCGTGGCCGCCGTTCATGGTCGAGCTTGCGCACTACGAATGGGTGGAAATGGCCTTGCAACAATCCGAGGCCGAACCGTTGCCTCCAGGGGACGCGGATGTGTTGCTGGACCATCCGTTGCGAGTCTCGCCACTGGCCTGGCCGCTGGCGTATGCCTGGCCGGTGCAGTTGGTCGGGCCCGATTACCAGCCGGATGTGGCGCCCGCCGAACCGACGTTGTTGCTGGTGCGCAGGGCCGAAAACTGGAGTGTGAAGTTTTCCGCGTTGACCCCGTTGGCGTGGCGGTTGTTGCAGCGCATCGGCGAGTTTCCCGAGTTGAGCGCAGGCGCGCAGCTGCAAGGGTTGGCGGTAGAGGCGGGGATGACTGGCTCGCAGGCGTTCTTCGATAACGGCGTGGCGTTGTTGCGGCAGATGCAGGGGGAAGGGGTGGTGGGTGTAGTTGCCTGACCCAACACCCTCCCTTGTGGGAACGAGCCGGCTCGCGAAGGCAGAGTGTCAGACAACATCAATATTGAATGTGCCGACCTCTTCGCGAGCAGGCTCGCTCCCACAGGGACGTTGTCCGCAGATCAAGCGGAGAAGAAGTACCGCGTCATGTGAAAGAAGATCGGCGCCGCAAAGCAGATCGAGTCCATCCGGTCGAGCATGCCGCCGTGCCCCTTGATCATGGTGCCCCAGTCCTTGGCGCTCAGGCTGCGCTTGATCGCCGACATGACCAGGCCACCGAGAAAGCCCATCACCACGATCACCAGGGACATCAACAGCGACTGCCAGAAACTGAATGGCGTCATCCAGAACATGCAGCCGCCGATCAGCGTGGCGGACAGCCCGCCTCCCACCAGACCCTCCACGGTTTTCGAAGGGCTTACCAGTGGCGCAACCTTGCGTTTGCCGAAGAGTTTGCCGAAGACGTACTGCAACACATCACTCATTTGCACGACGAACACCAGGTAGAACAGCAGCAACGCGTTCTGCCCGGTGAACCCCTTCAGGTCCAGCAGCAGCAAGGCCGGCGCGTGGCTGATGCAGTAGATGCAGATCATCACCCCCCACTGGATTTTGGCCGTGCGTTCCAGGAAGGCATCGGTGTCCTGGCTCAGCACCGCAATCGCCGGCAACAGCAGGAAGGCGTACACCGGAATCAGCAGGGTGAACATCGAGTACCAGTGAGTGCCGATCAGCAGGTACTGCAACGGGATCAGGATAAAAAACGCCGAAAACAGCGCATTGTGGTCGCCCAGCGTGGTCGGGGTCAGGGTGATGAACTCCCTGAGCGCGAACAGGGAAATGAAGCCGAACAGGACCACCGTTGCATTCGGCCCCAGCAACCAGGACACGAAGAAGATGATCACCATCCCCCACCAGGCGTTCACTCGCTGGTTCAGGTTTTCGATGGTGGACATCGAGCTTTCGCTCGTGGCCCGTTTGGCCAGGACCCGACCGATGATCGAAGCGACGGCCAGCAGGCCGGCAATGGCGGCAAAGAACCACAGGAATTTTTCTTCAAGACTCATTTCGACAGCCTCACGATGGCGTCACGCGCCCGCTCCAGGAACACCTGTTTGTCCTCGCCCTCAATCCTTGGCAACGGATTGCCGATACGGATCGTGCAGATGATCGGCAGCGGAACGTGCTTGCCTTTGGGCATGGAGCGATGGAGGTTTTCCAGGTAGATGGGCACCAGGTCGACATCGGGAAAAGACTCGCTCAGTCGAAACAACCCGGATTTGAAGGGCCCCGGCAGTGCCTGCGTCGAGCGAGTGCCTTCGGGGAAAATGATGATCGAATGGCCGGCCCGCACCACATCGAAAATCGGCTCCAGCACATTGCTGCCGGGTGCCGGATTGCGTTCGATCAGGACGGCGTTCAGCCCTTGTTGGGAGATGTACGAGAGAAACCGGTTCTTGCCCCAGTAATCGGCAGCGGCGACCGGTTTGACATTGACCCGGGCTTCCGGGGGCAGGGCCGCGATGATCGCCAGGGTGTCCATGTGGCTGGTGTGGTTGGCGTAGTAGATGCGCTGGCGCGTGAGGTCCGGCGGGCTTTCCCAGCGGGCGGTGACGCCAATCAGCAATCGAAGCACAGCGATCAGGGCATTACTGATCCACATGGCCGGCCTCCTTCAGTTGCCGGGAGATCGCCAGCGTTCGGGTGACACAGGTGGCAGTGGCACCGATGGCGATGACGATCAGCGTCAACAACAGCACGTAGTGCGTGCCATGGAGGCTGGTCTCGATGGCGTTCAAAACAAGGCCCAGGGTCATCACGGCCATTCGGTGCTGCTTGGCCATCGGCCCCATGAAGCTCTGTTTCAGGCCGATCGAACCCCCGAAGACCCGGACATACGCCGTCAACGCGGCGGCCAGGGCGGCAAACCAGCCGAGCTCCGGCTGCGCGACGGCATAGCCGAGCCCCGCGATCAGAAGGGTGTCGGCAATGCGGTCGGGGAACTCGTTGTACAGGCTGCCGATGTCGGATTGTTTACCGCCCTCGATGGCGACCATGCCGTCGAAGAGGTTGCACAACAGGCGCAATTGAATGCCGACGGCGCAGCAGATCGAGCCGATGACACCGTTATCGAGATTCAGTGCCAGGGCGCCGGCGAGGGCAAAGCCAACACTGGCGACGGAGATTTGATTGGGTGAAATGTCGCGCTTGACCAACAGGTCGGTGATGCGTTTGGCCCAGCCCGCAGAGCGCGCCTTGATCGGCCTTCTGTTGTCATCCATTTGTCGGTATTCCATCACTGGGTTTCACTAAGCGTATATGCAATGGGCGATTTAACAGCGTTTAAATCCGCCGGGGGCAATGCTAGCAATGGAATAAACAAATTGATGTCGGGCGCTTCCTACAAGGCGGTGGCGGGTGATCTTTGCATCGGAAAACAAGTACTGGCGTCCCACGTGTTGCATCCGTGAAACACTCCCGGACCGTTGAAATTTATTTGCTCAGACCCTGCAAAAAACCTCAAGCCTGGCCGATACAACCAACAGGCGCACACACACCTATTACAACAGTGGCGCCAGGCTGAAAAGCTGCGCCCACACGCCAGCGCTTCAGTGATCTCGGCAAGGATGCTCGTCGCTTCAACCACCCGAGAATCATCCTATGTCATTGCGTAACCTGAACATCGCACCTCGAGCTTTCCTCGGATTTGCGTTCATCGCTTTGCTGGTCATCGTACTGGGCGTGTTTGCTGTCAATCGCATGTCGATCATTCGCCAGGCGTCGGTCGATATGGGCTCGACGCAGCTTCCCAGTGTCGGCTTTCTGGGCAACATGACGGAAAACGTCCTGCGCATGCGCATTCTCTCGTTCCGTATCCTGGTCAACCGTGAGCCGGCCGCGTTGCAGGAGGCCCAGACCCGTATCACCGTCCTCATCAATAACCTGCGCAGCGCCCAGGCCAGCTACGCCGCCTTGCCCGCCCAGCCGGAAGAGGCCGCGCTGTACAAGACATTCATGGCCACCCTCGACAACTACATGCAGGCGCAGAACCAGATGATGGAGCTGTCGCGCCAGAACAAGCTCGATGAAATGCGCAGCCTGATCAATTCGCGAATCAAGGAAGGAACCGATCAGATGGGCGAGCAGCTCAACAAACTGGTCGCGCTCAATACCGCTTATTCAAAGGCCGCACTGACAGAGGCGGGCGAGCAATACAACACCGCCGTCACCGGCATCATCGTCGTGGCGGTCATCGCGGCGCTGATGACGGTGTTGCTGGCCTTGCTGCTGACCCGCAGCATCGTGACGCCGTTGAACCGCGCACTGCAGGCGGCGCAGACCATTGCCGGTGGCAATTTGAGCAAGGTCATCGAGGTCGATGGCAAGGATGAACCGGCACGGTTGCTGGGTGCCTTGTCGACCATGCAGGCCAGCCTGCGCAATACCATTGAACAGATCGCCGGTTCCGCCACGCAACTGGGCGCGGCAGCCGAAGAACTCAGCGCGGTGACTCAGGATGCCTCCCGCGGTCTGCAACAGCAGAACAATGAGATCGAGCAGGCCGCCACCGCCGTCAACGAAATGACCGCCGCCGTCGAAGAAGTGGCGCGCAATGCGGTGTCGACCTCCGAAGCCTCGAACCAGTCGACCCAGGCCGCCCGCGAAGGGCGCGACCGCGTGGTGGAAACTGTTGACGCGATCCAGACCATGACCCACGACGTGCAAAACACCTCGCTGATGATCGAAGGCCTGGCCGCCCAGGGGCGCGACATTGGCAAGGTGCTGGATGTGATTCGGGCCATCGCCGAGCAGACCAATCTGTTGGCGCTGAACGCGGCCATCGAAGCCGCCCGTGCCGGTGAAGCCGGACGCGGTTTTGCCGTAGTCGCCGATGAGGTGCGGGCGCTGGCCCACCGCACGGCACAATCGACCCAGGAAATCGAGAAGATGGTCGCCGGCATCCAGAACGGAACCGGTGAAGCGGTTGCGTCGATGCAGCAAAGCAATCAGCGCACCCAAAGCACCCTGGAGCTGGCCCGCGCTGCCGGCGTGGCACTGGAGCAGATCACCCAGTCGATCCATTTGATCAACGAACGTAACCTGGTGATTGCCAGTGCATCCGAAGAACAGGCCCAGGTGTCCCGTGAAGTCGACCGCAACCTGGTGAACATTCGCGACCTTGCCACCCAATCTGCGACCGGTGCCAACCAGACCAGCGTCGCCAGCCATGAACTGTCGCGCCTGGCGGTGAACTTGAACGGGTTGGTGGCACGGTTCGTCATCTAACGTTGAAGAGAGGTAGTGGAGGTGTGTGGGGAAAAGGTGGCGGTTGCAGTCGCCTGACCTCACACAATCTCACTTGTGGGAGCGAGCCTGCTCGCGAAGGCGGAGTATCAGACAACAACGATGTTGACTGTGCTGACGTCTTCGCGAGCAGGCTCGCTCCCACAGTTACGGGCTGCGCCAAAAAGTCTTTTATCCCTGCAACTTGAGCTCGGCGCACAAGCCGCCGCCTTCACGATTGCTCAAGGTCAGCGATCCCCCGAGCGCCAACGCCAGTTGTTGCGCAATCGCCAGGCCCAGGCCGGTGCCGCCGGTGCTGCGGTTACGCGAATTCTCCACGCGGTAGAACGGTTCCATGACCTGGGCCAGTTCCGCTTCGGCGATGCCCGGCCCACGGTCCATGACCTTCACCGACACACTGCCATCGGCTTGCTTTTCCACCACCAACTCCGCTGCGCCAGCGAACTTGAGGGCGTTGTCCGTCAGGTTCACCAGCACCCGGCGCAAGGCATGGGGACGAGTGTCGATCACGCTGGCGCTTTTGCCGCTCAGTTGAACGTCCTTGCCCACGTCCTGGTAGTCGAACACCAGGCTGTCGAGGAACGAATCCAGATCGGTGCGACGACTTTCTTCGGTGGCGCCATGGACGCTGCGGGCATAGGCCACGCCTTCGCGTACCAGGTGTTCCATCTCGCTCAGGTCGTTCCACAGTTTGTCTTTTTCCACGCAATCGTCCATGAACTCGGCGCGCAGTTTCATTCGGGTGATCGGTGTCTGCAGATCGTGGGAGATCGCCGCCAGCAGTTGCATGCGCTCCTTGAGGTAGGCGGCGATGCGCGCCTGCATGGCGTTGAAGGCCTTGGCCGCATGGGCCACTTCGGTCGGGCCTTTTTCGTCCAGCAGCACCGGGTGGGTGTTGGGGTCGAGGGTGTCCACGGCTTCGGCGAGGCGGGTAAGAGGGCGGATGGCGATGCGCACGGCCAGCCAGGTGCAGGCGATCATCAGGGCCAATTGGCCAAGCAATACAAAGGGCAGCCAGGGCGACAGGGGCTGCATCGAAGGCCGCACGTCGATGGTCACCGGGCTGCCGTCCGCCAGTTTCAGGTGGACCTGGAAGCGTTTCTGCGGGCCGGGAATGTCGGTCACGGTCATCGGGTACTCCATCCCGATGGCGTCCTTGATCGAGGTCACGGCGATGGGCGCCTCGGGCATGTCCATGTCCATGGAGGTGCCGGGCGAGCCGTCATCGAGCAAATAGCGGTAATTGCGCCGATCCAGTTGTTTCAGCCAGCCGGCGCGTTCTTCGGCCGGCAAGCGGTCAAGGATGGCGATGGAGGTCGACACGTCGGTTTCGAGGTTGCCGAGCATGGTGTTTTTCGCGCTTTCGTAGCGCTCGTAATACTGGGCGCCGAAGGACAGCGCCTGGGCGAGGATCAGGCCGATCAGGAAGATCAGCGACAGCCGTGAGGCCAGGGTCCGGGGCCAACGCATCGAGAGGTTCATGCGGGCGCCCCCACGATTTCCACCGGCAGGGAAAACACATAGCCCTCGCTGCGCACTGTCTTGATGTAGGCCGGTTCGCGGGCGTCGTCCAGCAAGCGCTGGCGCAGCCGGCTCACCAGCAGGTCGATGGAGCGATCGAACAGGTCGGCGTCGCGGCCCTGGGTCAGGTTGAGCAACTGGTCACGGTTGAGCACCCGTTGCGGGTGATCGAGGAACACGCGCAGCAAGCGGTATTCGGCGCCGCTGAGGGCAACCATGGTGCCGTCGGTGTCGAGCAGGTGCCGGGCAGAGGTGTCCAGGCGCCAGCGTCCGAAGGCCAGCAGGCGACTGGTTTCGGTCACCACCAGGTTCGGTGGCAGCATCCGCGTGCGGCGCAGCACGGCGTTGATGCGGGCCAGCAGTTCACGGGCGGCGAAGGGTTTGACCAGGTAATCGTCGGCCCCCATCTCAAGGCCGATGATGCGGTCGGTCTCGTCATTGCGAGCCGTGAGCATCAGCACCGGGGTAGCCTTGTGTTTGCCGGCGCGCAGCTCGCGGCAGAGCATCAGGCCATCGTCGCCCGGCATCATGATGTCCAGCACGATCAGGTCCACCGGGGTGGACTCGAGAAAGGTACGCATCTGCCGGCCATCCGCCACGACCGTGGTGCGCAGGCCGTTCTTCTTCAGATAGTTGCCCACCAGTTCCCGGATCTCGCGGTCATCGTCAACGATGAGAATGTGATCGACGTGTTCCATGGGGGGCTTGCCTCTATCAAGGGGGGATGTCGCGCAGTCTATCGAGCCTTGGCCCGCTCGCCTTCAGGCGTTTGTATTGGAGTGTATCTGGCTTGCCGAGGGATACACACGGACAAAAAAACCTGAATTTTCTGCCGGTTTGTATCGCTCTGTATCCCGACCCGGTTCAGATACGTACCGATTTACACGCGCCTTTTCCCGACACATACGGGATACCTCGCAAGCATTTAATAGGTTCCATCGAGGCAAACCCAAACCGCCTCGGCCCAAATCAACGATTTGACCTATCGAACCTTGAGGAACCGCCATGAACACCAAAGCCATCTACGCCGCTTGCCTGTTTGCTGCCCTGAACATCTGCACCTTTTCGGCCCGGGCCGAAGCCGACATGGGCGCTCAAACCTACACCTACGGCACGCAACTGGACATCAAGAAAGTGGTGTCGCTGAAACAGGACGCTTTCGGTTCCTGCGGAGTGGTCGATGCGCAACTGACCTACCTGGACTCGCACGACAAAACCCAGGTCCTGGACTACCGCAAGATTGCCGACAGCTGCAACGCGGACAACTGAGTCCTGCGATCACCCATTACTGATTCCATTTCAAGCGAGGAAAAAATCATGAACAACGTCAGCCGATTCCTGACCGCCATTGCCTTCTCCGTCGCCGGTGCCGCGGCCCACGCCAATGCCGCCGTCGAGCAGAACGCTTGCGGCAGCAGCACCTGCTTTCAACTGACGCCGGTGGCGAAGCAGGGGGCCGATGCCTTGCTGGCCGAGAACGGCTCCAGCCATACGCCCCAGGGCAAGTGGCTGGATGAGCAAACCGCGTGATACCCAAACACCACCGATCCACTGTGGGAGCGAGCCTGCTCGCGAAGGCTGAGTGTCAGTCGACATCGATGTGACAGTCAGACCGCTTTCGCGAGCAGGCTCGCTCCCACAAGGGTTGAATGCCTCCCGACAATTTCAAAGGTGACCCCATGTTTCTCATCGCTTTCCTGGGCGGCATATTGACCGTCCTCAGCCCGTGCATCCTGCCGGTGGTTCCGTTCCTGTTTGCCGGTGCCGACCGCAAGCGCTCATCGATCCTGCTGACCCTCGGCGGCATGGCCCTGACCTTTGCCCTGGTCTCCAGCCTGGCCGTGGTCAGCAGCGAATGGGTGATACAGGCCAGCAACGCCGGTCGCCATGTGGCCCTGATCGTGATGGTGCTGTTTGCCCTGTCGCTGATTTCCGCCCGGGTCGGTGACTGGCTGGCACGTCCGTTCGTGCTGCTGGGCAATCGCCTCGACCCGAACAGCCGCAAGGTGTCCGGTCCGCTGGGTTCGCTGATGATCGGCGTCGCCACCGGTCTGCTCTGGGCACCTTGCGCCGGGCCGATCCTCGGGGTGATCCTCACCAGCGCCATGCTGCAAGGCGCCAATGCCAACACCAGTCTGTTGCTGGTGGCCTACGGTCTGGGCAGCGCGTTGTCCCTGGGCGTCCTGATCTTCGCCGGTCGTGGCCTGGTCAATCGCCTGAAACCCTCGATTCCAGTGACCGGTTGGCTGCGTCGCGGTGCCGGTGTCGCGGTCCTCGCCGGTGCAGCGGTGATCGCCACTGGTGCCGACAACGTACTGCTGGCCAACACGTCTTCGGAAGGTATCGGCAAAGTCGAGAAAGGCGTGCTGGAAACCGTACCGAAAGTCGTCGACTACTTCGTCAGCAAGGTCAAGGCCGACTCCATGGACAACACCCAAGGCACCATGCCTTCGCTGTCCGGCGCGGTGGAATGGATCAACTCGCCGGCACTGACCAACGATTCGCTCAAGGGCAAAGTGGTGCTGGTGGACTTCTGGACCTTCGACTGCATCAACTGCAAACGCACGCTGCCGTACGTGAAGGACTGGGCGAAGAAATACGAGAAGGACGGTCTGGTGGTGATCGGCGTGCACACCCCTGAGTACGGGTTCGAACGCATCATCGACAATGTCAAGGACAAGGTGAAGGAATACGGCATCACCTACCCGGTGGCGATCGACAACAACTACGCAATCTGGCGCAACTTCGACAACCTGTACTGGCCTGCGCACTACCTGGTCGACGCCAAGGGGCAGGTACGTTTCACCCACTTCGGTGAAGGTCGCTACGATGATCAGGAGAAGATGATCCAGCAGTTGCTGCAAGAGGCCAAGGCTGACGCCAAGACCCCCGTTCCCGCTGCGTAAACCGCAACACCACACTCAATGTAGGAGCAGCCTTCGGCAGCTCCTACACAGTCCATGAAGCTCAATGCACCGACGCCGCCTGCGTCCGTCGCCACGCCGCCGGCGGCGATCCATACTCCCGCCGAAACGCCCGACTGAACGCCGTGTCAGTCTGGTAGCCCACTTCTTCGGCAATGCGGATCAAGGAACTGTTACTGCTGCGTAACAGGTTGGCCGCCAGCAACATGCGCCATTGCGTCAGATACTGCATGGGCGAGACGCCGACCAATTGCTGGAAGCGTTCGGCCAATACCGATCTGGAGGTCCCGGCCGTGCGCGCCAGTTCGTCCAGGGTCCAGGTGTGGCAGGGCTTTTTGTGCAAGGCGTTGAGGGCGGCACCGACGATCCGGTCACTGACGCCCGCCAGCCAGCCGGTGCGGCCCTTGCCCTGTTCGTGCATGTACAGGCGCAGCACTTCGATGAACAACACCTCGGCCAGTTTCGCCAGCACGCCTTCGCCGCCGGGTCTTGGCGAACGGGCTTCGGCCAGGGCGTAACGCACGGAAGACTCCAGCCAGATGCCGGCATTCGAGCCGCGCACATTGACCCGTACCACCGCCGGCAATCCCGTCAGCAACATGCCCGCCAACCGCGAATCGCAGGCCAGATAGCCGCACACCAGGCGCGTCACTGCGCCGCCACCGCCGTAGCTCAACTGCCGTGGCCGTCGCGCCAGGACCTTATCCAGGCGCCCGCCAGTGGCCGGGGGCACGCCGGGTTGCGAGCTCATGCGATGGGCATCGCCATGGGGGAAGACCACGACATCGCCAGCGGTCAGCAGCAGCGGCGGATCCTCTCCCAATTCAACGTAACACTCGCCCTCGGTGATCAGGTGGAAGATCACCACCCGTTCGGCGTTCGGCTCCAGAAACGGCGCGGCGGTATCGGCACTCGGCGACTGGTAGCACCAGGGCGCGGTGAACCTGGCGTTGATGAAAATGGCGCCGACCAGGCGTACGACGCGAAGGGTCTGTGACAGGGCGTCCATAGCGATTTCCCGTGCAAGGGACTGTGGGTCAAGAGCTGATTGTGAGCCTGTCGCCGCCCCGCATGAAATCTCCGGACGATCGGACAGGCCTGGCCGACGATCGGGCAGGACGCCGGCGCGCGCCAGAGCGATAGTTCGCCTACAGGGCCACTGCCGACCCTGTCATCAATAACAAAAATGAGAGGTTGCCATGCCTAAGTTCGTCATTGAACGCGAGATACCAGGTGCTGGAACACTGTCAGAAAGGGATTTGAAAGCAGCGTCGCAAAAGTCCTGCAGGACCTTGCGCGAGTTGCCGGAGGTGCAGTGGCTGCAGAGTTATGTCACCGGCGACAAGCTTTACTGCGTGTACATTGCGCCGAGCGAAGAGCTGATCAAGGAGCACGCCAGGCAGAGCGGTTTTCCAGCCAATCGCATTTCCCAAGTCACGTCCATCATCGATCCGACCACGGCAGAATAAGCCGGGCTGCGTTCCAACCCGCAACGGAGCGGAATTCATGAGTACACCCATTGATCTTACTGCCTTGAAGAACCGTCAAATGGCCGCCTGGGCCAGTGGCGACTACGCCGTGATCGGCACCACGTTGCAGATTGTCGGCGAGCAACTGGCCGAAGCCTGCGACCTGTTGTGCGATGAGCAAGTGCTCGACGTTGCTGCCGGCAACGGTAATGCCACATTGGCGGCTGCGCGCCGGGGCTGCCTGGTCACGTCCACCGACTACGTGGCCGCACTGCTCGAACGCGGCGAAGACCGGGCGAGGGCTGAACGTCTGAATGTCACGTTTCAAGTGGCCGATGCCGAAGCGTTGCCCTTTGACGACGCCAGTTTCGATGCCGTGCTCTCGACCTTCGGTGTGATGTTCACGCCGGATCAACCCAAGGCCGCCGCGGAACTGGCGCGAGTCTGTCGGCCGGGAGGCCGGATTGGCCTGGCCAACTGGACGCCGGAAGGTTTCGTCGGCCAGATGTTCAAGACCCTGGGCAAACACATGCCGCCGCCACCCGGCGCGCAACCACCCTCACAGTGGGGCACTGAAGCCTGGTTACACACGCACTTCGACGAGCGCAACTTCCTGGTCCAGGTGACGCGCAAGACCTTTACCTTCCGCTATCGCAACGCCGCGCACTTCATCGACACGTTCCGTAGCTGGTACGGCCCGGTGCACAAGGCGTTCGCGGCACTGCCGGCGGATGGAGCCAAGGCCCTGGAGAACGACATGACCGAACTGCTCAACCGCTCGAACCGGGCGGGGGACAGGTCGCTGGTGGTGCCGAGTGAGTACCTGGAGGTGGTGATCACAAGGCGCTGATCTGGCAACACATCAACCCCTTGAGGGAGCGAGCCTGCTCGCGAAGACGGAGTATCAGTCAGAGATGAGGTGACTGAGACACCGCCTTCGCGAGCAGGCTCGCTCCCTCAAGGGGGCTCTGTGTTCTGAAGAGGGTCAGTTATTCATCCAGCCGCTCGGTGTACACCACCCAGACACTGCACGGCATTTTGTACAGCAGGTGTTCCACCGTGCTCCCGATCAATCGCCCCAGGCCACGATGGCCGACGCGGCCCATAACGATCACGTCGACCTCATAGGCATCGGTGAAACGGGTCAGCACCCTCGCCGGGCTGCCCATGATCATGTGCCGCTGCCGTGCTGCGATGCCGTTGCGTTCGGCCAGTTCGTTGAAGGCTTCCAGCTGTGCGTCATACAGGGTCTTGTTCTTGGTCGAGGAGAAGAACGCCGATCCGTTATCGAAGCCGAACTCATCGGCGCTGATGGACGAAAGATCGTAGGCGTAGACCACATCGAGCTCGGCATTGCAGGCACTGGCCAGCTTCGAGGCTTCATGCAGGATGCGGTCGTTGAAGCTTCTGTAGTGGTCATCGCGGTGGAAGGGGTCCACGGCCGCGACGACCTTGCGTGGCAGTGCATTCACGGCATGGCTGACAAAGTGTAAAGGTACCGGACACTCACGCAGCAGGTGCACGTCCAGCGGGGTGAAGAGCAACCGTGACAGCCGCGACGGATGCTCCAGTGCCTTGATCAGCACGTCCATCGGCTGTTCCTTGAGGTGGATCAGGATTTCCTCCAGCGGGTTTTCCACCCAGGCCACCTCGGTGGTGACATGCACCCCGATCTTGCGCAAGGGCCGGGCCTGGTCCTCGAGCCACTGGCGGTGGCGCTCGACGTAGCCCAGGCGCATCTGTTCCAGCACCGTTTCGTTGACCATGCCGGCCGTGGCCAGGCCTTCCAGATAATCGAACGCCACGATGTGCAGCGCCGCGTCTTCAGCCTTGGCCAACGCCGCCGCCCGGTCGAAGGCAGGGCTGTGCTCCATCAGCGGCGAAGTCACCAGCATGAAGCGTGCTTGCTCGGACATGACAAACCTCCCGTGAGCGTTCGGCCTGACTTTAATCGTTAAGTATTGACCATGATTGGCGGCTATCGGGGCCGGTTGTCGGAGGTGACTCGTTGTACACAAAACAAATGTGGGAGCGAGCCTGCTCGCGAAAGCGGTGTATCAGTCAGAGATGATGTGACTGAGACACCGCTTTCG
>NZ_JABFMU010000054.1 GCF_013359695.1 Pseudomonas sp. C2B4
GAATGCGGTGTGTCAGCCGACATAATGGTTGAATGGTCGGCCGCCTTCGCGAGCAGGCTCGCTCCCACAAAGGGATTGTGCGATGCCCAATAAAAAGGCGCGCCACCCGATGGGTGGCGCGCCTTTTTTGTAGCGACTGGAAGTTAGCTGCCAGCCACCGTCATTCGTTCGATCAGCACCGACCCCGTACGAATGTTGCTGCGCAGTTCCAGGTCGTTACCCACGGCCAGGATTTGCTTGAACATGTCGCGCATGTTGCCGGCAATGGTGACTTCCTGGACCGCGAACTGAATTTCGCCGTTTTCGACCCAGTACCCCGCCGCGCCGCGGGAGTAATCGCCGGTCACCATGTTCAGACCCTGGCCCATCAGTTCGGTCACCAGCAGGCCGCGCCCCATGCGGCGCAGCAAGGCCGCCTGGTCTTCGTCGCCATGGGTGACGAACAGGTTGTGCACGCCACCGGCATTCGCCGTGCTCGGCATGCCGAGTTTGCGACCGGAGTAAGTGCCGAGGATATAGGACACCAGTTCGCCTTTTTCGACGAACGGTTTGGCGTAGGTCGCCAGGCCATCGCCATCGAACGCCGCACTGCCCAAGGCCCGCATCAGGTGCGGACGCTCGTCGATGGTCAGCCACTCGGGAAACAGCTTCTGCCCCAGCGTGCCTTCGAGGAACGATGATTTGCGATACAGGCTGCCGCCGGAAATCGCCGACAGGAAACTACCGAACAGTCCGCCGGCCAGCTCTGCGGAAAACAGCACCGGTACCTCGCAGGTCGGGACCGGACGCGCACCCAGGCGGCTGGCTGCCCGTTGTGCGGCACGCTGGCCGATGCTCACAGGATCGGCCAGCAAATTGCCCTGACGGTTCACGTCGTACCAGTAATCACGCTGCATCTGCCCATCGGCCTCGGCGATCATCACGCAACTCAGGCTGTGCCGGGTCGATGCATAGCCGCCGATAAACCCGTGGCTGTTGCCGTAAACACGGCAGCCCTGATGCGTACTCAGGGTGGTGCCGTCGGCGTTTTTGATCCGCGTGTCGGCATCGAAAGCCGCCGCTTCACAAAGCAGGGCTTTTTCGATGGCTTGCTCCGGAGAAATGTCCCACTCGTGGAACAGATCGAAGTCCTGCAGATCCCTGGCCATCAGTGCGGCATCCGCCAGGCCCGAGGCTTCGTCTTCAGAGGTGTGTTTGGCGATGGCCAGCGCAGCGGCGACCGTTTCGCGGATGGCATCCGGGCCACTGGCCGACGTGCTGGCCGAGCCTTTGCGCTGACCGACATACAAGGTGATACCAAAGCCCTGATCGCGGTTGAATTCGACGGTTTCGACTTCACGCTGGCGCACCGAGGTCGACAGGCCCTGCTCCAGGGACACCGCCACTTCACAGGCACTGGCACCCTGGCGCTTGGCTTCAGCGATGATCTGCTCGACTTGTTCTTGCAGTGCCGGCAATGCTTGTGGGCCGACGCTTTCAACTGCACTCATGCTGTTCTCCACTCAAATTCTGCTTTCGGTAACGGTCATCGAGCGACCGGGCCGGACAAGCGGCCCCCGACTGGTTATCATGGCGGCGTTTCTTTGCGGACGGCCACCATGGTTGATTCTTACGACGACTCCCTCGATACGGGAGAAAAAAGCAAATCCCAGGTTAAACGCGAGCTGCATGCTCTGGTTGACCTTGGCGAGCGCCTTACAACACTCAAGCCTGACCTGGTTGCAAAACTGCCTTTGACCGACGCCTTGCGCCGGGCTTTGGCCGATGCACCCAAGCACACCGCGAACATCGCGCGTAAACGGCACCTTCAGTTCATCGGCAAACTGATGCGCGATCAGGACACTGACGCCATTCTGGTGTTGCTCGATCAACTCGATGCCTCCACTCGCCAGTACAACGAGCGTTTCCATAACCTGGAACGCTGGCGTGATCGCCTGATCGCGGGCGACGATGCCGTGCTGGAAAAATTCGTCGTCGACTACCCTGACGCCGATCGCCAGCAATTGCGTTCCCTGATCCGTCAGGCCCAGCACGAGGTTGCGCAAAACAAGCCTCCTGCTTCCAGCCGCAAGATCTTCAAGTACATCCGTGAGCTGGACGAGACTCAACGCGGTCTGCGTTAAATCTCCGACCGGGTGAGTCGCCAGGCGTCTCACCCGCAGCTCCTTCCCTTATGCGCCCGTGCCACCCACGGTAATCGCATCGATTTTCAGCGTTGGCTGGCCGACACCCACCGGCACCGACTGCCCATCCTTACCGCATGTCCCGACGCCGCTATCCAGCGCCAGATCGTTACCGACCATCGACACTTTGCTCATGGCTTCCGGGCCGTTGCCAATCAAGGTCGCACCTTTGACCGGAGCAGTGATCTTGCCATCCTCGATCAGGTACGCCTCGCTGGTGGAGAACACAAACTTGCCACTGGTGATATCGACCTGACCGCCGCCAAGGTTGGCGCAGTAGATGCCCTTTTTCACCGAGGCGATGATCTCCGCCGGGTCGCTTTCGCCGGCCAGCATGTAGGTGTTGGTCATGCGTGGCATCGGCAGGTGCGCGTAGGATTCGCGACGTCCGTTACCGGTGCGGGCCACACCCATCAGGCGCGCGTTGAGCTTGTCCTGCATGTAACCTTTGAGCACACCGTTTTCGATCAGTGTGGTGCACTCGGTTGGTGTGCCTTCGTCGTCAACGCTCAGTGAGCCACGGCGACCGGACAGGGTGCCGTCATCGACGATGGTGCAGAGCTTGGAAGCGACCATCTCGCCCATGCGCCCGCTATAGGCCGAGCTGCCCTTGCGGTTGAAATCGCCTTCCAGGCCGTGGCCGACCGCTTCATGCAACAGCACGCCCGACCAACCGGAGCCGAGCACCACTGGCAAGGTGCCGGCCGGCGCGGGAATGGCTTCCAGGTTGACCAGCGCCTGGCGCAGCGCTTCACGGGCATAGCTCATGGCGCGGTCTTCACCGAGGAAATACCGGTAGTCGGTTCGACCGCCACCGCCGTGGCCACCGCGTTCGCGGCGGCCATTCTGCTCGACGATCACACTGACGTTGAAGCGCACCAATGGCCGCACATCCGCCGCCAGCCCACCATCGGTGGAGGCCACCAGTATCCGCTCCCAGACGCCGGCCATGCTCACGGTGACTTGCTGGATACGCGGGTCGAGGGCGCGAGTCGCGGCATCGACCCGCTTGAGCAGATCGACTTTCTCGGCACGGGTCAGCACTTCCAGAGGGTTGTCCGGTGCGTACAACTGCGCAACGTCCTGGGTGGTGAAGGCTTGCACCGTGCCATTCTGCCCGGCGCGGGAGATCGAACGGGCAGCACGGGCTGCCGCGCCCAAGGCCTCCAGGGTGATGGCGTTGCTGTAGGCGAAACCGGTCTTTTCACCCGATTGCGCCCGTACGCCCACCCCCTGGTCGAGATTGAAACTGCCTTCCTTGACGATGCCATCTTCAAGCGCCCAGGACTCGGAAATCTGCCCCTGAAAGTACAGGTCGGCGGCATCGATACCCGGCCCGGCCAGATCGCCGAGCACACCCTGCAGGCTTTCGATCGTTACGCCGCCGGGCGCCAGGAGGTGTTCACTGACTGAGGACAACAACTCGCTCATATGCTTTACGCCTTAAATTCGTCGTTCTGATGCAGGTCGCTGGGCGCCCTGCGAGAAAAAGCGCCGGTGACTGGACACCGGCATCCGCGCCCGTATGGACGCCTGTTCGCTGCTGTCACGTTCGGCCAGCAGCACGGCCTCGCCTTGATCCTGTTGCGCCAATACTCTCCCCCATGGGTCGACGATTGCCGCATGCCCCCAGGTTTCCCGCGGCCCCGGGTGCGTCCCACCCTGGGCGGCCGCGAGCACATAACACTGGGTTTCGATGGCCCGCGCGCGAATCAGCACGTCCCAGTGAGCGGCGCCGGTCACGGCGGTGAAGGCCGACGGTGCGGTAATCAATTCCGCACCGGCAGCACGCAATTCGCTGTAAAGCTCGGGGAAGCGCAAGTCATAACACACCGTCAGGCCCACTCGACCCACCGGCGTGTCCGCGACCACGACCCCACTGCCATAAGCATAGTCATCGGATTCGCGATAACGGCCGCGATTGTCCGCCACGTCCACGTCGAACAGGTGCAGTTTGTCGTAGCGCGCCACCGTTTCGCCCTGATCATTGACCAGCAACGAGCAGGCATGCACTTTGGCCGTCGGTTGATCCACCGGCGGCAACGGCAAAGTGCCAGCCACTATCCATAACTTGAGGTCGCGTGCGGTCTGTTTCAACCACGGCAGGATCGGCCCCTCGCCCAGCGCTTCTGCGCGACCGATATCGGCGATGTCCCGTCGCCCCATGGCGGCAAAATTTTCCGGCAGCACGGCAAGTACGGCACCGGCGGCCGCGGCCTGCTCCAGCAGGCGTCGAGCCTGGGCCAGGTTGGCCAGCACATCGCTCTGGCTGACCATTTGAATTACCGCAACAGACATGGCCTTTTCCTTATTGAAATCAACACAGACCCGTAGGAGCGAGCTTGCTCGCGATGGACGTGAACGATAACGCGTGCTGCCTGAAGGAATGCGGCGCTCTCACATTCTTCGCGAGCAGGCTCGCTCCCACAAGGGGAGTTGGTCTGGCCATGCTACTCCATAGGCACCCGGAGATGGCGTTTCAAAAAGGCTTGTCGTAGGTGATTTTCGGGTCTTTCCACGGGCCCTTGACGGTGTACTTCACGCTGGCGAAACGGGCCACGCGATCACCGATCAATTTGTCGATCAGGAACAGCGCCCCACCAATGGCCGGGGCACCGACGATCAGTGCGGCAATCGGCAAATTGTTGGTCACCGGTAACGTCACCAGCAATTTGGCATCAATCTGATCGCCCACCAGATTCAGGGTACCGTTGAGCTCAACATTGCTCGAAGGGCCGGTCATCTGAATGGGCTCACGGGTGACGTACACGCCGTTGGTTGCTACCAGCAGCCCCTTGACCCGGTCATAGCTCAGGCCTTTGCCAAACAGATCGGAAAAGTCCAGGCGCAACCGTCGGCCGATAGAGTTGAAGTTGAGCAGACCAAACACCCGCAGCGCCTGGGCCCCGCCTTCGACTTCAACAAACTGGCCTTCCTTCATCGACGCATCAAGGGTGCCGGAGAAACGCTTGGAGGCCAGCCACGCCGGCGAACCGGGCCAGCGGCCGTCGACATCCATACGGAATTCCTGACTGGTAACGCTTGGCGCGAAGCCCCAGCCCTTGAGCACATCCGCCAGGTTCTTGCCGCTGATGCGCCCCTTGTACCAGCTGGTACTGGCGCCGGGCGCGCCTTCCCAACCGCCGCTGCCCTGCAACAGGATGCCTTTGAGGCCCATGTCCAGTGAATTGAGAGCAATGCCCTTGGCTGTCGGGCGCACCTTCAGCGACCAGGCCCCCACCAGGTCGTTACCCTGGAAGAGTTGATTGATGGTGATATCCAGCGCCGGGATCTTGGTCGGGTCCACCGATGCCAACGGATCTGGTGCATTTTCATCGGCCAGGACCGTCGGGTCAGGTGCAGGCAGACGTACGGTCTGCAGATTGATCACCATCGGCGCGGCTTTCGCATCAGGGAAGCTGGCGCTGCCCTTGACCTGCTGGCTGTCGAGTTGCATAGCCCAGGCGGACGGTTTGCGCGTCAACTGTATCGATGCCTGATCCAGCGTCGTGCCGAGGGCGGTGAGCTTGCCGACCTTGAAATCGGCGCCGCTGAGCAACTGTTTGGCGCTGCCACCGGGGTCTTGCCCGGCGTACTTGGCCACCAGATCCTGCCATGGGCCGACGTCCAGCTCCGACAGCACCCCGCGGATCCGCAAGCCCTTTGCACCGGGCAGGACGGCATCGCCGTTACCCAGGAACAACTCACCACGGCCGTTGGCAAAATTGCCCGTCGGCGCGGCAAAGGTGAAGTTGGCCAGTTCGCCGTAGTTCACCCAGTAGCGGCGCTCCGCGCCTTGCAGGGTCATGCGGAAGGTCGTATCACGCCCAGCGTCGGCCGACATACCGAAAGGTGCCGGCAAATCGACCGTGACGCCCTTGAGATTGGAGTTGACCATCAGTTGACTGTCGGCGCCATCCAGGGTCAGTTGCAATTGATAGGGGATCACGCCGCTCACCGGCAACGGCTGAGTGACGCTCAGCCAGTCGGTCAGTTTCTTGACCTCGACCTGCCCCGAAGCGATGACCCGGGTATTGAGCTTGCCCTCGCGCCCATCGGCGAAAATCTGCGCGCTCACCGGTTTGTCGAATGCTCGAGCCGTGATGTTTTGCCCGCTCAGGCCCTTGGCACTGTCGAAACGGAAGTCGCCTTTGAGTTGCGTCAGTTCCAGAGGCGGCTCGGGCAATTTCAGACGGGACCTGGCTGTCTTGAAGTCGACCAGGATCTTCGGTTGCTCGCCCTTGACCAGCGGGATATCCAGTTTCAGCTTGCCTTGCAGATCACCCTCGCCTTCCCAACCGGCAAAGGTGTCCGCGGTACCGATCGGCGCTTGCTGAAGGATTTTCAAGCCATCGCCCAGCCCCCCGGCAAACGCGCCGTCGAGAAACAGATGGGTGCTGTGCCCTTCCGGGACATGGGGAATGTTGACGTAAATGTCGCTGACCTGGGTGTCGAGCAATTGCCCCTTGCTGGCCAGAATCCGCACGCCGCTGTCTTCAACGAACACATCGCCCGTGACCTTGCTGACATGAGGCCATCCCGGCTGGAACGCCAACTCGGCATCGTGCACCTTGAAAAACAGGCTGATGCTGCGCGCCGTGTCGGCTGCGCCATGGTTCAACGAACCTTGGTACTGGAAGAACCCCTGATCCACCGCACCTTTGAGAATCGCCGTGCGCAACCATTCGTCCAGCCCGGGACTGAGGACGGCCGGCAGGTACTTGGCCGTGTAGCGACCGTCACCGTCCACCAGACCTACCCGCAGGTCCATGTAGTCTTCCTGGGTGTGATCGAAATGCAGGCGGATCAGGAAGTCGCCGGCAATCTTGCCCTCCTCGCCCAATACCTTCAGGTACGGCGCGATCAGGGTGAAACCTTCTTTGTCGAGCTTCCAGGTCAGGCGGGCGTTGGCCTGAATGTACTGCCATGGCTTGGCGAAAATCGGGTCCAGGTGCAGCATGAAATCCTTGCTGTCCATGCGCAATTCACCATGGCCAAGGTCACCGCTGATACTGCCCGTGACGTTTCGCGCCGCCGGAGCGCCGTGATAAGCGTCGAAACCGATCTGTTCAAGATTCGCGGCAAAACTGAACTTGCTGTCGTCGGTGGCATTGGGCCGCACGTCGATCAAGACATTGCGCATCACGCCGGTGACCTTGAGCCGCTCGACCACGGTGGCAAAGCCTTCAGGCAGTGGCGCCAAGGCATTGAGCAAAGGGGTGAGCGGCGTGAGGTCGAGTCGGTCCGCCTGCAGGTGCCAAAGCTCTTCCGACTTGTCGCTGGCCGCGGTTTGCTTGACTTGCAGGCGTGATTCCCAGCGAGTTTTGCCAAGATTCATCGCAAGGGAGTCGACCGTCACCAGCATGCCCTGGGCGCTGCGCTGGAAGTAGCCGTTGAGCGCCAGATTATCGATCTTGATCGGCTTGCGTTCGGCGTAGGCCCCCTTGAGTTGCGGCGCATTCAAACGCACCGCCGCGCTTTGCAGCGCGCCCTGGCCCCAAGTCGCCCACAGCTCGCCACCGGCCTTGATCTCGGAGAAATTCCACTGCTGACTGACGCTCTCGGGCAGCCATTTCGACCAGTCGCTTTGCGGCAGGCTCAGGTAAACCTCGGCTTCACCCTCCTTCCACTGGCTGGCGCGAATGCGGGTGCGCACGCTCATCGCCACTGGCTGGCCATCGGGCAGGGTCAAACGGGCATCGAGTCGCTGACGAGTGGCACCGGTTTTCAAATTCAGACCGACATACGTCAGGGTCAGCGGCGATGCACCCCACGGCTGTAAAGTGACCTGGCTGTCGAGTACCGACAACTGCTGGATCATTTGCATGCGAGTGAGCAAGTGCTGCGGATCGAGAGGCTTGTCATCTTTCGCCGGCAAGCCTTCCAGCGCCCACTGGCCGTCATCGCCTTGCTTGAGGCTGATCTTCAGGCCGCTGAATTGCAGATGGGCGATGCGTACTTCACGCGCCAGTAAACTCTCCCAAAGGTCCGGTACTGCGCGTACCTTTTCCAGGTGCAGGGCATTGGCGCCTTCCCCGACCGTCACATCGTGAGCCGACAATATAGGCGCGAAGCCACTCCAGCTGCCTTTCAGCTCGCCGATCTGCAGCGGCATGCCCAAGGCCTCGCTGGCCTTGGTTTCGACCTCGACACTGTACTCGGCCACCAGGGGGGCCAGTTCGCGTCCAAGGCTGACGTACAACGCCATCAGCACCAAAGCCAACGCGCACAGGCCCAGACCCCAACGGGTCAGTGCGGCCAGAATGCGTGTCAGACGCTCCATGTCAGTTGGCTCCCATGGCAAAAGTTTTGCAAAAAGCTGAGGCCAGCCGTGCAGGAAAAGTTAAGACGCTGCGACTCAGAGCAACACCACGTCGTATTGTTCCTGGGAATACATGGTTTCTACCTGGAACCGGATGGTGCGCCCGATAAAGCCTTCCAGTTCGGCGACGTTGCCCGACTCCTCATCGAGCAGGCGGTCGACAACTTTCTGGTTCGCCAATACACGATAGCCTTCCGCCTGATAGGCGCGAGCCTCCCGGAGGATTTCGCGGAAGATTTCGTAGCAGATGGTTTCAGGCGTCTTCAACTTGCCGCGGCCCTGGCAGCTGGTGCACGGCTCGCACAACACCTGTTCCAGGCTTTCGCGGGTGCGCTTGCGCGTCATCTGCACCAGGCCCAACTCGGTGATGCCGATGATGTTGGTCTTGGCGTGATCACGCTCAAGCTGCTTCTCCAGGGTCCGCAGCACCTGGCGTTGGTGCTCCTCATCTTCCATGTCGATGAAGTCGATGATGATGATCCCGCCCAGGTTGCGCAGGCGCAGCTGGCGAGCGATGGCGGTTGCGGCTTCCAGGTTGGTCTTGAAGATGGTTTCTTCAAGATTGCGATGACCGACGAACGCTCCGGTGTTGACGTCAATGGTGCTCATGGCTTCCGCCGGATCGACCACCAGATAGCCGCCGGACTTGAGCGGCACCTTGCGTTCGAGGGCTTTCTGGATTTCGTCTTCGACGCCGTACAGGTCGAAAATCGGTCGCTCGCCCGGGTAATGTTCCAGACGATCGGCGATCTCCGGCATCAGTTCGGCGACGAACTGTGTGGTTTTCTGGAAGGTTTCCCGAGAATCGATGCGGATTTTCTCGATCTTCGGGCTCACCAGGTCACGCAGGGTGCGCAGCGCCAGACCGAGGTCTTCATAGATCACGCTGGGGGCGCTAATGGTTTTGATCTGGGCGTTGATCTGGTCCCACAGCCGGCGCAGGTAGCGAATGTCCATCAGGATTTCGTCAGCCCCGGCACCTTCGGCTGCCGTGCGCAGGATAAAACCGCCAGCCTCCTGGATACCTTCTTTGGCGACACAATCGCTAACAACTTGCTTGAGGCGTTCGCGCTCGGCTTCGTCTTCGATCTTCAGCGAAATGCCGACATGCGCGGTGCGCGGCATGTACACCAGGTAGCGCGAAGGAATCGACAGCTGGGTGGTCAGGCGCGCGCCTTTGGAACCGATCGGGTCCTTGGTGACTTGCACCACCAGGCTTTGACCTTCATGCACCAGGGCACTGATGCTCTCTACCGCCGGGCCTTCGCGCAGGGAAATTTCCGAAGCGTGAATGAACGCCGCACGATCCAGGCCGATATCGACAAATGCCGCCTGCATGCCCGGCAATACCCGTACGACTTTGCCTTTGTAGATGTTGCCGACGATCCCGCGCTTTTGCGTGCGCTCGACATGGACCTCTTGCAGCACACCGTTTTCGACCACCGCCACGCGTGATTCCATCGGCGTGATGTTGATCAGGATCTCTTCACTCATGGCAGGGTCTCGTTCAGGCATGTTCACGATAATGGCCGCATCTGGTCAGTACGACGCTTAACGCGCGTTATGGGTTTGCCAACAGGGTATGCCGAAATGGCCGAGCAGTTCCGCGGTTTCGCACAGCGGCAGTCCAACCACCGCTGAGTAACTTCCATCGAGTCCGGCGACAAACACCGCACCCAATCCTTGAATTCCATAGCCACCCGCCTTGTCCTGTGGCTCGCCACTGGCCCAATAGGCCGCCGATTCATCGCTGTCGATGGCGCGAAATCGCACCACACTGCGCACGACCCGCGACTCGCAGCGTTCACCGTCGAGCAGCGCAATGGCCGTCAGGACTTCATGTTCTTTACCGGACAACATCTTCAGCATGGCGCAAGCGTCAGCTTCATCAACCGGTTTGCCGAGAATTTTGCCGTCGAGCACCACGGCGGTATCGGCCCCCAACACACAGAACGGCGCATCGGACACCACGACATCGCGGCCAGCCGCTGCCTTGCCGCGTGCCAATCGCTCGACATAGGCCGAAGGGGATTCGTGAGTCAGGGGGGTTTCATCGATGTCCGCACTGATGGCGGTGAACGGCACGCCGATCTGCGTGAGCAGTTCACGCCGACGCGGCGAGCCAGAGGCGAGGTACAGCGATTTCATCAAGACATCTCCCTGTCGAGTTGGAGGCAAATGCCTGACCTAATCAGTTGATTTTGTAGCGCCGACGCAATCCGCGCAAACCGAAGCTGATCCAGGGCCAGAGCAATGCGCTGACCAGTGCCGGCAAAACCAGCGCCAGCGTTGGCTGACGGTTGCCGGTCAGGGCGCTCAACCACAGTTGAACCAGCTGCGCGAGGCCGAAAATGACCAGGATCACCAGGCTCTGCTGCCACATCGGGAACATCCGCAGGCGTTGTTGCAGCGCCAGCACCAGGTAGGTGATGAGGGTCAGGATCAAGGCGTTCTGGCCGAGCAGCGTGCCATACAACACGTCTTCAGCCAGGCCCAGACACCACGCGGTGACCATTCCGACTTTCTGCGGCAGGGCCAACGCCCAGAATGCCAACAGCAATGCCAGCCACAGGGGGCGAAGGATTTCCATGAATTGCGGCAACGGCGAAACGCTGAGCAGCATGCCGATGGCGAACGTCAGCCAGACGATCCAGCCGTTTCGGGAGGCTTTGACACCCACCATTATTCTTGCCTCCCAGTGGTAGCCGGCGCGGAGACAGGCGGTTTGGCAGCAGGTTTCACGGCAGCGGGTGGTGCTGCCGGTGGCTTGGCCGCTGTCGCGGGCGGCTTGGCAGCGGCAGGATGCGCGGTAACAGGTTTGGCCGGAGCGGCGGTTGCCGGGGCAGCCGCTGGAGCCGCCGGCGTTGCCGGTGCCGCGACGGCAGCCGGAACGACCGCAGGTTTTGGCACGGTCGCCGGGATGATAGGCCCGCCACCCTGCGCATCCAGAGACTCCTGGGCCTGCGCGGCATCGTTGGCACGCTCTTCGGCGGTGCGCCCGTCGCTGAATACCAGCAGCAGGTAACGGCTGCGATTCAGGGCGGCGGTCGGCACTGCCCGGACAATTGCAAACGGCTGGCCGGAGTCATGAATCACTTCCTTGACCGTGGCCACCGGATAACCCGCCGGGAAACGCTGGCCGAGGCCGGAGCTGACCAGCAGATCGCCTTCCTTGATGTCGGCGGTATCGGCCACGTGACGCAGTTCGAGGCGTTCCGGGTTACCGGTGCCGCTGGCAATTGCGCGCAAGCCGTTGCGGTTGACCTGCACCGGAATGCTGTGGGTCGAATCGGTCAGCAACAGGACGCGGGAGGTATAGGGCATCAACTCGACCACCTGGCCCATCAGGCCGCGGGCATCGAGCACCGGCTGGCCGAGGACCACACCGTCGCGCTCACCTTTGTTGATGATGATGCGATGGGTGAACGGGTTAGGGTCCATGCCGATCAGTTCGGCCACTTCAACCTTTTCGTTGACCAGTGCCGAAGAGTTGAGCAACTCGCGCAGCCGAACGTTCTGCTCGGTCAGGGAGGCGAGCTTTTGCATGCGCCCCTGCAACAGCAGGTTTTCGGTCTTGAGTTTTTCGTTTTCAGCGACCAGTTCGGTGCGACTGCCAAACTGGCTGGCCACACCCTGCCATAGCCGCTGCGGCAGGTCGGTGATCCAGTAAGACTGCATCAGCACCAGCGACATCTGGCTACGCACTGGCTTGAGCAGTGTGAAGCGGGCATCGACCACCATCAGCGCGACCGAAAGCACGACCAGCACCAACAAGCGCACGCCCAGTGAGGGACCCTTGGTGAAAAGCGGTTTAATAAGCCGCTCCTCCCAGGCAAATGTTCTCTTTATTCATACGGCATCAAACCGGCCTGGATGCAGACTGACAGAAGATAAACGCGAACAGGCAGCACTGCAAAGTGCTGCCTGCGCGCTCAACAGCATGAAGGCAATCCGGCGACTTATTCGCTGGAGAGCAGATCCATGGTGTGCTTGTCCATCATTTCCAATGCACGGCCACCGCCGCGAGCAACGCAGGTCAACGGGTCTTCGGCGACGATCACCGGCAGACCGGTTTCCTGGGCCAGCAACTTGTCGAGGTCACGCAGCAAGGCGCCACCACCGGTCAGTACCAGACCACGCTCGGCGATATCGGATGCCAGCTCCGGAGGCGATTGCTCCAGTGCGCTCTTCACCGCCTGAACGATGGTCGCCAGGGACTCTTGCAGGGCCTCCAGCACTTCGTTGGAGTTCAGGGTGAATGCGCGAGGAACGCCTTCGGCCAGGTTACGGCCACGTACGTCGACTTCACGCACTTCGCCGCCCGGGTAGGCTGTACCGATTTCCTGCTTGATGCGCTCTGCAGTCGACTCGCCGATCAGGCTGCCGTAGTTGCGACGCACGTAGGTAATGATCGCTTCGTCGAAGCGGTCGCCGCCAACCCGTACGGATTCGGCGTAAACCACACCGTTCAGGGAGATCAGCGCGATTTCGGTGGTACCACCACCGATATCCACGACCATCGAGCCGCGAGCTTCTTCAACCGGAAGGCCGGCACCGATCGCAGCGGCCATTGGCTCTTCGATCAGGAACACTTCGCGGGCACCGGCACCGAGGGCCGATTCACGGATGGCGCGACGCTCAACCTGGGTGGATTTGCAAGGAACGCAGATCAACACGCGCGGGCTAGGCTGCAGGAAGCTGTTTTCGTGAACCTTGTTGATGAAGTACTGCAGCATCTTTTCGCAGACGCTGAAGTCGGCGATCACGCCGTCCTTCATCGGACGAATGGCAGCAATGTTGCCCGGCGTACGGCCGAGCATGCGCTTGGCCTCGGTGCCGACAGCAACGACACTTTTCTGGTTACCGTGTGTCCGAATGGCCACAACCGATGGCTCATTCAGGACGATACCGCGCTCGCGCACGTAAATAAGGGTGTTGGCAGTGCCCAGGTCAATGGAAAGATCGCTGGAAAACATGCCACGCAGTTTCTTGAACATGGGAAAGGGACCCTAGGCAACGCGTGGGTAAAAAAGTGCGGCAAACTCTAACAACGACAGGGATTTTGGGCAAGGCGCCAATATGTTAAATTGGCCGCTTTTCTGTGCACCAAGCCCCACAATCGCGGCCTTATGACCGTAGAAGTGCGGTAGTGTTCCGACAATCTAACACACGGACGCCGTCCGTTTTGTTTTCCACTGGAGAATCCCAATGGCGCTAGAACGCTCCGACGTGGAAAAAATCGCTCATCTGGCCTGCCTTGGCCTTAATGATGCCGATCTTCCACACATCACTTCGGCCCTCAACAGCATTCTCGGGCTGGTCGACGAAATGCAGGCGGTCAATACCGACGGTATCGAGCCGCTGGCCCACCCACTGGAGGCCAGCCAGCGCCTGCGTGCGGACGTCGTGACCGAGACCAATAACCGCGAGGCCTACCAGTCCATCGCACCAGCGGTCGAAAACGGCCTGTACCTGGTTCCGAAAGTCATCGACTAAAGGGAAAGAGCCTGCAATGCATCAATTGACTCTGGCCGAGATCGCCCGCGGACTCGCCGATAAAAAATTTTCCTCCGAAGAGCTGACCCAAGTCCTGCTGGCGCGCATCGCCCAGCTCGATCCGCAGCTCAACAGTTTCATCAGCCTCACCGAGGACCTGGCGCTGCAGCAGGCGAAAGCCGCCGACGCACGCCGTGCCAAGGGTGAGAATGGTGCCCTGCTCGGCGCGCCGATCGCGCACAAAGACCTGTTCTGCACCCAGGGCATTCGCACCAGCTGCGGCTCGAAGATGCTCGACAACTTCAAGGCACCGTACGACGCCACCGTCGTCGCCAAGCTGGCTGCTGCCGGGGCCGTGACCCTGGGCAAGACCAACATGGACGAATTCGCCATGGGCTCGGCCAACGAGTCGAGCTACTACGGCGCGGTGAAAAACCCGTGGAACCTGGAACACGTACCGGGCGGTTCGTCCGGTGGCTCGGCCGCCGCAGTGGCCGCTCGTCTGCTGCCTGCCGCTACCGGCACCGACACGGGCGGTTCGATCCGCCAGCCAGCAGCCTTGACCAACCTCACCGGCCTGAAACCGACGTACGGTCGTGTATCGCGCTGGGGCATGATCGCTTACGCCTCCAGCCTCGATCAGGGCGGCCCGTTGGCACGCACCGCCGAAGACTGCGCAATATTGTTGCAAGGTATGGCCGGCTTCGATCCGAACGACTCCACCAGCATCGATGAACCCGTGCCGGACTACAGCGCCAGCCTCAACGGTTCGCTGCAAGGCCTGCGCATCGGCGTGCCGAAGGAGTATTTCAGCGCCGGTCTCGACCCGCGCATTGCCGATCTGGTCATGGCCAGCGTTGAAGAGCTGAAAAAGCTCGGTGCCGTGATCAAGGAAATCAGCCTGCCGAACATGCAGCATGCAATCCCTGCGTACTACGTGATCGCTCCGGCCGAAGCCTCCTCCAACCTGTCGCGCTTTGACGGCGTGCGTTTCGGCTACCGTTGCGCAGACCCGAAAAACCTCGAGGACCTGTACAAGCGCTCCCGTGGCGAAGGTTTCGGGACCGAAGTGCAGCGCCGCATCATGGTCGGTGCCTACGCCCTGTCCGCCGGCTACTACGACGCCTACTACCTGAAGGCACAGAAGATTCGTCGCCTGATCAAGAACGACTTCATGGCCGCCTTCAATGAAGTCGACATCATCCTCGGCCCAACCACGCCGAACCCGGCCTGGAAGCTTGGCGCCAAGAACAGCGACCCGGTCGCTGCCTACCTAGAAGACGTCTACACCATCACCGCCAACCTCGCGGGTCTGCCGGGCTTGTCCATGCCTGCAGGTTTCGTCGATGGCCTGCCGGTCGGCGTGCAACTGCTCGCCCCGTATTTCCAGGAAGGCCGCCTGTTGAACGTTGCCCACCAGTATCAGTTGAACACTGACTGGCACACCCGCACCCCAACCGGCTTCTGAGGAGACACACATGCAATGGGAAGTCGTGATCGGGCTGGAAATTCACACCCAGCTCACCACCCGGTCGAAAATCTTTTCCGGTAGTTCCACCACCTTCGGCTCCGAGCCGAACACCCAGGCCAGCCTGATCGACCTGGGCATGCCCGGCGTACTGCCGGTGCTGAACCAGGAAGCGGTGCGCATGGCGGTGATGTTCGGCCTGGCGATCGACGCCGAGATCGGCCAGCACAACGTGTTCGCCCGTAAGAACTATTTCTACCCGGACCTGCCCAAGGGCTACCAGATCAGCCAGATGGAATTGCCGATCGTCGGCAAGGGCCACCTGGACATCGCCCTTGAGGACGGCACGGTCAAACGTGTCGGCATCACTCGCGCGCACCTGGAAGAAGACGCCGGCAAGAGCCTGCACGAAGAATTCAGCGGCGCCAGCGGCATCGACCTGAACCGTGCCGGCACGCCCTTGCTGGAAATCGTTTCCGAACCGGACATGCGCAGCGCCAAGGAAGCCGTGGCTTACGTCAAGGCGATCCACGCGCTGGTGCGCTACTTGGGCATCTGCGACGGCAACATGGCCGAAGGCTCGCTGCGCTGCGACTGCAACGTCTCGGTGCGCCCGAAAGGCCAGGCCGAATTCGGCACCCGCTGCGAGATCAAGAACGTCAACTCGTTCCGTTTCATCGAGAAGGCGATCAACTCCGAGATCCAGCGTCAGATCGACCTGATCGAAGACGGCGGCAAAGTGATCCAGCAGACCCGCCTGTACGATCCGAACAAGGACGAAACCCGTCCGATGCGCAGCAAAGAGGAAGCCAACGACTACCGTTACTTCCCCGATCCGGATCTGTTGCCGGTGGTCATCGAAGAATCATTCCTCGGCCAGGTGCGCGCCACCCTGCCGGAACTGCCGCCGCAGAAGCGCGAGCGCTTCCAGAGCCAGTTCGGCCTGTCGGCATACGACGCCAACGTGCTGGCCACCAGCCGTGAACAAGCGGATTACTTCGAGAAAGTCGCAAGCATCAGCGGCGACGCCAAGCTGGCGGCCAACTGGGTCATGGTCGAGTTGGGCAGCCTGCTCAACAAGCAAGGCCTGGACATCGAAGAGTCGCCGGTTTCGGCCGAGCAACTGGGCGGCATGCTGCTGCGCATCAAGGACAACACCATCTCCGGCAAAATCGCCAAGGTGGTGTTCGAAGCCATGGCCAACGGCGAAGGCAGCGCGGACGAGATCATCGACAAGCGCGGCCTCAAGCAAGTGACCGACACTGGCGCGATCTCGGCAGTGCTGGACGAAATGCTCGCCGCCAACGCCGAGCAGGTTGAACAGTACCGCGCGGCAGACGAAGCCAAACGCGGCAAGATGTTCGGCTTCTTCGTCGGCCAGGCCATGAAAGCGTCCAAAGGCAAGGCCAACCCGCAACAGGTCAACGAACTGCTCAAGAGCAAGCTCGAAGGCTGATGAGAATGGAGCCAGCATTCAAACCTGGCTCCATTTACTGTGGGAGCGAGCCTGCTCGCGAATGGGGTTCGGCACTCAACACGAAGTTGAATGTCAGAATGGCATTCGCGAGTAGGCTCGCTCCCACAATTGTTTCGGGAAACCTTTCTATGAAGCGTCTACTTGGCGCCTGCGCCCTGCTCTCTCTATTGGCCGGTTGCGCCAGCACCGACACCGTCGATCCACACGGCTACGACAAAACCGGTGTGGCCTCGTACTACGGCGCCAAACACCAAGGCAAACGTACCGCCAGCGGCGAGCGTTTCGACAAGAATTCCATGACCGCCGCCCATCGCCAGCTACCCTTCGGTACACGGGTGAAGGTCACCAATCTGAACAACGACAAGTCCTGCGTGGTGCGCATCAACGATCGCGGGCCACACACCCGTGGGCGCCTGATCGACCTGTCCCATGAAGCGGCTCAACGCCTGGGCATGCTCAAGAGCGGCACCGCACGGGTTCGCGTGCAAGCCCTCGACGACTGAACCACGGAGCCCCGACCATTTTCGGACTAGCCGATTTACCCCTGATCAGCGTGATCGAATTGCTCAGCGGGCTGTTTCTGCTGATTGCCGGCGCCGAACTGATGGTGCGTGCCGCCGTGCGCCTGGCCGCGCGCCTGCATGTGCGTCCGCTGATCATCGGCCTGACCATCGTCGCCCTCGGCAGCAGCGCCCCGCAGATGGCGGTGAGCCTGCAAGCGACCCTGGCGCACAACGCCGATATCGCCGTCGGCAGTGTGATCGGCAGCAGCATTTTCAACATCCTCGTGACCCTTGGCCTGTCGGCGCTGATCATCCCGCTGCGGGTGTCACGGCAGTTGGTGCGCCTGGACATTCCCCTCATGATCGGCGCCAGCCTGCTGGTGTTCGTGCTGGCGTGGAACGAAGACCTGACCCCCGCCGATGGCGTGATTCTGCTGGCGGCACTGGTGCTGTATCTGGGATTGCTGCTGCGCCAGTCGCGGCACTCCGCTCGTCCGCACTCGATCAGTCCGGAAGGCACACAGGCGCCGTGGATCAGCAGCCTGCTGATGATCGTGGCGGGCCTGGTGATGCTGGTCTATGCCGGGCACTTGCTGCTCGGTGCGGCGGTATCGGTCGCCACTGACCTCGGGCTGTCGGAACGGATCATCGGCCTGACCATCGTCGCCGTCAGCACCTCCCTGCCGGAACTCGCGACCTCCTTGATCGCCGCGTTGCGCGGTGAACGGGAGATCGCGGTCGGCAACGTAGTGGGCAGCAACCTGTTCAACCTGTTGGGCGTACTGGGCCTCACGGCGTTGGTCGCGCCGTCGCCGCTTTCAGTCTCGCCCAACGCCCTGGATTTCGACCTGCCGGTGATGCTCGGCGTCGCGGTGCTTTGCCTGCCGGTGTTCTATTCCGGTTACCGGGTGACCCGCGCTGAAGGTTTGTTGTTCCTGGGTTTGTACCTGGCCTACGGCCTGCACGTGGTGTCGTTCACCACTGGCATGCCGCTGGCGGGAAAGCTTGAACACCTGATGCTGTTTTTCGTCCTGCCGGCGCTGGTGGCGTTTTTGCTGTTCACGTCGCTGCGCGCCTGGCGTCGCCAACACCACAAGAGGGAATTGCCATGACCGAGAACAAAAAATCCGGCGTTGAAGTACGCCGCCAAGTGATGGGCGATGCCTTCGTCGACCGCGCATTGGGCAACGCCACCGAGTTCACACAGCCGCTGCAGGATTTCGTCAATGAACACGCCTGGGGTGGCGTGTGGAACCGCGAAGGCTTGCCATTGAAAACCCGCAGCCTGATCACCCTCGCTGCGTTGACCGCGCTGAAGTGCCCGCAGGAGTTGAAAGGTCATGTGCGCGGTGCGTTGAACAACGGCTGCACCGTGGAAGAGATCCGTGAAGCACTGCTGCATTGCGCGGTGTATGCCGGCGTGCCGGCGGCGATCGATGCGTTTCGGGCGGCGCAGGAAGTGATTGATACCTACCAGAAGCCAGCGTAATAACCCGGCTATCTCATCGACAATGAGATAGCCATCGCGGGCAAGCCCGCTCCCACAGGGAACTGCTTTCTTGCACAAATTGCATTAACACCAAAGACCTCTGTGGGAGCGGGCTTGCCCGCGATGAGGCCCTAAAGAACGTCGCATGTCCTGAAGCTAGATCCACCCACCCCACTGCAACAAAAAGATCCCGATATTGGTGGTCACCGCCGCCATCAGCGTGGTGATGACGATGATCGCCGCCGCCAGCTCATGATTGCCATCCGCCGCCCGGGCCATGACGAAACTGGCGGCAGCGGTCGGGCTGCCGAAGTACAGGAACAGAATCCCCAGCTCCGCTCCGCGAAAGCCCCACAGCCACGCGCCCAGAGTGGCCAGCACCGGCAGACCGAGCATCTTCACCAGGCTTGAACTGAGTGCCATCGAACCACTTTTGCGCATCGCCGCGAGCGACAGCGTCCCGCCGATGCAGATCAGCGCCAGCGGCAAGGTGGTTTGCGCCAGATATTGGCCGGAGGTTTCCAGCCACCCCGGCAAGCCGATCTTGAAGTACGCAAAGGGCGCCGCCGCGAACACGCTGATGATCAGCGGATTGCTGACCACGCTTTTACAGATGCTCCACGGATCGGACTTGATCACCGGGCTGTACACCGCCAGGACGATGGTCGAGAGCGTGTTGTAAAACAGGATCACCAGCGCCGCGAGAATCGCGCCGAGGGAAATCCCGTAGTCACCGTACATGCTCGCAGCCAAGGCGAGACCGATGACCCCATTGTTGCCACGAAACGCGCCCTGGGTATAAATCCCGCGGTCTTCCCGCGGACATTTGAAAATCGCCCAGCCCCAGGCAATGGCAAAGGACACCAGGGTCGCAAGGGAGAAGTAGATCAGCAGCGCCGGTTGCAGCGCGGCGTGCAGGTCGGCATGCAGGATGCCGAGAAACAGCAGCGCCGGCATGGTGACGTTGAACACCAGGGACGACGCCGTGTGGATGAAGTTGTCGTTGATCCAGTCGATGCGCTTGAGCACCACCCCCAGAAACAGCATGGCGAACACCGGTGCAGTGATGTTCAGGGTTTCGAGGAAAATTGCCAGCATGCCGGAGAGGACCTTGAGGTGGGCGTCGTTAGGGGGCTAATGATAAGCCACCGAGGACGTTGGCGTCTGGTAGATCGCTTTCGCGAGCAGGCTCGCTCCCACATTGATCATCGGTGTTCACTCAAATTGAGCAACAAAAAAGATTCCCTGTGGGAGCAAGCCTGCTCGCGAAGAACGATAACGCGGTCTCAGGTGATCGGCGCCGGATTGAACAGCGTGATGTCGTTATGCAGCTTGTGCCGCTCCGCCCACGTCTGCTGCTTGCCGCTGGCCACGTCCAGGTAGTAGTGGAACAACTCCCAGCCGAGTTCTTCGATAGAAGCGCGCCCGGTGGCAATGCGCCCGGCATCGATATCGATCAGGTCCGGCCAGCGCTGCGCCAGTTCGGTCCGGGTCGACACCTTCACCACTGGCGCCATGGCCAGCCCATAGGGCGTGCCACGACCGGTGGTGAACACATGCAGGTTCATTCCCGCCGCCAACTGCAACGTCCCGCAGACAAAGTCGCTGGCCGGGGTCGCGCAGAAGATCAGGCCCTTTTCCTTGAAGCGCTCGCCAGGACCCAACACGCCGCTGATCGCGCTACTGCCGGACTTGACGATCGAGCCCAAGGACTTCTCGACAATGTTCGACAGCCCGCCCTTCTTGTTGCCCGGCGTGGTGTTGGCGCTGCGGTCCGCTTCGCCTTTGGCCAGGTAACGGTCGTACCAATCCATTTCCCGTACCAGTTCCTGCGCGACTTCCTTGGTTTGCGCCCGGGAAGTCAGCAGGTAGATCGCGTCGCGCACCTCGGTGACTTCGGAAAACATCACCGTCGCACCGGCGCGCAACAACAGGTCCGAGGCATAACCCAGGGCCGGGTTGGCGGTGATCCCGGAGAACGCATCGCTACCACCGCACTGCATACCGAGAATCAGCTCGGACGCCGGCACGGTTTCCCGGCGGCGTTGATCGAGCTTCTTCAGACGCACCTCAGCCAGCGCCATGATCTGTTCGATCATCTCGGTAAAACCGTGGCTGGAGTCCTGCAAGCGATACAGCCACGGCTCACTCAGATCCACCGAGCTGTCGTCCTCGTGCATCACCTGCCCGGCCTGCAATTTCTCGCAGCCCAGGCTGATCACCAACGCCTCGCCACCCAGGTTCGGGTTGCGCGCCAGGTTGCGCACGGTACGAATCGGGATGTACGCGTCGGTAGCGGTGATCGCCACGCCACAACCGTAGCTGTGGGTCAGCGCCACCACGTCATCGACGTGGGGGTACTTGGGCAGCAGTTCGTCCTTGATGCGCTTGACCGCGTGATCCAACACCCCGGTCACGCATTGAACCGTGGTGGTGATGCCGAGAATGTTGCGCGTGCCGACGGTGCCGTCGGCATTGCGATAGCCCTCGAAGGTGTAGCCTTCCAGCGGTGCTTGCGCGGCCGGGACCTCGGTGGACAGCGGCAGGCTGTCCAGCGGTGGCGCGGTCGGCATGCGCAGTTGATCTTCCTTGACCCAGCTGCCGCGTGGAATCGGCTGCAAGGCGTAGCCAATGACCTGGCCGTAACGAATCACCTGGCCACCCTCAGGAATGTCTTCCAGGGTGACCTTGTGGCTCTGCGGCACGAAGTCCACGGTGACCAGGCCGTCCGAAAATTCGGTGCCGGCCGGCACGCCCTGATCGTTGACCACGATCACCACGTTGTCCCGCTCGTGCAGGCGGATGTAGCGCGGCGAGTCGGAATGTTCAATCAACTGCATGACGCCGCTCCTCAGGAATGCGCTTGAGACAATTTGTTGTTGGTTTCAGGGCCGCTGACCGGTGGCTCTTTGAGCACCACGCGTTTGATCGGACCTACGATGACCAGATAGCTGAACACCGCAACCAGGGCGTTGCAACCGACAAACACCAGCGCCCATTTGAACGAGCCGGTGGAGCTGATGATGTAACCGATGACAATCGGGGTGGTGATCGATGCCAGGTTGCCGAAGGTGTTGAACAGGCCGCCGCTCAGACCGGCGATCTGTTTAGGCGAAGTGTCGGAAACCACCGCCCAGCCCAGCGCACCCACGCCTTTGCCGAAGAATGCCAGGGCCATGAAGCCGACCACCATCCATTCAACGTCCACGTAGTTGCACGCCACGATACTGCTGGACACCAGCAGGCCGGCGATGATCGGCGCCTTGCGGGCGAAGGTCAGGGAGTGGCCTTTGCGCAGCAGGTAATCGGAAATTACCCCGCCCAGCACACCACCGATGAAGCCGCAGATCGCCGGCAAGGACGCAATGAAGCCGGCCTTGAGAATGGTCATGCCGCGCTCTTGCACCAGGTACACCGGGAACCAGGTCAGGAAGAAGTAGGTGATGCCGTTGATGCAGTATTGGCCCAGGTACACGCCGAGCATCATGCGGTTGGTCAGCAATTGGCGGATGTAGTCCCACTTCGGACCGTCGGTCTTTTTGCCCTTGGTCTGGTCCATGTCGACCATGCCGCCGTTTTCAGAGATGTGCTTGAACTCGGCATCGTTGATCCGCGGGTGTTCGCGCGGGCTGTAGATCACTTTCAGCCAGACCAGCGAGAAGATGATCCCCAGGATACCCATGACGATGAACACGTGTTCCCAGCCGAAGGAATAGACGATCCAGCCCATCAGCGGTGCGAACAACACGGTGGCAAAGTATTGCGCCGAGTTGAAGATTGCCGAGGCCGTACCACGCTCGGCAGTCGGGAACCACGCCGCAACGATGCGGGCGTTGCCGGGGAACGACGGCGCTTCGGCCAGGCCCACCAGGAAACGCAGCATGAACAGCGCCACCACGGCCGTGGACATGCCGAACTCACCGACGAAGCCTTGCAGCACGGTGAACAGCGACCAGGTGAAAATGCTTAGCGCATAGATTTTTTTCGAACCGAAACGGTCCAGCAACCAGCCACCGGGAATTTGCCCGGCCACATAGGCCCAACCGAATGCGGAGAAGATGTAGCCGAGAGTGACCGCGTCGATACCGAGGTCTTTTTGCAGGCTGGAGCCGGCGATTGCGATGGTCGCCCGGTCGGCGTAGTTGATCGTGGTCACCAGAAACAGCATGAGCAGAATCAAATAGCGGACGTGAGTCGGCTTGTTGGTCGATTGCATGTAGATGTACTCCCACTGATTATTTTTATGCGCGGGTGAATCTTTTTTTGTTCCCTGTAGGAGCGAGCCCTGCTCGCGATGGTGGTCAACGATCACGCGGGGCATCAGGTTTACCGCCGCGACCTCACGACCATCGCGAGCGAGCTCGCTCCTACAGGGTATTGCGGTGTATCAGGAGCCGATGTAGCTGGTCTTCACGACCGTGTAGAACTCTTGCGCATAGCGGCCTTGCTCACGTGATCCATAGGATGAACCTTTACGCCCGCCGAACGGAACGTGGTAATCCACGCCGGCGGTCGGGAGGTTGACCATCACCATCCCGGCCTGGGAGTGGCGCTTGAAGTGGTTGGCGTACTTCAAGGACGTGGTGGCAATGCCCGCCGACAGACCGAACTCGGTGTCGTTGGCCATGGCCAGCGCGGCGTCGTAATCGGCCACGCGAACGATGTTGGCCACCGGGCCGAAGATCTCTTCGCGGCTGATGCGCATCGACGCTTCGCTGTCGGCAAACAGCGTTGGCGCGAGGAAGTAGCCCTCGGTGTCGCAGGTCACCAGGCCGCCGCCACTCACCAGGCGCGCGCCTTCGGACTGGCCGATGTCGATGTACTTCATGTCCTGTTCAAGCTGAGCCTGCGAGACCACCGGACCGATATCGGTGCCGGCTTTCAACGCGTGGCCGACCTTGATCGACTTCATGCGCTCGGCCATGGCTTCGACGAACTTGTCGTGAATCCCGGCGGTGACGATCAGGCGGCTCGACGCCGTGCAACGCTGGCCGGTGGAGTAGAACGCGCTCTGCACCGACAGCTCGACCGCTTGCTTGAGGTCGGCATCGTCGAGAATGATCTGCGGGTTCTTGCCGCCCATTTCCAGCTGGACCTTGGCCTGACGCGATACGCAGCTGACCGCGATCTGGCGACCCACGCCCACGGAACCGGTGAAGCTGATGCCGTCGACTTTCGGGCTGTTGACCAGCGCTTCGCCAACCACTCGACCGCTGCCCATCACCAGGTTGAACACGCCAGCCGGGAAACCGGCGCGGGAGATGATTTCCGCCAGGGCCCAGGCACAACCCGGCACCAAATCCGCCGGTTTGAGCACCACGCAGTTGCCGTAGGCCAGTGCCGGGGCGATTTTCCACGACGGAATGGCAATCGGGAAGTTCCACGGAGTGATCAGGCCGACCACGCCCAGGGCTTCGCGAGTGACTTCAACGTTGACGCCCGGACGCACCGACGGCACGTAGTCGCCGGACAGACGCAGGCATTCACCGGCGAAGAACTTGAAGATGTTACCGGCACGGGTCACTTCGCCGATGGCTTCGGGCAGGGTCTTGCCCTCTTCCCGAGCCAGCAGGGTGCCAAGCTCTTCGCGGCGGGCGAGGATTTCAGTGCCGACTTTATCCAGAGAATCGTGGCGCGCCTGAATGCCGGAGGTGGACCACGCCGGGAACGCAGCACGGGCGGCGTCGATGGCGGCATTGACCTGGGCCAGGTCAGCCTTGGCGTAGTCGCCGATGTTGTCGCTCAGTTCGGAGGGGTTGATGTTGGCCGAGTAATCGGCACCAGCAACCCATTCACCGTTGATGTAGTTGTCGTAGCGCTTTGTCACGGAACGTTCTCCTCACGCAAAAGGCCGCTGAATACTCAGCGGCCTCGTTTAATCGGGTGTGTTACTGCGCACCTTGCTTGTCGATCAGCGCGGCGAGCATTTCGTACTCTTCGCCGGTCAGGTCGGTCAGCGGCGCGCGCACAGGACCTGCGTCATAGCCGGCAATTTTTGCCCCGGCCTTGACGATGCTCACGGCATAGCCTGCTTTGCGGTTACGGATATCCAGGTACGGCAGGAAGAAGTCATCGATGATCTTGCCGACAGTGGCGTGATCTTCGCGAGCGATCGCGTGGTAGAAGTCCATCGCGGTTTTCGGGATGAAGTTGAACACCGCGGAGGAGTAGACCGGCACGCCCAGGGCCTTGTAAGCCGCGGCGTAGACTTCGGCGGTCGGCAAACCGCCCAGGTAGCTGAAGCGATCACCGAGGCGGCGACGGATCGACACCATCAACTCGATATCGCCCAGGCCATCCTTGTAGCCGATCAGGTTCGGGCAGCGCTCGGCCAGGCGTTCCAGCAGCGGCGCGTTCAGGCGGCAGACATTACGGTTGTAAACCACAACGCCGATGTTGACCGATTTGCACACGGCTTCGACGTGGGCGGCAACACCGTCCTGGCTGGCTTCGGTCAGGTAGTGCGGCAGCAGCAACAGACCCTTGGCGCCCAGGCGCTCGGCTTCCTGAGCGTACTCGATCGCTTGACGGGTCGAACCGCCGACACCGGCCAGAATCGGCACGCTGGTGGCGCAGGTGTCGACGGCAGTCTTGATGATTTCCGAATATTCGCTGGCAGCCAGGGAGAAGAACTCACCGGTGCCGCCTGCGGCGAACAGGGCCGAGGCGCCGTAAGGGGCCAGCCATTCCAGACGCTTGATGTAGCCAGCGCGGTTGAAATCGCCCTGGGCATTGAAATCGGTAACCGGGAAAGACAGCAGACCGGCAGAGAGGATGGACTTAAGTTCTTGTGGATTCATTGTTCGAACACCCTGGATTACGACGTATGTGTGTTGAGACCGTTCAGCCCGACGCTGAAGTTGTAGGTCATCGTACAACTTAAAATACAACCGTCAACTGCATTTCATCGTCAGGGGTGAAAATTGTTGGACAACAGGGGTTAAAGGCCCGTGTTAATGGGGCTTTAAAGTTAGCGGATGGGTACGGCTTACGCGATCAACGGCTTTATAGAGATACGTTGTCGGAGGATTCAATGACGGCGGAGCGCTTGAAGAATGTGTGCAATGACTTCTGGCCCCTTCGCGAGCAGGCTCGCTCCCACAATGGGTCACCTGCGATCACAAATAGTGTGAAGCGCCACGATCAACTGTGGGAGCGAGCCTGCTCGCGAAGATGGCCTGACAGGCAATGGATGACCTGAGCCGGAATCTTACCCCCGCTGCGCCTCAGCCTCTTCATGGGCATGGCGCAACCGCTCGCGGCTGTTGGTCAGGTGCAAGCGCATGGCTGCGCGGGCCGCATCGGAATCCTGGCGAGCAATGGCGTCGTAGATCTCTTCATGCTCGCGACTCAGGCGATTCATGTAGTGCTGCTGATCGTCATGGGCCAGCCGCGCAGAGTTGAGGCGGGTGCGCGGAATGATGCTGGTGCCCAAGTGCGTCATGATGTCGGTGAAGTAGCGGTTACCGGTGGCCAGCGCAATCTGCAGGTGGAACTGGAAGTCCGAAGCCACGGCATCACTGGCGTGGGAGACACTTTCATTCAATGCGTCCAGCGCTGCGCGCATCAATGCGAGCTGCTCGGGACTGCGACGCTGCGCGGCGAGGCCGGCGGACTCCACTTCAAGGCTGATGCGCAGTTCCAGAATGGCCAGCACGTCACGCAAGGTGACCACGGTCGCCGGGTCAATGCGGAAACCGCTCGGGCTCGGGGTATCGAGTACGAAGGTGCCGATGCCGTGGCGGGTTTCCACCTGGCCGGCCGCCTGCAAACGGGAAATCGCTTCGCGCACCACCGTGCGGCTGACGCCATGGGCATCCATGATTGCCGATTCGGTAGGCAACTTGTCGCCACGCTTGAGGTGACCGTCGCGGATCTGCTCGGACAGCACCGTCACCAACTCCTGAGCGAGACTGCGGCGCTTGCGAGGGAGGCGTGGTGCGTCGTTCGGGTTTTCCATGGTGAACATCTGTCTCGAAAAATTCGGCTGAAACCGCATCATAGCTCAACGCGGTTGTACGATCACCGTTGAGGTGAACACGGCCCGATGTGGGAGCGAGCCTGCTCGCGATTGCGGTGTGACATTCAGCATTTAAGCGCCTGACAGTCCGCATTCGCGAGCAGGCTCGCTCCCACAAGGGTCAATGGGATTCAGGCAGTCACGGCCTGATCCACCAGATGCCCGTTTTCGATACGAACATGCCGCGGATGGAAGCGCTTGAGGCTGCTGCGATGGCCGACGCTGACGATGCTCAGCCCCGGCAACTCATCGATCAGCGCCTGATACAGCGACGCTTCGTCTTCCTCATCCATTGCCGATGTCGCTTCGTCCATGTACAGCCATTGCGGCGCATACAGCAGGGCGCGGGCAAAGGCCAACCGCTGCTGCTCACCCGGCGAGAGCATGCGCTGCCAGTGATTGGCTTCGTCCAGGCGCGCGACCAGATGCGGTAAACGGCAGGTTTCCAGGACGTGCGCATAACGCTCGTTCGTATAGGTATCACCGGCCTGTGGATAACTCAGCACTTCACGCAGGGTGCCGATCGGCAAATAAGGCTTCTGCGGCAGGAACAGGTAACGCGCCGCCGGCAGGCGAATGCTGCCGTGACCTGTCGGCCACAGATGCCCCATCGCCCGCAACAGGGTCGACTTGCCACTGCCGGAACGACCACTGAGCATGACGCGCTCGCCTTCCTCCACGGTCATGTCGGCATTGGTCAGCAAATGGCGTCCGTCAGCCAGATCGAGGCCAAGTTTGTGCACTTTCAGCGCATCACCTTGATTCTGCACATCGATGGCCGGCGCACGCTCTTCGTTGTCAGTCATGGCCTGGCGGAAACTCAGCAGACGATCGCAGGTGGCGCGCCATGAGGCGAGGCTCTGGTAGGCGGTGATGAACCAACTGAAACTTTCCTGGACGTTGCCGAACGCCGAGCTGATTTGCATCAGTTCACCGAGTTCGATCTTGCCGGACAAGTAGCGCGGCGAAGCGACGATGAACGGAAAGATGATAGCGGCTTGACTGTAACCAGCGGTGAAGAAGGTCAGCCGCTTGGATACCTTCATGATGTCCCAGAAGTTATGCCAGACCATCCCGAAGCGATTGCTCAAGCGACGATTTTCGTTCGGCTCGCCGTTGTACAACGCGATGCTCTCGGCGTTTTCGCGAATCCGCACCATGGAGAAACGCAAGTCGGCTTCGAAGCGTTGTTGTTGGTTGTTCAGGCCGATCAAGCGACGACCGATCAGGTGCGTGAGCCAGCTGCCTACCACGGCATAGACCAGCACACACCAGAACATGTAGCCGGGAATGGTTAAACCGAAGACTTCGATACTGCCCGACACGCCCCACAGAATGATCGAAAACGACACCAGGCTCACAATGTTGCGAAGCAAGCCAATGCCCAGTTCCAGGGTGTTGGAGGTGAAGTTGTTGAGGTCTTCGGAAATCCGCTGGTCCGGGTTATCGGTGTAACCGCCCTGCTCCAGCTGGTAATAACTCTTGTTGCCGAGCCAGCGGGCGAAATGCTTTTCGGTGAGCCACGCCCGCCAGCGGATGGTCAGCATCTGAGTGAGATAGAGCCGGTACACCGCCCCCACAATCGCTACCGCCGCAATCACGCAGAAATACAGGATCAGCCGCCAGAATGCCGCTTCATCCTTCTGTTGCAGGGCGTTGTAGAAATCCTTGTACCAGGTGTTGAACCACACCGAGATGCCCACACTGATCAGCGACAGCGCAATCACCGCAATCAGCAACGTCCAGGCCTTGACCTTCTCTTCACTCTGCCAGTAGGGCGTGATCATCGCCCAGACTTTGCGAAAAAACTGCCCGCGCACAGCATCGTTGACCGCGGAATATTCAGCGTTCTGATTCATGGATAAGGCTCGATAAAGAAAAGTTCAGGCACGAACCGATCATAGATGATCGGTTCGGATTGTCGCGAGGAGAGGCCCGCATTCGTTCAGCGCAGGTTCAGCGGCGAACGGGACGCTTCTGCAGTTTGCGCTGCAGCGTGCGGCGGTGCATGCCCAGGGCGCGGGCGGTGGCGGAGATATTGCCTTCGTGCTCGGTCAACACGCGCTGAATATGCTCCCACTGCAAACGGTCCACCGACATCGGGTTTTCCGGCACCAGGCTGTCGAGGTCGGCGTGTTCGGACAACAGCGCGGCCAGCACATCGTCGGCGTCGGCCGGTTTGCACAGGTAGTTGCAGGCACCGCGCTTGATCGCTTCCACGGCGGTGGCAATGCTCGAATAGCCGGTGAGGATCACCACGCGCATTTCCGGGTCCATTTCCAGCAGTTTGGGCAGCAGCACCAGGCCCGAATCGCCGTCCATCTTCAGATCCAGCGCGGCGTAGTCCGGCAGGTCGTTCTGGGCGATGGTCAGCCCCTCTTCGGCGGAACCGGCGGTGCTGACGCGAAAGCCGCGGCGAGCCATGGCGCGGGCCATTACCCGGGTAAAGGTCGCGTCATCGTCGACCAGCAGCAAATGCGGCAGTTCTTCGCCTTCAACCTGGATTTCGTCACTCATGTTGGTCTCCTCGGGCGCCAAGGGGCAGGCGCAGCTCGGTGAGCGTGCCGCCTTCCTCATGACTATAGAGTTTCACTGAGCCGCCGGCGCGTGTCACGCTGGCCTTGCTCAAAAACAGGCCAAGGCCGAAACCTTTGCCCTTGGTGGTAAAAAACGGCTTGCCGATCTGCTCGGCGATAGCCAGCGGCACACCGGCACCGTGGTCGCGGATGCTGATGGTCAAGTCCTCGGTGTTCCAGTCCAGGGTCACTTGCAGCCCTTCGGGACAGGCATCCGCCGCGTTGTTCAGCAAATTCAGCAACGCCTGGGTCAGGTCCGGCGGCGGCGCCATGCGCGGCACCGTGCCCTGGCCAAGGCGCTGGAAGCGATAGCTGGCTTCCGGACGCATCAGGTGCCAGCGATTGAGCGCTTCATCAAGCCAGTCGGTGACGTCCTGCATCTCCACCGCCAAACGGCGATTGGCCTCCGCGGCGCGCACCAGTTGCTGCAAGGTTTCCTTGCACAGCTTGACCTGATCCTGCAGCACGCTCAGGTCGTCCTGCAACATGGGGTCGTGGTGGTCCTGACGCATTTCCTTGAGCAGCACGCTCATGGTCGCCAGCGGCGTACCCAACTCATGGGCGGCGCCGGCCGCCTGGGTGGCGACGGCCAGCAACTGCTGATCACGCAGGCCTTCTTCGCGGCGGATGGCGCGCAATTCTTCCTGACGGCGCAACTCTTCAGCCATGCGCGCGGCAAAGAACGTGATGACCGCCGCTGCCAGGGCGAAACTCAGCCACATCCCGTACACCTGCAGGTTTTCCCGGGCGATCGGGAAGGTTTGCAATGGATAGAAGCGCGCCAGGAGCAGGGTGTACATCGTCAGCGCGATGCCCGACAGAATCACCGAATAGCGCCACGGCAGCGTCACCGCCGCAATGGTCAGCGGTACGAGATAGTAGGAAACGAAGGGGTTGGTCGAACCGCCGGAGAAGTACAGCAAGGCACTGTGGATAAACAGGTCGCATGCCAACTGTACGGCATATTCAAGCTCGGTGACGGGCCACGAAGTGCGCAGGCGAATCGCCGTGAACGCGCAGAGCAGCATCGAACAACCGAGTGTCGCGGCCAGTTGGAACCAGGGCAACGGTAGCAGTTCGAGCCAGTAGGCCAGGCCCACGGAACCGGCCTGGGCGGCCAGCACCAAAGTGCGGATGAACGTCAGCCGCCAGAGGTTCTGGCGAGTGGCAGAAGTGATTTGAACGGGGGCGAGCATGAGCTCTCCTGATGAGCGCTCCAGGCGGATCGCAGGGAGTATAACCAAGCGAGGGGGTTGGCAGGCAAACGTGCGGCAAACGGCCACATGTCGGGCAGGTCTGCTGCGCCTATGAGGCCGCTTTCGCGAGCAGGCTCACTCCCACAGGTGAACGCATTCCAAAGTGGGAGCGAGCCTGCTCGCGAAGCGGCCACCGCAATACATCTGTATAGAAGTTGTAACTGTGCGAACCGGATCAATGAAGCTAGAGTCTGATGGTTTCACGCAGGCCCGGACCATCGCCTGCGCACCACCTCAGGAGCTTTCATGCACACATTCCGCCGCAGCGCCGCCCTTCTCGCCTTGAGTGCCGGCACGATCGCCAGCCTTCCAGCCCTGGCTGCCGACGAACTCCATTACAACCAGATTTCCCTGCGCGCCGAAGTCAGCCAGGAAGTGGCTCGCGACCTGATGATCGTGACCCTCTACACCGAAGAACAAAATGCCGACCCGGCCAAACTCGCCGCCGATGTCAGCACCACCATGAACAAGGCGCTCGCCCAGGCCAAGCAGGTCAAGGACATCACCCTGCGCCAGGGCAGTCGCAACAGCTACCCGATCTATGACGCCAAGGGCCAGAAAATCACCGGCTGGCGCGAACGCGCCGAACTGCGCCTGGAAAGCACGGATTTCGCCGCACTGTCGAAATTGACCGGCGAACTGCTCACCGACCTGAAGATGGGCGGCATGGACTTCGCCATTGCCACGCCAACCCGCAAGGCCAGTGAAGACACCCTGCTCAAGGAAGCCGTGAGCGCCTTCAAGGCCCGCGCCCAACTCGCCACCGACGCCCTGGGCGGCAAGGGCTACAAAATCGTCAACCTGAACTTCAACAGCAACGGTTACCCGCAACCGTACATGCGCGCACCGATGATGATAAAAGCCGCCGGGATGGACAGCGCACCGGTAACTCCGGAAGTTGAAGCCGGCACCAGCCAGGTCAGCATGACGGCCGACGGCTCGATCGAAGTGCTGATGCCTTGATTCGATAACCGACAGGCAAAAAAGGCGATCACATCGGTGATCGCTTTTTTTTTGCAAACTGCGTCTATGCTGAATCTCGGGACGGTCAGGTCAACCCCAAAAAACGACACCAGTTGCACTTGGTACAACTCGTAAACATCGACCAATACCAGTGCAACAATAATCACTCCCATTAACCCCCTTCCCACCCCCACAGGACGGGGTATAAATAGGTAACACCCCGCCCCACCCGCGGGCAGCCTTACCTTTGCACGCACCATAAAAGTGCGTCAGTTGCACTGCAAAAATGCCGCGCAAACGGTCAAATGCGTCAAAAATTACACATATGCGACATTAAGGTACGTTCGTGCCACCGTTTAAGGCTTGTAGTCGCTCTGGATCTTGCATTGGGTATGGCCCCTGCATAAGTATCCGCAGGCACGACTCACGAGGTCGTCCTCAAAATCAAAAAATGACAACAAATCATGAGGCCACCATGCTTAAACACGCGGTCATTCCGTTTTTAGTCGGCGCCAGCCTTTTGGCCGCCGCACCGTTCGCCCAAGCTGCGACTAACCTGGTGTTCTGCTCCGAAGGGAGCCCGGCCGGTTTCGATCCAGGTCAATACACCACCGGAACCGACTTCGACGCCTCTGCAGAAACCATGTTCAACCGCCTGACTCAGTTCGAGCGTGGCGGCACCGCCGTTATTCCTGGCCTGGCAACCAGCTGGGACGTCTCCTCCGACGGCCTGACTTACACCTTCCACCTGCGTGAAGGCGTCAAGTTCCACACGACCCCGTACTTCAAGCCGACCCGTAACTTCAACGCCGACGACGTGCTGTTCACCTTTAATCGCATGATTAACAAGGATGACCCGTTCCGTAAGGCGTACCCGACCGAATTCCCGTACTTCACCGACATGGGGATGGACACCAACATCACCAAGGTCGAGAAAATCGACGACAAGACTGTCAAGTTCACCCTCAAGGACGTTGATGCCGCGTTCATCCAGAACTTGGCCATGAGCTTCGCCTCGATCCAGTCCGGCGAGTACGCTGCCCAGCTGCTCAAGGAAGGCAAGGCTGCCGACATCAACCAGAAGCCGGTCGGCACCGGTCCGTTCGTGTTCAAGAGCTACCAGAAAGACTCCAACATCCGCTACACCGGGAACAAGGACTACTGGAAGCCTGATGACGTCAAGATCGACAACCTGATCTTCGCCATCACCACCGACCCGTCGGTACGCATCCAGAAGCTGAAGAAGGGCGAGTGCCAGATCACTCTGTTCCCGCGTCCGGCCGATCTGAAGGCGCTGAAGGAAGACAAGACCCTGAAAGTGCCTGACCAGGCGGGTTTCAACCTGGGTTACATCGCCTACAACGTGATGCCGCAACTCAAGGGCCAAACTGTTCCAAACCCGCTGGCCGATCTGAAAGTGCGTCAAGCACTGGATATGGCAGTCAACAAGCCACAGATCATCGAATCGGTTTATCAGGGCGCCGGCCAACTGGCCGTCAACGCCATGCCGCCGACCCAGTGGTCCTACGACACCACGATCAAAGATGCCAAGTACGACCCTGAGAAAGCCAAGGAGCTGCTCAAGGAAGCGGGTGTGAAAGAAGGCACCGAAATCGTTCTGTGGGCCATGCCTGTACAGCGTCCATACAACCCGAATGCCAAGCTGATGGCTGAGATGTTGCAGTCCGACTGGAAGAAGATCGGCCTGAACGTCAAGATCCAAAGCTACGAATGGGGCGAATACATCAAGCGCGCCAAGGGTGGCGAGCAGCAAGGCATGCTGATTGGCTGGAGCGGCGACAATGGTGATCCGGACAACTGGCTGAACGTGCTGTTCGGTTGCGACTCGCTGGATGGCAACAACTTCTCCAAGTGGTGCGACAAGAAGTTTGACGACCTCGTCAAGCAAGCCAAGCGCACCTCGGACCAGGCCAAGCGCACCGAACTGTACAAGCAGGCGCAACACGTCCTCAAAGATGCTGTGCCATACACACCTATCGCTCACTCGACGGTGTTCCAACCCATGCGTGCCGAAGTACAGGACTTCAAGATCAGCCCGTTTGGCTTGAACTCCTTCTACGGCGTCAGCGTCAGCAAATAAGGTCTGGCAACGGCGACGTTTCTGACGTCGCCGTTGCTTCATCTACCGAGAAAGCAGGAAACCGCCTACATCCAAATCGTCTGCTTCCTACAGCAGAGCGCTAGGACATGTCGTCTTTTCCCACAAATCTTTCGGACCATTCGTATTTACTGCCGGGCTCACGGTTCATACCGTCGGGATCCGACCAGCTCATGCGTGGGTCATCGGTTTATTTGCTGCACGTCATGGCTTGAAACCAATGAAGCCCCCCACGTCCTCGGACGGGACGAAGGCTCATTGCCAAAACACTGAACGAGAGGGAGCGTCATGCGCCATACCTTGGTTTTATCCGCATTGCTGGGCACCGGCCTGTTGGCCGCCACGTCCATGAGCCAGGCCGCCAACAACAGCCTGGTGTTCTGCTCCGAGGGCAGTCCCGCCGGTTTCGATACGGCGCAGTACACCACGGCGACCGACAACGACGCCGCCGAGCCGCTGTACAACCGACTGGCAGAGTTTGAAAAAGGCGCGACCAACGTCGTACCCGGCCTGGCCACCAGTTGGGATATTTCCGAGGACGGCCTCAAGTACACCTTTCACCTGCGTCCGGAGGTGAAGTTTCACACCACCAAGTACTTCACACCGACCCGCGACTTCAACGCCGATGACGTGCTGTTCACGTTCAATCGCATGCTCGACCCGCAACAACCCTTCCGTAAGGCTTACCCGACCGAATTCCCGTATTTCAACGGCATGAGCCTGAACAAGAACATCGCCAAGGTCGAAAAGACCGGGCCGCTGACCGTGGTCATGACGCTCAACAGCGTGGACGCCGCGTTCATCCAGAACATCGCCATGAGCTTCGCCTCAATCCTTTCCGCCGAGTACGCCGACAAGCTGCTGGCCGAGGGCAAACCGAGCGATATCAACCAGAAGCCGATCGGCACCGGGCCGTTCGTGTTCAAGAGCTACCAGAAAGACTCGAACATCCGGTACACCGGCAACAAACAGTACTGGGACCCGAGCCGCGTCAAGCTCGATAACCTGATTTTCGCCATCAACACCGACGCCTCGGTGCGTGTGCAGAAACTCAAGGCCAACGAGTGCCAGATCACCCTGCACCCGCGCCCTGCCGACGTGACCGCGTTGAAGAACGACCCGGCACTGCAACTGATCGAGAAACCCGGCTTCAACCTTGGCTACATCGCCTACAACGTGCGCCACAAACCCTTCGACCAGCTCGAAGTGCGCCAGGCGCTGGACATGGCGGTGAACAAGCAAGGCATCCTCAACGCCGTTTATCAGGGCGCCGGCCAACTGGCTGTCAACGCCATGCCGCCAACCCAATGGTCCTACGATGAAACCATCAAGGACGCCGCCTACAACCCGGAAAAGGCCAAGGAACTGCTCAAGGCTGCCGGCGTGAAGGAAGGCACCGAGATCACCCTGTGGGCCATGCCCGTGCAGCGCCCGTACAACCCCAACGCCAAGTTGATGGCCGAAATGCTCCAGGCTGACTGGGCGAAGATCGGCCTCAAGGTGAAGATCGTCAGCTACGAATGGGGCGAGTACATCAAGCGCACCAAGAATGGCGAGCACGACATCAGCCTGATTGGCTGGACCGGTGACAACGGTGACCCGGACAACTGGCTCGGCACGCTGTACAGCTGCGACGCCATTGGTGGCAACAACTACTCCATGTGGTGTGATCCGGCGTACGACAAGCTGATCAAGCAGGCCAAGGTCGTGACCGATCGCGACCAGCGCACCGTGCTCTACAAACAGGCGCAGCAGTACCTCAAGCAGCAGGTGCCGATCACGCCAGTCGCCCACTCGACGGTCAACCAGCCGTTGAGCGCCAAAGTCGAAGGGTTCAAGGTCAGCCCGTTCGGTCGCAACGTGTTCTCGGGTGTCAGCATCGATAAATAAAACCGTGTAGCCAAAACGCTGGGGGCGCATTGCGCCCTCACGCAAGCGTGTTGCCGTAATTCGCCAATTCGGCGTACAGCAAACGTTTGCAATGTGTGAATGAGTTCCAAAGCAAATAGCCGGATCACCAAAAAAGACCGGCATTAATAATAGAAACCAAGGAGCTTCACCCATGAAACTGAGCAGTACCGCAATACTGGCCCTGGCCATTAGCAGCGTCACCGCAACGGCTTACGCTGAAACCCAGAGCCAGGCGTTCACCCCGGTTACCGTGAACGAAAAGAGCGCCCAAAGCGAAGCCACCGGATTCCTCGAAGGCCAGTCGATCAGCGGCACTACCCGTAACTGGTACGCCAACGAGCAACTGAAACGTGGCGCTAACTTCGCCTACAAGAAAGACGGCGTATCGACCCCGACTGACCGTCGCATCAACTGGGTTCAAGGCACCATCGTCAAGTACAACTCGGGCTTCACCGAAGGTGCTGTCGGTTTCAGCACTGAAGTAGCGGCCTACAACGCCATCGCCCTGGACCAGGACCGCAAGGACCTGGCCTCCAACAACGGCGGCGCACCGGGCACTCGCCCAGGCGCAGGCAACAACCGTACCCTGACCGAAGAAGGCGGCGACGCCGTTGGCCAATGGAGCAAATTGGGTCTGGCCAACGTCAAGGCGCGTATTTCCAATACCACCCTGACCGCCGGTCGTCAGAACTTCAGCAGCCCGATGGTCGACGTCATCGGTAACCGTGCGCTGCCTTCGAGCTTCCAGGGTGTGGCAATCCACAGCGAAGAGCTGAACAACCTGCAATTCGACCTGGCCACTTTCGACCGCAATTCACCGCGTACCGAGCAAAGCCAGCGTAAATTCCGCACCGAATACGCCAACGGCATCGTTGAATCCGATCACGTCTACACCGGCGGTATCACCTACACCCCATTCGCCAGCCTGACCACCAGCCTGTGGGCGACCCAGGCCGAAGACATCTGGAACCAGTACTACTTCGGCGCCACTCACGTGTTGGGCGACAGCCAGGTACTGAGCCTGACCACCGGCTTGAACTACTACAAAACCCAGGAAGAAGGTAAGGCGCTGATCGGCGACATCGACAACGACACCTACTCCCTGTCGTTCGGCCTGACTCACCAGGCCCACAGCCTGACCTTCTCGTACCAGGAAGTGAACGGTAACGAGTACTTCGACTACCTGCACGAAACCAACGGCATCTACCTGGCCAACTCCCTGCTGTCGGACTTCAACGGCCCGAATGAAAAATCGTTCCAGGTCGCCTATGGTCTGAACATGGCCGAATACGGCGTGCCGGGCCTGAAGTTCAACATCTACCAGGCGCGTGGCTGGGGTATCGACGGTACTCACTACACCGGCAACAAAGGCGTGGCCGACAAAGGCTACGACGGCATCCAGTCGCAAGATGGCGAACACCATTACGAATACGGCATCGGTGCCTCCTACGCCGTGCAGAGCGGCCCGCTCAAGGCCACCACTGTTCGCGCGACCTACACCGCTCACCGTGCCAGCGAAAACCAGGCTGACGGCAGCATCAACGAGTTCCGTCTCGTGACCACTGTTCCGTTCAACATTCTGTAATGCACCGGCCGAACGGCTGATTCCGCGAAGAGTCAGCCGTTCGGCTTCTGTCCTTTAACCGATTGCAGAGGGTTCTTGATGAAAATGCTTCCCCTACGTGCGGCCATCGCGGCCGCCTTGCTGAGTGTCGCGGTTGGCGTATCGGCCAAACCCCTGGTGGTTTGCACCGAGGCCAGCCCCGAAGGCTTCGACATGGTCCAGTACACCACTGCAGTCACAGCCGATGCAGTGGCCGAAACCATCTTCAATCGACTGGCGGACTTCAAGCCCGGCACCACTGAGGTGATTCCGGCACTGGCTGAATCCTGGGACATCAGCGACGACGGCCTGACCTACATTTTCCATCTGCGCAAAGGCGTCAAGTTTCACACCACCGAATACTTCAAGCCGACCCGCAATATGAATGCCGACGACGTGGTCTGGAGCTTCCAGCGCCAGCTGGACCCAAACCATCCGTGGCACAAACTCTCGAGCGTGGGCTTCCCGTACTTTGAAAGCATGGGCTTCAAGGAACTGCTGAAAAACGTCGAGAAAGTCGACGACAACACGGTCAAGTTCACCCTGACCCGCCAGGAAGCGCCATTCCTGGCCGACATCGCCATGGCCTTCTCCTCGATCTACTCTGCCGAGTACGCCGACCAACTGCTCAAGGCCAACAAGACCGGCGACCTGAACAACAAGCCAGTCGGCACCGGACCGTTCGTCTTCCAGCGTTACAACAAGGACGCCCAGGTTCGCTTCAAGGCCAACCCGGACTACTTCCGCGGCAAGCCACCGGCCGACTCGCTGATCCTGGCCATCGCCACTGACAACAACGTGCGCCTGCAAAAGCTCAAGGCCAACGAATGCCAGGTCGCGCTGTACCCGAAACCGGATGACATCCCGAGCATCAAGAAAGACCAGAAACTGAAGGTCGATGAACTGAACGCAATGACCGTTTCGTACATCGCCATGAACACCCAGCACAAGTACATGAGCGACGTGCGTGTACGAAAAGCCATCGACATCGCCTTCGACAAAGAGGCCTATGTCAACGCACTGTTCGGCAAGGGCAATGCCACCGTGGGCGTCAACCCGTTCCCGGACACCCTGCTGGGCTACAACCACAGCCTGAAAAACCCGCCACGCGATCTGGACAAGGCCCGTGCCCTGCTCAAGGAAGCCGGCGTGCCGGAAGGCACCACCTTCACCCTGTTCACCCGCAACGGTGGCGGCCCAACCAACCCTAACCCGATGCTCGGCGCGCAGATGATGCAGGCTGATCTGGCCAAGGTCGGTATCAAGATCGACATCCGCGTGATGGAATGGGGCGAAATGCTCAAACGCGCGAAAAATGGCGAGCACGATATGGTTTCCGCCGGATGGGCGGGCGATAACGGCGACCCGGATAACTTCCTGACGCCTATGCTCAGTTGCGAAGCGGCGAAGAACGGCGAAAACTACGCACGCTGGTGCAATGAAAAATTCCAGGCACTGATCGACCAGGCCCGGGAAAAGACCGACCCGGCCGAACGTGCAGCGCTGTACGAACAGGCTCAGGTTATCTTTAACCAGGACCAGCCATGGATCAGCATGGCGCACACTAGAATGTTTACCGCAATGCGCAACAACGTAGAGGGCTACCAAATTAGCCCGCTCACCACAAATAACTTCGCCACCACCCAGGTGAAGTAGATAAGAAACTCCCGGCATTCCTGACCCCAGGCATGCCGGGCACGCCTAACCGGCTGATGAGGTACACCACACGATGTTTAGTTTTATTGCCCGCCGACTGGGGTTATTGATCCCCACGTTCTTCGGCATCACCTTGCTGACTTTCGCGTTGATTCGCATGATCCCCGGCGACCCCGTGGAAGTGATGATGGGCGAACGTCGGGTCGACCCCGAGATGCATGCTCAGGCAATGGAACGCCTAGGTCTGAACAAACCCCTGTATGCCCAGTACCTGGATTACATCGGGAAACTGGCCCACGGCGATCTCGGGGAATCCCTGCGTACCCGTGAAAGCGTCTGGACCGAGTTCACCTCTCTATTCCCCGCGACCCTGGAACTGTCCATGGCCGCCCTGTTGTTCGCCGGCATCCTGGGCCTTTTGGCCGGGGTGATCGCGGCACTCAAGCGAGGATCCCTGTTCGACCATGGGGTGATGGGCGTCTCCCTGGCGGGATACTCGATGCCGATCTTCTGGTGGGGCCTGATCCTGATTATGTTCTTCTCGGTGTCTCTGGGCTGGACCCCGGTTTCCGGGCGGATCGACCTGCTCTATGACATCGAGCCGCGCACCGGTTTCATGCTGATCGATACGCTGCTGGCCGATGACGTCGGCGCATTCGTCGATGCCCTGCACCACCTGATCCTGCCGGCCATCGTGCTCGGCACCATCCCGCTGGCGGTGATCGCGCGGATGACCCGTTCGTCGATGCTCGAAGTGCTGCGCGAGGACTACATCCGTACCGCCAAGGCCAAGGGTCTGTCGCCATCGCGCGTCGTCTTCGTACACGGCCTGCGCAACGCACTGATCCCGGTACTGACCGTGGTCGGCCTGCAAGTCGGCACCCTGCTGGCTGGTGCGGTCTTGACCGAAACCATCTTCTCCTGGCCGGGCATCGGCAAATGGCTGATCGAAGCCATTGGCGCCCGTGACTACCCGGTTGTGCAAAACGGCATCCTGTTAATCGCCTGCCTGGTGATTCTGGTCAACTTCGTAGTGGACATCCTCTACGGCTTTGCCAACCCACGCATCCGTCATCAGCGCTGAGGTCAATACCCATGAGCACTCCAACTTCCTCAGTAGCCACCGCCACGTCCGCCGTGGATCAAAGCCTGCTGTACCCGTCACCGTACAAAGAATTCTGGCAAGCGTTCTCCAAGAACAAGGGTGCTGTCGCCGGCCTGATGTTCATGCTGCTGGTGATTTTCTGCGCCATCTTCGCCCCATGGGTCGCCCCCCATGACCCGAGCGAGCAGTACCGTGACTTCCTGCTGACCCCGCCAGCCTGGCTGGAAGGTGGGCAGATCCAGTTCCTGCTGGGTACCGATGAACTGGGTCGCGACCTGCTGTCGCGCCTGATCCAGGGTTCGCGCCTGTCGCTGCTGATCGGCTTGTCGTCGGTGGTGATGTCGCTGATTCCGGGGATCCTGCTGGGCCTGTTCGCCGGGTTCTTCCCGCGCGTGGTCGGCCCGACCATCATGCGCCTGATGGACATCATGCTGGCCCTGCCATCCCTGCTGCTGGCCGTGGCGATCGTCGCCATCCTCGGCCCAGGCCTGATCAACACCGTGATCGCCATCGCCGTGGTGTCCCTGCCGTCCTACGTTCGTCTGACCCGCGCTGCGGTGATGGGCGAACTGAACCGCGACTACGTGACCGCCGCGCGCCTGGCTGGTGCCGGCCTGCCACGTCTGATGTTCGTGACCGTGCTGCCTAACTGCATGGCGCCACTGATCGTTCAGGCAACCTTGAGCTTCTCCTCGGCGATTCTCGATGCCGCCGCCCTGGGCTTCCTCGGCCTTGGCGTACAACCGCCAACCCCTGAGTGGGGCACCATGCTGGCCTCGGCCCGCGACTACATCGAACGCGCCTGGTGGGTAGTCAGTCTGCCTGGTTTGACCATTTTGCTCAGCGTGCTGGCAATCAACTTAATGGGCGACGGCCTGCGCGATGCGCTGGACCCGAAACTCAAGAATGCCGCCTGAGGAGATTCCCATGTCACTGTTAGAAATCAAGAATCTCAACGTTCGCTTCGGCGACAAGAACGCCACCCCCGTGGTCGACGGCCTCGACCTGAAGGTGGACAAGGGTGAAGTACTGGCCATCGTTGGCGAGTCCGGTTCCGGCAAGTCCGTGACCATGATGGCGCTGATGGGCCTGATCGAGCATCCAGGCATCGTCACCGCCGACTCACTCAGCTTTGACGGCAAGGACATGCTCAAGCTGAGCAACCGTCAGCGTCGGCAGATCGTTGGCAAAGACCTGTCCATGGTATTCCAGGATCCGATGACCGCGCTGAACCCGAGCTACACCGTCGGTTTCCAGATTGAAGAAGTGCTGCGCCTGCACCTGAACATGTCTGGCAAGGCCGCGCGCAAACGCGCCATCGAACTGCTTGAAAAAGTTGAAATTCCGGGCGCGGCCAGCCGTATGGACGCCTACCCTCATCAACTGTCCGGCGGCATGAGCCAGCGTGTTGCAATCGCCATGGCGATTGCAGGCGAGCCGAAACTGCTGATCGCCGACGAACCGACCACCGCCCTCGACGTAACGATCCAGGCGCAGATCATGGACCTGCTGCTGGCGTTGCAAAAAGAGCAGAACATGGGCCTGGTGCTGATCACCCACGACCTCGCGGTCGTGGCCGAAACCGCCCAGCGCGTGTGCGTGATGTACGCCGGTCAAGCCGTCGAAGTCGGCCAGGTGCCGCAGTTGTTCGACATCCCGGCGCATCCGTACAGCGAAGCGCTGCTCAAGGCGATTCCAGAACACAGCCTGGGCGCCTCGCGCCTGTCGACCCTGCCAGGCATCGTGCCGGGCCGCTATGACCGTCCGCAGGGCTGCCTGCTGTCGCCGCGCTGCCCATACGTACAGGACAACTGCCGCACGCAGCGTCCGGCCCTTGACCCGAAAAGCAACAGCCTCGCCCGCTGCTTCTACCCGCTGAACCAGGAGGTGGCGTAATGGCCGTCGTTCTTACCGCCCGCGACCTGACCCGTCACTACGAAGTGTCCCGTGGGATGTTCAAGGGTCACGCCACCGTACGCGCCCTCAACGGTGTGTCGTTCGAGCTGGAAGCCGGCAAGACCCTCGCCGTCGTTGGTGAATCGGGTTGTGGCAAGTCCACCCTGGCCCGCGCCTTGACCCTGATTGAAGAGCCGTCCTCGGGCTCCCTGAAAATCGCCGGCCAGGAAGTGGCCGGCGCCGACAAGGCCCAGCGCAAACAACTGCGCAAAGACGTGCAGATGGTGTTCCAGAGCCCGTACGCCTCGCTGAACCCACGGCAGAAAATCGGTGATCAGCTGGCAGAGCCCTTGCTGATCAACACCAACCTGTCCGCTTCGGAGCGCCGCGAGAAAGTCCAGGCGATGATGAAGCAGGTGGGCTTGCGTCCTGAGCACTACCAGCGTTATCCGCACATGTTCTCCGGCGGTCAGCGCCAGCGGATCGCCCTGGCTCGCGCGATGATGCTGCAACCGAAAGTGCTGGTGGCGGACGAACCGACCTCGGCGCTGGACGTGTCGATCCAGGCCCAGGTGCTGAACCTGTTCATGGACCTGCAGCAAGAGTTCAACACGGCCTACGTGTTCATCTCCCACAACTTGGCGGTAGTGCAACACGTCGCCGATGATGTGATGGTGATGTACCTCGGCCGCCCGGTGGAAATCGGTCCGAAGAACGACATCTACGAGCGTCCTCTGCACCCGTACACCCAGGCGTTGCTGTCCGCCACACCGACCATTCACCCGGACCCGAACAAGCCGAAAATCAAGATCGTCGGCGAGTTGCCCAACCCGCTGAACCCGCCGCCAGGTTGCGCTTTCCACAAGCGGTGCCCGTATGCGACCGAGCGTTGCAGCACCGAAGAGCCGGCCCTGCGCCTGCTCGACAGCCGTCAGGTGGCTTGCCACTACGCCGAGCAGTTCCTCGACGGCGCGGCATAACGAACTGTGGGAGCGAGCCTGCTCGCGAAGGCGTCATTTCAGTCAACATCACTGCCGACTGACAGACCGCTTTCGCGAGCAGGCTCGCTCCCACAGGAGTTCGATAACCCCTTCCTCAGGACTGCGCATCAGTCAGGTAGAAGGGGTTTTATTTTGCGTACGATTTACGTCTGGCTATCACCCTCATCGGCGTCATCAGAGTCCGGCTCATCAGTGGTCGAGTCATCGTCGCCTTCGCTTCCACCCTGCCCTTTGTCGCCCGGTTCCGATTCGGACGCGGCGATCATCAGCTCACCATGTCCTGCCTGCCCACTCGACGCCTGGGTTTCATGATCCTCGCATTCGGCCCACACCGCCGAACTGCCGAGAGACAACATCACCAACACCTTCAACAGCAACAACACACGTAGCAACCTGTTCATAGCCGAATCCTTCCTGTCTCGAAGCGCCTGTCTGGTGCTGAATGAAATCTAGTTCCGATCAGCCGGGTTCTCCAGATAGGACGCTAACGAAGGGACGGAATGCGGTGGTTGCAGAGATTGGTTGTGAATAAGGTCTATAACCAAACCCACTAATACTCAGTTCCCTTGTGGGAGCGAGCCTGCTCGCGAATTCGGTTAATCATTCAGCACTGGAGTCGACTGACACACCGCTTTCGCGAGCAGGCTGAACTGGTCAAGTAATCTTGGACACCCGTCAAGGTTCACGC
>NZ_JABFMU010000055.1 GCF_013359695.1 Pseudomonas sp. C2B4
AGCGAGCCTGCTCGCGAAGGCGTTGTGTCAGTCACTGCATATGCTGACTGATACGCCGCCTTCGCGAGCAGGCTCGCTCCCACAGGGTTTTGCAGTGTGTCAGTTGGAGACGGGTTTCGGGATTTCCAACCCGCGCTGCACCGCCGGCCGCGCCAGGAAGCGCTCCAGTACCCGCGTGACATTCGGGAAATTCCGGATACCCACCAGATCGCCGGCCTCATAGAAGCCGATCAGGTTGCGCACCCACGGAAAAGTGGCGATATCGGCAATGGTGTAACGCTCGCCCATGATCCAGTCCCGTCCTTCCAGGCGTTTATCGAGGACCGCGAGCAGGCGCCTGCTCTCCTCGACGTAGCGGTCACGGGGACGCTTGTCTTCGTAATCCTTGCCGGCGAACTTGTTGAAGAAACCGAGCTGGCCGAACATCGGACCGATCCCGCCCATCTGGAACATCAGCCACTGAAGGGTTTCGTAGCGGGCTGCAGTTTCCTGTGCCAGCAGTTGCCCGCTCTTGTCGGCCAGGTAAATCAGGATTGCCCCGGACTCGAACAGCGCTAACGGTCGGTCATCCGGGCCGTGGGGATCGAGGATCGCCGGGATCTTGTTGTTGGGGTTCAACGACAGGAATTCGGGGGACATCTGATCGTTGGTGTCAAAACCTACGCGGTGAGGCTCATACGGCAAGCCGATCTCTTCGAGCATGATCGAGACCTTGACGCCGTTGGGGGTCGGCAAGGAGTACAGCTGAATCCACTCCGGATACTGGGCCGGCCATTTGCGGGTGATGGGGAACGCAGACAAATCGGTCATGGGCAGGGTCCACGAGAAAATTGAGAATGCCGATCATAATGGAGATAACCCGCCATGCGTTGCCTGGGGCCATCAATACCACTGATGGTAAAGATCAACATTGATCACAGCACCCCTGCGTGCCTGCCAGTGTAGGGTGTCCATAAATCCGCAACATCCTGTCGATAACCTTGGCTCCAACCCGTTCAAGGTTATCGATAGATGGCTGCGCCACTCAGCCGGAATCGAACCAAATGGGCTTCAGAGGACTCTGAGCACTGCCTTTTTGAAAACGGACCGGCTCAACGACATGGAAAACACCCGACGCAGGAAAATCGCGGTGTAAAGGTTTGTCAGCCTTAACCCAACATGCTGAAGAACCCATTTTTCCATGACGAATTTTCTGAAACTCGCCAATCGCTTTAAACATCGCGCCTACATCTTCCTGCCTGCCCTGCTGGCATTCAGCGCGTTGTTCATGTTGCTGGAGTCCCGCGAAAGCCGTGCCCAGCAGGCGGACGGCACCCAGACGCTGGTGTTCCTGCGCCACGCGGAAAAACCCGCCGGTGGCCTGGGCCAGCTCAACTGCCAGGGGCTGAACCGGGCAATCGACCTGGCGACCCTGCTCCCGGAAAAATTCGGCAAGGCCGACTATGTGTTTGCCGCCAACCCGACCCGCAACGTCGAGGAAGGCGAACTGGACAACTCCTACAGCTACATCCGTCCGCTGATGACCATCAGCCCCAGCGCGATAAAGCTCGGCCTGCCGGTCAACATCAACTTCTCGGCCAACGACACCAGTGACCTGGCCGATGAGCTGCTGCACGACAAGTATCACAACTCGGTCATCTATACCGCCTGGTCCCATGGTTACCTGCCGGAACTGATCAACAAGGTCGCCGGGGAAGCCGTCGGCAAGAAGCAAAAGATCACCGAGGATTGGGAGTCCAGCGACTACGACTCGTTGTACGTACTGACCCTGACCTGGCACAACGGCAAGGCCAGCCTGCAAAGCCACACTTACAAGCAGGGGCTGGACAATGGACGGGAGACTTGTCCGACCTGATTTACACGGTATCTGTTCGGGCCTCATCGCGGGCAAGCCCGCTCCCACAGGGATCTTCAGCGACCACAGAATTTGTGAACAACAAAGAACACTGTGGGAGCGGGCTTGCCCGCGATGGGGCCGGAAAGAACAACATCAAATGGACTGCCCGCCCCGCTCCCGCAAATACGCCAGCACCGCCCCCCGCTCCCCCGCAAACTCGATCCGCGCGCCCTTTTTCTCCCGCTGAAACTCATACATCGGATCGTAATACTCAACCAGCAACCCCTCGATCCAGCCCCGGTGCAAATCCACCGCGCCGCTGCGCCCCTGCTCCGCCAAGGCGTCCTCCATCAACAGCATCATCCGTCGATGCCGCTCGCCACCCAGGCGCTTCTGTACGTTGTTCAGGCTGTCCAGCAAGCGCTCGGAAAACAGCACAAAGCCTTCATCGCCATGGACACGGATGAACTCGGCACACAAATCCACCACGTAATCACGCAGGATTCGCTCGACCCGCCCTTGCAGGCTGTCTTCGAGCCAGACCATCGGGAACTGCTGCATGCCCTGATACAACGGCAATGGCAATGCGCAACTGCCGATCGCGCGGTTTTCATCTTCCAGCACGAACTGTTCGAGGCCGTGGCTGCGCTTTTTCAGCAGATCCACCGCCAGACGGTTTTCAAAGTCGATATTGGAGGGTTGGCCGGTGGCACGCTTGCCGAAGCTGGAGCCGCGATGATTGGCGTGCCCTTCAAGGTCCAGCCCGTTGCGCAACTGCGTGAGCACTTCGGTTTTGCCGGTACCGGTCATGCCGCCCAACAAGACGAAATCGCACTGGTCGACGGCCTGGTCGAGGGTCTCCAGCAGGAAAGTCCGCATCGCTTTGTAGCCGCCGGCAACGCGCGGATAGTCGATGCCCGCCTCGGCCTTGAGCCACTGCTGGACGATCTGCGAACGCAGGCCGCCGCGAAAGCAATACAACAGCCCATCGGGATGCGCCCGAGCGAAGTCCGCCCAGGCCTGGATGCGCTCGGCCTTGATGGCGCCGGACACCAATTGATGCCCCAGTTCCAGGGCCGCTTGCTGACCGTGTTGTTTGTAACAGGTGCCAACCCGTTGCCGCTCGTGATCGTTCATCAGCGGCAGATTGATCGCACCAGGGAACGCGCCTTTGGCAAATTCGATCGGCGCGCGGGCATCCATCATCGGCCGGTCGTTAAGAAAAATATCGCGGTAATCGGTGCAGTCGACAGACATCAAGACACCTCGACCGCATTGTTCTGTCGCTCGACCAGCTCACCGATGGGCTCAAGGTTCAGACCCAGTTCGGCGGCGGTTTCGAGAAAGTGTCGATTGCCTGCGGGGGTGACCGCGATCAGCAGGCCACCACTGGTTTGCGGATCGCACAGAACACGTTTATGCAGTTCCTGAAGGCGTCCCAGTTTGCTGGCGTAGCTGTCGAAATTACGCAACGTGCCACCCGGTATGCAGTCCTGTGCAAGGTAATACTCGACACCCGGCAAACGCGGCACCCGGTCGTATCGGATTCGCGCGGTCAGGCCGCTGCCATCCGCCATTTCCACCAGATGCCCCAGCAGGCCAAACCCCGTGACGTCGGTCATCGCCGTCACCCCCTCGAGCTTGCCGAAGCGGCTGCCGGGTTTGTTCAGGGTGCACATCCAGTCGCGGGCCAGGCCGATATCGGCCGGGCGCAACTTGCCCTTTTTCTCGGCAGTGGTGAGGATGCCGATGCCCAACGGTTTGGTCAGGTACAGCAGGCAACCGGCGGTGGCGGTGTCGTTGCGCTTCATGTGGCGCTTTTCCACCAGGCCGGTGACGGCCAGGCCGAAGATGGGTTCCGGCGCATCGATGGAATGCCCGCCCGCCAAGGGAATGCCCGCCTCGTCACAGACTGAACGGCCACCGCGAACCACCTCCCGGGCAACCTCCGGCGCCAGCACATTGACCGGCCAGCCAAGGATCGCGATCGCCATCAACGGATCGCCGCCCATGGCGTAGATATCACTGATGGCATTGGTGGCGGCAATGCGGCCGAAATCGAAGGGATCGTCGACGATCGGCATGAAAAAATCCGTGGTCGAGACCACGCCGCGTTCTTCGTCGATGGCATACACCGCCGCATCATCGCGCGAGGCATTGCCGACCCAGAGTCTCGGGTCCAGATTCTGCGCCCCGCTGCCGGCCAGAATCACTTCCAGTACCTGGGGGGAAATCTTGCAACCGCAACCAGCACCGTGGCTGTATTGGGTCAGGCGGATCGGCTCGCTCATCGCATAGACCTCTTGTAGTCGATGCGACCGAGTCTAGTCCTGTAGGAGCGAGCACGCTCGCGATGGTCGTCAACGATAACGCTGGCTTCCTGAATGCCCGCGTTGCCAAGGCGTTTTTCGCGAGCATGCTCGCTCCTACAGGGATTGGGTTATGGCAGCAGAATCACCTTGTCGCCGCTTCCCTGATTCACCTCGGCATAACGCTCCAGCCCTTCGGCCAATGGCGACTCGAACAACCCTTGCGGCAATGGCAACAAATCCTGATCGAAGAATGTTCCGAACTGATCCAGCATCGCCGCGCAGGCTTGCACCCCGTACAGCAACGAGTTGATCCCCACCACCGATCCACCCTTGCGATACAGCGCCAATGCCGGCAACTGCACCATGCCATCCACCGGTGCGGCGATGATGGCGATGCGCCCAAAGGTGGCCAATGCCGCGACGGAGGCCGGCAGCCAGAAGCCGGTGGTGTCGAAAATCACGTCAGCGCCACCGTTGAAAACGGCGTTCACCTGTGCGCCCAAGTCTTCGGGTTTGTCGAGTTGCAGTGTCTGATAGCCCTGGGCCTGCAAGTCCTTGACCTGCTCGGGACGGCGCGCCGCCGCGAGCACCTGGGCACCCCGCACTTTCGCCAAGGCCAGCGCGGCACTGCCCACCGCCCCGCCGCCAATCACCAGCAGACGGGTTTGCGAAGTCACCAGGCTGCGTTCCAGCGCATCCCAGGCCGTGGTGTAGGGCACACCCAGGCTGGCGGCTTGAGCGAAGCTCAAATGCGTGGGTTTCAGGGCGACGCCGTTGGCCGGCAGTTTGATGTATTGCGCATGGGAACCATCGGCGAAAAAGCCCAGCTCACGGCCCGTGCCCCAGACCTGCTGGCCAATCAGCGCTGACGGGCCTTCAACGACGATGCCGGCAAAATCACGACCGGGAATCCTCGGCAAGGTGGTGTAGGGAAAGCGTCCCAGCACGTTCTTCACATCGCTGGGGTTGAGGCCCGCCGCCTTGATTTCGACCAGTACTTCATCGGCACCAGGGACGGGAGTCGGCACCTCGACGTAGCGCAGGGCAGAGAGATCGCCGGTTTTGTCGAACTGCAAAGCTTTCATGAGGTTTCCATCCAGTAGATAAAGGGATTCAGGAGATCCAGCCGGCGACCAACTGCCGGCCCATCGGCCACAGTTTTTCGCCCGCCAGCATGCCCAGCAGGCCTATCAGCGCGACGGCCGGTGGCGCGGGGGAACGAAAATCCAGGGCGCCGTACAGCAGGCCGACGCCAAGACCGATGACCAGCGAAATGAAGTAGCTCATGGCAGGCTCCGTGGGCAGTTGAGAGATGCCGCCAGTCTAGGGAGCGGCGAATGCGGACACCGGCCAAGTGCTTCTGAATTTCGGCCAAACCAACTCAAACCCTGTAGGAGCGAGCCTGCTCGCGATGGACTCAAGCGCCCCGCGTTAATTCAGGAAGCAAGCGTTATCGTTAACGTCCATCGCGAGCAGGCTCGCTCCTACAGGGTTGTGGAAAACTGTGAGGGCGCGACACCCAGTTCCCGGCGGAACATGTCGCTGAAACTGCTGGGGGAATAGCCCAACTCCCGGGCAATGGCACTGACCGGCACACCCTGGATCAATTCGGCCGCCGCCGTCGCCAGTTGCACCTGCCGCCGCCATTCGGCAAAGCCCATGCCCAGGCCGTCCTTGAACAGCCGCGCCAGGGTGCGCACGCTGGCCCCGGCGGTTTCAGCGTGTTGCTCGAAAGGAATGTCCAGGGATGGCTGGGCCATGACCGCCTGGCACAGGTTCATCAGGCGCCGGTCGGAATCGTCCGGCAGCGGGATTTTCATCTGCGAGCGCCTGGCCCGCTTGAGCTCCAGCAGCGCCAGCGCTACCAATGCCTCGTAATACTCCGGGGCACCGTCGTCGCCCTGCTCCACCAGGCCGACGATCAGTTCACGCAGCAGGCCACCCACTTCAATGACCTGCACGCTGTCATCGAGCGTCGCCGCCAGGGACGGTCGCAGGTAGATGTTGCGCATTTGCAGATCGGACACCACGCGAATCCCGTGAGGCACGCCCGGTGGCAGCCACACGGCGCGCTGCGGCGGCACCACCAGCGCCTCATGGGGCGTCTCGACCCACATTACCCCGCTCATCGCATACAGCAATTGCCCCCACACATGCTCATGGGATTCGATGAACAACCCGCGCGGATAGGTACGCGCCAGCGGTTGCACGGGCACATCGGTATCACTCAGATCCGGCGGGGCGGCAAGGGCCATGGGCAATGATCATTGGGGTTGGGGGGAATGCTTTATGTTAACCAGCCACCGGACTGGCCGCCAGTGAATGCACCCGCCTGACAATCCGGTTGAATTTTCCGAGTGGACAGCGATCCGTTTATGTACAACAGGGAGGAATACGGGCCATATGAACAATGCAAAACTCTTCGTCATCGAGTACACCCTTCATGGCGTCCCCAAATCGTTCATTATTCGTCTGGATAAAATGGACAACGCCGAGGCCTGGCATTGGGCGAGTTGCGACGCCGGCGTCGGCAGGATTCCGCGCTTTGGCCGGGAAAAAGTGCAAAAGACCAGCAAGCCGATGGCAGAGAAATTCGGTGTGGAAAATGTCAAATGGCGACCGGCGAACTGACGCCATCCGACACTGAAAGCGGAGCCCGGTCAGGCTCCACTTTCCTGTGCGCGATCGCTGTCAGCCATGGGCGCACTTGCAGCCTTCATGGGCGCACTCTTCACCGTGTTCATGGTGCTTGGCGCAGGCTTCGCAACAAAAATGCTTGCCGTGACGCACGATCGGGTGATCGCCGAGCTTGCAGTTACATCTAGGACAGTCGCATTTACGGTCATCGGTCATGGTGCTGACTCCTTTTGTGGTGGTCGTCGCAGGTCAAACAAACAACCCGTACCACCAGTGTAGGAGCTGACCTTAAACCCGGTGGTGATCGATTCCAGGAGAGGTGCCTTACTCACCGCAACTCCCCTGTGGGAGCGAGCCTGCTCGCGAATGCGGTGTGTCAACAAACATTGATGTCGGCTGACACGACGCCTTCGCGAGCAGGCTCGCTCCCACAGGTTTTGCGGTGTCTGTCAGATACGGAACTGTCCGACCAGACTGCCAAGGCGCTGCCCCAGATCCGCGAGGCTCCTGGAGGTTTGCGCGCCCTGCTGGGTCTCGCCAGCAACGTTATCCACCGCCACCGCGATCTGATGCACGCTACGGTTGATCTCTTCGGCCACGGCGGTCTGTTCTTCGGCGGCGCTGGCGATCTGGGCGTTCATCGAATTGATGGTGGCGATCAGTTGCGCCATGGTGTCCAGGGACGCGCCGGCTTCGTTGGCCTGGGCCGAGGTGCCGTCACCGGCCTCGCTGGAGCGGCGCATGGCTTCCACCGCCGACTGGGTGCCGGCCTGCAAGCGGTCGATCATGCCCTGGATTTCCTGGGTGCTGATCTGCGTACGACTGGCCAGGGCCCGGACTTCATCGGCCACCACCGCAAAACCCCGCCCGGCCTCACCGGCACGAGCCGCTTCGATGGCCGCGTTGAGCGCCAGCAGGTTGGTTTGGTCGGCAATCGAGCGAATCACCCCGAGTACGCTGACAATCGACGACACGTCTTTTTGCAGGCTGTCGAGCGACACGCCGCTGCTGCGAATGTCGTCCACCAGGGCATGAATCTTCTCGATGCTGCCGGCCACCACGCGTTTGGCGGCCTGGCCTTCTTCGTCGGTCTGCTGCGCGGCCACCGCGGCGTTTTGTGCGCTCTTGGCCACTTCCTGGGCGGCAGCGGACATTTCATTGATCGCCGTGGCGACCTGATCGGTTTCGTGACGCTGGCGCTCCATGGCCTGATCCGAGCGATGGGCCTGATCCGAGACCTGATTCACCAGCCCGGTCAGTTGCGTGGTCATTTCGCTGATCTGGCGCACCAGCCCGTGGATTTTGTCGACAAACCGGTTGAACGAACCGGCCAGCTCGCCCAGTTCATCCTGGCTGGTGATGGTCAGGCGGCGAGTCAGGTCGCCCTCGCCCGCCGCAATGTCGTCGAGATTGGCTTTCATCAGGTTCAGCGGACGCAGAATGGTGTTGGCCAACAGCATCCCGGCAGCAGCGATCAGCAACAGCACCACCACGGCCACCCCGACGATGCTCAGCACCACGCCTTGCATGCGTTCCTGGACCTTGGCTTCGACCACGGCCACTTGCGCCTCGATGCCGTCGAGGTTGACCGAGGTGCCGACCGCCATGTCCCACTTCGGCAGGTATTCGGTGTAGCCGAGTTTCGGCACCAACACTTGCGCATTGCCCGGCAGCGGCGAGCTGTATTGCAGGTAGTGGGTACCGTCCTTGGCGACTTTCACCAGGTCACGGTTGACGTAGACACCGTTCGGGTCGCGATTGTCCTTGAAGCTCTTGCCCACGCCCTCCGGGTCGTTGGCCTTGAACAGACGCACGGTCTCGGAGTCGTAGCCGAAGAAGTAGCCTTCCTTGCCGTACTTGATGTTCGACAGCAACTTGATCGCCTGGGCCCGCGCCGCGTTGTCGCCTTGGGCGGCAGCGTCGTACAGCGGCTTGATGGTGGTCATGGCCACGGCCACGTAGCTTTGCAGGGTGGCCTTGGCATCGCTGAGCAGGCGCTCGCGGGTTTCCTCGACCTCGTGACGCGCCTGGCCCTGGAGGATGAACAGGGTGGTTAGGCTGATGACCAGCGCAAAGAGCAACACCGGGAGGACGGCAAGGGACAGGACTTTGGCCTTCAGGCTCATGCGCATGGCGTTCACTCTTTTGATTTTATTGGCGTGGGTAAAGGCTTTAACGGCACGCCAGGTCAAAAGTTGAACTCAAGGCCACATTGCCCCCTCCCCTGTGGGAGCGAGCCTGCTTGCGAATGCGGTGTGTCAACAAACATTGATGTCGACTGATACACCGTCTTCGCGAGCAGGCTCGCTCCCACAGTGGTTGTAGGGTGTCAGGGAAAACGAGTTAGAGGACCATCGCGGCCAGCCACCCAAACGCCAGCAACGGCAGGTTGTAATGCAGAAAGGTCGGGACCACGGTGTCCCAGATGTGGTGATGCTGGCCGTCGATGTTCAGGCCGGAGGTCGGGCCGAGGGTCGAGTCCGAGGCTGGCGAACCGGCGTCCCCCAGGGCGCCGGCGGTGCCGACGATGCAGACGATGGCGATCGGGCTGAAGCCCAGTTGCACGCACAACGGCACGAAAATCACCGCCAGGATCGGCACCGTGGAAAACGACGAGCCGATGCCCATGGTCACCAGCAGCCCCACCAGCAACATCATCAGCGCGCCAATGGCTTTGCTGTGGTCGATCCACGAGGCGGACGCTTCAACCAGTGTCTGCACTTCCCCGGTCGCCTTGATCACCTCGCCGAACCCGGAGGCGGCGATCATGATGAAGCCGATCATCGCCATCATTTTCATGCCTTCGGTGAACAGGTCATCGGTATCACGCCACTTGACGATGCCCGACAGCGAAAAGATCAGGAAGCCGGCCAGCGCGCCAATAATCATCGAGTCCAGCAGCAACTGAATGATGAACGCCGCGGCGATGGCCATGAGCGCCACCATGAGGCTCAACGGGTTGTATTGCACCGCCACCTGTTCCACCTGCTCGATCTTCGCCAGGTCGTAGATGCGCTTCTTGCGGTAACTGATGAACGCCACCCCGAGCCCAACCAGCATGCCCAGCGCCGGGATGCCCATGGCATGGGTGACGTTGATGCCGCTGACATCCACGCCGCTGCGGGCCACATTGGCCAGCAGAATTTCATTGAGAAAGATGTTGCCGAAGCCCACCGGCAGGAACATGTACGGGGTGATCAGGCCGAAGGTGATAACGCAGGCGATCAACCGGCGGTCCAGTTGCAACTTGGTCAGTACGTATAGGAGCGGCGGCACCAGCAATGGAATGAAGGCGATATGGATCGGCAAAATGTTCTGCGAGGCAATGGCCACCACCCAGAGCAGGCCGATCAGCAACCATTTGACCTGACCGCCACCGGTGGCGTGCTGGCGATCGACCATCGCCAGGGCCTTGTCGGCCAGGGCGTGGGCCAGGCCGGACTTGGCAATGGCCACGGCGAAAGCGCCGAGCAACGCGTAGGACAACGCCACCGTCGCCCCACCGCCGAGGCCGCTGTTGAAGGCCTTGAGCGTCGCTTCGATACCCAGGCCACCGGTCAGGCCGCCCACCAGGGCACCGACAATCAGCGCGATGACCACATGCACGCGGGACAGACTGAGTATCAGCATGATGCCGACCGCGGCAATCACTGCATTCATTTCATTACCTCGAGACAAACGGAAAGACTCCGTCCGGCAGTCTGCGAGAGCCGCCAGCGGATGTAGGAGTGGGTTTTATTAGAGGGCGCGCACTGTGCCGCACAGTCACCTCCGTGTCAAAGCGTGCGGGCCCTGTGGATATGTAACGACATATGAATACCTGTAGGAGCGAGCCTGCTCGCGATGAACCACCAGGCACCGCGGGCATCCAGGCTCCCCGCGTCATCGTTGACCACCATCGCGAGCAGGCTCGCTCCTACAGGGAGAGTTTTTGATAGCCGATAGACGGAATAAAGAAAGCCAATTTCCGGCCGTTACAGTGCAAAGTCTCAGATATTTATCGAATAAGGACGTCCCCATGTCGCTCAGACAACTTTCCATTCAATGGAAAATCACCCTGCTGGCCGGTCTTTGCCTGGCGGGCATCGTGACCCTGCTGGTGGGGCTTTCGCTGTATCGCATGGAGCACAGCTCCGAGCTGGTGAAAGCTTCGAGCATGGAGATGTTGACCGAAGCCGCCCAGGCGCGGATCGAATCCCAGGGCGAGAACCAGGCGCTGAACATTCGCCAGCAGTTCATGGATGCCTATCAATATGGCCACGGCTTTTCGCGGCAGGTGCTGTTTCTGCGCGATCAGGCCGAGAAGCGCTTTCTCGACGCCTTCGACCTGCGCGAAGACCTGACCCGCCAGGTCAAGTCGGCCCTGCAAGCCAACCCGGAACTGCTGGGGCTGTCCCTGGTGTTCGAACCCAACGGACTGGATGGCAAGGACGAACTGTTCGCCGACCAGAGCGAAGTCGGCAGCAACGAAAAGGGGCGCTTTGCCCTGTATTGGTCGCAACCGACACCCGGCCAGCTGACCTCCATGCCCCTGCCGGAAAAAGACATCGCCGATACCAGCACCGGCCCCAGTGGCGAACCGGCCAATGCCTGGTTCACTTGCCCGCGCACCACCCTCAAGCCCTGCGTGATCGAGCCGTATTTTTATGTGATCGACGGCCAGAACGTGCTGATGACCAGCATCGTTTTCCCTTTGATGGTCAACGGCAAGGTCATCGCCTCGCTGTCGGTGGACATCAACCTCAACAGCCTGCAAGCGGTCAGCCAGAGCGCGAGCAAAAAGCTGTATGACGGCCAGACCAGCGTCAGCATCGTCAGCCCGGCCGGCCTGCTTGCCGGGTACAGCCCGGATGCCAGCAAACTCAGTCAGCGCCTGGAAACCGTGGACCCGCGCAACGGTGCCGAGCTGATGCGCATGCTCGCTGCCGCCATCAAGACCAGCAGCCTGCACAGCGATCAGCAGCTCAAGGTGCTGGCGCCGTTCCAGCCGATTCCGGACGGAAAATCCTGGGGTGTCTTGCTCGACGTGCCGGAGAAAGTGCTGGTCGGCCCTGCCGAGGCGCTGAAAAAACAGCTGGATGAAAGCAACACCGCCGGCACCCTGACCGAACTCGGCCTGGGCGTACTGGCCGCGTTGATCGGCTTGCTGTTGGTGTGGCTGATGGCCCGCAGTGTGACCAAGCCGATCCTTGGCGTGGCGCACATGCTCGAAGACATCGCCAGCGGCGAAGGCGACCTGACCCGCCGTCTGGCCTACGACAAAAAGGATGAGCTGGGCCAGTTGGCCGGCTGGTTCAACCGTTTCCTCGACAAACTGCAACCGATCATCGCCGAGGTCAAACGCTCGGTGCAGGATGCCCGCAGCACCGCCGACGAATCCTCCGCCATTGCCACCCAGACCAGCGCCGGCATGGAACAGCAATACCGCCAGGTGGATCAGGTCGCCACCGCCTCTCACGAAATGAGCGCCACCGCCCAGGACGTTGCCCGCAGCGCTGCCCAGGCGGCACAGGCCGCACGGGACGCCGACCAGGCCACCCGCCAGGGCCTGACTGTGATCGATCGCACCACCACCAGCATCGACAACCTGGCCGCCGACATGAGTGCGGCGATGATTCAGGTCGAAGGTCTGGCGGCCAATAGCGAGAAGATCGGCTCGGTCCTGGAAGTGATCCGCGCCATCGCCGAACAGACCAACCTGCTGGCGCTCAACGCTGCGATCGAAGCGGCCCGTGCCGGTGAGGCCGGACGTGGCTTTGCCGTGGTGGCCGATGAAGTGCGCAATCTGGCACGACGCACCCAGGAATCGGTGGAGGAAACTCGCCTGGTGATCGAGCAACTGCAAAGCGGCACCCAGGATGTGGTGGGGTCGATGGGCAACAGCCATCGTCAGGCCCAGGGCAGCGTCGAACAGGTCGGCCAGGCGGTAACGGCGCTGCGGCAGATCGGCGAAGCGGTGACGGTCATCAGCGACATGAACCTGCAGATCGCCAGTGCCGCCGAAGAACAAAGCGCGGTGGCCGAAGAGATCAACAACAACGTGGCGACCATTCGCGACGTGACCGAGTCGCTGTCGGGGCAGGCCAATGAATCGGCGCGGGTGAGCCAGTCGCTCAATAGCCTGGCCAATCAACAGCAAAGCCTGATGGATCAGTTCCGCGTTTAACCCCGCCTGCGGAAAACCTGTGGGAGCGAGCCTGCTCGCGAAGGCGATTGAACATTCAACATAGAGTTGACTGATCTACCGTCTTCGCGAGCAGGCTCGCTCCCACAGGTGTTGTCTCACCCATCCACATGATGGCGAGTGGATATCTTCTCAATCGCGATTATGCTTCTACAAACCTTGCAGCGATGCGAGGCCGTCTGTTTGTGTCCACGCTTCGCGCAATCCGTAGTCCGATGACATCAGCCCCAGGGCCAGGGTGCGGCAACAACACTGAAGGTACTCCGGCCTTACACAAGAACAACGGAGAAAACTCATGGCGGCAATCGACAATACAACCACGGGCAGCGCGCCCAACCGCGGGATCACCCGGGAGGAGCGCAAGGTCATTTTCGCCTCGTCCCTGGGCACCGTGTTCGAATGGTATGACTTCTACCTGTACGGCTCCCTCGCCGCGATCATCGCCAAGCACTTCTTCGCTGGCGTCAACGAGACCACCTCCTTCATTTTCGCCCTCCTCGCCTTTGCCGCCGGCTTCGCTGTCCGGCCCTTCGGCGCCATCGTGTTCGGCCGGTTGGGCGACATGATCGGACGCAAGCACACCTTCCTCATCACCATTGTGATCATGGGTGTCTCCACGGCGGTGGTGGGTTTCCTGCCCGGGTACGCGACCATCGGGGTGGCGGCGCCGATCATCCTGATTACCCTGCGCCTGTTGCAAGGTTTGGCGCTGGGTGGGGAATACGGCGGTGCGGCGACCTACGTGGCCGAACATGCGCCGAAAGGCAAACGCGGTTATTTCACTTCGTGGATTCAGACCACCGCGACCCTCGGCCTGTTTCTCTCACTGCTGGTGATCCTCGCCTGTCGTACAGCGCTGGGTACTGAAGCCTTCGAAGCCTGGGGCTGGCGGATTCCGTTCCTGCTGTCGATCCTGTTGCTGATCGTCTCGGTGTACATCCGCCTGCAATTGAGCGAATCGCCGGTGTTCATGAAAATGAAGGCCGAAGGCAAGGCCTCCAAGGCGCCGCTGACCGAATCCTTCGCACGCTGGGACAACCTGAAGATCGTGATCATGGCCCTGCTCGGCGGTACCGCCGGCCAGGCCGTGGTCTGGTACACCGGGCAGTTCTATGCGCTGTTCTTCCTGCTGCAGACGCTGAAGATCGACGCGCAGACCGCCAACCTGCTGATTGCCGGCTCGCTGCTGATCGGCACGCCGTTCTTCGTCATCTTCGGCAGCCTGTCCGACCGCATCGGCCGCAAGGGCATCATCATGGCCGGCTGCATCCTGGCGGCGCTGACGTACTTCCCGATCTTCCATGCGCTGACCCAATACGGTAACCCCGACGTGTTCGTCGCACAGGAGAAGAACCCCGTCACAGTGATCGCCGATCCCGGCCAGTGCTCGTTCCAGTTCGACCCGGTGGGCAAGGCCAAATTCACCAGTTCCTGCGACCTGGCCAAAACCGTGCTGGCGAAAAGGGCCATTCCTTATCAGAACGTGAAAGCCGAACCGGGTACGGTTGCGCAGGTGCGCATCGGTGAGAAAGTGCTCACCAGCTTCGAAGGCACCGGCATGCCGGCCGCCGACTTCAAGGCGCAGAACGACGCGTTCACGGCCTCGCTCGCCACCGCCCTCAAGGAAGCCGGTTACCCCGAGAAGGCTGACCCGGCCAAGTCCAACTATCCGATGGTGCTGCTGCTCCTGACGATCCTGGTGATCTACGTGACCATGGTCTACGGCCCGATCGCCGCCTGGCTGGTGGAATTGTTCCCGGCACGCATCCGCTACACCTCGATGTCGCTGCCCTACCACATCGGCAATGGCTGGTTCGGCGGTTTCCTGCCGACGGTGGCCTTCGCCATGGTCGCGGCCACCGGGGACATCTACTACGGGTTGTGGTACCCGATCGTCATCGCGGTGATGACGGCCGTGCTGGGGATTTTCTTCATGCCGGAAACCAAGGATCGGGAGATTCATCACACCTGAGATGCGCAACACAGATCATTGTAGGAGTGAGCCCTGCTCGCGATGGCGGAGTGTCAGTCGATGAAAATATTGGCTGACACTCCGCCATCGCGAGCAGGCTCACTCCTACAGGGTTTGCGGTGTACGTTCAGGTGCGTTTCGGCAACTCGATCAGCACCTTCAACCCGCCCCACTCGCTCTCCTGTAAGCGCAACACCCCGCCCCAGGTGTCGACGATGTCACGCACGATGCCCAATCCCAGGCCATGCCCGTCAGTCTGTTCATCCAGCCGGGTACCGCGGCTGAACACCTGATCGCGGCGGTCTTCGGGAATACCCGGCCCGTCATCCTCCACACTCAGCTCAAACCCTTGCGCGGTCTCGATCACGCTCAAGCGGACCTCGGCGTCCGCCCATTTGCAGGCGTTGTCCAGCAGGTTGCCGAGCAACTCCAGCAGGTCTTCGCGATCCCACGGCAACTGCAGGTCCGCCGGGGATCGATAGCTCAAGGAAAGGTGTTCGCCGTGGATCATGTTCAAGGTCGCCAGCAAGCCTGGCAGTTCGGCATCGCAGTCGAACAGCGCGCCAGGCAGTGCGTCACCCGCCAGCCGGGCGCGGTTGAGCTCGCGGTTGAGCCGCTGCTGGACCTGTTCCAGTTGTGTCTTGAGGATCTTGCGCAATTGCGGGTGCGCGTCGAGCTGTTCGCTCGAGGCCAGACTCAACAGCACCGCCAACGGCGTTTTCAAGGCGTGCCCGAGATTGCCCAAGGCATTGCGCGAACGCTTGAGGCTGTCTTCAGTGTGGGTCAGCAAATGGTTGATTTGCGTCACCAGCGGTTCCAGCTCCACTGGCACCTGGTCATCCAGTTGCGATCGCTGCCCCTGCTGCAACTGCGCGATCTGTTCCCGGGCCCTTTCCAGCGGCCGCAGGGCGCGCCGCACGGTGATCCGTTGCAACAGCAGAATCAGCACCAACCCGGCCAGTCCCAGGCCGAGACCGATTTGCCGCATGCGCTGGAAACTCTCGCGCACCGGCGTGTAATCCTGCGCGACGCTGATGGAAATCGACTGGCCGAGGCGCCGATAGTCCGAACGCAGCACCAGCAGTTGCTGGCCCTCCGGCCCCAGTTGCAGGTTGCTGTGCAGGCCGGGATGTTCGAGGCGCGGCAGTTCCTGGTCCCACAACGAACGGGATCGCCAATGACTGTCGGCAAAATCGATACGGAAATAATGACCGGAAAACGGTCGTTGATACGCCGGCGACAGGTGCCGCTCATCCAGCTGCAAGCCCTGCGGGCCGCGTACCAGCGCCACCAGCAGGTTCTCGCTGTCGTTGCGCAACCCCGCTTCGAGGTAACGCTGCAAGCCCACTTCGAATAGCCACAAGCTGGTTTGCGCCAGCACCAGGCCGACCACCACCATCACGCTGATCAGGCCAAGGCTCAACCGACGCTGAATCGACCTCACTGCGCTTGCCCGCCGAACAGATAACCCTGGCCGCGACGGGTTTCGATCACGCTGCGCCCCAGTTTGCGGCGCAGGTGATTGACATGGACTTCCAGCACGTTGGAGTCGCGTTCGGATTCACCGTCGTAGAGGTGGTCGGCGAGATGGCTTTTGGAAAGGATCTGTTGCGGGTGCAGCATGAAATAGCGCAGCAAACGAAATTCCGCGGCGGTCAGTTGAATGTCGGCGCCGTCGCGGGTCACGCACTGACGGCCTTCATCCAGTTGCAGCCCGGCGGCCTTGAGGGTCGGCTGATTGACCTGGCCATGGGAGCGACGCAGCAACGCCTGAACCCGCAGGTGCAATTCTTCAGGATGGAAAGGCTTGGTCAGGTAATCGTCGGCGCCGGCCTTGAGCCCTTCGATGCGCTCGGCCCAGGAACCGCGGGCGGTGAGGATCAGCACCGGCGTCGCCAGCCCGCCGGCGCGCCACTGCGCCAGCACCTCAAGCCCCGGCAGACCTGGCAGGCCGAGGTCGAGGATGATCAGGTCATAGGGTTCGCTGCTGCCCTGGTACACCGCGTCGCGACCGTCGGCCAGCCAATCCACGGCGTACCCCTGGCGATGGAGGCCGGCCATCAGTTCGTCGGCCAGGGGTACATGGTCTTCCACCAGGAGCAAACGCATCGGTCAATCTTCCTTGTCTTTGAGTAAACGGCCGGTGGCGGCATCGAGGTCCAGTTCGCGGACCACGCCTTCCGTGGTCAGCAACTCGACCTCATACATGTAGACGCCGTGCTTCTCTTCAAGCTCGGCTTCCAACAATTTGGCGCCGGGATAACGATCCAGCGCGTTTTGCAGTACTTGCTCCAGCGGCAGAATCACACCCTGCTGACGCAGGCGCAGGGCTTCATCCTGGTCGAGGTCGCGGGCCATTGTCACCGAGCAGAATGCAACAAGCGCCAGGGCCAGGCGGCCTGTGGCGCGTGCGGATGGAAAAGGTAAAAACGATTTCATTAAGTGTCCTGATGATCCTTGCGCAAAAGCCCGTCGGCCGCGTCCAGCTCAAGCTCCCATTCCACACCCTGCGGGTCGGTCAGTTCGATTCGATAAAGGTAAGTGCCGTACCTTTTCTTTAACTCGATTTCGATGATTTTCGCACCCGGATGCCGGGCCAGGGCCACGGCCTCGACCTGCTCGATCGGCACAATGGTACCAGCGTCGATCAGTTTCCGGGCTTCGTCAGAGCGTAGCTCCCGGGTGTGGCCAAGGTTTGCGGTCAAACCGAAGAGGGTCAATGCAATGAACAGGGCAGCCAGTATTTTCACGGGTGTCTCCGAATTTCTTGTGTTTCTTCATGGACACCACCTTAGCCATTCGAACTTAATTGAAACTGAATGGCCATCATTGGTAACCCCCAATCCCTGTGGGAGCGAGCCTGCTCGCGAAAGGGCCGTGTCAGTCACTATCAATGTTGAATGTCAGACCGCTTTCGCGAGCAGGCTCGCTCCCACATAATCCGCGTGTTTGCCAACTTTCGAGACCGGTATGACCGCCATCCACATCAAGTTCCCCTCCCTGACGATCAAGGCCGGTCCGCGTGCCTTTGCGCGCATTCGTGAACATGGCCTCAACGCCGTCGATGTCGGTACGCTGCCGGGCGCCGCCGGTGGGCCGAAGGCGCTGGGCATCCAGGGGCTGGACCTGGCGCTGTTCGGCCAATGGCTGCCGTCGGCGCCCCGGGAGCGCTCGCTGATCGGGGCTTCGGTCGGCTCCTGGCGTTTCGCCAGCGCCTGTCTGCCGGATGCCGCCGAAGGCATCCGCCGTCTCGGTCAGCTCTACACCGAGCAGAACTTCGCCAAGGGCGTGACCATGGCGCAGATCAGCCAGAGCTCGCGGCGCATGCTCGACGATTTGCTTGACGGTCGCGATGCGGCCCTGCTCGACAACGCCCACTACCGCCTGAACATCATGGTGGTCAAAAGCCACGGTCTGCTGGCGGACGATCATCGCGGCCGCCTGGGCTTGGGCCTGTCATCGGTGATCGCCGACAACCTGCGCGGCCGCGCTCGACTGTCGCGGCACTTCGAGCGACTGATCATCCACGATCCGCGCCTGGCGCCGCCGGTCAACGCATTGAACGACTTTCCGTCCCGCTTCGTCCCGCTGGACGCCAACAACCTGCGCCAGGCCCTGCTCGCCTCGGGGTCGATCCCGATGGTGATGGAAGGCGTGCGCGACCTGCCGGGGGCCGGCGCCGGCACGTTCCGCGACGGCGGTTTGCTGGACTATCACCTCGACCTGCCCTACAGCGGCAACGACATCGTGCTGTATCCGCACTTCACCGACCGGGTGATTCCCGGCTGGTTCGACAAGACCCTGCCCTGGCGCCGTGCCTGCCCGGAGCGCCTGCAGAATGTCCTGCTACTGGCGCCGTCAAGGGAATACCTGGCACGCCTGCCCTACGGCAAACTGCCGGACCGTAACGACTTCAAACGCTTCATGGGCGATGCCCCGAGTCGGCAGAAATACTGGCGCGCGACCATGGACGAAAGCCGTCGGCTGGGCGATGAGTTTCTCGAACTGGCCGCCAACGGTCGCCTCGGCGAGCGCTTGCTGACCCTTTAGTCAGGACAAACTGTTAAACTCGACGCCTGCCCACATCGCTGCGGCGATCGCCACCTGAACAGAGCTGAAACCCCTTGGAAATTTTCAAAGAATTCACCTTCGAATCCGCCCACCGCCTGCCCCACGTCCCCGAGGGCCACAAGTGCGGGCGCCTGCACGGTCACTCGTTCAAAGTGGCGATTCACCTGAGCGGCGACCTCGATCCGCATACCGGCTGGATCCGCGACTTTTCGGAGATCAAGGCGATCTTCAAGCCGCTGTATGAGCGTCTGGACCACAACTACCTGAACGACATTCCAGGCCTGGAAAACCCGACCAGTGAAGTGCTGGCCAAATTCATCTGGAACGAGATGAAGCCGTTGTTGCCGGAACTCAGCGCCATCCGCATTCACGAGACGTGCACCAGTGGGTGCATCTATCGCGGCGAATAACCGATCAAAATGGCCTCCTGTGGGAGCGAGCCTGCTCGCGAATGCGGTCTGACATTCAACATTGTTGGTGACTGACACGACCTCTTCGCGAGCAGGCTCGCTCCCACAAGGGGAATTGCAGTTTGTCAGGGAAATAGAGAACAGCCTTCAACGGCTGTTTTTTTATGCCTATGCTTTTTGGCTCTCACACGCCAAGAGGACCCGCCCATGACTGACTGGCCACTGGCTCAGACCTATCGCTTCAACGGTAATGAAGTTCGCTACGCCGTACGGGGCGACGGCCCGCCGTTGGTATTCGTGCATGGCACGCCCTTTTCTTCCTATGTCTGGCACCGCATCGCGCCGCATTTCATCACCACCCACCGGGTGCATTACTTCGATTTGCTGGGCTATGGGCAGTCCGATAAAGTCGACGGTGATGTTTCGCTCGGCGTGCAGAATCAGTTGTTGGCACAGCTGCTGGAACACTGGGGGCTGGATTGCCCGGACGTGGTGGCCCACGATTTCGGTGGCGCGACGGTGCTGCGTGCGCATCTGCTTAACGGCAAGGATTACCGCAGCCTGACACTGATCGACCCGGTGGCGCTCACGCCCTGGGGTTCGCCGTTCGTGCAGCATGTGCGTCAACACGAGGCCGCCTTCAGCGGGCTGCCCGACTACATCCAACGGGCCATCGTGCCGGCCTATGTTCGCGGAGCGATCAAGCGGGACATCCCGGACGACGAACTCGCCCCCTACGTGCAGCCGTGGCTGGGCGAGCCGGGGCAAGCGGCGTTCTATCGGCAGATCGCGCAGATGGACGAACGCTATACCCGCGAGGCCGAAGGGTTGTACCCGAGGATTCGCTGTCCGGTGCAGATACTCTGGGGTGAAGATGATCAGTGGATTCCCATCGAACGTGGGCGCGCCTTGCAACAGATGATTCCCGGGGCGCAATTTCACGCCGTCCCCAACGCAGGGCATCTGGTTCAGGAAGATGCGCCCGAAGCCATCGTTGCCGCGCTGCTGAAATTTCTACCCTTGCACAAATCTCCCTGATAAACCCCATTTACCTGTAGGAGTGAGCCCTGCTCGCGATGGCGGCGTCATACCCGACAATTTAGTTGACTGACCCAACGCTATCGCGAGCAGGCTCACTCCTACAATTGAACTGTGTACGTCAATGCCACTGGCGGGGATTGCCGCTGCCGAGCTAACGTAAGGAGAACGACGAACCGATTATCTAAAAGGACCTTCCCGATGCACATCATCAACGCCCGGCTGCGCAACCAGGAAGGCCTTCATGAGTTGCACCTGGAAGACGGCCTGATCCGCAACATTGCCCGGCAGACCGAGGCCCCGACCCTGGGGCCCGAGGACCTGGACGCCGGCGGCAACCTGGTCGTGCCGCCCTTCGTCGAGCCACATATCCACCTCGACGCCACCCTGACCGCCGGCGAACCGCGCTGGAACATGAGCGGTACGCTGTTCGAAGGCATTGAATGCTGGGGTGAGCGCAAGTTGACCATCACCCTGGAAGACACCAAAAACAGGGCAAAAAAAACCATCGAGAACCTCGCCGCCCACGGCATCCAGCATGTACGTACCCACGTCGACGTCACCGACCCGCAGCTCACCGCCCTGAAGGCGATGCTCGAAGTGCGCGAGGAAAGCCGCCACCTGATCGACATGCAAATCGTCGCCTTTCCCCAGGAGGGCATCGAGTCCTACCGCAACGGTCGAGACTTGATGGAGGAAGCGATCCACATGGGCGCCGATGTGGTCGGCGGCATTCCGCATTTCGAGTACACCCGCGACCAGGGGGTCAGCTCGGTGAAATTCCTGATGGACCTGGCCGAACGCACCGGTTGCCTGGTGGACGTGCATTGCGATGAAACCGACGACCCGCACTCGCGCTTTCTCGAAGTGCTGGCCGAAGAAGCCCGCAGTCGCGGCATGGGCTCACGCGTCACCGCCAGCCACACCACGGCCATGGGCTCCTATGACAATGCCTACTGCGCCAAACTGTTTCGCCTGCTCGGGCATTCAGGCATCAGTTTTGTTTCCTGCCCCACCGAGAGCATTCACCTGCAGGGGCGCTTCGATAACTTTCCGAAACGCCGGGGCGTGACCCGGGTCAACGAGTTGCTCGAAGCCGGCATGAACGTGTGTTTCGGCCAGGATTCAATCGTCGACCCGTGGTATCCGCTGGGCAACGGCAACATCCTGCGAGTCCTCGAGGCGGGCCTGCATATCTGTCACATGCTGGGTTACCGCAACCTGCAGAGCGCACTGGACCTGGTCACCGACAACAGCGCCAAGGCCCTGGCCCTGGGCGATCGCTATGGATTGCAACCGGGGCGGCCGGCGAATCTGCTGATCCTGTCGGCGGAGAGCGACTACGAGGTGATCCGCAGCCAGGGATTGCCGCTGTATTCGGTTCGCGGTGGCAAGGTGCTGGTGAAACGGACGATGCCGGTGGTGGAGTTTGGTGGTTTGAGCTGAAGTTTGCAGAGCCTGGACTGACGCCTTCGCGAGCAGGCTCGCTCCCACATGGGTTATGTGTCGTTCACCAGCCCTTTGTGGGAGCGGGCTTGCCCGCGATGGCGATCTAACCCTCACCCCATCAACCGCGCCGTACCAAACAGACTCACCCGCCTCAACTCCCCCTGCTCTTCCTCCAGCAAAATCGGCGCCGTCCCACCCGGCATCACCACCTTCACCTCGCCGGCACTCACCCAACCCACGCGCCACGCTGCGCACGCCACCGCCGAGGCACTGGTCCCCGAAGACGCGGTCGGCCCTTCACCGCGCTCGAACACCCGTGCAACCACTCGCTGCCCGGATTCATGCATCGCCCATTGCAAGTTGATCCCCGCCGGACACGGCTGCCCCGCCCCCGCCGGCATGGCATAGGCGATACGGGTCAGACCTTCGGACAAACCCGGCTCACGCATCTGCTCATTGCTCGGCAAGTCATCCACATGCTCAACCAGCGTCACGCAATGCGGATTACCGACACGCGCAAACTGGCTGCGCGACCATGCGGCATTCAACGACGCCAACGGCTGCACATGACTGAGTTCGCGACCATTGAGCACCACGCTTTCAACGCCATGAGCACTCACCGCTTGCGGCCCGAACGAAGGCTTGCCCAGATCCAGCCAAAACCCGTGCACACCCTCGACCTGCGCCGCTTTCACCGATGTTTCCCCCGGTGAAAGCACATCGGCCTTGTCGTGATGAACCCTGAGCACACACGCCTCGTCCCCGGCCATAAGCCCTTGATCACTGAGTGCCTGGGAGAAAATCGTCAGGCCATTGCCGCTGCGCTCGGCCAGGGTGCCGTCGGTGTTGACGATCAACAGATCAAAGGGCGGCGACGACTGGAACGGGCCGACCAGCAAACCATCGCTGCGATGGTCCTTGCTGCCGGGCGGCTGCGTGCCGGGTGCCCAGGCACAGCAGGCCTCGATGGCCGCCAGTGCCCAGGTTTCACGGGATTGCGCGGCATCCCTGGCCTTATCGGGCAAGGCGATGCCGTTGCGGCGCAAATCCCCGGGCGCCACAACCATGTAGATATTGCCTCGTGCGTCGTACATCTGCGCCATGGCGCCCTCCCTGCTGGAATGATCGGTCGGGCTCAACATATCGCGAAACACGGTCTGGCTGTGCAAGGATGTCAACCTGCCGGATCGCAAAACCCTGCGGACGCTGATCGAACCCATGCCAGTCGATCACTGTCCCCTAGGGACGCGACGTTTTTTGCCAAGGATTGATATGACCAACCTCAACACCCAGACCTCGTTCGTTCCGGGGCGCCTGGAGCAGATGTCCACGCGCATCGCCTTTTTTATCGCCGGGTTCGGCATTGCCGCGTGGGCGCCGCTGGTGCCGTATGCCAAGGCCCGGGCCGGGCTCGACGAAGGTACGTTGGGTTTGTTGCTGCTGTGCCTGGGGGTGGGTTCGATTCTGGCGATGCCCTTGGCCGGGATTCTGGCCACGCGTTTTGGTTGCCGCAAGGTGGCGACCGGGGGCACGTTGTTGATCTGTATCGCGCTGCCATTGCTGGCGACAGTGTCTTCGATCCCGGCACTGATCGCGGCGTTGTTTCTGTTTGGCGCGGGCCTGGGCACGGTGGATTCGACGGTGAATCTGCAAGCGGTGATCGTCGAGCGGGCCAGCGGCAAAACCATGATGTCCGGTTTCCACGGCATGTTCAGCCTGGGCGGGATTGTTGGCGCGGCGGGTGTCAGTGGGCTGCTCGGCCTTGGGCTTTCGCCGCTGGGTGCGACGGCGGTGGTGGTCGTCCTGCTGCTGGTCGCCCTGGCGAAGGCGGTTCCGCACTTGTTGCCTTTTGGGAGCGAAAGTTCGGGGCCGGCGTTCGCCGTTCCCCATGGCATCGTGCTGTTTATCGGCGGGATGTGCTTCATCGTGTTCCTCGCCGAAGGTGCGGCACTCGATTGGAGCGCGGTGTTCCTGGCGCAGGAGCGCGGGATCGATACGGCCTATGCCGGGTTGGGTTACGCGGCATTTGCCCTGACCATGACGGTGGGTCGCTTGACGGGGGATTCGATCGTGCGTCGTCTGGGTGCGACGCGGGTGATTGTCTTCGGAGGGGCCACGGCAGCGCTCGGACTGTTTCTGGCGACCTTTGCCCCGAGCTGGGAAGCGGCACTGGTGGGCTATGCCCTGCTGGGCGCTGGCTGCTCGAACATTGTGCCGGTGCTGTACACCGCGGTGGGCAAGCAGACAGTGATGCCGGAAAGCATCGCCGTACCGGCCATTACCACCCTCGGTTATGCGGGGATCCTCGCGGGGCCTGCGGTGATCGGGTTCATCGCCCATGGCAGCAGTCTGAGTTTTGCCTTCGGGTTGATGGCGGTGTTGCTGGTGGCGGTGGCTATCGGGGGGAAAGTATTGAAAGTCTAAAAGCTTCGCGAGCAGGCTCGCTCCCACAGTTGATCTCCAGTGGACACAAATATCGTGTTCAACGAGGACCACATGTGGGAGCGAGCCTGCTCGCGAATGAAGTCACCCCGGTCTATCAGAACCCGACACTGGCCTGCACGAAGAACGTACGCGGCGCGCCGACGTACATGCCCGAGTTGTTGTCGCTGGAGCGGGTGAAGTACTGCTTGTCGAAGATGTTTTTCACCCCGGCGCCGACTTTCAGGTTCGACACCTGTGGACCGAAGTCATAACCCCCCCGCACGTTCCAGGTGACATAACCCGGAATGTCGCCGTACTGGCCGTCGGCGGTGCCTTCGGTGATGTAGTTGTTGGTGAAGCTGCCATCGGCGTTCACGGCGACACCCGGCGATCGCTGCTTGGACTGGGCAAAGGCATCGACGTTGTAAGTCCAGCGATCGATGTCGTAACGCAGGCCGGCGGTGGCCACCTGACGCGAGTAGAACGGCAGGTCGCGGCCCTTGAAGCCCGGGATCTCGCCTTCGTACACGGCACGGGTGTAGGTGAACCCGGCGTTGGCGGTCAGGCCTTCGAGGCGTGGGTCCAGTGCTGCCATGTCATAGTGAACCGACGTCTCGATACCGCGGTGGGTGGTCGCGCCGAGGTTGGTCCAGCCCGCGTCGTTGCTGATGTACTGCAGCTCTTTGTCGAAGTCGATATAGAACAGCGTCACTTCACCGCCCCACACACCATCGTTGTAGCGCGTGCCGATCTCGTAGGTCTTGGCCTTCTCTGGCTCAAGGCCGTTGGCCGTTTCGTTACCCGAGCCACCCTGACCGAGCTGGAAATATTGCAGGGAGCCGAACGAGGTTTCGTAGTTGGCGAACAGCTTCCACGCTTCGGACATGTGATACATGACGCTCAGCGCCGGCAGCGGCTCGTTGCTCTCGATGCTGCGGCGTTTTTCCTGCACCGGCTTGCCGGCGGTGTCGAGCACCGGGCGGTCGTGCCATTCGGTCTGGATATGTTCGAAACGCACACCCGGGGTGATGGTCCAGTTGCCGACATCGATTTTGTTGTCGATATAGGCCGCGTGGGCTTCAGTGCCACCGGTACGGTCCTGATAGACGTGCCCATCGGAACCCGGACGTACCACAGGTTCGTTGGCGCTGTTCAGCGCCAGACGGCTGGCTTCCTCGTGCATGCCTTCTTTCAGGTAGCGGTAACCGACGCTGACTTCCTGGGTGGTCGGGCCGACGTCGAACACATGGGACACCCGCGGTTCGATACCGTAGGTGTAGTAGGTGCGCGGGAACGAGCCGAGGGTCTTTTGGTCGCGAGCGGCGATGTTGCTGCCACGGAAGCTGTCGGAGTAATAAGTCAGCACTTCGGCCTGGGTACGGTCGTCGAGCTGGCGGATCCACTTGAACGACACGTCCTTGCGGCGGCCGCTGAAGTTGTCGTTGTTGCGGTCGGACTGGAACGGGTCGGCGTCGTACTGGGCCTGGGTCAGGCCGCCGGGCATGTCGGCGCTGGCGTCGTAGTAGTGAAAATTGAGGCTGAAATCGTCGACGTCGGTGGGTGCCCAGTGGGTCTTGAGGATCACGTCGTCGATGTCGTTGCCGTTATTGCGCTCACGGTAACCATCGCCGTTCACGCCCGAGTACAGCAGCGCCACGCCCATGCCGTTGTCGGCGGTGCCGCCCATGAAGGCGGTGTCGATGTGTTTCCAGCCACCGTGCTGGGAGGTCTCCAGGGTGGTGCCGATTTCAGCGGAGGCTTTTTCCGGGATCGCACGGGTCACGAAGTTGATCACGCCGCCCACGTTCTGTGGCCCGTAACGCACGGAGCCGGCGCCGCGCACCACGTCGATGCTGTCGAGGTTGCCGGAAGAGATCGGCGCCATGGACAACTGAGGCTGGCCGTAAGGCGCGAACGCCGCCGGCACGCCATCAATCAGCACGGTGGAGCGTGGCGACAGGCGCGAGGTCAGGCCGCGCACGCCGACGTTGAGGGAAATATCGCTGCCGCCGGTGCCGTTGGCGTCCTGCACCTGCACACCGGGTACGCGCTTCAACACGTCACCGACGTTCATCGCGCCCTGCTCGACCATGGCTTCGCGGCGGATCACGGTACGCGCGCCGGGATGGTTCTGTACCAGCGCGGCATCGGCATCGTCGAGCCAGTCGCCGACCACCTTGATGTCGGTCGCGCCCAGTTCCAGAGGACCGTTGGAGGCCTGGCTCGGCACCGGCATCAGGGTCACCGAACCTTCATCGATTGAATATTGCAGGCCGCTGCCTTGCAGCAACTGACGCAATGCCTCTTCCGGCGAAAGGTTGCCGTCCACCGCTGGAGCTTGCTTGCCGGCCACCAGGTCAGGGCTGAAAAAAACCTGCAGCGAGGTTTGCTGGCCCAGCTGAGTCAAGGCCTGACCCAAGGGTTGCGCCTGGATATGGATGGCGTCGGCGGCGAATGCCGCAGGCACAGCAACGTTGACCGCCAGCGCGAGCGCCAGCGGCAACCAAGGGAAGGTTTTGTTGTTAGCGGTGGATTTCTTCACGTCGAACGTATTCCTGTGGATCGCAAGAGTGTGCGCTTGTTAATGCAAACCAGTTGCAGTTGAACAGGAAGACGATGAACTCGAAAAAAACCTGAATTTTATTTTGAAATTATTTCCTGACTGCCGTCATCGAGGGTGCGCACGGCCACCGGAAGGATGTTCGGCAAGGCCTTGAGCAGCGCTTCGGTGTTGTCGGATTTGAACACGCTGGTCAGGCGCAGATTGCCCACCGCCGCGTTGCCGACCTTGAGCGGCTTCTCCCGATAACGCGAGACCTGCTCGGCGACATCGGCGAGGCTGGCGTTGTTGAACACCAGTTTGCCGTTGCGCCAGGCCGTCATTTCGGCCGGGTTGACCGTGTAGGCGGCTGCCACCTTGCCATGGGCATCGACATGGGTGCCCAGGCCCGCCGTGAGGCTGACGAAGTCGTCATCGGCCGCCGAGCGGCCCTGGACCTTGACCGTGCCCTGCTCCACCACGACCCGGGTGTCGGCGCTGCCGCGCCGCACATCGAACCGGGTGCCGGTCACGGTGACCTTGCCACTGCCGGTTTCAACGATAAACGGCCGGCTGGTGTCATGCTGGACGCTGAACATCGCCTCGCCCTCGATCAGCTCGATGCCGCGCCGATTCTTTTCAAAGCGCACCTGAAGCCGGCTGCGGCTGTCCAGGTCGACCACCGAGCCATCCGGCAACGCCACCTGGCGGCGTTCGCCCAGGCCTGTGGAAAACTCTGCCGTATAAGGCGACGGTCGATTCAAACCGCTGAATAAGCCCAACCCGAGCGCCACCGCCAGCACACTGGCGGCCACTGCGTACCTCATGATCGGGCGACGCTTGCTGCGGGCCGGCGCTTCTTCGCACAGCGCCCGCAGACGCGCCGCCGGCACCAGGTCAGCCGCTTTCCACAGGCCCTGGAGCGATTCGAATTCGTTTCGGTGTTGGGGGTGTTCGTTCAGCCAGGTGTCGAACTGGCGATACGCCTCGACATCGACGGCAGGTTCCTGAAAACGCACAAACCACCGCGCCGCTTCATCGCGAACCGTTGTTTGCCCGCACGCACAATCACGAGTATCCATCATGGAAGTTCCTGTTTGGCTGGGGATGGGAAAGCGCGGCCGGTCATGGGTACAGTCCTTCAAGGCGGTCGCGCAGATGCCGCAGCGTGCGGATCATATACTTTTCCACCATGTTCTTGGACAGGCCAAGGCGTTCGGCGATTTCGGCCTGGGTCAGACCTTCGATTTTCTGCCAGACAAACACCTTGCGGCAGTTGAGCGGCAACTCGGTGAGCGCCCGTTCGATGGAATCGGCCAATTGGATCGCGTGCATGTAATGCTCCGGGTCGCCGGATGACGACACACTTTCATCGATCGCCTCGGACTCCATGGCGCCCCGCCGATCCTCACGCCGATAACCATCCACCGCGATATTGCGCGCGGTCTGATGCAGATACGCCCTGGGTTGCTGCACCGCCGCCGAATCGGACTCAAGCACGCGCACAAAGGTATCGTGGGCCAGATCCTCGGCCTGCTGACGATTTCTCAGGCGACGGGTCCAGGTGCCAACCAACTCTTCGTAGTGCTCGAAAAAGCCGTGTCTGCGGGGCAGCTTGGGGGTCATTGCGGCATGCTGTGTAAACGGGGCGTGAATAGTAATGCTTCCTATTAACCGGAAGCAATGACTTGCGACGCCAGCGGTCGGCCCGGACCGCAAGGCGCTTTGTCCGCTTGCCAACCCTCCGCCAGTCGGGAAAGCTGAGAGCGGCACGGATCCAAAGGATTCTGGCAGCAATTCCAATGCAGCCATTCACCGTCTGTAGCAAAGTGCTGGCATGCCTGACAGCGGATTTTTCCGAAGGAAACCAGATATGTTCACCTCCCTTGCATTGCGAAACAGAAAACCGCTGGCCCGGCTCGCGCTCGCCATCACCCTGGGCACCCTCGGCCTGCCTTACTGGGCGGGCGATGCCCAGGCCCATGGCGGTCACGCCGAGATGGTGCCGCTGCAAGCGGGCCTCGAGGAGTTTGGCGCCACGGTCAAATGGGACGACTACGCCGACCTGTTCACCATCGCCAAGGACGGGGTGTACCTGAAGGTCAAGCCCAACAGCAAAGTGGCCATGCTCAACGGCAAGCGCATCGAGTTGACGGTGCCGGTGGTGTTCAAGGACAAGACCGCGTTCATGTCCAAGGACTTCATCAACCAGGTGTTCCAGTCCGGCCTGGACACGACCTTTGTCGTGGAAACCCGCCCTAACCCGCTCAACCCGTTGAGCGCGGCCGAAATCAACACGGCGGTGGGCATCGTCAAGAAGTCCGAGCACTACAAACCCGATTTCCGCTTCACCGAAGTCACGGTCAAGGCGCCGCCGAAGGATCAGGTGTGGAATTTCGTCTACACCGGGCAAAACGTCGCCCAACCGCGCCAGGCCTCAATCGTGGTGCTCGACGGCAAGCACGTGATCGAAGCCCTGGTGGATCTGGACAGCAAGGAACTCAAGTCCTGGAAACCGATTGAAGGTGCCCACGGCATGGTCCTGCTGGACGACTTCGCCACTGTGCAGACCGCCGTCGAGACCAGCCCGGAATACGCACAAGCCCTGGCCAAGCGCGGCATCAACGATGTGAAGAAGGTGGTGGCCACGCCGTTGACCGTCGGTTATTTCGACGGCAAGGATGGTTTGGCGCAGGACAAACGCCTGTTGAAGATCGTCAGCTACCTCAATGTCGATGACGGCAACTATTGGGCGCACCCGATCGAGGGCCTGGTGGCGATTGTCGATCTGGAGCAGAAGAAGCTGATCAAGATCGAAGACGAAGCGCTGGTTCCGGTGCCGATGAAGCCGACGCCTTATGACGGTCGCGGCCGCAAGGGCGTGTCGGTCAAGCCGCTGGAAATCACCGAGCCCGAGGGCAAGAACTACACCATTACCGGCAACAGCATTCACTGGCAGAACTGGGATTTCCACGTTCGCCTCGATTCGCGGGTCGGTCCGATCCTGTCCACCGTCACCTACGACGACAAGGGCAAGAAACGCAAAATCATGTACGAAGGCTCGCTGGGCGGCATGATCGTGCCTTACGGTGACCCGGATGTCGGCTGGTATTTCAAGGCTTACCTGGATTCCGGCGATTACGGCATGGGCACCCTGACCTCACCGATTGCCCGCGGCAAAGATGCCCCGGAAAACGCCGTGCTGCTGGACGCGACCATCGCCGACTACACCGGCGCGCCGACCGCCATTCCCCGCGCCATGGCGGTGTTCGAACGCTATGCCGGCCCGGAATACAAGCATCAGGAAATGGGCCAGCCCAACCTCAGCACCGAGCGGCGTGAACTGGTGGTGCGCTGGATCAGCACCGTCGGCAACTACGACTACATCTTCGATTGGGTCTTCCAGCAGAACGGCACCATCGGCATAGACGCCGGCGCTACCGGGATTGAAGCGGTCAAGGGCGTGAAATCGAAAACCATGCACGAAGACACTGCCAAGGAAGACACGCGCTACGGCACCCTGCTCGACCACAATATCGTCGGCACCACGCACCAGCACATCTATAACTTCCGTCTGGACATGGACGTGGACGGTGAAAGCAATTCGCTGGTGGAAGTGAACCCGGTGGTGCTGCCCAACGACCGTGGCGGCCCGCGTACCAGCACCATGCAGACCGAAACCAAGGTGGTCGGCACCGAGCAACAGGCCGCGCAGAAATTCGACCCGTCGACCGTGCGCCTGCTGACCAACTTCAGCAAGGAAAACAAGGTAGGCAACCCGGTTTCCTATCAGTTGATTCCGTATGCCGGCGGCACGCACCCGGTGGCCAAGGGCGCCAACTTCGGCAAAGACGAATGGCTCTACCACCGCCTGAGCTTCATGGACAAGCAGCTGTGGGTGACGCAATACAACCCGGAAGAGAAGTACCCGGAAGGCAAGTACCCGAACCGCTCGGACAAGGACTCGGGCCTGGGGCAGTTCACCCAGGATAACCACTCCATCGAAAACACCGACGATGTGGTCTGGCTCACCACCGGCACCACCCACATCGCCCGGGCCGAAGAGTGGCCGATCATGCCGACCGAGTGGGTGCATGTGCTGTTGAAGCCGTGGAACTTCTTCGATGAAACGCCGACGTTGAACCTCAATTCACCGAAGTAAGGCGCACACAAAGACTTGTAGGAGCGAGCTTGCTCGCGAAAAACGTCAGGACAACGCGGGCATTCAGACAGTCCGCGCCATCGTTGACGTCCATCGCGAGCAAGCTCGCTCCTACAGAGTTGGTTACCGAAGTAATGAAGCTGCACACAAAAAAACTGTGGGAGCGAGCCTGCTCGCGAATGCGGAGTGTCAGTCGACATCATTGTCATCTGATACACCGCCTTCGCGAGCAGGCTCGCTCCCACAGGGTTATTGAGTCTTCAGAAGATCTCAAGCATGCTGCTTGCGGTACTCCCCCGGCGCAATGCCGAAGCGCGACTTGAACGCCGTCGAGAAGTAGCTCGAATCGGAAAACCCCCACGAATAGCCCAGCACCGACAACTTCTGCTCCTTGCCCGACTGGCGCAGGGATTCGGCGCACAGGTCCAGGCGGCGGTTCTTGATGTAGCGCGCCACCACCAGGCCTTTCTTGGCAAACATCCGGTACAGGCCACGGGTCGACATGCCGACTTCCCGCGCCAGCCATTCCGGGCACAGCTCTTCGGAGCGGATGTGCTGGTCGATGAAACTCAGGGTCTTGCGGAAGGTGCGCTCGTGCGAATCGGTGCAATCGTCGGTCTGGCTGATCGCCGGGCGCAACAGGCTGACAATCGCCTCCAACGTGGCTTCGCTTTCCTGGCGACTCAGGTCGGTCTGGCGCGTGGCGTCGAGGATCAAGCGGTGCGAGAGCATGGCGATGGGCGATGTCGCGGCGATGCGATGGCCGCACTTCACCTGGTTGAAGCGCAGGGTCTGCTCCACCAATTGAGACGGCAGGATCAGCGACAACTGCCGGGAGTTTTCGCTGTAGGTGAAGTCGCTGGGCCGCGAGGCATCGATCAACGTGATATCACCGGCCGACAGCAATATCTTGTCGTCGCCCTGGGCCATGCCTGCCGTACCATCGAGCTGGAACACCGCGAAGTATTTGCCGCCCTCGTTCGCCGCGACTTGCTGCGGCGTGCGGTACAACCGCGCCTGGCAAGCATCGACGAAGCTGAGCTTGAGGGCTTCGCTGCGGTATTCCCGGATCTTTCCGGCAAATCCGGCACCCAGGGGTTGTGCGTTGAAGGCGCCACAGATCTGGTTGATCTGATGGATCCACTGATCGAACCCATCCTGGCGCTGTGCGTTTATAGAAATCATGGCAGGCCTCACGCAGGCTTATTTTTATTGTCTACGTCAAATCCAAAGGTTCTCCTGAACGGTGACACTCCATTAACGACGACGGGTTATTTCAACCCGCCAAAGCGTCGATAAAAACTCTCGCCCACGTCCGGCAACGGTCCGTCGGCGGTTTCCAGTGCACTGTTCAGCCATTCCTCGGCCTTGGCGTAAATCAAGCGGTAAATATTGCGGCACAACTGTCGGGCCGCACGCCCCTCCCAATCGCCGGGCAACAACTCGTCCGGCAGTTGCGGGTCGCGCAACAGCAGTTTGCGGTACTCGTGAATCAGCAGAATCCGTGCCAGGAAGCAATCGGCCGGCTGCAGGTTTTCCTGCTCGCGAAGCGCTTGCCAGAGCGGTCGGAACAGTTGGATGAATTCGCTGTAATGGGCCGCCAGTTCCTCGATGTTCCAGCTCTCGCGCACCTGCAGGCGCAGGGCCTTGGAGGCCAGCACGTCCTGGGCGGTGGTTTCGAAGACGATGGTGTCTTCCTGGGCGCCAAGGTCGATCAGGGTCGCGTTGACATCGGTGCGGTCGCTGCGCGGGCAGGCCAGCACCATCGGCGAAATCGCACCAAAACCTTGCCATTCCAGTTCTTCGCGCACTTGTTTGCGCTTGTCCTGAGCCAGTTGCGAGAGCATCACCAGGCACCAGGAACCATCCCAGGCCGGCATGCTGGTGCTGTAGACCCGCTTGAACGCCTTGTCGAAACGCCGGCGACCGGTGCCGGTCAGGCTGTAGTAACTGCGACGACCGACCTTTTCAGCGGTCAGCCAGCCTTCCTTGGTCAGGCGAAAAATCGAGGTGCGGATCAGCCGTTCGTTGATGCCGATCGGCTCGAGCAATTGAATCAGGCTGCCTAACCAGACCGTCCCGCCATGGGGCTCGATGGCATCACCGTACAAGGTGATGATCAGGGAGCTGGCGCGGATCGGGGTCTGCTCCTGGAAACGTGTGATCAGATGGTTCAGGGGTGTCAGGGACGACATGGGCGTACCGGGCTAAAAAAAGAAAAGGAATATACCGAAAGCCAACTGATTAAGCGCAGTCCCCTTGTGGGAGCGAGCCTGCTCGCGAAGGCGGTGTGTCAGTCACCATTAATGTTGAATGTCAGACCCAATTCGCGAGCAGGCTCGCTCCCACAGGGGGTATCAGTGTTCACAGGGTGCTGCCCTTTGGCCGCAAAGCACTGTCACTGATCCGCGGCCGATCAACCTCCGGCTCGGTCAACGGTTCACACACTTGCATCTGTTCCAGGCACCGCTTGGCCAGCTCCTGATACTCACGGGTGCCCGCCTGTTTCCACGCCACTTCCTGATCGCTGAGGGTGCGTTTGATACTGGCCGGCGCGCCCATCACCAGCGACTGCTCGGGGCATTCGAAACCGGCCTTGACGAACGCCGCCGCCGACACGAAGGACCGCGGGCCGATGCGCGCGTTGTCCATCACCACGGCATTCATGCCCACCAGCGCATCGGCGCCGATGCGGCAACCGTGCAGCACCGCGCCATGGCCGATATGGCCGTTGCGCTCGACCACGGTGTCGCTGTCCGGGAAGCCGTGCATCACGCAGGTGTCCTGCAGGTTGGCGCCCTCCTCCAGCACGATCCGTCCGAAGTCACCGCGCAGGCTCGCCAGCGGCCCCACGTAGCAATGCGGGCCGATGATCACGTCACCGATCAATACCGCTGACGGGTGCACATAAGCACTGGGGTCGACCACCGGGGTCAGGCCATTGAGGCTGTAACAGGTCATTGGCAGGTTCCTTCACAAAGCGATGCCGATATGGACTCATTTTGTATCACATCGCTTTTATCAGCACAAAGATAAAAAAGCGTATCACTTGATAGGTGCATTCCGGCGGGAGGTATCTTGAGCACTAAAACCCTTATCAACACCAGTAAAATCAATGCTAACAGCGTAAACAGCCACCCCATGCGGCTCACCTCTAAAAATATGAAATCCGACAATAGGACACATTAAATCGTTTTTTATGTTGATTTTACGTATCACGTTATAGGTATACTCCGGCAAAACCGGTCCCTGCGGCCGATCCAATAACAAGCCGGCATCACCGCCGTGCGTACACCCTGAGGGCAACCGCCGTGCCTCAAACCCTGACCGTCGAAACGATCGAGACTGGCGTGCGCCTGATCACCCTGCAGCGCCCGCAAGCGCTGAATGCCCTGAACACCCAGTTGCTGGGCGAACTGGCGGACGAGCTGAGCGCCGCCCAGGCCGATCCCGACACCCGCGCCGTGGTCATTACCGGCAGCCGCAAGGCCTTTGCCGCCGGCGCCGACATCAAGGAAATGGCCGAGCGCGACCTGGTCGGCATCCTCGACGACCCGCGCCAGGCGTCCTGGCAGGCCATCACCCGCTTCAACAAACCGCTGATCGCCGCCGTCAACGGCTTCGCCCTCGGCGGTGGCTGCGAACTGGCGATGCACGCCGACATCATCATCGCCGGTGAAGACGCCCGCTTCGGCCAGCCCGAGATCAACCTCGGGATCATGCCCGGCGCCGGTGGCACCCAACGCCTGTTGCGCGCCGTCGGTAAATCCATGGCCATGCAGATGGTGCTGACCGGCGAGCCGATCGATGCCCGCCAGGCGCAGCGCGCCGGTCTGGTCAGCGAAGTCACGCAACCGGAATTCACCGTCGAGCGCGCCCTGCAGGTCGCCCGCCAGATCGCCGCCAAGGCACCGCTGGCGGTCCGCCTGGCCAAGGAAGCCCTGCTCAAGGCCATGGACACCGACCTGGCCAGCGGCCTGCGCTTCGAGCGCCACGCCTTCACCGTGCTGGCCGGCACCCGTGACCGTAATGAAGGCATCGCGGCGTTCCAGGAAAAGCGCACGCCGACCTTCATTGGCCAGTAAGACAGCCCAGTAATCAACAACGAATTCGCACGACCTCAGAGAGCGCCCACAACATGAACTTCGAACACATCCTGTTTTCCATCGACGCTGGCGTCGCCCTGCTGAGCCTCAATCGTCCGGACCAGCTCAACAGCTTCAACACCCAGATGCATGGCGAAGTCAAAGAAGCGCTGAAACAGGTGCGCCAGAACCCGGACGTGCGCGTACTGCTGCTGACCGGTGAAGGCCGTGGCTTCTGCGCCGGGCAAGACCTCAGTGACCGCAACGTCGCGCCGGGCGCCGCCGTGCCGGACCTGGGCGAGTCCATCGAGAAGTTCTACAACCCGATGATCCGCCAATTGCGCGACCTGCCAATGCCCGTGATCTGCGCGGTCAACGGTGTAGCAGCCGGCGCTGGCGCGAACATTCCGCTGGCCTGCGACCTGGTGCTGGCAGCCCGTTCGGCCAGCTTCATCCAGGCCTTCTGCAAGATCGGCCTGATTCCCGACTCCGGTGGTACCTGGACCCTGCCGCGCCTGGTTGGCATGGCCCGCGCCAAGGCCCTGGCCCTGCTCGGCAATCGCCTGACCGCCGAACAGGCCGAACAATGGGGCCTGATCTACCGTTGCGTGGACGACGCCGAACTGCGCGACGAAGCGCTCAAGCTCGCGCAACACCTGGCCACCCAGCCGACCTATGGCCTGGCCCTGATCAAGCGCAGCCTCAACGCAAGCATGAGCAACAGCTTCGACGAACAGCTGGAACTGGAGCGTGACCTGCAACGCCTGGCCGGGCGCAGCGAGGATTACCGCGAAGGCGTCAGCGCCTTCATGGAAAAACGCACCCCAAGCTTCAAGGGACGCTGAGTCATGACCGCATTGAATAAAACTGAACGCGTCGCCGTGATCGGCGCTGGCGCCATGGGTGCCGGCATTGCCCAGGTCGCGGCGCAGGCCGGCCATCCGGTATTGCTGCTGGACAATCGTCCCGGCGCTGCCGCCCAGGCCATCGAAGGCATTGACCGGCAACTGGGCAAGCGCGTCGAAAGCGGCAAGCTGTCCGCCGAATCGCGCAGCGCTACCGTGGCGCGCCTGCAAGCGGTGGAAGACATCCAAGCCCTGACCGATTGCGATTTGATCATCGAAGCGATCGTCGAGAACCTTGAGGTCAAACGCGCACTGTTCCGCCAGCTGGAAGACATCTGCGGCGATCACTGCATCCTCGCCAGCAATACCTCGTCGCTGTCGATCACCAGCATCGCCGCGCAGCTCAAACGCCCGCAGCGCCTGCTCGGCCTGCACTTCTTCAACCCGGCGCCGGTCATGGCGCTGGTGGAAATCGTCTCCGGCCTGGCCAGCGATCCGGCATTGGCCGAATGCCTGTACGACACCGCCAAGGCCTGGGGCAAGAAACCGGTGCACACCCGCTCCACGCCCGGCTTCATCGTCAACCGCGTGGCCCGACCGTTCTACGCCGAAAGCCTGCGCCTGTTGCAGGAAGGCGCCGCCGATTGCCCGACCCTGGACGCGCTGATGCGCGAGGCCGGCGGTTTCGCCATGGGCGCCTTCGAGCTGACCGACCTGATCGGCCATGACGTCAACTATGCAGTGACCTGCTCGGTGTTCGACGCCTACTACCAGGACACCCGCTTCCAGCCTTCGCTGATCCAGAAAGAACTGGTGGACGGCGGACGTTACGGACGCAAAAGCGGTCAGGGTTTCTATTCCTACGCCCAGGGTGCCGAACGTCCGCCAGCGAGCGAAATCACCAGCAGCGCCAGCGTGGAAAGCTGTGTCGCCGAAGGGGACATGGGCATCGCCGAGGGCTTGCTGACACGCCTGCGCGAACAAGGCGTCAACGTCATCCAGCGCGACGGCCGCGGCTTGATGCGGATCGGTGACGCGGTGCTGGCCTTGAGCGACGGGCGCATGGCCTGTCAGCGCGCCAAGGAAGACGGACTGCGCAACCTGATCCTGCTGGATCTGGCTTTCGATTACGCCAATGCCAAACGCATCGCCATCAGCCATGCGGCCGGCATCGATCCACTGGCCCTCGAACAGGGTGTCGCCCTGCTGCAACAGGCCGGCCTCAAGGTCAGCCTGCTCAGCGACAGTCCGGCCCTGGCCGTACTGCGCACCGTGGCCATGCTCGCCAACGAAGCCGCCGATGCCCTGCTGCAAGGCGTGGCTTCGGCTGCCGACATCGATCTGGCCATGCGCGCCGGGGTCAACTATCCCCAGGGCCCGCTGGCCTGGGCCGATGCCGTCGGCCTGCCGCACATCCTCGCCACGCTGGATAACCTGCAAGCCGCGTACGGCGAAGAACGCTACCGGCCGTCGCTGCTGCTGCGCCGCCGCGTAGCCGAAGGGAGAAACTTCCATGACTAACCATGAAGCCATGACCTTGGCCAGCGAGTGTGCGCAGTCGCTGTTCCAGCGCGACAACGCCAGCCAGGCCATGGGCATGCGCCTGCTGTCCGCCGGCCCCGGCACCGCTCGCGTGGGCATGACCGTGCGCGCCGACATGGTCCAGGGCCACGGCACCTGCCACGGCGGCTACCTGTTCGCCCTCGCCGACTCGGCCTTCGCCTTTGCCTGCAACAGCTACAACGAAGCCACCGTGGCCATCGGCTGCAGCATCGACTACATCGCCCCGGCCCGCCTGGGCGACACGCTGAATGCCGATTGCATCGAGCAGAGTCGCTCGGGCCGCACCGGCAACTACGACGTACGCATTGAAAACCAGCAGGGCCAGTTGATCGCCCTGTTCCACGGCAAATCCTACAAAGTGCGCGGCCCGGTGCTGACGCAGGAGACCCCGAATGAATGACGCCCTGATTATCGACGCGGTACGCACGCCCATCGGCCGCTACGCCGGAGTCCTGAGCAGCGTGCGCGCCGACGACCTCGGCGCGGTGCCGCTGCGCGAATTGCTGCGCCGCTACCCGAACGTGGACTGGAGCCAGGTCGACGACGTGATCTACGGCTGCGCCAACCAGGCCGGCGAAGACAACCGCAACGTCGCGCGCATGTCGGCCTTGCTGGCCGGGTTGCCAGTCAGCGTACCGGGCACCACCCTCAACCGCCTGTGCGGTTCGGGCCTGGACGCAGTGGGCACCGCAGCACGGGCGATCCGCAGTGGCGAGGCCGGCCTGATGCTGGTGGGCGGCGTGGAATCGATGTCCCGCGCACCGATGGTGATGGGCAAGGCCGAGCAGGCGTTTTCCCGCCAGGCGGAAATCTTCGATACCACCATCGGCTGGCGCTTCGTCAATCCGCTGATGAAAAAAGGCTTCGGCATTGATTCGATGCCGGAAACCGCGGAAAACGTTGCCGAACAGTTCAACATCTCCCGGGCCGATCAGGACGCTTTCGCCCTGCGCAGCCAGCAACGCGCTGCCGCCGCACAGGCCAACGGACGCCTGGCCAAGGAAATCGTCGCGGTGGAAATCCCACAGCGCAAAGGCCCGGCCAAAATTGTCGAGCAGGATGAACACCCGCGCGGCGACACCACCCTGGAGCAACTGGCCAAACTCGGCACGCCGTTCCGCGAAGGCGGCAGCATCACCGCCGGCAACGCCTCGGGCGTCAACGACGGGGCCTGCGCCCTGCTGCTGGCCAGCCCCGAAGCCGCCAAGCGCCATGGCCTGACTGCCCGTGGCCGCGTGGTGGCGATGGCCACCGCCGGCGTTGAACCACGAATCATGGGCATCGGCCCGGTACCGGCGACCCGCAAGGTGCTGGAACTGGCCAACCTGAGCCTGGCGGACATGGACATCATCGAGCTCAACGAAGCCTTCGCCGCCCAGGGCCTGGCGGTGCTGCGTGAACTGGGCTTGAGCGACACCGATCCACGGGTCAACCCCAACGGCGGCGCCATCGCCCTGGGCCATCCGCTGGGCATGAGCGGCGCGCGTCTGGTGACCACCGCCCTGCAGGAGCTGGAAGAACGTCAAGGCCGCTACGCTCTGTGCACCATGTGCATCGGTGTTGGCCAGGGGATCGCGCTGATCATTGAGCGTCTATCCCACTAAAGAATCGCGATTCCCAAGGAGCCGAGAGGTATCCTTGGGTCATGCACTCAAAGCCCTTGTGCAAAAGGGCTGGAACACAAAAACAATTCGAGTGAAACCATGAACATGCCTATTTCCCAATCCGTGCTCGATCCTGTGCTGGACCCGCTGGAAACCGCCAGCGTCGACGAACTGCGCCAGCATCAGCTGGAACGCCTGCGCTGGAGCCTGAAACACGCTTACCAGAACGTGCCGCTGTACCGTCAGCGCTTCGATGCGCTGGGCGTGCACCCGGACGACATCAAGTCCCTCGACGACCTGGCGAAATTCCCGTTCACCACCAAGTCCGACCTGCGCGACAACTACCCCTACGGCATGTTCGCCGTACCGATGCACGACGTGGTGCGCCTGCACGCGTCCAGCGGCACGACGGGCAAACCGACCGTCGTCGGCTACACCCAGAACGACATCGACACCTGGGCCAACGTCGTGGCCCGTTCGATTCGCGCAGCCGGTGGCCGTCGTGGCGACAAAGTCCATATTTCCTACGGCTACGGCCTGTTCACCGGCGGCCTGGGCGCGCACTACGGCGCCGAGCGCCTGGGTTGCACCGTGATCCCGATGTCCGGTGGCCAGACCGAAAAACAAGTGCAACTGATCAAGGATTTCCAGCCGGACATCATCATGGTCACGCCGTCCTACATGCTCAACATCGCCGATGAAATCGAGCGCCAGGGCATCGACCCGCACAAACTGGCCCTGCGCCTGGGCATCTTCGGCGCCGAGCCGTGGACCGCCGAACTGCGCAGCGCCATCGAAGCGCGCATGGGCATTACCGCCCTGGACATCTACGGCCTGTCGGAAATCATGGGCCCGGGTGTCGCCATGGAATGCGCCGAAACCAAGGACGGCCCGACCATCTGGGAAGACCACTTCTACCCGGAAATCATCGACCCGATCACCGGCGAAGTGCTGCCGGACGGTCAGATGGGCGAACTGGTGTTCACCTCCCTGAGCAAAGAAGCCCTGCCGATGATCCGTTACCGCACCCGCGATCTGACGCGTCTGCTGCCGGGTACCGCACGGCCAATGCGCCGCATCGACAAGATCACCGGGCGCAGCGACGACATGCTGATCATCCGCGGCGTCAACGTGTTCCCGACGCAGATCGAAGAGCAGGTGCTGAAAATCAAACAACTTGCCGAGTGCTACGAGATCCACCTGCACCGCAACGGCAACCTGGACAGCGTCGATGTGCACGTGGAGCTCAAGGCCGAGCACCAACACCTGACCGACGAACAGCAGAAGGCTGTTTGTGGCGAGCTGAGCAAGCACATCAAGACCTACATCGGGATCAGTACGCGAATCGTTCTGCAACCTTTCCACTCGATCAAGCGATCCGAGGGCAAGGCCTGCCACGTCGTGGACAAACGCCCTAAAGCATGACTGCTGCACCCCTTTGAGCCCCGCTGATGCGGGGCTTTTTTTTGAGGAATCGAAAGCGGCCCCTGTGGGAGTTGGCTTGTCGGGTCGCCGCATCGCAGCGATGGCGGTGTAACGGCCAACCAATCCCTTTCTGAGACACCGAGATCAACTGTGGGAGCGAGCCTGCTCGCGAAGGGGCCATGCCAGTCAACATCTGCGCCGAATGACCCACCGCCTTCGCGAGCAGGCTCGCTCCCACAAGGGGAACGCGAACAGCAGTGAGGTCGAGTGTCAGCTCGCCTCGGCTGCTTTTGATCTGCCCGCCCCTTCGGGAGGCTGAGCGGAGGCGTTCATCCGGGGATTGGCGCGCAGCGCCGTTCGACGCAGTCGAACACGCTGCATGTAGGTGCAGCGAAGC
>NZ_JABFMU010000056.1 GCF_013359695.1 Pseudomonas sp. C2B4
CGCGAAGACGGTGTATCCGACAACATTCATGTTGACTGACACTCCGTCTTCGCGAGCAGGCTCGCTCCCACAGGGGATTCGGGTCATCCGTAAAAGCCAGGTTGGCTGTCAGGTCGCCTTTGTCGGAACGCCACCGGGACCAGGTCCTTCTCAGGTGTAAGCCAGCAACCGCCCACAACAAATCACACTGACCCATATCACAATGGAAAAAACCGCCTGCACTCTGGCCACCCCAGGCGCCGGGGCGCCGGTGTTCCAGGCTGTGACCGAGCGGTACACGCCAAGATGGAACAGCACGGCATTCAATCCAGCCGTGGCAATCAGGCACAGCTTGAGGATGAAGATGTCGTTGGAGGCGAAGTCGTGGGGGTGGGCGGTGAACATCATCAGCCCGGCCGGTACGATCAACAGCAGGGCCGCGATGGCCCAGGTCAGCAGGTGGCGGGCCAGGGCCGTGACCTGAATGTTGCGCGACAGCCCCAGCACGCGCAGATCGAACATCACCACCGCGCCGACCAGTATCGTGAAGCCAACGATGTGCATCACCTCGACCAGCGGGTACAACCACAGATCGCCGCGCATGGCTTCGCCCAGCGGCGAGTCGTTGAGCCGGTCCATCCAGCCCTGCGAGGCTTGCATCAGCGTAACTCGGTGGTTTTGTCGCCAATCGTGATGCGTTCCGCGCGCATCTCATCGGGCTTGTTTCGGTTCGGGTAACCGACCACGGTCGCTTGGGTGCCGACCGCCAGCATGTCCTTGGTCAGCCCGCGGTTTTCCATGCGCGAGGGGGGCGCGAGCACCACGTTCCAGGTCTTGTCCGCCGTTTTCAGGTTCACGAAACCGTGGGGATGGGAGTAGCCGGAGGCTTCGATGGTGCCGCTCAGATTCAAGGGTTGGCTGGAGTCGTACTCGCTCCAGCCGTGATGGGCGACTGCTGCCGTGGCCACCAGCAGCAATGTCGCGCCGAAGCCCTTGAGCATGACGTTCATGACAGGTTCTCCTGTTCAAGTCGTTGAGGGAAGCCCGACAGGGTGTTCGCCGATGTTTTTCAGGATAGTCGGCGCATTTTGCGGCCTGAACCACCCGGACCAAAGGAATGTTTCCAACTGTGACGCAGCACTCCCGGGCCCGACAGGCCTTCGATTGAAAGAACTTCAATAAATGCAGGCATGTCCTACGCTTATGCGCAGGCCAATGTTCATCGAACGGGACTCGCTCCCTGTTCGACGGGCAAACGGCACCCATAAAAACAATCCAGGGAGATCCACCATGTCCGCTTTGCTCCGTCGCTTGAGTCACTGCCTGGCGGTTGGCCTGACCACCGCCGCACTCACCACCCCCGCGCTTGCGCTGGACACCGTCAAATTCATGGCCCCCGGTTCCGTGGGCGGCGGTTATGACCAGACCGCGCGGGTCCTGGGCAAGGCCCTGATCGAGGCCAACGTGGCCAAATCCACCACCTTTGAAAACAAGGGCGGCGCCGGCGGAACCCTGGGGTTGGCGCAATTCGCCAACAGCACCAAGGGCGACCCGAACGCGTTGCTGGTGGTCGGCGCGATCATGGTGGCGGGCATCGAACAGAACAAACCGCAAATCACCCTGAAGGACGTGACGCCGATTGCCCGGCTGTTCACCGAATACAACGTGATTGCCGTGCGCAAGGACTCGCCGTACAAGACCCTCGACGACCTGATCAAGGACTTCAAGGCCAAGCCCACCAGCGTCACCTTTGGCGGTGGTTCCAAGGGGTCGATCGACCACATCGGCATCGCCGAGCTGGCGGGCAAACTGGATGTGCCGGTCAACAAGGTCAATTACATCGCCACCGGCGGCGGGGGCGAAATCGTGGCGCAGACTCTGGGCGGGCAGATCAAGGTGCTCACCGGGGGCTACGCCGAACTGGGGCAATACATCAAGAACGGCCAGATCCGCGTATTGGCCATCGGTGCGCCCGAGCGTGTGCCGGGAATCGATGCGCCGACCCTCAAGGAAAGCGGCTACGACGTGATCATCGGTAACTGGCGCGGTGTGTACGGCGCCGCCAACCTCACGCCCGAACAGCGCAAGGAAGTGACCGACGCGGTAGTGGCCGCGAGCAAAAGCAAAGTCTGGCAAGACAACATTCAAACCAATGCCTGGACCGAGAGCGTGCTGACCGGCGATGACTTCGGCAAATTCGTCGATGAAGAACACGTGCGTTTGCGGGCGATGCTGGTCAAGGTCGGGCTGCTTTGAAATGACCGGGTCACGCGCGATCGTGCCGACGCAACTGGCGATCAGCCTTGGCCTGATCGCCCTCAGCGTTGTGCTGGCGGTGGGGGCCTACCGCTTTCCGCCCGAGATGGGGTTCGTGATTCTGCCGGCTTACGTCTATCCCTACCTCGTGGCCGGGTTTCTTGGCGTGGTGGGTGTGTTGCTGAGTTATCAGGCGCTCACCGGCGGCTTCCGCGAACTGGACAGCAGCAACGGCACGATCCCTGGCGGTAAATCCGGCGCGGCCTGGGTGACGGGTGGGCTGGTGGGCGTGGCGTTGCTGATCAACCTGATCGGTTTCGTGCTGGCCGCCGCGCTGCTGTTTGCCTGTTCGGCGCGGGGCTTTGGCAGTCGGCATCCGCTGCGAGACCTGGCCATCGGCATCGCCTTGACCCTGCCGATCTACTGGCTGTTCAACGCCGGGCTGGGGGTTTCCCTGCCGCCGCTGGTCAATGTCTGGATCTGATTCGGGCGCAAGGAGATCGACAGCGTGGACATTCTCTCGAGTCTGTTGATGGGGTTTTCTGCGGCGCTGACGCCGATCAATCTGATGTGGGGCTTTATCGGCTGCCTGCTTGGCACCGCCATCGGTGTCTTGCCCGGCATCGGGCCGGCGCTGACAGTGGCGTTGCTGCTGCCGATCACCGCCAAGGTCGATCCCACCGGGGCATTGATCATGTTCGCCGGGATCTATTACGGCGCGCAGTTCGGCGGTTCCACCACCTCGATTCTGCTCAACACGCCCGGTGAATCCTCCTCCATGGTCACCGCCCTGGAAGGCAACCGCATGGCCCGCAACGGACGTGCCGGACCGGCGTTGGCCACGGCCGCCATCGGCTCTTTCGTGGCCGGGACCATAGCGACGATTTTGCTGACCCTGTTCGCACCGGTGGTGGCCAGGCTGGCGCTGAATTTCGGCCCTGCCGAATACTTCGCGATCCTGGTGTTGTCCTTCACCACGGTGTCGGCGGTGCTCGGCGCGTCGATGCTGCGCGGTTTCGCATCGCTGGGAATCGGGCTCACCATTGGCTTGATCGGCCTGGACTCGACTTCGGGGATCGCCCGCTACACCCTGGGTGTTCCGGAATTGGTGGACGGCATTGAAGTGGTGCTGGTGGCGGTGGGGTTGTTTGCGGTGGGGGAGGCGCTGTACAGCCTGCTCTATCAACAAGAGCAAGCGGAAGGCCGGCATCGCCTGACGTCGTTGTGGATGACCCGCGCCGACTGGAAGCGCTCGGTGCCCGCCTGGTTGCGTGGCACGCTGATCGGCTTTCCGTTCGGTTCGATTCCCGCTGGCGGCGCGGAGATCCCGACCTTTCTGTCCTATTCCACCGAACGCAAGCTCTCCAAATACCCGAAAGAGTTTTCCGCCAATAAAGGCGAGGGCGCCATCGAAGGCGTCGCCGGGCCGGAAGCGGCCAATAACGCAAGCGCCACCGGCTCGCTGGTGCCCTTGTTGACCCTGGGCATCCCGACGTCGGCCACGGCGGCGATTCTGTTGGCGGCGTTCCAGAACTACAACCTGCAACCGGGGCCGCTGCTGTTCGAAACCTCCGCCGAGCTGGTCTGGACCCTGGTGGCCTCGCTGTACATCGGCAACGTGATCCTGCTGGTGCTGAACCTGCCGTTGGTGGGGGTGTGGGTCAAGTTGCTGCAAATCCCCAGGCCGTACCTGAACGCCGGCATCTTGGTGTTCGCCACCATCGGCGTGTACGGCATGCGTCATTCATCCTTCGACCTGCTGCTGATGTTGGCCATCGGCTGGTTCGGTGTGTTGATGCGCCGTTTCGATTTCCCGGTGGCGCCGGTGATCGTGGGCATGCTGCTGGGACCGATGGCCGAGAAGCAGTTACGCAATGCCCTGTCCATCAGCGAGGGCGACTGGATGATCTTCGTCACGCAGCCGATCTCGGCGTGTTTCATGGCCCTGACGTTGCTGGTGTTAGTGGTGCCGCCTCTGCTGCATGCGCGGGGGATCAAGTTGCATGAGGATGATTGAGTGCCGAGCGCAACCTCTGTGGGAGCGAGCCTGCTCGCGAAAGCGGTGTCTCAGTCACATCAACGCTGAATGTGCCGACGTCTTCGCGAGCAGGCTCGCTCCCACAGGGTTATAGCGGCGTCAAAGCCTGCTGGGAAAACCATTGCATGACCACCGCACACGCCGGATGCGAGCCCGCCGAAGGCTGCAGGCACAACGCGTAAATCCCCCGGGTCTTCAACGGATCGCCGAACGGGATGTGCAACACACCGCGTTCAATCGACTCGCCCGCCAGGGTCATGTCGGTCATGGCCACGCCCAGCCCTCGTGCCGCCGCATCCAGCGCCAGTTCGTCGAGGTTGAAGGGGATGTGGCGAAACTCGTCCAGTGACCTGCCATCGTTGGTCGACAGCCAATACCTCCAGTCGTTTTTATCGTTCGAACGATGCAGCAGCGCAAAACCCGCAAGGTCTTGCTGTGATGACAACGGCAGGTCGGGGGCACACACCGGCACCAGCGCTTCTTCGAACAAGGTCAGGCAATCGGGGGCGCTGGACGGTTCAGGCAGGTAGAGGACATAGGCGTCGCTGTCGCTGGCCGGTTCCACCACTTCGGTGGCCACGGTTTCGATCGCCAGTGAAACCTCCGGGTGATGACGATAGAAGTCGCTCAGTTTCGGCAGCAGCCAACGCACCGCCAGGGACACATGCATGCGGATGCGAAACGGGCGTTTCTGCGGGGCGATGCGGTCTTCCAGCGTCTTGAGTTGTTCGAGGATATTTCGTGCGCTGGCCAGCACCTGTTCGCCCTCGGGCGTCAGGCGCAGGCTGCGGCTGTTGCGCACGAACATCGCCACGCCGAAGTGACTTTCCAGTTGCTGAATCTTGCGGCTTACCGCGCTTTGGGTCAGGCACAGGGTTTGCGCCGCTTGCGTGAAGCTGCCCGAATCAGCGACCTCGACCAGCGCCTGCAAGCCCTGGAGCGAGGGAATGTGGCGGATTTTATCCATGCGTTTTCAGAATACCTGGATGATTTAATAACGTTGGTTGTCTCCCTGAAGAGCCTTTAGATTCTAGCCATAGCCGTCGTCATCTCAAACCATTCATGCGATGAGTGCATAGAGATTGACGGTCGCGGAACGAACGTCGAAGAGGTGATGCATGGAAAACAGATGTGGCTGGATTGCGCAGGCCGGGGATTCCCCGTTGCGCGATCCCTTGAGCGGTACGCAACAGGCCGATTGGCTGGTGATCGGCGCCGGCATCACCGGGCTGTGTGCCGCGCACTCGCTCGCCGAGATGCATCCCCAGGCACGCATCGTGGTCGTCGACAGGCAACGCGCCGCCCAAGGGGCCTCGGCGCGTAACTCCGGGTTTGTGGTGGCCCATGAGCATCCGGCCACTTCCGAGCTGCAAGGCAATACCGGATTCGCCGGTTTCCAGGTGGATACCTCGATTTCCCGCGCCGCCAGCGACGAGGTGCGCAAGCGCATTGCCCGGCACGGCATCGAATGCGATTTCCGCGAATCCGGTTATTTCTTTGCGGTCAGCGATCCTCGCAAGTTGACCGATGTCGAGGCCAAGATACAGACCCTGCGAGCCGTCGGCGCTTCTGCGCAGTGTCTGCAAGGTGAGCAGCTGAACCGGAAACTCGGTACCCGGCATTACCAGGCCGCGATCTGGTGCGGCAACGGTAACGCCTTGTTGCAACCGGCGAAGTACGTGAAGGGCTTGCTCGATGCGCTGCCGGAAAAGGTGACGTTGTATGAAAACACCGAGATCAGCGGTTTGCAGCGCATGAGCAATGGACGCATTCGCGCCAATGGCCTGCATGGCTGCATCGAAGCCAAGCAGGTGCTGGTCTGCCTCAACGCCTTCGTCGCCCGTTCCGGCATCCGTGACAGCAGCACCTTCCCGATGGAACTCAGCGCCAGTCTTACCCGGCCGCTCACTGATCAGGAGTTTGATGCTATCGGTGCGCCCGAGCCCTGGGGTGTGTTGTCGACCCGACCACTGGGGGCCACGGTGCGCCTGACCCCGGATCGTCGGGTGATGATCCGCAACACGGCGGAATACCGTTCCCATGATTTGTCCCTCAGTGAACTGGCGATCCGTCGCCAGCACCATGTGCTGGGCTTGCAACGGCGTTTTCCAATGCTGGGCGCGCAAGACATCCAGTACACCTGGACCGGCCACCTCAGCGCTTCACGCTCGGGACAAGCCTATTTCGCCAAGGTCCAGGAGGGCGTGTTTGCCGTGGCCGGGTGCAATGGCTCGGGCGTGGCACGGGGCACGCTGTGGGGGCGGTTGCTCGCCGAACTGGCCTCGGGGGTTGGCTCGCCACTGTTGCAATCGGTCATGGAACGCGCCCAGCCCGGCTGGCTGCCACCCAAGCCCTTGCTCGACATCGGTGCCATGCTGCGCATGCGCGTCGAGACGGCCCGGGCCAGAACCGAAATCTAGAACACGGCCTTTCACACACAACAAAAGCACTTCAACACGAAGGTGATCGAACATGCGCGTCAAAACCGTTTCCCTGGTGGCTCTCCTCTCGACCTGTTGCGCAGCCGCTTACGCTGACGAAACCGTGAACATTTCCAACTGGAACGGCTACATCGCCGATGACACCTTGCCCACCTTCACCCGGGAAACCGGGATCAAGGCCACCTACGACATCCACGACAGCAACGAAGTGCTGGAGTCGAAGTTGATGACCGGCAACACCGGGTATGACGTAGTCAGTCCGTCGAACCACTTCCTGTCGCGCCTGATCAAGGCCGGGGCGATCCAGAAGCTCGACAAGAGCCAGTTGCCGGACTGGAAGAACCTCGACCCGGTGCTGATGAAAAAACTGGAGGTGAATGATCCGGGCAACCAGTACGGCTATCCCTACATGTGGGGCACGGCCGGCATCGGTTACAACGTCGAGAAGATCAAGGCGATCTTCGGCAGCACGGAGATCACCCATTCCTGGAAGCTGTTTTTCGACGAAGCCAATATCAAGAAGCTCAGCGAATGCGGCGTGGCGATCATCGACAACCCGACCCAGGTGCTGCCGATCACCCTCAACTACCTGGGATTGCCGCCCCATAGCCACGAACCGGCGGACTACAAGAAGGCCGAGCAGGCGCTGCTGAAGATTCGCCCGTACGTGCAGTACTTCCATGCCTCCAAGTACATCAGCGACCTGGCCAACGGTAACGTCTGCGCGGTGATCGGTTTCAACGGCGACATCGTGCAGGCCGCCGCCAGTGCCAGGGAGGCGAAGAACGGGATCGACATTGCCTACTCGATCCCGGACGAGGGCTCCACCCTGTGGTTCGACATGGTGGTGATGCCCAAGAGCGCACCCCACGAGAAGAACGGCTACACCTACATGAACTACCTGCTGCAGCCGCAAGTGATTGCCAACATCAGCAACAGTATCCACTACGCCAACCCCAACAGCGCAGCGGATGCCCTTGTGGTGCCGGCGGTGAAACAGGACCTGGCGATCTACCCGCCGACTGCTGTGATGGACAAGTTGTTCACTGTCGAAGATTTGCCGGCGTCCATTGCACGCTTGACCACGCGCCTGTGGACCAAGCTGAAAACCAATACCTGATTTTTGTGCCAGACACAGAACCCCCTGTGGGAGCGAGCTGCTCGCGAAAGCGGTGCCTCAGTCACATCAATGCTGATTGTGCCGACGCCTTCGCGAGCAGGCTCGCTCCCACAGGGATTGGGGGTGGCTCTATTTCGGTTCAAGCCAGCATCGACATCAACCCACCCTGGCGATCCAGCTTGGCCAGGTCGTCGAAGCCGCCGATGTGCGTCTCGCCGATGAAAATCTGCGGCACGCTGCGTCGTCCGCTGCGTTCGAGCATTTCTTCCAGCTTGCCGGGTTCGCGATGGATGTTGATCTCTTGCATCGCGATGCCTTTGCTGGCCAGCAGCGATTTGGCACTGCGGCAATAAGGGCAAGTGTCGGTGGTGTACAGGGTCACGGTGGTCATGTTTTCAGTCTCCACAATGGGGGGTATGTCTCTCATCCCCTGTGGGAGCGAGCCTGTTCGCGAATGCGGAGTATCAGACACATCAATGCCGAGTGTGCCGACGCCTTCGCGAGCAGGCTCGCTCCCACAGGAATTGCCCGCAATCAGGCATCGATGGCCGGAAAGTCGATGTCGGTCAGGGCCGCGTTGTTCAAATAGTTGGTCAGCGTCTGCGAGGCCACATGGGCGATCACTTCGATGATCTTCGCGTCATTGATCCCGGCGGCGCGGGCCGCTGCGATCTGCTCGCTGTCCAGATGGCCACGGCTTTCGGTGATTTGCCGGGCGAGCAGGGCGTAGGCGTCGAGCCGGCCTTCGCGGGCACTGAGAATCTCCTGGCGGGTGAGCCCGGCCTTGCCGGCGAACAGCGTGTGCGCCGCCAGGCAGTAGTCGCAACCGTTGACCTGTGACGTGGCGAGGAAAATCGCTTCCTTCTCCGTGGCGCTCAGGGACGTCTTGCCCAGTGCCGCCGAATTTTGCAGATAAGAGGCCAGCACGGCAGGGGCATGGGCCAGCACCCGGAACACGTTGGGCAGGAAACCGATTTTCTTCTGCACGCCTTCCAGCAGTGGGCGGGTGGCGTCGGTGGCGTGTTCCAGGCTGACTGAGGTGATGCGGGTCATGGCGATTCTCCGAAGATTTCAGCGCGACAGGCGCTGGGTACGGAGTTCATGCTAGTGATTCGGACTGGTTAATTGGGTGCAAATCGTCGACGATATGCGACAGATCGTCCAGAACTGCCCTCGGGAGTCTCCCCATGGATCGCTTGTCCACATTGCTCACGCATTTCGGCGTCAACGCCGGCACCTTTCACAGCGGTACGTTTTGCGGCACGACGGCGTTCGATGGCAGCCAGGCCTGTGGTCACCTGCATTTGCTGCAGGCCGGCGAGGTCGTGCTGAAACTGGCCGATGAGCGCGAGCTGCGCCTCGCCGAGCCAACGCTGATCTTTTTCCCGCGACCCTACCGTCACCGATTGTTCGCCACCGAAGCCTCCGACACGCAATTGGTGTGCGCGTCCCTGAGTTTCGATGGCGGCTCGGGCAATGCCCTGGCGGCGGCGTTGCCGGAGTATCTGGTGCTCAAGCTCGATGAAATCCCGACCCTGGCCGGCACCCTGGAATGGCTGTTCAACGAGGCGTTCGATGGCACCTGCGGTCGCGAAGCGATGATGGACCGGCTGTTCGAACTGTTGGTGATTCAGTTGCTGCGCTACATCCTGAGCACGCGCAACCAGCAACCGGGCATGATGGCTGGCCTGGCGGATGCACGCCTGGCCCGGCCCTTGAGCCAGATGCACGAAGCGCCGGCCAAGGCCTGGAGCGTGGCCGAGCTGTCGGCGCTGGCTAACATGTCGCGGGCCAGCTTTGCCGAACACTTCAAGCGTGTGGTGGGCCAGGCACCGGTGGATTACCTGGTGAGCTGGCGCATCAGCCTGGCGCAGAAACGCTTGCGTGAAGGCAAGCCGATTGCCCTGATCGCCGAAGAAGTCGGCTACGAAAGCCCGTCGGCGCTGGCCCGGGCGTTTCGCCGTAAAACCGGGGTCAGCCCGCGAGAGTGGAGGGGGTGAGTGACCATGATCCAGTGCAAACGTACCTGCGACCCTGCCGCGCCCGAAGACGGGCGGCGCATTCTGGTGGACCGTCAGTGGCCCCAGGATTGCCCCAAGGCGCCAATGCCGTTCGATGCCTGGCTTCCCGACGTCGCGCCCTCGGCGGACTTACAGCAAGCGTTCATGGTTGGGCAGCTGGATTTTTCCGGGTTCACCACAGCCTATCGGCGGGAGCTGACCGCTCAGCCGGCGCATTGGTGGGCGCTGTTGCCGTACGCGCAAACGGGGATGTTGACGCTGGTGGTCACGGCGGATGATCCGGCGCAAAACCCTGCCGTGGTGCTCGGGCAATGGCTGGAAGAGGAGCTTGATCGGTATCAGGGCTCCAGCTCGCCGGTGTGTTATCGGGATGAGTTTCCGGAGTATTGAGCGGAGAAGTTCAGGCACTCAAGGGTGGTTGTCGACCCATTGCGCTCTGTCAGGCTGAACCCTCTCGCAAGCATTCACGACTAGAGTTTCACTGCCGACTATCCTAAAGCCAGGTCAGATTTCAACCCTGCAACGTCAGGTCTCGAGCGTTATTTCAGTCTCTGGGAAACCGGTATGACAAATCCGCAAAACAAGGCCGAATCCGACGAGGATTTAGCTCAGTTGGTAATAGGGCGAGGGCCCTGCACCTATCTATTGCTGCTTTTACTGGGATTGATCCTCCTGTTTCCCTTTCTTGAGGAAGGTCTATTTGCTCGCACGTTGCTTGGCATTCTGTTTTCAATCGTGCTGCTCGTGGGCGCTTTCGCCACCAGGCAGACTCGGCTGGGGTTCATCCTCAAACTGGGCCTGGCGTTGCTTGGAGTTGGCCTTCAATGGTCGGCGTTGTGGGTTGAAAGTATCGCGATTCTTTTCTTTGCCGGGATGTTTTATGCGGCGTCTCTTGCCGTCTCGTTCAGCGGAGTGCTTCGCTATATTCTCAAGCGCGGGCCAATTACAGCCGACAAGCTGCATGGCGCGCTTGCGGGTTACATCATGCTGGCCTTCGTTTGGTCCTTCGTCTATGCGCTGGTCGAGATATCCGCCGCTGGCTCATTCGGCCCTGAGCTCCTCGACTTCAGACAGCCTGGCACTTTCTTCAAACTGATCTATTTCAGCCTCACGACACTCACGACCACCGGTTACGGTGATGTGCTCCCGTTGACCAACCATGCTCGCTCACTTGTGATGGTCGAAGAGTTTTCAGGCGTCTTTTACGTTGGTGTGGTGATAGCGCGGCTTGCCGGTCTATACCCGACGAATCAGACCCAGTGACTCTCGATCTGCCTGAGCCGCCTCAGGGGGTTAGTGATTGAGTCGTCCCTGATTCAGTAGACACCGGCGATCGACTGCCAGGGCCGATTTTTACATGTCACGAAGGGCAGAAACCGGCCAGAAGCAGCTGATGGACGGAGCGATAGCAATGAGTAGCTATGCTTGGTCTACTGCCGGAACCGATTGAGCAGATTGGGCTTTCCGTCCATGTTGTATCAACGACTGTCACAATGCCCGGCCTGGTCAGGGATAGACGACAGAACAAGGAATGTTACCCACCCAGCCCGTGAAGGCGTTATCACCCCACTCGGGGTCCATTTAGCGTTAGGCCCAAAGAGGAGTCCGCCATGACCGCAGTCGATCGCCTCAGGTATTTGCGCGTCGTTCTGGTTTTGGCTGGCCTCGCGTGCCTTGCTCTCTACCCACTTATGTTGTTCTGGCCGTCCGGCTGGGCCTGGCACATCGGTCACTCGGACTACCCGATGATGATCGTTGGCATCTACGCCACACTTGGCGTGTTCTTGATCCTGGCCGCACGTGATCCATTAGCCAATCTGAGCCTGATCTGGTTCACCGTGTGGTCTAGCGCCGTACACGGAGGAATCATGGCCGTCCAGGCGGTCACCCAGCCGGGTCAAATGGGGCACTTGGCAGGTGACGTGCCGGCGCTCTTCATCGTGGCGGTTGCCTTGGCCATCTTGACGCCTCGCTCGCAATTGGCCACTCGACCCCGGACACACAATGGGGCCTAAGAGCAGGTTTGACTGTCAGGATCGGGACGAAAAGCGTGTTACTACGCCTATTTTTTGGTCTGCTGATCAACCAACGCCGACAGATTTTACGTAGCAACGCTGTCTTCAAGACGGTGTCCGCGTTTTTTCACAGCCTGGGGCGTTTTCTGCCTGTCACGACTGAATAGCTACCGGTGAGTGTGGGCGTTCGGTTGAACCAATCCCCTCCCGGCGCATGACCTATGCGGGTTATGCGCCCTACGGTACTAGCGATGGTTGCGATAGCGTTCGGTCAAGGACTGCACGCGGGTGACGTAGGATTGCGTCTCCGCGTAGGGAGGCACCCCGTTGTACTCGTCCACGGATGCTTCGCCGGCGTTGTAACCTGCCAACGCCAGCATCTGGTTGCCGTTGAAGCGCTTGAGCAGCCAGGCCAGGTAGCGCACGCCGCCACGAATGTTCTGTCGTGCGTCGAACGGATCGTCCACGGCGAAGCGCTCGGCGGTGGCGGGCATCAACTGCATCAGTCCCTGGGCGCCTGCTTCGGAAATGGCGTTGGGGCGAAACGCCGATTCGGCATGTATCACTGCGCGGACCAGCGCCCTGTCGACACCATAAAGACCCGAAGCGGCTTCGATCTCCCGCCGATACGATTGAGTGTCCAGGCGCAGTGAGGCGACCTTGAAATCCTTCGGCGCCATGCACAGATAGCAGCCCTTGATGTAATAGAGCTCAAGCAAATCGACCCGTGCGGAGATCCCGACGGGGCGCCGGCTCACATACTGACGAACACCCCTGTGGATGAAGGTGTATACCCGAACCCGCATCGCGCCGGGGTCGTCGTCCCGCACGAGCCGTGGCTGGGCCTTTGCCTTGTTGCCGACACCGGCATCCGCCATGCCATTGAGGCGAGTGCAGCGGGCGCTGGCGATGGCTTGGCTGGTGTAGCTGATGGCTCCGTCCCTGGTTTGGCACTTGAACATGGCGCTGGCGCACAGTGGCGTGACCAGCAAGGTCAGCTCGATGCAACCAAGAAGGCTCTTGCGAGCCAATCGCCATGCTCTGGAACTCATCACATCGCTCCGCGCCGCAGGCGCCGGTCAGGCCTGGGGCGCCTGGCCCGGGCGCTGCCTTTGGAGGACCTATTCCGGGTGACCCGCCTTTTGTTCTGATAGTTATACCCCTTGTAACCGGCGTTGGAGCTTGCGTTGACGTACGGGCTGCCAGCGTTCCCAGGCGAGGCGCAGGCCTGATTGCTCGCACGACGCAGCGTCCCGGCTTGCCAGGGCCTGGCGAAAGTCCAATCCGCGGGTGACGGGCCCGGAGCCTGGGCGGGACAGACGAGGGCTTAGTTAACCATCACCTCGTCCAGTGCCTGCTCGAGGGTGCTGACCGTGCGCTCGATATTGTGCAGCTTTTCGAGTCCGAACAGACCGATGCGGAAGGTCTGGAAGTCGGCCGGCTCGTCGCATTGCAACGGCACTCCGGCGGCGATCTGCAGGCCGTGGTCGGCAAATTTCCTGCCGTTCTTGATGTCGGCATCATCGGTGTAGCTCACCACGACGCCTGGGGCTTGAAAACCGGCAGCGGCCACGCTTTTGATGCCTTTGCCGGTCAACATTGCACGCACCCGATCGCCCAGGACCTGTTGTTCGCCGCGGACCTTGTCGAAACCGTAGGCTTGCGTTTCTTTCATCACTTCGTTAAAGCGCGCGAGGGAATCGCAGGGCATGGTCGCATGGTAGGCGTGTCCGCCCTGTTCGTAGGCCTGCATGATCTGAAGCCACTTTTTCAGGTCGCAGGCGAAACTGCTGCTCTGCGTCTGTTCGATACGCTCGAGGGCCAAAGCACTGAGCATCACCAGGGCGCAGCAAGGGGAGGCGCTCCAGCCTTTCTGCGGTGCGCTGATCAACAGGTCGACTGCGCATTTGTGCATATCAACCCAAAGCGTGCCTGAGGCGATGCAGTCCAGCACGAACAGGCCACCCACTGCATGCACGGCGTCGCCGACGGCCCGCAGGTACTCGTCGGGCAGGATAATCCCCGATGAGGTTTCAACGTGGGGGGCGAAGACAATCTGCGGCCTCGAAGCCGCAATGGCGGCCAGCACTTCGTCCAGAGGAGGGGGGGCGTAGGCAGCCTGGCGACCCGTGTCGACCGGTCGGGCTTTCAGCACCGTAGTGGCCGCCGGGATGTTGCCCATCTCAAGGATCTGGCTCCAGCGATAACTGAACCAGCCGTTGCGTATCACCAGGCATTGCTGGCCGGTGGCAAACTGTCGCGCCACCGCTTCCATGCCGAATGTGCCGCTGCCCGGGACCACCGCAACAGCCTGGGCGTTGTAGACCTGTTTCAGGGTGCTGGAAATGTTCTTCATCACGCCTTGAAATGACTGCGACATGTGGTTGAGCGAGCGGTCGGTGTAGACCACTGAGTACTCGACCAGCCCCTCAGGATCGATACTGGGATATAGCTTTGACATGAAGTGACTCCTTTGGCAGAGATGTCAGTGGTATCGACCCTGCCCTAAGCCTTGGCAAATGACAAGATTGCCCGGGATTGAATGGCGACTTCTGTCGAGCGGCTGGCATCATCAGGTCGATAACGATCAGTTAGGAAGGGCAGCAGACCCATAGTGGACATTGAGGACGAGCGCCAAATGACCGATGCATCCAGGCATAAAGTGGAGCCATCGGCACAATACGCTGTCAGCACAGCCGTTTCTGGTAATAGAACCGGGTATGTCCCGGCGGATAATCTGCCAGGCGTCCGAATTCGGAGTAACCCAGTTTTTGATAAAAACCCGGTGCCTGAAAGCTGAAGGTCTCCAGCCAAATACCGATGCAGTGCTTTTTCTTCGCGACGTCTTCGGCCATGTGCATCAGTCGTTCTCCGATACCCTGACCACGCATCGACTCGGGAACACTGACGAGATCGATGAGTAGCCATCGATAAGAGACCTTGCCATACAGGCCACCCATGACTTCATTGCTTTCGGGGGCTCGTAGCAGCAGGGCAAATGTTTCGTGGGCATCGTCCCCACCATTGGCCAGGTTATGGGCCAGCAGCGGGTTCAAAATCCCTAACCGCTCTGCTTCAGTCACATTTTCCGAAAGCTGGATTTCCAAAGGCATGGTGCTCTCCCTGAGCGATGAGTGATCGGGTGAACAAGGTAGCCCATTTCTGTCATCACCAGATGAGTCAGCAAACTCATCATGTCGTTTCTTATAGACGGATTGAATGGCTGCTTATGGCTGTGGAGTCAACCGGTCGATGCAACAGATTGGCTAAATCGTTCAGTGGGCGTTTCGTCGTTTAGTGTTTTCCGAGGACGGCTGTTCAGCTGCCTTGCCACATCATTGAGCGTGGCTTGCGAGTGCTCCGCAGGGTCGAGCCCAAGGGCGTTTGTTGACCAGCTCCTAAATATGTGGCCGATGGTTGTTATGGCTATACGGCCAAGAGGATGTCTCGGCATCTGCCGATGCACCGTGTGATGGAGCGGCCAGTTCCTCCAGATGGGTAATGATGTCGTCCGGTTTGAGCACCAGCACGTCGCTGTCCAGGGTGTCCAGAATCATCTCGGCGGTATTGCCGATCAATGCGCCGGACAGTCCGGTGCGGGCCACGCTACCGATCACTGTGAGCACGGCTTCGAGTTTGTGTGCGATGTGCGGGATCAGTACATCGGCAGGACCTTCTTCGATATGCAGGCGTTCGTCGCTGACGTCAAATTCGGCCTGGAGTGTCTTGCACAGTTCGCGATAGAGCGCCTGAATGCTTTCTTTGAGTTGGAATACGGAGTCGGCCGCCGACAGCATCGGGTAGGGGTGGGCGCTCAACATGTGTAGCGTGCCGCCGGCCAGTGCGGCGATGTCATAGCCGTGGCTGACGATACCGGAGTGCAGGACGCGGTGCTCCATATCACTGCTGCCAGCATCTACTGCCGCGAGAATGGTGCCACCGGTCCAGGGCCTTGCGGTTTTTACTATAAGCACCGGACTGGGACAGTATCGCAGTAGCTTCCAGTCCTCGGGCGTGAGCAGGGCCTTCATCAGCGGGGTGTCGGGCAGGTGCTGCTTGATCACCAGGCCGCAGCCCTCTGCTTGTTGGGCGGCGATGATGGTCTTGTGTGAACTCCCATGCCAGTCCTGCTGGGTGCTGACGCTATAACCCTCCTGTACCAAGGCGCCGTGCGTGTCGTTCAGGTAGGAGGAATGCCGGTGTCCCTTGTCGCAGGCCAGCAGGTGCAGGTGCGACCGGGTAGCGCTGGCAATCATTTTGGCTCTGTTCAGGATCAGGTCATTGGACTGCTGCGAATCCACCACCACCAAGGTGTTGCGAATGGTGTGCATGAGTGTCTTCCTGTGCGTGAGTACAGTTTTTATGTGGGGCGGCGGCACGGGCGTTCTTGACCTATGCCCTTTCGGGTGGGCGCGTTAGTCCAGCCCTTGTCCGCCCGTCAACCGGAAGCTCACTTACCGACATCATGCATGCGACAGCAAAATTCGATTCCTGCCGGCCCTGTGTGATTGTTGACGCTCGATTCGAGCTGGCAATAATTACCGGAACGGCTGCTGATCACTCATGCAACTGCGCAAGTTAACCCCATAGCACTGGCGCTGTTTTTCCATTGCATCTATATTCAGTTGTAACGTGACCGGTACACTTTGCCGAACGAATTTCGTTATTCCTGATGGTTGCGTTACTGGCAAAGAAACGTGGAGCGTCGGTCGCGTTCAATATCAAGCCTGCATGCGCCTATCCGTCCGCGCAAATACTACGCGCAGAGGGATTCCTCCGACCATGGTGGAATAAATCGAGTTGCTTGTTGCGGGCACTTATTGCGCGCTCAACTCGGTTGCAGAGTATGACGGCTATTCTGCCTGAAGCTCTGTTAGTTGGTCGGTTGAGTTAGTTGATTTTCACCTAAGGACTCACTGAACCAACCCTATTCGATCTTATGAGAACGCGCCGCTCTCGTTGGTTGGACGGCTGAGCAGGTCCGGCATGACCGCAATTTGATCTTGCCTGAACAGGATTCCATTCCACACCCATGGCAACCTGAGGCTCCGGTTCCGCGGTGTGGGAGATTCCGGATTATTCTTGGGCCACTCCGATTTTTAAGGATCCTCCTATAGATTGTGAAAAATTAATGAAAGAAAATTCATCGGATCGAACGCCCATCGCCAGTAAACAAAGCATGGAACGTATGACGGGGTCGTTGATGGTGAAGGAATCGGTTTGTGCCTTACAGTATCTTGGTTCTCGAGGGGTGTGGACTCAAGAATAGGTTTTTGCATGCGCTCCAGGAACATATGGAGGATGTAATATTCAGGGCCGCTAAAAATAGAAGTGAGGCCGCTGAATTATTCAATGCGCACTCATTCGACATGATCTTGAGCAGTTTGACGGTGTTGGAAGTGGACGGTGCGAAACTGCTCAAGCACTTTGCGGATTTCAAGCAACTACCTGCATTGGCGATTCTGGATGATTCTCCCCGGCGAACAGCGGTGAATGCCAGCCTCATGGCCAGGAATTTCGGATTCACGGTTGTCGGTCTGGTTTCCAAACCCATAGATGTCATTGATCTGCGTGCCCTGCACCGAAAGGTTATTGGGTTGGATGCTGTTGTACAGCCGGGAAGTCAAGTTTCGGATGACGCGTGCTCACTACTTGAGTCAGTGGACAAGGATCAAGTCCGGATAAGGTTTCAGGTCAGAAAAAATCTGCGTTCCGGCCGTATTGCAGCCGTCAGGGCGGAGGTCTTCGCAGGCCCTCCGCAATCAGAAGGGCTGTCGTCGACAGGCATGTTGGCTGCGAATGCCGGCGGTGAGTTTGACGAAGAGCTTCTGGTGCATGTGGTGAGCCAGGTCATCACCGCTCAACGCGCCTGGAGAGGGCTGGGGTGCAGGGTGACGGTATGGATCAATCTGTCCATTTCGGTATTGAGGCGCCGTGGTTTTGCGGATCGGCTGTACGAGCTCGTGGTTCGTCAAGAGGGAGAGCCAGAATGCATCGGATTTGAATTGGCCCGATCTTCGGAAAAAGAGAATCTGATTCACCACCTCGGATCGATCTATAAGTTGCGGCTAAAAGGTTTTGCTGTAGCCCATGATGACTTTGGTCAGGGTTATCGATACTGCTTGAATTTAAAATTGACGCCGTTTACAGATGTCAAGATTTTTCCATCGTTGGTGCGCAGTGCAGTTAATAATGAAAAGCTGGCTTCTTCATTGGCCTGTATTATTACGGAGAGCCAGCAGCTGGGACTGACGGTCATGGCGGAGGGGGTCGCAACGCAAGAAGAATTGGCGCTGCTCAAACGACTGAATTGTGATGAGGCTCAAGGTCCGTTGATTTCTGAAGTTTTGGAGCAAGAAGTTTTAACCCATTTGTTGTTACGAAATCGCATGGGGAGTCTTTAAATCTTTCTGAGGCCGGCGCGGCAATTTTAAGGATTGCCTGATGGGCTGCCGATTTTCCAGTCACTAAACTCGAATCTGATAAATGCACTTGCCGGTTGCGCTTGCGCATAACGCTCGTCCTGAATTTTTCGGTGGTCGGGAGATGCTGTATTCAGAACCAGTGAATAGGAAAAATTTGGTAGCTGGTCTCAAGTAGGATTGGAATATGTTGCTCAGAAAATTCAGGTTGGCGCATCGTGCGACATTGATATTTTTAATCATCAATCTTTTGGTGATCGCTCTCGGAAGTATTTCACTCTGGCAGATGGGGCGGGTTCGCGCTGCAGCCGTGGAGATCGAAAAAAGCTGGATGGAGAGTGTTCGCCAGGCGGGCGCGATCAACTCGATGGTGCTCAGGCTGCGACTGGAAAGTTTTCGGCTGATCATTACCAGTAACCCAGAAGTAAAGAAGATTTCAGCTGATACGGTTGCGGATACAAGAGTCAAACTCAAGCAGGCGGTAGAAGCGTATCAGGCGCAAGTCAGCAGCAATGAAGAAGGGCAGATTTACAACGCTGTAAAAGTTGGCGTGGCCACCTATGACAGTAAGCTTGACGCGTTTCTGGCGCTGGCTGAATCAGGCGATTCAGCGGCTGCGGGAAAATATATAGATGACAATATTCGCAAGCCAACCAACGAGCTGCAGTTGTCGGTTGAAAAACTGGTCGACTTGAATCGCACCGGTGGACAGCAGTCCGGAATTGAATCCGAAGAGATATACCAAAGTTCGATCAAGACGGTGATCGGGATTGGTATTTTGGTAATTTCTTTGAGTGTATTTCTCGGCACTTTGTTTGCTCGAAGCATTACCGTGCCATTGTTGGCCGTATTGGGTGTCAACCAGAAAATTTCCGAGGGAGATCTCAGGGCTGAGCTTCAAATTGATGGTAAGGATGAGTTGACGGATTTGATGGCGTCCACGGCGGCCATGCAGGCAAGTTTGCGCGACACGATTCGCCACATCGGCGACTCGTCCACGCAACTGGCCTCGGCATCGGAAGAAATGTACTCCGTGACTGAAGAGTCCAGCATCGGCATGCAGCGTCAAAACAATGAGATCGAACAAGCGGCAACGGCCGTGAACGAGATGACGGCAGCGGTGGAAGAGGTCGCGAGAAACGCGGCGTCTGCCTCGGAGTCCGCCCAGATGTCGGAGCGCTCCACCCGGACGGGTTCCGATCGGGTGGCAGAAACCGTCAAGGCCATCCAGAACCTGACTTCAACCGTGGTCAAAACCAGCGATGAAGTGGAGGGGCTGGCAAGCAAGGCTCAGAACATCAGCAAAGTACTGGATGTGATTCGCGCTATTGCGGAGCAGACAAACCTGCTGGCGTTGAACGCGGCCATTGAAGCGGCGAGGGCGGGTGACCAGGGTCGAGGTTTTGCGGTGGTGGCGGACGAAGTCAGGGCGCTGGCCCATCGGACGCAGGAGTCCACCAAGGAAATCGAGAGCATGATTGCCGGCATTCAGTCAGGCGCCGAACAAGCCGTACTTGCCATGTCGCATAGCTGTGCCAACGCTCAGGATACCTTGGGGATTGCCCAGGAGGCGGGTGCGGCGTTAGCGGACATCGCGAAATCGATTACCGAGATCAATGAACGCAATTTCCTGATTGCCACGGCCTCCGAAGAACAAGCCCAAGTGGCGCGTTCGGTCGATACCAACCTGGTCAGCATCAGGGATCTTTCGATTCAAACGTCTTCCGGTGCGAGTCAAACAGCAACGGCCAGTAATGAACTTTCAAAACTGGCAATCGAGATGGCGGAGTTAACGCGGCGATTCTTGACTTGATAGTAGTTTAGTTAAATGTTGTGACAGGTAATGGACAGGGATATTCATTATGACTTGCTTATTTGTGGAATTTCATCTGGATTAAACTCGTAACCCCAGTGCGTGATAATTGTGATGAAAGTGATGCAATGTCTTTGAGGTGATAAATGGAAGCAGTAGTCGTGAGCAAGCCACTGTTGCAAGAAGAACCGCTTGGTGAGGAGGTGATAGTCGAAGCCAGAAAGATTGTTGCTGAAGTCAGGAAAGCGGTGGTCCGTGCCGCCGCTGTCGAGAAGTCGGTCGCCACGGCGGCGAACAATCTTGGCGTGAATATGTTGTCGGCCAATGAGGAATTGGTACAGGCACACCGTCAACTGTGCAGCGTATTGAACCTTGCCGAAGTCAAACAACGCGCTGCAGCAGAACGAATGGAAAAGCAGTCGCGAAGGGTTCTGCGGGCGGTGTTGCAGCGTGTGGTCCTGATTGTAGGGGCTTCTGCCTGCATTGGAGGTGTAATCGGAGGTGGTATAGCAGCGCTGCTCCTGCGGTGACGCCGGTACTCCTGGCGGGATTTGAACTGCTGAAACGTAACGGGTTGATTGCAGGTCTTGAGAAGGTGGGAACAATGAAAATAGCCGATTTGGACATGAGAGAATTGATCGACGCTATTGGTGTGGCGGTTGTTCCCGTGATTTTCAAGGATGTAAACAAGGAAACGCCTCCCCACGCGTTGCGTGAACGATTTCGCCTCAATGCCGAAATCATGGGGCGTTTCGCCGCAGTACTCTATTGTGGCGATGAAATCAGCCTGGATACCCTTGATCTGATCAGTCTGTTTACAACGCATATGCGCGTCGAGCATCTGCAATCAATGAACCAGCTGCTCGGCCCGGAGGGAGACCTGAGCAGGCTGGTTGGTCCGTCCGCGAGGACGACTTGATCCAACCACGGTTCATCACGCAATGGATGAATACCGATGACCTTTGGAGTTGAGAATCAACTCTCTATTTTTAAGGTTTCGCTGATGTTCTGCGCCTGGGTATGACACTTACCCTTGTGTGATGAAGCTAAAGCAATTTTTACAGCCCGCCGACTCCTACTTTTCTACGCCTAAAGCCGCGCGCAGGCTGTTGCGCCTGTTCGCCCAGGTTCTCGTCCTGGGAACCGTCGCTGGCGCAATCATTATCATCAGCTCGATTTTCAATAGTGAAATATCTCGTCGACAAGGTTACATGAGCGACGCCATTACTGATGCGCGGGTGTTTTTTACCCAGCGAGAGGTACTTCTCAGAAGCCTTGTCCTCTCCGCGGTAAGTAGCGCTGACGAATTCAGCGAAAAGAACCTTGTGCATGGAAAACCGCGCGAGGGGATCAATGATGTTCGCAGAGAGTGGGACGTTCACCTGTCTGAGCGCATGACTGATTTTCTGAAGGAAAAACGCGTCAATCTGGTTTATATCGCGCAAAAGGCCGATGCCCTCCCTGTGTACTTGAGTCGGGCATCAACATCGTTGGCGCCCATTTCCGAAGGCATCCTGCGAAGGCTGCATGGGTTCAATGGCCAGCTGCCGGGGACGGCCCAGGAAGTCTGGCTCAGTGATCAAGCCACTGCTCCCGCCCGGTTGTACTTGTTTACGCTGGCGGACGCTCACCGGCCGCAGTCTGGCTGGATAGGTATGGAAATGGATGCCGCCGACGTGACGAATACGCTGCATGACGACGCGGCGGGACAGTTCGTGATGGTCAATCCGAACGGTGACGTGATGATGAGCAGCGCGCCGATCGACCAGAATGCCCCCTCTCCGATGAAACTTGAACTGGGTCAAAACTTCGGCTTCGCCGGTGACGGTTTTTTGCCTGACCGCCTGGTGATGCGCAAACAATTGGGTTACTCAAACTGGAAGATTTTCTACAGGATCGACCTTTGTTCGTTGTTGAACGTGCTTTGGTGGCCACTGGCGATTTCCATCGCATTGATTTCGCTCATTGCGTTTCTGGTGTATCGGTTGGTTTCCCGAATAGAGCGGCGACTGATTACGCCAGCGACAGAACGCATTGATGCGCTGATAGAAAGCGAAGCCTTTAGTCGGGCGGTCATACAAACCGCGCCGGTTGCACTGTGCGTGCTGCGTCGGGCCGATGGCCAGGTCGTCTTGGAAAACAGGTTATCGGAGCAGTGGCTGGGTGAGTGCAATGAGCGCGAGCGGTTGTGTCACCGCTGGATCGAACGGGCATTCGATGACAATGAATCGAACCAGACGGATGAGTTCCAGGCCGGCAATGGCCGTCATCTTTATCTGAGTTTCGTGCGCACCCGCTACAACGGCGAAGATGTATTGTTCTGCGCGTTCAGTGACATCAGTTCGCACAAGCAAGTTGAATCGACGCTGGCCATGGCCAAGCAACTGGCGGATGCCGCCAACGAGGCCAAGACGCTATTTCTGGCGACCATGAGTCACGAAATCAGGACGCCACTCTACGGTGTGCTGGGGACCCTTGAATTGCTGGGGAAAACCGAACTCAAGGCGCAGCAGAAAGCTTACTTGCACGCCATCGAAAGCTCGTCTTCCGCCCTGTTGAATCTGGTGTGTGATGTCCTGGATGTTGCGAAAATCGAAGCCGGTCAACTGGCGCTCGAAGTGCGTGAGTTCTCGCCGATTGAGCTGGTCAATGGTGTCGTTCAAAGCTATCTCGGCGCGGCACGCAGCAAAGGCCTGACGCTTTACTCCTTTGTTGATCCTGCCATCCCGGCCATGCTGCGCGGAGACCTGACTCGCATCCGGCAGATATTGAATAACCTGCTCAGTAACGCCGTGAAGTTTACTGAAAGCGGGCAAATCGTTTTGCATGTAAAGCTGGGCGCGGTGACCGCAGAGCACATCGAAATCCAGTGGCAGGTCTCGGACAGCGGTCCGGGTATCTCCCGCGAGGATCAGGCCTTTTTGTTTGATCCGTTTTATCAAACCGGCAGCAGCGCGAATGTGATTGCCGGCACCGGTTTGGGCCTGTCGATTTGTCAGCGTCTGGCGGAGTTGATGAGCGGCAGTATTCGAGTCGTCAGCACCCCGGGCCTGGGCAGCAGCTTTACGCTGAATGTTGCTTTGGAACGGTTGCCGTCAGTGACAGACGTGAAGACCCTCGCCGAGGGGCTGCACAAGACCGTGTATGTCTATTCCCCCACGCTGGAGATGGCCGAGTACATCGCGAGTTGGTCTCGGCACTGGGGCGCGAAGACATTGATGGGTAAACCGGCGGATAGCGATGCCGCGCAGGACGCCGTATTGATCGAAGTCTATCCGTATGAGCGGCGGCGCATTTGCCCTGAATGGAAAGGGGCAAGAATCATCGTCAGTCCGCAGGGATGCCAGGAAGAACAACCTTCGGACAGCCAATGGTTTGTTGAGCTGAATGATCTTGGCGGACTGTGTGAAGCACTTGGGCAGGCTCAAGGGGTTGTGACTTCAACGCAGGGCCTCATTGATGTTGAAGTCCCTGACAGGCTGGACATGAAAGTATTGGTGGCTGAAGACAATGTGATCAATCAATTGATTCTGAAGGACCAATTGGAGGAGTTGGGTTGTCAGGTGGTCTTGGCGGGAGATGGCGCCGAGGCATTGGCGCTCTGGGGTAAAGATGACTTTGATGTGGTGCTGACGGACATCAATATGCCTGGAATCAATGGATATGACTTGACCAGGAAGTTACGCAGTATCGGTTGTAATGCTCCCATTATTGGTGCTACGGCGAATGCTATGCGAGATGAGAGTGATCGCTGCCTGGGCGCTGGAATGCAACAGTTATTGGTAAAGCCCTTCGGTTTGGGTGCGCTTTATAACTGCCTGCAACAATACGAAAGGATGAGCGTCAGTGGCATATAACATTTTAGTGGTCGAAGATCACCTCTTTCAGCATCAGTATTTGCTCGAATTGTTTGACTCGCTGGGTGGGGTATCCATCCAGTCTGCCTATAACGGTCATGAAGCGCTTGAATTGTTGAAAGACCAACACTTCGACCTGGTGTTAAGTGATTTGATGATGCCCGGCATGGATGGTGTGCAGCTTTTGCAGAAGTTGGGTGAGCTTAAACAGAAGCCAGCCCTGGCTTTTATGAGTACGGCCTCGGGGCGAATGATGGGCAGTGCCAGCCTGGCGGCGAAAAGTCTTGGTTTCAAGGTGTTGGGCCAAATAGCCAAACCTGTGAGTCTGAGTGCATTGCGCAAACTGCTGGATAAGTTGATGTCATTCGGCTCGGAGCTGGTCGCGGCTGCAAAGGTCGCGCAGTCGCACAGCTTTACCGACCTGAGCCATGCAATAAGTTCGGGACAAATACAGCCGTGGTTTCAGCCAAAGAAATCGTTGTCCACGGGACGGATCGTGGCGGCCGAGGCCTTGGCCAGGTGGGACCATCCGCGTTTGGGCTTGCTGCTGCCCCGGGATTTTTTACCCAGCATCATTTGCCATGGTCTGGAAGAAGCGTTGTTGATGCAGTTCGTGACTCAAACCATTGCGGCTCAATCCATATGGCGAAAGCAGGGGTACGACATACCCGTGACGATTAACCTGCCCACCCATCTTTTGGACAGCGATGATCTGCCGGACCGCCTGCATGAACGGGTGGTCAGCGGTGGAGGCATCCCCTCACAAATTGGTTTTGAATTAATGGAGAGTTCCGTTACCGAAAACCTCGGGCGTTATTTTTCGGGTGTCTGCCGCCTGCGATTCAAGGGATTCGGTTTGGCCCAGGATGATTTTGGCAAGGGTTACAGCTCCTATTTCAATCTGGTCTCCACACCCTTCACCGAACTGAAGATAGATCGTTCATTGGTGTATGGCTGCGTCGAGAATGAGAACCTGGAAGCCGCACTGTCCAGCATCGTGGCGCTGGGGAAAAAGCTCGGACTCAACGTGGTCGCCGAAGGGGTGGAGACACCGGATGAGCTTGCGCTGTTGAGTCGGCTCCATTGCGATCAGGCCCAAGGCTTTCTCATATCCAAAGCGATAGACCCGCAGAGCTTTTCGAGCATGCTGGCCGAAGACGGACCCGCAAATCCTTGATTCCATTTGATCGTCAGCGCCACCTGGAGAGTGAACGTTGGCTATCGTTCAACCTGTACGCCAAGCGTTGTACAACCTTTCGAGGCGCGTGATGAAAGCTGACTCTCTATTTGGATCGCTGGCAACGAGCTCAATGCGCCTGAGTACCGGCCTGTTGCTGTCATTGGGTCTGGTTTTCCTGCTGATCATGACCAATTTCAGGGCGATAGTGCTGTTACTGGATAGTGAACAGGAAAAGGCCAATTCTCATTTCGCGCGGGTGATTGAAAATGTGCGGGAGCAGGAAAACTTTCTGCAAGCCATTTCCAACAGGCTGGCAGCACCTTCCGATCAAATTCCGAAGGCTCCGGCCAGCCTCAAGCAAACGTTGCAATTCAGTGACTTTGGTAACAGTACTTTCGAAATCACCGAGAGTGCTTTTTCCCTGCCTTTTACCATGACGGTACCGGACGGCGAATCAGAGGAGGGTTTGAGTACGGTATTAACGCTGGGCTGGCACTTGACCAACTATTACACCTGGTTCTGGGCGCAATCGAATTTTTTATCTCCGCAAGTCTTCATCTTTAGCCCTGAAAGTGCAGCGAGCGTTGCAGTACCTGCTATCGGTAAATTTCGCAATGAGCGTCTGCTGACCCGTCAAAACTACAGCGTCATCTCCCGAAGTGTCGCTGAGCAAATATTGAAGAAGCCCGAACATTTACAGGACCGTAAGGTGCACTGGACCCCCCCGGGGCCACAGTCGCAGCCGCCTGACGAAAAAATGGAAGTGGTGGCTTATGTAACGGGCGAACTTCCCGTCAATCCTAATCTCGTGGGCAGCGGGATGGATCATCTCGTGGTCGCCTCATTGTTTGACATTCGTCATCTGAGCGAAGGGGCACTGGATTTCGATCTGCCTTTTCACGGCGAATTTACCCTGATTGCCCCCGATGGGGAGGTGCTGACCGGTCATCTCGAAATGCCCGTGCAAAGCCCGGGGTTTTCTTTCTCCAAGAACGGTTTGTTGATTTCGACCGTGAATGAGTCCATCCAGAACGAGCGGTGGGCAGGGCAGTACTTCATTGATTACGGCGGTATTGCGCGCTGGGCAGCCTGGCCCCTGCTTCGTTTGCTTGGCTTGTCGCTTTTACTGTTTTTCTGTTTTCGATGGCTGTATCACTACTACCGTACTCGTATCGTCATCCCCGCCAAACACGCGCAAGATCAACTGGTTGAAAGCCAGGCGTTCAACCAGGCCATCATCGAAAGCGCACCCGCGGGGCTGGTGGTCATCCGGCTTTCCGATGGCAAGGTCGTGATTGAGAATCAGCGGGCGCAGAAGAGTGTGGCCGTCTCTCAAGCGATCGTGAAAATGCTGCGCAAACCCGGTGTGACATTAAGCGGGGAGGCCTGTATGGCGCTTCAGGGCCGCTATTACCTGGTCAGCTATTCTTCGACGCGCTACCAAGAGCAGGATGTGTTTCTTTGTGCCTTTTCAGATGTCACCGAGCACCAGCAACGCTCGGTTGACCTTCATCAGGCCAAACTGGAGGCAGACAAGGCCAACGAGGCGAAAACCATATTCCTGGCCACAATGAGTCATGAGATACGAACGCCTCTTTACGGCGTATTGGGCACGCTGGAACTATTGAGCTTGACCCGGCTGGATAAACGGCAGCACGACTATTTGCATACCATGCAAACGTCCTCGGCGACCGTGCTGCAAATCATCAGCGATGTACTGGATGTCTCGAAGATAGAGTCCGGACAACTGGCGCTGGAATCGGTGTCGTTCTGTCCTCTGGATCTCATTGAAGATGTGGTGTCCTCACATATTGCCGTTGCGCGTGCGAGGGACCTGCAAATCTACGCCTGTATCGATCCAGCCATTCCGGCGGAGCTTCATGGCGATCAAGTCAAAATCGCCCAGATTTTGAATAATCTCTTAAGCAACGCGATCAAATTCACCCACATTGGCCGTGTCGTCTTGCGTTGCCGCGTATCGAAGGAAGAAGGGCAAGCGGTGATGCTGGAGTTTCAGGTGGCCGATACAGGCATCGGCATTACCCCAGAACAACAGACCCATATATTCCAGCCGTTTTACCAGGCCCATACCAGTAATTTGATCAGTGGCACAGGGTTGGGCCTTTCGATTTGCAGTCGGTTTGTTGAAATGATGGGCGGGGACATTACCGTGATCAGCGAGCAGGGATTGGGCAGCAGTTTCACGGTCAGTCTGCCCTTCACCAAACCTCATGCGAGCCTGCCCAGAACCTCTGACATAGAGCTCAACGGACGCCAGGTCTATGTCCGCGCGCCCGTACGGGAGCTGGCCGACAATATTTGCGCCTGGCTGAACCGATGGGGTGCCAGCGCGGCTATTTTCTCCGGCAGGCCCAATGGAATGCTGGCCGATGCCTTGCTGGTTGATGTGCTGGGAGGGGGCGAGCTGCCTTTTATCTGGAAGGGCAGGCAACTGATTTGTGACTACGAGGGACCGCAGATCCCTGAGTTCGATGAAACGGCTTTCAGGGTCAGCGCGCACCATGTCCGAGCCATCGCCACGGGCGTGTTGATGGCAACCGATGAAGCGCGTGCCAATACCGGGCAGACCACCATTAGCTCGCTGCCGACACTGGACCTTCGCGTCCTGGTGGCCGAGGACAATCTGATCAATCAGGCTATCCTCAAGGAGCAACTCGAGGCCCTGGGTTGCAGCGCCATTGTGGCCGGGAACGGCCTTCAAGCGCTGCAAATCTGGGATCAAGACAGCTTTGATGTGGTGTTGAGCGACGTAAACATGCCAGTACTCAACGGATATGAACTTGCCCGGGCGATCCGCACAAAAAACAGCGAAGTGCCCATCATCGGCATTACGGCCAATGCGATGCGCGACGAAGGGGAGCGCTGTCAGTCCGCGGGTATGAACGCCTGCATGGTCAAGCCGTTGAGCCTGACCAACCTGCTCGACCTGTTGGCCAATCTGAAAGGCGTGAACAGGGAAAGCGCTGTTTCGGCTGGCCCAACTCCCGCGATTGAGCCCGAGAGCAGCGAGACCACCATCGTACTGTCGGATGCCATGCGCCGCCTGTTTCTCAGCACCATGGAAAAGGATATGGACGCCATTCGCTCGGCCGTCGCCAGTGGCGCACAGGCGGATGCCGTTCAAATGCTGCACTCGGTGAGTGGCGCGCTCTCGGTAGTGCGCGCCGAGAAGCTGTCACTGGTGTTTGGACAACTGGAGCATAAGGTTCGCGAGCAAAGATTTGATTCCATGCTGGTCGCTGAAATTGACCGGGCACTCGATGGTCTGTCCGACTTGCTGAAGTCAATATAATTGGCATGAGCCAATCCTAATGGGAACTGTAATGAGCACGCAAAAGATCACTGTAGTCATCGCCGATGATCATCCGATTGTACTGTTGGGTGTACGCGAGCTGATAGAACGTGATGAACGATTTCAGGTTGTCGGGGAGGCCGTAAGCTCAAGCGAATTGATTAAAGTATTAAGTGAGCGGGAGCCCGATATTCTTATTACTGACTACAATATGCCGGAAAGTTCGGTGTATGGGGATGGCTTGAAACTTGTAAAGTATCTGGTTCGCCATTATCCCGCCTTGCAGATACTCGTGCTGACGATGGTTTCCAACAGCCTGATTCTTTCTCGTCTCTATGACCTGGGTGTTGCTGGCGTTGTGCAGAAAAACCAGTTGCACGCCGAAATCCAGAAAGCCCTGGATGCCTTGAGTCTGAAGCGCCGTTATAAAAGCCCGGAAATGAAGAGGGTGTCGGTAAAGGACGATGGTCGTCAAGTGGATGAACGCCTGGCATTACTGTCCATTCGTGAACTTGAAATCCTGCGGTTGTTTGTTTCCGGAATGAGTCTGCGTGATATTGCCGTTGACCAGAATCGCAGTGCAAAAACGATCAGCACACAAAAAGTTGCAGCCATGCGCAAGCTGGAAGTTAACAGTGATCAGGAGTTGATTGCTTACTGCCTGGAAGCCAATTTGTTTCAGTAGACGATAGCGCTGTTTTTTATTTCCTTTTGCTATATCTGCCGTTCTTCCTCTCGCGGATCTTTCCGCCCCCTGCATTTTTCAGGATTGCCTGATGGTACGGCCATTGCTCGAGCGTTAATGTTTGCGAGAGTGGCGTCCATCTGGTTAACCACAAAGTTTTATTGCGCAGCACCGAGTCCTGGCGTGAACCAATGAAGGTTGTAGCATTTGTTCTGTCATGGTCGATCTGATGACAGCTGCTGGGAATCAGATGTTGTTGGATCTATGAGTCCTCTAAAAAATCGATCATGGCGGTGATGTAAATGTCTATCAGAAACTTGCGAATAGTCCCCCGTACGCTTATCAGTTTCGGGATAACCTGTTTATTGCTCGTTGCCTTGGGATGGCAATCGCTTTGGCGCATGGATAACGTGCAGTGGTCGATCAATGACTTGCAGGAAAACTGCTTGCCGAGTGTTCGGCAGTCGGGGCGGATTGAAATAGCGGCTTATAAACTGCGTGTCGCCAATTTGTATTTTGCGTTGAGTGATGAACAACCAAGCAACGAACGCTCTGAGCAAGTCACGAAGCTGAAGGAACAACTGCAAAAAGAGACGCTTGCCTATATTCCTTTGATTTACGGGCCAGAAGAGCAGGCCTCCTTTGATATCGTTAATGCCAATGTTCAGGCATACGTCCAAAGCGTTGATCAGTTAATAGCACTGGGGCGCAGCGCTTCACAAAAGGACCTGGTTAATTTCATCAAATCGACGACGGCGCCCGCCGCAGATACTCTGCTGAAAAGCACTGAGGCGCTGCAGAAGTTAATGTCCGATCGGGCCGAAGTGTCCAGTCAGAAGGCCCGGGATGAAGCCCATAACAGCACCATAGCCACAATAGTGGTCATCGTGCTCGCCTTGACAGTGACCCTTGTGCTCACGCTGTTCTTTACCCGAAGCATTATTGTTCCGCTGCGCACACTCCTGGCTGCAACAAGGAAAATTGCTTCAGGTGATCTTGTTGGAACCGTTGAAGTCGACGGTAAAGACGAATTCACCGAACTGCAAAAATCGACCGCAGAGATGCTCTCCAACCTGAAGAGCACCATTCACCATATTTCTGACTCTTCTTCGTTGCTGGCGGCTTCGGCAGAAGAAATGAGTGCCATTACTCATGAGTCGAATGCGGGCGTCCAACAGCAAAGTATGGAAACCGAACTGGCAGCGACAGCCGTCAACCAGATGACGGCTGCCGTGGAAGAGGTGGCGCGCAATGCCGTGGCGGCCTCCATGTCGACGCAGCAATCGGAAAGCTCGGCGCGCATTGGCATGGACAGGGTGACCGAGACCATTGCTTCGATCGAGAACCTGAGTCATGCCGTTCAGGGCACCAGTGTTGAAATTGAACAGTTGGCGGCGCAAACCGAAAATATCGCCAAGGTGCTCGATGTGATCCGGGCCATTGCCGAGCAAACCAACTTGCTGGCGTTGAATGCTGCCATCGAAGCCGCGCGTGCCGGTGAACAGGGACGTGGCTTTGCGGTGGTTGCCGATGAAGTCCGTGCCTTGGCGCATCGCACACAGGTGTCCACTCAAGAAATCGAACAGATGATCAAGAGTGTGCAATCGGGTTCGGAATCAGCGGTTTCTTCCATGAAGCAAACGGACATGGAAGCCATTGCGACATTGAAAATTGCCCGAGAGGCGGGGGTGGCCATCTCGGAAATTACCAAAGCGGTGTCGGATATCAATGAACGCAACTGTTTGATCGCCACGGCGTCGGAAGAGCAGGCGCAAGTCGCCAAGTCCGTCGATGTGAACCTGGTCAGTATCAATAACCTTTCAGCACAAAGCACAGCTGCCGCGGATCAGATCTTTATTGCCAGCAACGAATTGTCTACGTTGGCCTCCGATTTGAACAGGCTGGTTGGTCGATTCACTGTTTAACGCGTTTAAAGCTAAAAGTTTTACACCCCCAAATCGGTAGGAGTCGAAAATGGCGCCCGAATTGAAAACCCAATTCCCGGATAGTTTGACCACGATATTCATCTCGCGATATGAGACGTGTGATATCCAATGGTTCATCAAGCAATATATTGAAAGCAGGAGCCTGACCGCGCGCGCTCAGGCTGAATATGAAATTGTTGAGGCACTCCGGGAGTATCCGGGTGTGTCACCGGTAAGGCTCTATGAACTGAACGCCTGGCTGGATAAAAATTTTCGACCAAAGATCTTTTTTCGTCCCGCCGCCAGAATGTTGAAGTTGATAGTCAGCAACGATCATATCCCGCAGCGCAAATAAATATAAAAGTGTGAAAGTTTGGGGTGCTTGCAGTGCGAACGTATTTGATCCGCAAAACCAACGCGAGGGTGTATGTCGTTATTACGCTCAGCATTGTTTTGGTATCGGCGCTTATCCTGGGGGGGCTGTTAACAGTCAGGCGACTCGATAGCTATATCCGGATCATGTATTACGGTAATTCGGCACCGATTGGACATTTGGCGAACATTCGGGCCGCGCAGGCCGATGTTCGTCGCTTGCAATGGCGAATTTTCGCGACCCGCGACACGGCCAAAGCCGCTGAATACGCCAGGGAAATCAACGCAAATTTGAGCGGTATCGCCAGGGAATGGCAGCTCTACTATCCCGAAGGCGTCAGCAGCGCCGCGGAAAAGCAGATCGCCGAACAGCTCCGGTTGGACTTGCCCCAGGCCTCGATGATTATTTGGGAAAGCCTGCGACGACTCAAAACCGATGGCTACGATAAAACCATGGATTGGTATCAGCAGCAGATGCCGTTTCTGGATCGTCTAGACCATCTGCTGGCGGAGGATATCGATACCAACATCAGCCAGGCGGCAAAGTTCGCTGCCATGAGCAATGTGATTTTCGACAGGATCCTGTGGATCGCCGTTGCACTGTTGGTCCTGGGCCTCATTGGCGGAATCGGCGGCGTTGTCGTGTCGTTGCGCTGGCGGCGGCAACGGGACGACGCAGAGCTCAAATCCCGTGAACATCGCTGGTTGGTGGATCAGGTGTTCAACAGCACCAAGGACGGCGTGATCATCACTGACCGGTCCGGCCGAATCACCAAAGTTAATCCGGCCTTCACCAAAATGACCGGTTACACGGAGGTGGATGTTCTCGGGAAAAATCCAAGCTTGTGGAGTTCCGGTCGACAGACCACGGAGTTTTACGCCGAGATGTGGCGCTGTCTTCTGGACTTGGGCCACTGGGAAGGCCAGATGTGGAACCGCAAGAAGAGTGGCGATATTTACCTGGAGTCGCTATCCATTACCGCCATCCCGGGTCTGGATCAGTCCGAGCTCAACTTCGCGGCGGTTTGCAGCGACATCACGCAACAGCATGCGGAGCAAGAGTTTCAGGGTTACCTGGCTACGCACGATCCCTTGACCGCACTGCCAAACCGCCTCCTGTTCGTTGAACGAATGACGCAAGCCATCGCGCGGGGAAATCGCGCGGGGTCCAGGGTCGCTATCCTTTTCCTGGATCTGGATCATTTCAAGGAGATCAACGACAGTCTGGGCCATGGAATAGGGGACGGCACGCTGATGACGGTCGCCACGCGCTTGAAGGGCTGCCTGAGGGAAGTCGATACCGTGGCACGGCTTGGCGGGGATGAGTTCGCGATCGTGCTGGAAGACATTCACGAGGTTGAACAGATCGAGCCGATCGCCCGCAAGTTGCTTGCTTCGGTGGGCGAACCGATCGTGGTGGATGGCCATCGGGTATTTGTCACGCCGAGTATCGGCGTGAGTGTCTATCCCGACCACGGCGACACCCCGAAAACACTGGTGAAACTGGCTGACGAAGCGATGTATGTAGCCAAGAATGCCGGCAAGAATGCGATCAGGTTCTACAAGGAACCCGAGCCGGAGCCGGTCGAGCAATGCTGATCAAAATGATGGCCGTCTCGGCAAGTACCTTGTCGAGACGGCCACCTTCACCTCACTGCAGGTCGAAGCGATCCAGGTTCATCACCTTGGTCCACGCCGCCACGAAGTCCTTCACGAATTTCTCTTTGTTGTCGGCGCTGGCATAGAACTCCGCCAGCGCCCGCATCTGCGCGTTGGCGCCGAAGATCAGGTCTACGCGGATTGCAGTCCATTTCGGCTGGCCGGTCTTGCGGTCGCGGCCTTCGAATTCTTCATTGCTATCCGAGGTGGATTTCCATTTTCCACCATGCCCAGCAGGTTGCTGAAGAAGTTATTGTTCAACGAATTCTTGGGACACTTGAAAGCGCCATCCTTCCAAAAAACGACGGGATAATAAAAAGGTGGTTGGCTTAGAATGATTAATGATATTAGATAAATTTATATGCCAAATCACCATAATATACTGTCAACTTTGACAGTGTTCGCCTGTGCAGAATGTTACCCATAATAAGCACGCAGTGAATAGCGATTGACTTGTTTGGCGTTTCACGATTCGAAATGTAAAAGTCTGACGTGATTGCCTGCTAGCGATCCAAAACATAATGTTTGCAATTCGATGGGGTAAATTATCATGGTTCCTGCAAGTAGTTCTCAACAGGCTGTAATTACGTTTAGATATCGGATGAATCTTGCTACCAGCTTGGATGCTCAATCCCAGCTTGGAATGGATTTTAATAACAAGATGAACGTAACCAGGCAGTCAACTACAATTCCAAATGCTGATAGAGATGGATTGGATGGTTATGGCGTATATTTAATGAAGTCTACAGCGGTTACTTCTATTGCCGGTCTTTCAGTGAACTTAAAAGTGACAAATATTACTACCGGCTTTTCTCAGGTCTACCCGTCTGTTCCTTTTAGTTCACCTGTTTTGCCTGGAGCTTTATGTGCCTTTAATTTTTATCACAATGAATGTTTAACGGTCGGGGCGGGAGCAGTCGAGTTTGAAGCTGTTATTTTTAATCCGGCGATAGGTTCGTTACAATTTTCCCCCAGGTGCCCATTTAATTTCGTAGCACCATAAAGCCAACTTACACTCAATTGGTTAATAACTGTTAATAACGGCAACGGCGCGCCACATCTGAGCATGTCAGTATTCTTGATAACCGCGTTGATAAAAATGCGTGGTGACGCAAAGGTATTGTGAGGGTCACCAGCAAAAGGATTGGCCGCCTCGTCACCGAGTGCCGAGGCGGCCAACAAACCCTACAGACGTGCGCTTAGCTCACTTCAAGTCGAAGCGATCCAGGTTCATCACCTTGGTCCACGCCGCCACGAAGTCCTTGACGAATTTCTCCTTGTTGTCCGAGCTGGCATAGAACTCAGCCAAGGCCCGCAGCTGTGAGTTGGAGCCGAACACCAGGTCCACACGGGTAGCGGTCCATTTCGGCTGGCCGGTTTTGCGGTCGCGACCTTCAAACTCTTCATTGGTGTCTGATGTGGGTTTCCATTCCACGCCCATGTCCAGCAGGTTGGTGAAGAAGTCGTTGGTCAACGCCCCTTTCTGAGTGGTGAACACCCCATGTTTGGATTGTCCGACGTTGGTGTCGAGCACACGCAGGCCACCCAGGAGTACGGTCATTTCCGGTGCGGTGAGGGTCAGCAACTGCGCCTTGTCGACCAGTAAATGCTCAGCCGATACGCGATAACGGGTTTTCAGGTAGTTACGGAAGCCGTCGGCGATGGGTTCGAGGAAGCCGAAAGACTCGACATCCGTCTGTTCCTGACTCGCGTCCATCCGCCCCGGCGTGAAAGGCACCGTGACGGTATGCCCGGCATTTTTCGCGGCTTGTTCGACGCCGGCACTCCCGGCCAACACGATCAGGTCCGCCAGCGAGATTTTCTTGCCGCCGGCATTGAACTCCTTCTGGATACCTTCGAGTTTTGCCAGCACGTTGGCCAGTTGCTCTGGCTGGTTGGCTGACCAGGATTTCTGCGGCTCCAGGCGCAGGCGCCCACCGTTGGCACCCCCGCGTTTGTCGGAGCCACGGAAGGTGGAAGCCGCTGCCCAGGCGGTCGACACCAGCTGCGAGACGCTCAGGCCCGAGGCAAGGATCTTGCTCTTGAGCGCGGCGACGTCACTGTCGTTGACCAGCGGATGATCAACCGCTGGAATCGGGTCTTGCCACAACAGCTCTTCGTTGGGCATTTCCGGGCCGAGGTAGCGCGAGAGCGGGCCCATGTCCCGGTGGATCAGTTTGTACCAGGCGCGGGCGAAGGCGTCGGCCAACTGATCCGGATTCTGCAGGAAGCGCCGGGAAATCGGCTCGTAGATCGGGTCGAAGCGCAGGGCCAGGTCAGTGGTCAGCATGGTTGGGTTGCGCCGCTTCGACGGGTCGTGAGCGTCCGGAATAATGCCGGCACCCGCACCGTTTTTCGGTACCCACTGATGGGCGCCGGCCGGGCTTTTCGACAGTTCCCACTCGAAACCGAACACGTTCTCCAGGAAGTTGTTGCTCCACTTCGTCGGCGTTGTGGTCCAGGTCACTTCCAGGCCGCTGGTGATGGTGTCGGCGCCTTTGCCGGTGCCGAAGCTGCTTTTCCAGCCCAGGCCCTGTTGTTCCAGGCCAGCGGCTTCCGGTTCAGGGCCGACGTTGTCGGCAGGGCCGGCACCGTGGGTCTTGCCGAAAGCGTGACCGCCGGCGATCAGCGCCACGGTTTCTTCGTCATTCATGGCCATGCGGGCGAAGGTTTCGCGGATATCCAGGCCGGCGGCGACCGGATCGGGATTGCCCTCCGGACCTTCCGGGTTCACATAGATCAGGCCCATCTGCACGGCGGCCAACGGGTTTTCCAGATTGCGACCCTGGTCGGTACGGCTTTCCTCGTTTTTCCCCGGTTCAGCCACCAGCGGAACATCGCCAGGTGCTTGCACGGGTTTTTGGGCCTTGTCGTAACGGACGTCACCGCCCAGCCATTTGTTTTCCGAACCCCAATAGACGTCTTCGTCCGGTTCCCAGACGTCGGGACGACCGCCGGAGAAACCGAAGGTCTTGAAGCCCATGGACTCCAGCGCGACGTTGCCGGTGAGCACGATCAGGTCGGCCCAGGAAATGTTGCGGCCATACTTTTGCTTGATCGGCCACAGCAGCCGGCGCGCCTTGTCCAGGCTGACGTTGTCCGGCCAACTGTTGAGCGGCGCGAAGCGCTGCTGGCCGGAGCCGGCGCCACCCCGGCCGTCACCGGTGCGGTAGGTGCCGGCAGCGTGCCAGGCCATGCGGATGAACAGTGGGCCGTAGTGACCGAAGTCAGCCGGCCACCAGTCTTGCGAGTCGGTCATCAGCGCGGTCAGGTCTCTTTTGACCGCCGCAAAGTCCAGCTTTTTATAGGCTTCGGCATAGTTGAAGCCCTCGTCCGCCGGGGTGGACAGGGACGAGTGCTGGTGCAGGATCTTCAGATTCAGTTGGTTCGGCCACCAGTCGCGGTTCGTGGTGCCACCGCCGGCGGCATGATTGAAGGGGCATTTCGATTCAGTTGCCATGTGTGAGCTACCCTCGGTCGAGTTCATTGCGCCATCCGGCCCGGTTCGGGCCTGGAATAGAAGCGAGCGAAATCAATGACTCAGGCTCCCGGATCCGCATGTCGATCAGATGATCGTCGCGGTCACGTGGGTATTGCTGGCAGTGGCGGTCAATTTGCCATCATGACGACCCACACTACGCCTGGTCAGTTTCCGGCTCATTCTTATCTTCACATCAGGTCTGTGCCGGCCAGACTCCGCCGACGCTAGATAAAGGTAGACCCCGATTGGCAAGTCAGCTAATAGCGCGAGTATTAGTGGCTGATAGGCGAAATCTTTTACCGCAGCGCAGAGATTTGCAGGCGCCCATAGGCAATGTGCCACAATGGTTGACGTCACCGCAGGATTAACAGGCGAACTCAATGGATGGCCTTGGATTTCGGCACGAGCAGGAAAGCTACATCGCCCAGCAGGTGCGCACAGACCGATTGCATCAGCTGTTTCGTCAATCGGTTACCGCGGTTTTTGGCAGTTTCCTGGCATTGGTCATGCTGTGCTGGCTGTGCTGGGAGCGTTTCGATCATCACGTGGTTGCCTGGTGGGTCGCCCTGCTGACAGCCTCGACGCTGGTGCGCATCACCATGTTCGTGGTGTATTTCCGCAGCCAGGAAGCGTCGCGCACTCCGCAACGCTGGGAACGCATCTATCTGGTCACCCTTGTGCTGTCCGCCGGTATCTGGGGCGGTGGTGCGCTGGCGGTCATGCCGGCCGACGACCTGCTGGCCCAGGCGCTGGTCATGCTGTTTACCGTCGGCATGTCGGTCAGCGCGGTGTCCTGTTATTCGGCCTATCGATACATGACGGTGGTGTCCATCGCCCTGGTGTTGTTGCCCTGTACCTTTTGGCTGTTGTTCCAGTCCTCGACCCTGCAGGTCGGCATGGGGCTGGCCGTCCTGATCTTCGCCTCCTTTGTGTGCAGCGCGACCCGCAAACTGTCCGATGCCCTGGAAACGGCCTTTCGCCTGACCCGTGAAATGGAGCTGGCGCACAGCATTTCCACGCGGGCCGCACAGACCGATGAGCTGACAGGCCTGAAGAATCGCCGGGCGTTTTTCGAGCAGGCCCAGCGGCTCTATAACCATTGCCAGAATTACCAGTTGCCGCTGTGTGCGGTGATGCTGGACATGGATCACTTCAAACATATCAACGACACCTACGGCCATCAGGTGGGCGACCAGGTACTGCGGCAGATGGGCGTGGTCATCTGTCGCTCGTTTCGCGAAACCGATGTCTATGGGCGGCTGGGCGGCGAAGAGTTCGCGGTCTTGCTGCCGGACACCTCCCTCGAAGCCGCGCAACGCATTGCCGAGGAACTCGTCCACTCCATTGCCGGCCTGATGAGCGGGCCGGTGCACTGCATCACGGCCAGCGTCGGGGTGGCGTCCATGGATGGCAGCGACAAGGATTTGCACAGTTTGATGAGTAATGCTGACAAGGCGTTGTATCGGGCGAAGGCGCGGGGACGGAATCAGGTGGTGGTGTCGGAGTAGGAGAGCGCTTGTTCGCGGCCTGATCTGTTTTTGGCGTATGTACGCAATCCCTAGTGGGAGCGAGCCTGCTCGCGAAGGCGGTGTGTCATTCAGCCTATAGGTTGAATGACCTGGCCCCTTCGCGAGCAGGCTCGCTCCCACACTTGGATGTTTGCCAGGCACGAGATTGGTGTCTGCTTTGGCCTTGGCTTTTTGATCTGCCCCGCCAGTAGGCCGAGCGCATTCCCCTGTGGGAGCTGGCTTGTCGGGTCGCCGCATCGCAGCGATAGCGGCCTATCAGTCAACCACTCCCTCACAGCTATGTCCCTGATCCCATTGTGGGAGCGAGCCTGAACTGGCCTAATGATTTTGGACACTTCAATCGGGCGCTATGAT
>NZ_JABFMU010000057.1 GCF_013359695.1 Pseudomonas sp. C2B4
CGCCGTAAGGGCGAAACCCTAAGTGGCCGTTACCGCAGCAATGGATATGTACTCGGTCAGCAAGAGACAGGCCGGCTATCACGCCGCCTTCGCGAGCAGGCTCGCTCCCACAGTTATCCCGGGTACATCCGCAGGAGACAGGTCGGCTGTCAGGCCGCCTTCGCAGGCAAGCCAGCTCCCACAGTTAATCCGGGTACATCCGCAGGAGACAGGTCGGCTGTCAGGCCGCCTTCGCGAGCAGGCTCGCTCCCACAGGGAAATCAAATACAACCAGGCTTCATTACAAACTTGTCATTGAGATGTCAGCAAAGCCAGCACCCTCGCTTCATACAGTGGACCCATCAGCCAGCCACGCCGACTGACACCCCTCCCACTGAAGAAAACAAGGGTCGACACCATGAAACCATTGAGCAAACTCTGCCTGATCGCCGCCAGCCTGTTCATGCTCGGCACCGGCTCCGCCATGGCCGCCACGACGACCGCACCGGTCAAGGCCAACAACGTCGTGCTGGTGCACGGCTCCTGGGCCGATGGCTCCAGCTGGTCGGACGTGATCGCGCGTTTGCAGGCCGCCGGTCTGCACGTCACGGCCGTGCAAAACCCGTTGACGTCGGTGGCCGACGATGTGGCCGCCACGAAACGCGTCCTCGATCAGCAGGACGGCCCGACCGTTCTGGTGGGCCACTCCTACGCCGGTACCGTGGTCAGTGAAGCCGGGGTCGATCCGAAGGTCAGCTCGCTGGTGTACGTCGCCGCGCGAGCGCCGGATGCCGGGGAAGACTTCGTCGCCCTCTCGGCCAAGTACCCGACCATGCCGGTGCGCACCGGCACGGAAGAACACGACGGTTTCGTCAGCCTCAAGCAGGACGCCTTCCTCAAGTACTTCGCCAGCGACGTGCCCCACGACAAGGCCATGCAGCTGTTCGCCGTGCAGCAACCAATCGCCAAGACCCTGTTCACCGACCGCACCACAGCGGCGGCCTGGCACAGCAAACCGTCGTGGTATGCGGTGTCCAGCCAGGACCAGACCATCAACCCGGACCTGGAACGCTTCCTCGCCAAGCGCATGGGCGCGACCACCATTGAGTTGCCGTCCAGCCATCTGTCGCTGGTCTCCCACTCCAAGGAGATCGCTGACCTGATCCTCGCTGCCGCCGGTCGCCAATCGTAGATACCACGCAACTGTAGGAGCGAGCTTGCTCGCGAAAAAACCACGGGCGCCGCGGGGCATCTGGTTTCGTACGTCATCGTTCACGACCATCGCGAGCAGGGCTCGCTCCTACAAGGGAATCTGTGCCGAACACGAAGCAGCGGCCAGCTCAATCCACTGTAGGAGCGATGGTATCTCAGCGATTTTCGATAAGACTCACGGGGTCTCGTACTTGCAAAAAACGGTATGCAACTAACGCAAACAGCACAATGAAGCCAGTCACCACAGCGCTTGTCATCATCACGCCTTCTGTAAATGCAGCGTTAGCTTCTTCCAGAATCCGCGTCGCCACTTCCTCTGGCTGGTCTTGACTGATGGCGTGAGCACCTCCCAACGTCGCAATCGCATTAACTACACTTTCGGATACGCCCTCAGGGATCGCCAAAGACAACCGATACAGCGCCGCTACTGCCCCTCCGATCAACGTTGTACCCAACACCACTCCAATTTCGTAAGCCGTTTCACTGACGGACGAGGCGCTGCCGGCGCTCTCGGCCGGCACCGAGCCCAATAAAAGATCGTTGGACACGGTGGTGATGGCGGCAACACTCGCGTTGAGCAAAACGAAAGCCACACCTACGGCCAGGACAGTAGGTGCAAGCAGTGCCACCATCGCAAAAGCCGCAGCAGCCAGCAGCAGACAGCCCGCAATCACCCTGTTCGGTGCATGCTTTTGCGCCACTGGCACGACGGCAAGGCCGGCGACAATCGCCAATATCTGCCCCGGCACCAATATCAAGCTGGCCAGCAACGGGGGCAAGCCAAAAATCAGCTGCAACAATTGGGTGGCGAAGAAGAGGAAGCCGATCAACAAGCCCAGGCTCACTAGATTTATCGCAATGGACACGCTGAAAGCAGAAGAGGCGAACAACCTGAGGTCCAACAGCGGCTGATCCAAATGTAGCTGGCGACGGACAAAAACCACACCCAGCAATATTCCGGACAGCGCCCAGATTAAAACCTGGCTGTCGAAGCCGACCGTGGCCAGATGCTTGAGACCCAGCATCACACCCGTCATTGCGCCCAGGCTTAGCAAGATACTCAGGTAATCGGTTGATCTACCCATTTGTCTTGGCGACTCGGTGATCATCGGCGCCAAGAGCAGTACTGGCAGCAGAAACGGCAAAGCAACCAGAAAAACCGACTGCCAATCGAAATACTGCAACAGCACACCGCCCAGCAACGGCCCCAATGCCGACCCAATAGTCAGGCAAGTTGCCCAAACCGCCACTGCCAGACGCCGCTCTTCTCGATCCTCAAATGCGGTGCGGATCAGCGCCAGGGTCGCCGGCAAAATCATTGCACCGAAACAGCCCAACAGCACACGCCCGCCAATCAGATGCCACGCCTGCTGTGAAAACACCACACCTACCGACACCACTGCGAACCCCATACACCCCAGACAAAGCATGCGCCGATGACCGAAGCGGTCTCCGGAACTGCCCATGGTCACCAGCAACCCGGCGAGCACCAGAGAATAGGCATCGATCATCCATAGTTGCTCGGCAGCGGACGGACTCAGCGCAGAAGCGATTCGAGGCATAGCGAAATTGAGAATCGTGTTATCGATGGTCACTAACAGAACTGGAAGCATGATCACCAGCAAGGCGGCGCCCTTAGAGCGATCCCGGATAATGGAGACAAGGGGGGGGGGCCGTTCTTTGCATCAGTCGCTTTTCCTTGATGGGCTCAGTGTTTTGAAGAGCGCTTCGCAGGTTTCTCCATAGACGTCGACATACGTACCCAGCTGTCGTTGAACAGCATTCAGCTTTTCGGCAAAAGCCTCAGGCGTATCAACCCCACACATATGATCCAGCATTCCTAGGCTGGCAGATAATTGATCCCGCTGCTGCTGGGCTGCACCGTTGTGTTTCTGGATATCCCAGTAGATGACAGGGGCGTTGTGTAGGACTCTGGCGACCAGACTAAGCATGGTTTTCATCGGCGGTGGTGCCAATGCCTGGAGCGTATCCATGTCACATCCTGATCGCTCCAACGCAAAAGCAAACGCCAAGATCGCTGCGTGAGGCAGCGCTTGGCATACAGCCATCGCGCGATCATGCTCATCGGGAAGCAACCGTGTCACTCGTATTGCATGTGCTTTTAAAAGTACTGCAAAGCGATTGCCTACCTCACTTTCACGGCGCTCGCAAAGCACCACTGGACGCTCCGCGCAATCAAGCGTCGGTGCAAACATAGGATTGATACCCACCGAGGCAACTGCGGGAAACAACTGCTCAGCCCTACGCTGAAAAGGCGCCTGCACAGAGCATGTATTGACTAACGCTTTGACGGAAGGAGCCTTTCCGACAAAGCACTCCAACCCCCGAATTGCGACATCCTCGGGTAGAGCAAAAACAATGATGGTGGCAGCTTCAAGTAGCTCGGGGGCTTGCTCGGGGATGCTTAGCACATCCATCACGCGGTGATTAAGCAGTGCGCGTGGCGGAACTAAATCTACCAACGTGAGTGTGTGCACGCCCTTCCCTAGCATCCCGGCGATGAAGCTACCGACCATACCCGCGCCACCCAGGATCAAAATATTATCCAATGGTTACCCCTTACCCTCTAATACTGTGAAACGGCACACTAGCCTTCACCAGTGTCTCGTGCATTTCCTCTGCCGGATCAGAGGCGGCAACAATTGCGCCCCCGATACCGAAACGAGCGATACCATCCTTAATCACTGCTGTCCGGATCACGATGCTTAGATCTGTGTAGCCATCGAATCCGATCCAACCCAAAGCTCCCGAGTAAATGCCACGCGCCGAAGATTCAAGTTTGTCGATGATTTCCATGGTGCGTATTTTCGGTGCACCGGTCATGGAACCGCCGGGGAAACAGGCTCGGATCGCCGAGAATGATTTAACACCCCTACGCAACTGCCCTTGGACCGTCGAAACCAGCTGATGCACCGAAGAGTAGCTTTCAATATCAAAAGCCTTTGGTACCTTCACCGATCCCGGCACACAGATGCTGTTTAGGTCATGGCGTACCAGATCGACGATCATCAAATTTTCTGCGCGATCCTTTGAAGAGCACGCGAGATCTTGCTTGAGTGCTAGGTCTAGTTCAGGGTCATGTCCCCTGGGTCGTGTGCCCTTTATTGGCCTTGAAGTGATGCGACCTGTTGCATCGATGTTGAGAAAAGTCTCGGGGGACGCTCCAAGGATCGAAAACGTCCCAGTGTTTACGTAGGCACCATAAGGCACAGGGCTGATACGACGCATACGTAGATAGGTACTAAGAGGGTCATCCGTACACTGCAGGCTAGCTCGGTTGGTGAGGCAAATCTCATAAGATTCACCATCGGCAATCTGCCGCAGACACGCATCAACCTTTGCCATGTAAGTGCTTGAACAATCGGCCAGCCCCAGCGACGACTCAGCCACCGGGCCAGGGATAAAAAACACATTGTCGGTTTGTTCGGCGTTGTCCGTAGACTGCAAAACGAGACGCTCGCCCCACAGATGGCACAGATAGGTGATTTCGGTTGCGTGATCGAAGACCAGCATATTCTGTGGCAGGTAAAACAGGGCATCGGGCAATTCCGACACGTGAGCGTTGCGCACACCGACAAGAGCTTTCAACTCGTAGCCCAAGTAGCCGACCAAACCACCCTTGAAGGGAAACGGAACCTGTTGGTGTTGTCCTCCTCCCAACAAGTCAACAACCTCCTCCATCAAACTGAAAAAATCTCCTTCGATAGTTGCGCACCCGACTGGCCCGTCGATCGACAACAGCCGGCGATTGACGTCATAGGCAAACACTAACGCCGAATCGCGATCGCAGGAGCCCATCAGGGAATATCTTGCCTGCGACCGATCAGAAAGCTCGCTGTCAAGCCAGAACGCGGCCGGCTTACCAGCGAAATTTGCGTCGAAGAGCTGGGCCGGGGTGAGTGAATGCTCGATGCGCTCGAAATCTAAAGACAACCGCATTGGCCCACCGACCGTCTGCAGTGCCTGGAACATCGGATTATGCGTCGCACACCTTCGGCTACTTTGCGCCTTGCTAGCCAGCCGAACGAAATTGTGGATGATCTGCAGACCGAATTCCGAATCGATTGATTCCGGGTGAAACTGCACGCCCCAAATTGCCCGCTCACGGTGCGCCAAACCCATGATGAGGCCGCAGTCCGAACGTGCTGTCACTTCAAGACAAGAAGGCACCTCAGTGCACACCAGAGAATGGTAACGCACGACTTCGAAGCCATGCGGGATACCCTCAAAAAGACCGGTGCCAGAATGACTGATACGAGTCCGATAGCCATGCACAGGCTTGGGTGCATGTTCGACTGTTCCACCAAAGAAAAAGTTGATGCCCTGATGTCCCAGACACACGCCGAGTATCGGAATCGACGCACGCTCCAGAACATCACGACACACGCCGAAATCGGCACTACGGGCAGGATGCCCCGGCCCTGGTGACAATATCACCGCATCATAGTTCGCCAGATCAAGTCGCTCGTAGGATGTGGTATTGGGTACAACCATCGGCTGCTCCCCCGATACCTCATAGACGTATTGGGCAATATTGTTAGTAAAGGAATCGAAGTTATCGACGATCAAGACGCGCATGCCTCATTCCTCCACATGTGACTGGTCGAGAGCATCCATCAGGCGTTGCTCCTCGTCGCAGGTTTCCTTGATGATTAAGGCGAAAAGGTCCCCGACGTATTCCGGGCGCAACTTATGTTTAGGCGCCATAGACTTGGCCATTTCCAAGGTGGAAGTCACCCGATGCGGCTGCATCATTGGGATTCCATTCGCGGATTTGACACGGGCAATCACTCGACAGACCTCCATGCGCTGGGCCAGTAGATTCATCAGCGCTTGATTTATCTCATCCAGTTGCTGGCGATAGGGCTGGAGTTCTCCACCAGGCGCAGTATTCCCTTCAGCATTCGGTGACATAGCCATTCCTTGAGAAAATCGTCAGGCAGATGCCTGGCTTAATTGCACGTTGAGTTGACGCGCCAAGTTATCGACCTGCTCTGGCGTGTGAAGCGCCGACAATGCACACCGCAACATTGCTTTTCCGGTTTCTACAATCGGGTAAAACACCGGAAACACGACGATACCTTCAGCTCGTAGCGCGCTGGCAGCCGCCGTTCCCTGCTGCTCGGATTGAAACAACGCGCCGCGAATAGGTGCACGTAGCGACGCGTTCATCATTTGTTGTTTAACTTGCTCATCTAGACGGTGTGCGTTCGCCCATAACGCGCTTTGCAGGGAGACAATATCGGAGGAAAGATGGAGCTGAGCTGACGCGACGTTAGCCGCCTGCAACGGCACGGAGATGGTGTGTCCAAACACCAGCGGGTTTGCAAGCGCACGCAATTGCGCCACTTGGTAACCAGACTTCAACACGATGAATCCACCCGCACCGCCAAATGCCTTGCTCAACGAACCGGCAATAAGCGTATTGTCCGGAAGCCGATGCCCCAGATTCTCAAAGGCATAACCCGCTCCGTGCTTACCCGTGATCGAAATACCATGGGCGTCGTCGATATAGAGATAACCACCCCAAGCTTGCAGCAGTTCGCTCAGCTCACTCACCGGCAACAATCCTGACATTGATCCAACGCCATCGATCAAGAGAACAGGAGTGATCTTTTCCTGAGCGCACCGCGCCAGCGCCTGCTTGAGTCCGTCCATGTCTTGGGTATCAACCCGACTAACAGGCCCGAACTGCGACAACACCCCGCGCAGCACTTGCATCGAGGCATGAGCAGTGCGATCCACAAGCCACATGATCGAGTTCTTGATTGGGTAGCCTTCCATGGTCCCGCTGCCCAAAAGAGGCAACACACCCAAGTGCGCATTACTAGTCGAGGTGAACACCGTCACGCTGGCGCCGGCGTAGATATCACTTAGCAACTGCTCAAGTTGCCGTAGGTAAACCGGACTCATGGCGCTTCGGCTAGCTGAAAGGTGGATACCAATCCGCTCCAACGCAGCCCCAGCGGCCTGAACTAGCATGGGATGGCTTTCCAAGCCGAGGTAGGAGCATGAAATGAACTCTGTGCAAGTCGTGCCATCGACAAGCGTTAGCGCCTTACCTTTGCGGGAAACCACTTCGAAACTGGTAAGGCCGTCGTCCGATGCACTGCTCAGCGCGCCGCTAGTGCGCTGCTGACGAATAGTCATCCAGCTTGGGCCCGTTTCCATAGTGTTCATGCTTTTACTCCTACGGTGATGACGGAAGAGCCCGTAGCATCGGAAAACTCTTCATTGACAGAAGTACAAATCGAGCAAAAACCATGACTTTTCAGGATAAATCCAACCTGCTGTTCCTGGGATTCGCTGTGCTCAATTAGTAACGTGCCTCTCGGCTTCAGCAGCGAGTATGCAAGTCGCGCCGTGGACTGGATCAGCGCGACACCTTCGTCCGGGGCGAAGATCGCGCCAGCAGGATGATTAACGCCCCATTCAGGCAGAAGCACCGTGTTTTGAGGGACATAGGGAGGGTTGGCTACCACAACATCAACGCTGCCCCTCGCAGATTCAAAGGCGTCAATTTGATTGATATTTGCCTCGCACAAGGCCACCTCCTGCTCGCCAGCGCTCATTCGTAAGATGTTACGTTTGAGGTAGGTCTGTGCGATTTCATCGACCTCAACGCACACTACGTTGGCGGCAGTTCTGGACCAGATCGCCAAGCCGATTGCGCCTACTCCCGCGCAGAGGTCGTACACCGTTGATTGGGCATCAAGAGACAGGTTCTGCTCAATCCATTGCACAATGGCCATGCTTTGAATCCGCGGCACGAAGACTCCACTGCCCACGACGAAACGAACGTCGGCAAAGTCGGCGTAACCTAAAATGTGCCCGAGCGGTATGCGCGCGCATCGCTCGGCTACATCCTGGCGAAAACCTGACATCCTTTGCGGATCTATCGGCCCTCCCGTATTGAAATGCTTGCTTATGATTGCTTGGAGATCCCGAACAGGATCCCAGACGCCAGCGTCCGTTAAAGCTGCCAATGCTTTGGCACGGTCGTACTCGAATTGAGAATGGATCATGACCAAGCCTCGTAGTAACGCGCCAGACGTTCATACATCGAACGATACAAGTACGAGAACGCGACCAACTCCGGCGGTGGTGTGAATTGCGGGTGCAGCGATTCAATCAAAGCCGTGTAGTTTTCAGTCATACCCTTGTCGAGCAAAGGCATCCAATAGGGTTTGATGTTCCAGCGATACTCGTAGCCCGTTGCGAACATCTGTTTGACGGTCTCGGCCACTGTGCTGCTGCGCGGTATCCCTTGCAGGGGTTTGCGCACTGGTGCAAAACACGACAAATCCAAGTTGTTAGGAATGCCCTGGATTTGGTCTGCCATCCAAGCGGCGAGCAGCGGCGATTGGTGTAAGCCATCACGATATGTACCGGTAGACAGCCAAAGCCCTTCGTACCCACATTGCCCAATCAGTGGGAAACCATCGGCGGGAATGGGCCGGTTACCGACCTGAATGCTCATGATCTCGGCATCATGCAGGTCCAGGTTGAGCTGGTCGACAGCACAGTCGAGGAGAAATTGAACGTCAGAAATCAATGCATGCGAGCGAGGCTCTTCAGCCAAAATATTGGTTGCGCCTATATACAGCAGCTCCGACGTGCGCGGTACGCAATGCAAGCCGCAGGCAAAGGCGCGATTTGGCGTCCGGATCACAGTCGACGGCGTTAACTTTCCCGGCTTCAGTTTTGCGAGCACGGATACCCCGTATCCGGCAAACATCGGCGGTATTCGATCTTTGATGTCATCCAAGGTATCGAGTAGCGACAGTGACTGGACACCGGCCGCTATTACGACGTGCCTTCCCGCTATGCGTTGCCCGTTTTCCAGTTCCACACCAGTCGCCACGCGACCTTCTGTCAATACGGTGCGGGCATTGATGTTGACGAGTTCACCACCGCTTGCCAGAAATGCGGCGTCTAACTTCTCCAGCAATAGGTGAGAGTTCACCGCATTTTCATCGGGGATCAGCAGTGCCTGTAGCGGGCGCACTAGATCATTAGCGTTGACCCACTCCAGCTCAGCAGGGTCCACGCTTGTGAAAGGTTCCTGGCGATCACACAGAGTTTGTTCGATTGCTGCGTAGTTGACGCTATCAATTTTAGCCATCCCAGCAGAGTTCAGGAGCACATGAGTGCCACGTGCTGTAAGCATCTCCTGCCAGTTGCCTGAGGCCTGAGCGAGCCGATGTGCCCAATCCGCCCACAACTCCTTAGCTTGAATATCCATGATTAACTTCAACCGTCCATGCTCACTCGCGAGTAGACCGCTGGTAATTTCGCCGAAGCAACCATTCATCGCGCCAGCAGCCTTGGATGCCGCATTAGTTCTGTCCGCCTCACCTACCCTGCAGACTTTGAACCCGCGACTCGCCAATTCGAAGGCAATCGAACCACCAATAGCGCCGTTACCAACCACAACAATGTCGTAGATCATTTTCAGCTCCAATTTTTTATCTAGGAGTCAACATCAGAACTTACGAAACAGACAAAAAAAATCAACAAACCCAACACAAATTTACTGATTAAAACAACCAATTAGATTTGATTAAGCCAACTTTGTCCCACATCTAAATTTTCGCGCAATTGATGTTTCTGCACACCCGCCGAGCAATAAAACTCCCCCATCAAAAGGAGATTGCAGCGGACCAGCTCACGTTTACTGGCGTATTCCACAGCAGCGAAAGACACTTGCGTTAACTGGGCTCAGCGCATTCACACTTTGAAATGATTTTTCAGAATCTCCTTCAAAGCCCGTATTTCAAGCCATCAATTTACCTAATAAAAACCAATCGCACAGCACGGGAATTCAATCCAATCAACAACAAAGACACATCTCACACTTTGAAAATAATGATCTGAAGGAAATTTCTCACATTCCACCACAACCTCACTTACCCACACCAAAAAACGTAATTAGAGAATCAAACTCAACTCTCAATAAATCAACCCAGGTGCACCATTGCCAGCCAACTAACAATGCCGAATTACCGTTTCGTAACGAGTGCTGGTCGACGCTGAAAAAACCCTCAAGAGCAGATCGGTAATAGGTGCGATTAACGAATGACGCATCGCGAGCAGAACTCGCTCCTACAGGCGGCCCTTTCATTACAACTTTGTAATCAAGTTGTTGGTCGGCTGTCCGGATCGCCTGGTTAACCTGAACTCACTGTCAGGTAACCCGCCGACAGCCCCCAAATCCTGAATAGAGAGACTCATCATGAAACTGTACATCCTCGGTTTTGCCGCCCTCCTCGCCACCGGCTCGGCCTTTGCCGATACCCAAAGCGCCGCCCCGGTCATCCATGACAAGGACGCCGCCTTCGTCCACCTCGACGTAGCCAAAGTCGTCGGCCAGACCGACATCTCGCAACAATGCGGCATCGTCCCCGCCCAGTTGAACTACCTCGACCACCAGGGCCGCCAGCATGAGCTGGACTACTTGGTGCAAGGCAGCGGTTGCACCAATGATCATTGATCGTCATCCCGATGTATCGACGGATGATCGGGCTACACTGGCGGCACTGGCAGGCCGCTGTAGCCCGCCTGCCCATCACTGAACTGTGCTGACCCCGAACCTGGTAGACCCCATGAACATTCTCGTCGTCGAAGATGAACCCAAGGCCGGCAACTACCTGCTCAATGGCCTGCAGGAACTGGGCTATACCGTGAGCCTGGCCCGCGACGGCGCCGATGGCTTGCACCTGGCCCTGGAGCACAATTTCGATGTGATCGTGCTGGACGTGATGATGCCGAAAATGGACGGCTGGGAAGTCCTGCGCCGCCTGCGCAAGGAAGCCGACACCCCGGTGCTGTTCCTCACCGCCCGCGATGACATCGCCGACCGCATCAAGGGCCTGGAACTGGGCGCCGACGATTACCTGATCAAGCCGTTTTCCTTCGCCGAACTGGTGGCACGCCTGCGCACTCTGACCCGCCGCGGTCCCACCCGCGAAGAAGAGCAGCTGCAGATCGAAGATTTGCAGATCGATGTGCTCAAGCGCCGCGTCACCCGCGCCGGGACGCGCATCACCCTGACCAACAAGGAGTTCGCCCTGTTGCACCTGTTCGCCAGCCATCAGGGTGAAGTGCTGTCACGCTCGATGATTGCGTCACGGGTCTGGGACATGAATTTCGACAGTGACACTAACGTGGTGGATGTCGCGGTACGCCGCCTGCGGCTGAAAATCGACGACCCGTTCCAGCTCAAGTTGATCCACAGCGTGCGCGGCATCGGCTACCGCTTCGATACCCAGCCATGAAGGACTTGTCCGCTTTTCGTCACTCCCTGACGCTGCGCCTGGCGCTGGTGTTCGCGTTTCTGGCGTTTGTCTCGCTGACGGCCCTTGGCGTGGCGCTGTACCACGACCTGGAGCGCGAGCTGATCCGCCGTGACGACGCGGCACTGGTAACGCGCATCGATCAGCTGCGCACCTTCCTCAACGACAGCAACACGCTGGAGCTGATCCGCAGCAAACCGGCGCTGTTCCAGAACATGCTCGGCAACCGCGAAGCGCTGCTGAGCATCGGCGTACCCGGGCAACCGCCATTGCTGGTGGTCAATCCGGGCAACCTCCACATGCCGGCCCTGGCGCCGATGCCCATGGACCACTCTCTGAGCCTTGGCGACGTACAGCACTTGCCCAGCGTCAACGGCGTACCCTTTTCCGCGTTGGCGGCCATTATCGAGTCCGACGATCAGGGCAGCCTGGAAGTGGTCACCGGGCGCCTGATGACCGAGCGCACCGCAGTGCTCGCCAGCTACCGGTTCAACGTCTACCTGTTCGCCAGTGTTGCGGCGATTCTGCTGGCATTGTCCGGCTATGTGCTGGTCGATCGCGGCCTGATGCCCGTGCGGCACCTGGCCCGGCATGCCCAGGGCATCGGCGTCGGCAACCTCAATGAGCGCCTCGACAGCCAGGGTGCGCCACGGGAGCTGCTGCCGATGATCGACGCCTTCAATGCCATGCTTGACCGCCTGGGCAAGGGCTTCGTGCAACTGGGCCAGGTGTCGACCGACATGGCCCATGAACTGCGCACGCCGATCAATAACCTGCTGGGTGAAACCCAGGTCGCCTTGCAGCAGAACCGCAGCATCGAAGCCTATCAACAACTGCTCGCCTCCAATGTCGAGGAACTGGAACGCCTGGCGCGGATGCTCGACAACATGCTGTTCCTGGCCCGCACCGACCCCGCCAGCGCCCTGCGCCAACGCCAGGAACTGGACGCGGCCGAGGAAATGGAGCGCATGGCCGACTATTTCGAAGGGCTCGCCGCCGACGCCGGCATCCGCATCGATGCCCGGGGCAGCGGGCTGATCTGGGCCGAACCGATGCTCCTGCGCCGGGCCATGGCCAACCTGTGCGCCAATGCGATCAAGTACGGTGCACCCGATTCCGAGCTGCAAATCCGCGCCACGCCGACCGCCGACGGCATCCGCCTGCATGTGCGCAACCACGGCCAGACCATCCCCGCCGAACACCTGCCGAGGCTGTTCGAACGCTTCTACCGCGTCGACCAGTCCCGCGAACGCTCGGCGCAGTCCAATGGCCTGGGCCTGTCGATCGTGGCGACGATCATGCAGCTGCACAATGGGGCCTGCAGCGTCAGCAGTGTCGATGGAGTGACCTGCTTCGAGCTGTTTTTCCCGGCACGAAGACAGGGCGAATGACGAAGAACCTGTGGCGAGGGAGCTTGCTGCCGCTGGGGTGCGCAGCGGCCCTAAAAGAGGGACTGCTGCGCAGTCCAACGGGAGCAAGCTCCCTCGCCACAGGTTTAGTGCCAGCCTTGGTATCCCCCCAATGGCTGAACACATCCGACCAATAATCCCTCACAGACGCGAGTCATGACCTAACCTCATAGGCTGGGTGACTAGCAACCTGTCGGGCACGCCTATGCGCCATGCATTGAAGTGGATGATTGTCGCGATTCTCGCGCTGTACGGGTCGAGTGGCGCCATGCTGTCGGCGGCGCCGGCGCCGGACGCCCCTGCCGCCAATGCAGCGGCCACCTCCGCCAGCATTCCCGACAGCGATCTACAGGAGCTGCAACTTCGGCTCAACAGCCTCAAGCAGCAGGTGTCCCAAGCCAGTAACTACAGTCAGCTGGAGGCCCCACAGGATCTGCTCCAGGCGTTGATCCAGGAAATCGCCCGGCTGTCGGCCCTGCTGCTGCCCGTACAGGCTCAACTGCAATCGCAGTTGAGTGTGTTGGGACCGGCACCGGTTGGCGACGCTGCGCTGGAGAAGTCCGACATTACCCTTCAAAGGGCTGACCTGACCGAACAAAAAAGACAGGTCGATTACAAGCTCAATACGCTGGCAACGCTCAAAGCCAGCGGGACCGAACTGCTGACCCAAATCGCCGTCATCCGTCGCGGCCTGCTGGAAACCGAAGTGACCCAGCAGACCCACAGCATCCTCAACCCCTGGTTCTGGGCACCGCTGTTGAATCCGCCCGAGGACGACCGGCAACGCCTGAGTGCCTTCCTGCAACAGATTGGCGCGACCCTCGACGCCGCCTGGCAACCGGGCGAGCGCTTCTACACCAGTGTATTGCTCGCGTTGGCCCTTGCCCTGTGGTTTGTCGGTCACAGGCTCACCGACAAAGCGCTGACGTGGCTGTGCATTCATCGCATGCCTGAAGGCCGACTGCGGCGCAGTGCCCTTGCGCTGTCTTCAGTTATCGCCACGGTGCTGGCGGCATGGTTCGCCTTGCAACTGCTGTTTTATGCCCTGACCCGTGAACTGCCGTTGACGCCACAACTGGCCGGGTTCTCCCAGGACTTCGAAAAGATCGTTTATACCTGCGTGCTGATCACCGGCCTGAGCCGCGCCCTGCTGTCCACCAAACATCCTTCGTGGCGGCTGCCGGCCATTGCCGACTCGGTGGCCCTGGCGATCAAGCCCTTCCCCATTCGCCTGGCCTGGGTCCTGCTGGTGCTGGTAGCGATGGCGCAAATGACCAATGTCACCGGCATGAGCGCGCCAGTCGTGATCTCGGTCAGAGGGTTCGTCGCGCTGGTCGTTTCAGTGATGATCGGTTCGCTGCTGTTGCGCGTCAGCAGAATTCGCCGGGCCCTGGTCGCGACGGGTGAGGCCCCCGAAGCAGGCACGACACTGGCCGGGGTCATTTATGCCTTCGCCAGTATGGCGGTGGTGGTTTCCCTCTTGGCCCTGCTGATCGGCTACATCTCCCTGTCGCGCTTCATCACTTATGAACTGGTCTGGCTGTTCATCATCTTTTCCGGTTTCTATTTGCTGATCCAGTTGCTGAAGGACGGCTGCGAATACCTGTTTTCGCCCCGCCATTCCAGCGGCAAGGCCCTTAAGCAGTTGCTGGGCATTGGCGATCCACGCCTGGAGCAGATTTCCATCGTCCTGTCCGGCGTCGGCCGGGCCGCGCTGGTGCTGATCGCGTTCATCTCACTGGTGGTGGGCGGGGTGGGATCGACGCTCGGGCAACTGGCGACCAATACCCTGGCGATACTCGGCGGCGACGGCCTGCGAAAACTCAACATTGTCCCTGCCAACTTATTGCACGGCGTGCTCGCCCTGTTCATCGGCATCTACCTGATCCGCACCTTACGCCGCTGGCTGGACAACGAGTTCCTGCCCAAGACGGAAATGGACCCCGGCATGTGTGCCTCACTCAGCACACTGTTCTCCAACATCGGCTATGCGCTGGTCATCCTGTTCGCCCTGTCATCGCTGGGTGTGCAGTGGACCAACCTGGCGTGGATCGTCAGTGCCCTGTCGGTGGGCATCGGTTTCGGTCTGCAGGAGATCGTCAAGAACTTCGTTTCGGGCCTGATCCTGCTGACTGAACGCCCGGTGAAAGTCGGCGACCTGATCAGCATCAGCGGGGTCGAAGGCGATATCCGCCGGATCAACGTGCGCGCCACGGAAATCCAACTGGCCGACCGCTCGATCGTCATCGTGCCCAACTCACAGCTGATTTCGCAGAACCTGCGCAACGTCACCCTCGGCGGCAACGCCCAGGGCGTGGCGATACTGGAACTGATGTTCCCGCTGGACATCGACCCGGAACAGGTGCGCAACCTGCTGTTCGAGACCTACACCGAGCACGAATCCATCCTCGATAAACCGGCGCCGTTCGTGCGCTTCAGCCAGTTGAAGCCTGAAGGCCTCACCTTGACCATCACCGGCTATGTCAGCAGCCCACGCAATGTCGGGGCGATCAAGAGCGAGCTGCTGTTTGAAATTCTCAAGCGGCTGAGTGCCGCCGGGATAGAGCTGGCGAAACCGCCTACGGCGTGAAAAACCAAACCAGGGCGGCCGGACAGCCGACCTGATTCGGGCAAACGCACCTGATCCCCTGTGGGAGCGAGCCTGCTCGCGATGGACGTCAACGATACCGCGCCCTGTCTGAGTGAACGCGTTGTCTGTACGTTTTTCGCGAGCAGGCTCGCTCCCACAATTGGATCGCCGCAGACTATGGCATCAATGCGCGATGCACACCGACTTCAGCTCGGTGTAAGCCTCGATCACCGCACGCCCAAACTCGCGGCCCATGCCCGATTGCTTGACGCCACCGAATGGCATCGCCGGGTCGAGCAGAACGTGGGCGTTGACCCAGACCGTGCCGGCTTCGATGCGTGGCACCAGGTTCATGGCCTTGCTCAGATCGTTGGTCCACAGGCTCGCGGCCAGGCCGTAGCGGTTGTCGTTGGCCAGCGCGATCACGGCGTCTTCGTCATCGAACGGCATCACACCCAGCACCGGGCCGAACACCTCTTCGCGAGCCACGGCCATGCTGTGGTCGATGTCGGCGAGGATGGTCGGCTGGACGAAGAAGCCCTCGCCTTCCAGCAACTCGCCACCGGCCACTACCCGCGCGCCTTCGCGGCGAGCCAGTTCGATGTGCTTGAGCACGCTTTGCTGTTGCTTGCGCGATACCAGTGGGTTGATCGCCGCTTCGCAGTTCATGCCGGCACCGATCGGCATGGCCGATACCGCTGCCGCCAGGGCTTCGACGAACTTATCGTGGATCGAGCGATGCACATAGAAGCGCGAAGCCGCGGCGCACACCTGGCCGTTGTTCAGCAGACCACCGAGGATCGCGCCTTGCACGGCTTTCTCGATGTCGGCATCGGCCAGCACGATCATCGGGTTCTTGCCGCCCAGTTCCAGGGAGAAACGCGTCATGTTTTCCATGCACGCCACGCCGACGCTCTTGCCCACGGCGGTGGAACCGGTGAAGGACACTTTGCTCACCAGCGGATGCGAGGTCAGCACGCCGCCGACCGAAGCACCGCCACCGGTGACCACGTTGAACACGCCTGCCGGAATGCCGGCTTCCAGCGCCAGTTCAGCCAGGCGCATGGCGGTCAACGGGGTTTCCATGGCCGGTTTGATGATCACCGTGCAACCGGTGGCCAGCGCTGGCATCAGCTTCCAGGCAGCGATCAACAGCGGGAAGTTCCACGGCACGATGCCGACCACCACGCCCACCGGTTCACGCTTGGTGAACGCCGTGAACTTGGCACCCGGCGGCAGCGGGATCGACACATCGAACGTCTGGCCTTCGATCTTGGTCGCCCAGCCGGACATGTAGCGCATGAACTCCACGGTGGCGTTCAGATCCAGCGCGCGGGCCATGTTGATCGACTTGCCCTGGCTCAGGGTTTCCAGTTGCGCCAGCTCTTCGGCGTGCTCTTCCACCAGACGGGTGAAATTCAGCAGGATGCGTTCACGGTCGGCCGGACGCAGCGAGGACCAGACACCGGACTTGAAAGCCTTGTGCGAGGACTGCACCGCTTGTTCGACGATTGCCAGTGGCGCATCGAGGGTTTCGCACAGGGTCTGCCCGGTGGCCGGGTTGACCACGGCAATGCTCTCGCCTTCGGCAAACACCCACTGGCCATCGATAAAGCAGCCGTGACGGCGATCAAGGAATGCAGCCACCTGCGGCAGAATTTCAACGTTGCTCATAAATCACCTTCATTCAAATGTGGGAGCGAACCTGCTCGCGAAAACGCCCTCAAGGGCGGTGCAAGACTCAAGGCAAGCCAGCTCCTGCAGGGTTTGATAAGCCAGATATCCGGCCGCTTAGTGTTGTTCTTTGAGGTAGCACACCACCGCCTGACGATCGTCGGCGGAGGCCAGGCCCATGTAAGGCATGTAGGTGCCCGGCACGAAAGCCTGGGGTTGAGTGATCAGTTGCTCGATGTTCTCGGCCTGCCAGTCGATGTTCTTGCTGCGCATGGCCTGGGAATAGTTGAAGCCTTCCAGCGAACCGGACTTGCGCCCCACCACACCCGCCAGATTCGGCCCCATCATCCCGGCCATGCCCTTGCTCACCGAATGGCAAACCCCGCATTCATTGGCGAACACTTCGGCGCCACGACTCTGGACCGGCGCGCAATCGGCTGCCACGGCGACCTGGGCCAGGGTGAAGGACAACAAACCAAAGAGGGAAAAACGCAGGGCGGTAAACATAAGGAACGACCTTGAAAATCCACGCGTTCGTCACATGGACGAACGTCAACACAGAAAGCACCGGGGTAACGGAGCCCCGGCAGGTTGGAAAGGATTGTCGGCGGTCGGCGAAACGCAGGTTTTTCCCTGCGTGCCAGTTGTGTTGGCGGTTCTGCCAGATCGCTCAAATGCGCGCTCGCAAAACCATTTGCCTATGAAAGCCCCCCTGTGGGAGCGAGCCTGCTCGCGAAGGACGTCAACGATTACGCGCTCTTCCTGAATGAACGCGTCGCCCAGATGTTTTTCGCGAGCAGGCTCGCTCCTACAGGAGACCCGATTCGGCCGGTCGATAAAAGCAGCGGAACCTCAGCGCCATCACTTCGCCACTCAATCTGGCATGCACAACCAACTAATTGGCAAACAGGCAAAAGGCCAAAAAAACCGCGGCCCTTAGTATCTAAAAAGACCGCAACCCTGCGCCTAAGAACAAGAACGGATGTCATGCCATGCTCAAGTCCCCCTTGCTTCGACTTTCCACGCTCGCGCTGATGATCAGTGCCGGGCAGGCCGGAGCTTATGAACTGTACGCCAATGACGACAGTCACCTGAACGCCACGCTGGAGGCAGTTTTCGGCGTCTTCCACAGCCAGGAAAACTACGCCCTGTCGGGTCGTCTCGACGAAGGTTCGTCGTCGTGGCGCGAGGGTTACATCAAGTACGGCCTGGCGTTCGACCAGGGCCTGGGCGGTGTCGGTACCGCTTATGGCGCGGCGAACATGCTCAGCTCCGGCACCTGGGGCGATGGCGATGCCGCTGGCTTCAGCGATGGTTCGGAACGCACCACCAAGTTCGAAGACGCCTACCTCGGCTGGCGTTCGGCCGATCTGTTCCCGGTGCTGGGCAGTGACGGTATCGACCTGTCCTTTGGCCGTCAGAACATCATGATCGGCGATGGTTTCCTGATTAACGGCGACGCGCTGAACCTGGGCAAGGGCATCGCCGACGGTGAATTCAACCGTGGTGGCGCCTATTGGCTGGCGGCGCGCAAGGCCTTTGACGAGACCGCTATTCTGCGCCTCGGCGGCAAGGAAGGCTGGCGCAGCGACCTGATGTGGCTCAAATCCAACAACCGCTCCCAGGCCAAGACCGAGATGTACGTCGGCACCCTGGAGCACGTGTCCGAAGCCGGCACCGTCGGCCTGACCTACATCGACACCACCGACATCGACGAGCAATACGCCTCGCCGATCCAGCTTGAACGCGACGGCATGAAGACCTACAGCCTGCGCGCCACCGGCAATGCCGGGGTCAAGGACCTGTTCCTCTCCGGTGAATACGCCAAGCAGGACAAGCCCCACACCTCCAGCGAAGACGGCTGGTACCTGGAAGCCGGCTGGACCTTCTCCGACGTGACCTGGGCGCCGTATCTCAGCTACCGCTACAGCCGCTTCTCGGAAAACTACGACACCCTGTTCTACGGTTTCAGCCGTGGCTTCGGCACCTGGTTCCAGGGTGAAGTGGCGGGCAACTATGCCGGTCCGTTCAACAGCAACTCGCGCATCCAGCAACTCAAGTTCACCGTCTCGCCACTGGAGAACGTGACTGTCGGCCTGATGCATTTCAACTTCGACACCATCGACCGCGACCTGGGCAACACCGATGGCCGCGAAACGGACCTGTATGCCGAATGGCACGTCAACGACCACCTGAGCATCATGCCGCTGATCGGCCTGTTCCAGCCGGACAAGAGCGCTGACCAGGGCGGCACGCAGTTGGGCAACAACGACAAGAACCTCTACAGCCAGGTGATTTTCGCCACGACGTTCTAAGCCACCACGCGATTCCTGTAGGAGCGAGCCTGCTCGCGATGGACGTCAACGATAACGCGTGCTGCCTGAAAGACCGCGTTGCCTGGGCGTCCATCGCGAGCAAGCTCGCTCCTACAGGGCACGTTTCGATCAATAATTTCCTCGTGGAAAAAGGCATTTCCAATGCAGAAAAAATTCCTGACGATCCAGAGCAAGATCGCCCTGCTCGCCGGCCTCTGCCTGCTGTTGGTGGTGGGGTTGCTGATGGGCCTCTCGCTTTACCAGACGCACAAAAGCAGCCAGCAAGTGGCCCAGGCCAGCAGCGAAATGCTCGCCGATGCCGCCAAGGAACACATGCAGGCCTTGGGCAAGGTGCAGGCGATGCAGGTGCAGCGCACCTTCATGCAGACCCATGAATTCGGCCAGGGGCTGTCGCGATACTTACTCTATCTGCGGCAACTCCAGCACCAGGGGACGCTGACCCGCCAACAACTGCGCCAGGAGCTGAGTACCCAGCTTCACCAGGCCCTCATCGACAAGCCCGACCTGCTCGGGCTTTACGTCATTTTTGAACCCGACGCTTTGGACGGAGCAGACTCGGGTTTCGTCGACAAGGCGGAACTGGGCAGTAACGAAACCGGGCGCTTCTCGCTGTACTGGGTGCAAAGCAAACCTGGCGAACTGCAAGCGGTGATCGGCGACGAGGGCCTGCTCGCCAACACCGAGCCGGGGCCGAGCGGCGCGCCCTACAACGCCTTCTACACCTGCGCCCGCGACACCCGTCAGGCCTGCGTGCTGGAGCCCTACTTCGACGAGGCGTCCGGCAGTCGCAAACTGGTGACCAGCGTCGCTTTCCCGCTGCTGGAAAACGGCAAGGTCATTGCCGTGGTCGGCCTCGACATCAACCTCGCCGCGCTGCAAAAAAACAGTGAAACCAGTGCCCTGCAATTGTTCGACGGCCACGGCCAGATCAGCATCGTCAGCCCTCGCGGCGTGATCTCCGCCAACAGCCAGGACGTCAGCCGCCTCGGGCAGCCCATGGACAGCGCCGAGGTCATGGATGCGTTGCGTCAGGGCCAGCCGAAAGTGTTTGTCGATCCGCAGCAGATCAAGCTCCTCGAACCCCTGGCGCCGATTGCCGGAGCGGCGCCATGGGGCGTGCTGGTGGGCGTGCCGCAGGAGGTGCTGCTGGCACCGGTCATCACCTTGCAAAAGGAGCTCGATGCCCGGGGCGTGCAAAGCACCGCGCTGGAATTGCTGCTCGGTGGCGGCTCGGCCCTGCTCGGCCTGCTGTTGATCTGGTACACGGCGCAGCGCATCACCCGACCGCTGCAAGTGCTGACGCGGGTCATGGAGGATATTTCCCTCGGTGAAGGCGACCTGACCCGGCGCCTGCAAGTGCAATCACGGGATGAGATAGGCCAGTTGGCCACCGCGTTCAACCGTTTTGTCGAGCGCATCCATCAGTCGATTCGCGAAGTGTCGTCAGCGGCGCTCGGCGTCAACGAAGGGGCTCGTCGCGTGCTGGAAGCCTCCAATTCGTCGCTGAGCAATTTCGACGATCAATCCACCCGCACCAACAGCGTGGCGGCGGCGATCAACCAATTGGGCGCCGCCGCCCAGGAGATTGCCCATAACGCCAGCGATGCCTCGCACCAGGCGTCCAACGCCCGGCAACAGGCCGAAGACGGGCGTCAGGTGGTGCAGCGTACGATCGAGGTGATGAATGAGCTGTCCGGAAAAATCCGGGCATCGTGCACCAACATCGAAGTGCTCAACGACAAGACCGTGAACATCGGGCAGATCCTGGAAGTGATCAAGGGCATCTCCCAGCAGACCAACCTGCTGGCACTGAACGCGGCGATCGAAGCGGCCCGCGCCGGTGAGGCCGGTCGCGGTTTTGCCGTGGTGGCCGACGAAGTGCGCAGCCTGGCCGGACGCACCCAGACCTCGGCGCTGGAGATCCAGCAGATGATCGAGGAACTGCAAATCGGCGCCCGGGATTCGGTCACCACCATGACCGAAAGCCAGCAGCACAGCGAGGAAAGCGTCACCATCGCCAACCTCGCCGGCTCACGGTTGGGCAGCGTGACCCAGCGCATTGGCGAGATCGACAACGTCAATCAGTCAGTCGCCGCCGCCACCGAGGAACAGACCGCCGTGGTCGAGGCGCTGAACGTCGACATCACCCAGATCAACACCCTCAACCAGCAAGGCGTGGAAAACCTGCAATCCACCTTGCGCGCCTGCACCGAGCTGGAACAGCAGGCGGCGCGGTTGAATCAGTTGGTGGGGAGTTTTCGGATCTGACCATGGCGGTGCCTGATGGACCGCTTTCGCGAGCAGGCTCGCTCCCACATTTGATCTGTGTCACACATAAATCCTGTGTTCACCGGAGATCCCCTGTGGGAGCGAGCCTGCTCGCGAAGAGGCCAGCACATTCAACATCAATGGTGACTGACACTCCGCCTTCGCGGGCAAGCCCGCTCCCACATTTTGATCTGTGTCGTACAAAAATCCTTTGCTCACTGGAGATCCCTGTGGGAGCGAGCCTGCTCGCGAAGGGGCCAGCACACTCAACATCCATATCGACTGACACACCGCCTTCGCGAGCAGGCTCGCTCCCACATTTGATCTGTGTCGCACACAAATCCTGTGTTCACCGGAGATCCCCTGTGGGAGCGAGCCTGCTCGCGAAGAGGCCATCACATTCAACATCTATGGTGACTGACACTCCGCCATCGCGGGCAAGCCCACTCCCACAGGGGACTTGTTCCTCCTTACCAATCTGGCACCCACAACCAACCACCTGGCATGCACGCAAACATGCCGCGTCGCACCCCACGCGTAGTATCGAAGCGCAAAGCAACGTTCAACCCCCTCCATTTCTCACTAAAACAATAAATCGGCCTCAGGGCTGCGGGAGACTTCTGTGCTCAAGAAAAGTGCGTTGGGCTGGCCAAAGATTGCCGGCCTTGGAATTGCGTTGGTGGTGGCCGGGCAGTTTTCCGGCTGGAACTTCGGGCTGGCGGCCGGTGGCTGGCTGAACATGCTGATCGCCACGCTGCTGATGGCGCTGCTGTGCGGTGGCCTGGCGTTGTGCGTGGCGGAGCTGTCCACCGCGCTGCCCAGCGCTGGCGGTGTGTTCGTCTATGCGCAGAGCGCGTTCGGGCCGTTTGTGGGTTACCTGGTGGGTGTTGCATGCGCACTGGCGCTGACCATCGGCACCGGTGCGGCGGCGACCTTCATTTGTGCCTACACCGAATCGATTTTCGGCTTCGGTGGCTGGCCGGTGAAAATCGCCCTGTTCGTGGTGATCGTCGGCATTCACTTGCGCGGTGTCGGTGAGGCCATGGGCCTGACGTTCGTTGCCGGTGTGATCGCCGTCGTCGCCCTGCTGACCTTCGGCGTGGCCATGGCGCCCCATGTCGAACTGACCAACCTGCTGGCGTTGCCGGCGAATGTCGCAACACCGGTCAGCCTCGGCGGCATCTTCGCCTGCGTGCCGTTCGCCATCTGGTTGTTCATCACCGTCGAGCAGACCGGCTCGGCGGCGGAAGAAGCCAGCAATCCTGGACGCACCATGCCGCGTGGCATTCTGGCCGCCATCGGCACCCTGTTGGTCACTGCCCTGGTGGTGCTGGTCTGCGCACCCGGTGCCGGTGGCGTTGAGCTGGTGGGTTCGGCGGGCGACCCGCTGTACGCGGCGATGTCCAGCAACAGCGCCTTCGGTGAAAACTCATGGCTGGCCAAGGTGATTGGCTGCGGTGGCGTGTTTGGCTTGATCGCCACCTTCTTCTCCCTGGTCTACGCCGCTTCCCGGCAACTGTTCGCCATGGCTCGCGATGGCCTGTTCCCGCAATGGCTGGGCAAGACCGGCAAGCGCGGCACGCCATACCCTGCCCTGCTGTTGATCGGCGCCATCGGCCTGCCGTTGTCCGAGGTCGACCCGGCCACCGTGATGCTCGCGGTCGTGCTGCTGCTCAACGTTTGCTACCTGTTCATTTTCGGCGCGTACCTGCGCATCAAACGCAGCCAACCGGACCTGCCCCGTCCGTTCAGCCTGGCCGGCGGCACAGTGGTCGCCTGGCTGGGCCTGGCCCTGACGCTGGTGGTCATCGCCGCCTGCTTCCAGCTTGACCTGACGATGCTGATCGCCCTCGGCGTGACCTTCGCACTGTGCATTTTCAACTTCCTGCTGCGCACTCGCCGCACCCCTGTTATCGAGGTTCCAGACCATGCCTGACACTCTCCTGCAACGCCGCCACCGCGTACTCGGCAGCGCCTCGCCGCTGTTCTATGACAAGCCCCTGCACCTGGTGCGCGGTGAAGGCGTGTGGCTGTTCGACGTCGATGGCCGTCGCTATCTGGACGTCTACAACAACGTGCCCTGTGTCGGTCACTGCAACCCGCATGTGATCGAGGCGATGCACCGCCAGGCAACCACGCTGAACATCCACACGCGCTATCTGGATGAACAGGTGGTGCGCTACGCCGAACGCCTGACCGCGACCTTCGCCCAGCCACTGGACACCGCGATGTTCACTTGCACCGGCAGCGAGGCCAATGAACTGGCGCTGCGCCTGGCGCGTTTCGCCAGCGGCGGCACGGGCATCATCGTCAGCGACTACAACTACCACGGCAACTCGGCATCGCTGGCCGAAGTCACCACCGCCCTGCCCTCGCCCGAGCCCTTCGCCGCCCATGCCCGCGCCGTGCCGATCCCATGCCTGTACCGCGCCCCCGCGGGCACCAGCGAAACGCAATTGGCCGAGGAATACGCGGCCAACATCGCCGCTGCGATTGCCTCGATGCAAGCCCAGGGGATTCGCCCGGCAGCCCTGCTGATCGACACCCTGTTCGCCAACGAAGGCTTGCCAAGGGTGCCGGCCAGCTTCGTCGCCAAAGCCGCAGAGCTGATCCGCGCGGCAGGTGGTTTGTTCATCGCCGACGAGGTGCAGTCCGGTTTCGGCCGCACCGGCGACCACCTGTGGGGACATCAGGCCCACGGCGTGACGCCGGACATCGTCACCCTCGGCAAACCCATGGGTAACGGTTACCCGCTGGCCGGGTTGATCACCCATAAAGCGCTGGTGGAGTCGTTCGGCCGCAACGCCATGTACTTCAACACCTTCGGTGGCTCGCCCGTGGCGGCCGCCGTGGGCATGGCGGTACTGGACGAGATTGAGGACAAGCAACTGCTGCGCAATGCACAAGACGTTGGCGCCTATGTGCAACAGCGTCTGCAAGGACTGGCCGCCAAGCACTCGATCATCGGCGATGTGCGCGGCAAAGGGCTGTTCTTCGCCATGGAACTGGTGCGCGATCACGCCAGCCAGGAACCGGCCGGGCTGGAAGCGCGCAAGGTGGTCAACGACATGCGCGAGAACGGCGTGCTGATCAGCAAGATCGGCGCGGGCGACAACATTCTCAAGCTACGCCCACCGCTGGTGTTCAGCCGCGAACACGCCGACCTGTTCGTCGACACCCTGGACCACGCGCTGAGTGCGATTTGAGGATCTGCCATGTCTGAACTCCACACCCTGAACCATGACCAGCAAGTCGCCCATCTGCACGATCTGGCGCGTCACGCCCTGCGCCACTGGGACGGCGATTTCGCCGATATCGAACTGGTCAAATTCCGCGAGAACGCCGTGTTCTCGGCCTGGCGCCACGACGGCCAGCGCGTCGCCCTGCGCATTCATCGCAATGGCTATCACTGCGAAGCCGCGCTGCGTTCCGAACTGCAATGGATGGAAGCACTGGAAAGCGCCGGCATCACCGTGCCGCAAATCATCCGCACCCAGGACCAGCGTCATTTGATCGAAGTGAGCCATCAAGACCTCGGCGAACGCCATGTCGATATGCTCGCCTGGCTACCGGGCACGACCGCCGGCACCTCCGAGGCCGGGGTGCAGGCCGATACCGAGATCGACTTTCTGTTTGCCGAAGCCGGCGCGATTGCCGCACGCATTCACGTGCATTCGGCCCATTGGCAACAGCCGGATGAGTTCGTCCGGCATGCCTGGGATGAAGAGGGTTTGATCGGCGCCAATCCGTTCTGGGGGCGTTTCTGGGAGCTGGAGCAGCTGAGCGACGATCAACGGGATCTGTTGCAGCAGGCTCGGCGTCAAGCGCGGCGGGACTTGCGCCAATACGGCCGGCACCTGGATAACTTCGGCATGATTCACGCCGACCTGGTGCCGGAAAACCTGCTGATCGAAGGCCCGCGCCTGCGGCTGATCGACTTTGACGACGCCGGTTTCGGCTGGCACATGTTCGAACTGGCCACCGCGCTGTACTTCTGCCTGGATGACCCGCGTTTTGAGCAGATCAAGGCGGCGCTGCTTGAGGGGTATCACGCGGTCAAGCCACTGACCGAGGCAGATCGCCAGGCGCTGGCGCTGTTCCTGATGCTGCGTGGCACCACGTACCTGGGCTGGATTCATACCCGCCAGGGCACGCAGACCGCGATTGAAATGGCGCCGATGCTGATTGAGCGGGCGTGCGGGTTGGCTCGGGAATATTTGCAGGTCTGATGTACCGCCTTCGCGAGCAGGCTCGCTCCCACATGGGGTCTCTGTCGTACACAAACCTCGTGCTCACAGCAGATCCACTGTGGGAGCGGGCTTGCTCGCGAAGGGGCCTGCACAGTCAACATCCGCGCCGACTGACCCACCGCCTTCGCGAGCAGGCTCGCTCCCACATGGGCTCTTTGCCGTACACAAACCTCGTGCTCACAGCAGATCCACTGTGGGAGCGAGCCTGCTCGCGAAGGGGCCTGCACAGTCAACATCTATGCCGACTGACCCACCGCCTTCGCGAGCAGGCTCGCTCCCACATGGGTTCTCTGTCGTACACAAACTTCGTGTTCACAGCAGATCTACTGTGGGAGCGAGCCTGCTCGCGAAGCGGCCTGCACATTCAACATTTCTGTCGACTGACACTCCCCTATCGCGGGCAAGCCTTGCTCCTACAGGTCTGTGCTGCTCACAAATCTCGTGATCACCTCATACCTGTAGGAGCAAGGCTTGCCCGCGATGAACGATAACGCGGTCTTTCAGCAAACAGCCCCGGCATGTTCCAGTCGATGGAACAAGCGGTTGAAGTACACCAGGCTGTCACGCGGCTCGCGCACCCCGACCTTCTCCAGTTCCACGAACATCACCGAATGCGACCCCACCTCCTTGCACTCGCTGATCCGCCCTTCCAGCTGCACCAGGGCATCGCGCAGAACCGGCACGTCGGCAGCGCCGTCGTCCCACAGGTCCCAGGCAAAGCGTTCGGCCATTGGCACCTTGGTCATGCCGGCGAAGTGGCGGGCCAGTTCTTCCTGTTCGCCGCACAGCACGTTCACACACAGCCGGCCGTTGGTGCGGAATACGTCGTGGGTGGCGCTGTTGCGGTTGACGCACACCAGCACGGTGGGCGGCGAATCGGTCACCGAGCAAACGGCGCTGGCGGTGATGCCACAACGGCCGCCTGGGCCATTGGTGGTGATGATGTTCACCGCGGCCGGCAGTTGCGCCATGGCGTTGCGAAAGTCGATTTGCTGCTGGCTCAGGTCGGCCATGTCGATGCCCCTTCCTTCAGGAGGACCGCGACGAGAGCGGTCCGTAGGTGATGGAACAAGACTAAGGCCGGGCGCGGCGCGCAACCATTCTGACGATCCCCACATGGAGGTAGGCTTTCCGCTAGTCGACTAGGTGGTTTCTTTATCGCAAGGGCCGGCGACAGTGGGTATTCTGCTATCTGGCTCCAAAAAAGATGAGCCCATGTCCGCCGCGCGTGCACGCGAGCGAAAACAATAATTAGAAATTTCGTGGCAACCCTGATGCAAACCCGCAAACCGATTGTTTACATCGTTGACGACGACAAGGACCTGCGCACTTCGCTGGCGTGGTTGCTGGAGTCTGTCAGCGTCCAGGCGCAGTGCTTTGCCGGCGCCGAAGAGTTCCTCAGCCAGTACGACCCCAAGCAGCCGGCCTGCCTGGTGCTGGACGTGCGCATGCCGGAAACCAGCGGTTTCCAGCTGCAGGAAATCCTCAACCAGCGCGGCAGCACCCTCCCGACCATTTTCGTCTCGGCCCATGGCGATATTCCGATGTCGGTGACGGCGATGAAAAACGGCGCGCTGGACTTCGTCGAGAAGCCCTACAACCCGCAGCAGATGATCGACCGCATCCAGGCCGCGCTGAAGACCGCCGTGCACGCCCAGGCCGATCAGGAGCAGCGCCAGAACCTGCAAGGCAAACTGGCCCTGCTGACCAGCCGTGAGCGCGAGGTGCTGATGCTGGTGATCGACGGCAAGGCCAGCAAGGTGATTGCCCGGGAGCTGAACATCAGCGTGAAAACCGTTGATGTGCACCGGACCAAGATCAAGGAAAAGATGGGTGTGACCAGCATTGCGATGCTGGTGCGCGAGGTGCTGCATTTGCCGGCTGAAGAGCCGGCGCGGCATTGAGAGGGGTGTTAGGGGTTTAGCGCTTCAGAGAACCTGAGGCCGCCTTCGCGGGCAAGCCTTGCTCCACAGTGATCGGCTTCGTACACAAAATCCGTGAACACCATCAATTCCTGTGGGTGCGAGCCTGCTCGCGAAGAGGCCAGCACAGTCAACATCGAGGGTGCCTGACAGTCCGCCTTCGCGAGCAGGCTCGCTCCCACAGTGGTCCGTGGCGTCCACGAAATTCGTGTTCGCTGACGACCTACTGTGGGAGCGAGCCTGCTCGCGATGAGGCCGGTAGACTCAACATCAATTCTGGCTATAGCGCTTGCGATAGGCACCCGGCGATACGCCAAAGCGCGACTTGAACGCCGAGGAAAAGTAGCTGGAGTCGGAGAAACCCCAGGCGTAGCACAGCGCCGACAGCTTCTGCTCGACGTCGCTGCGGCGCAGGTTTTCCGCGCAGAAGTCCAGGCGTCGATGCTTGATGTACTGCGCCACCACCAGCCCGCGCTTGGAGAACATCCGGTACAACCCGCGCACCGACACCCCCACTTCCCGGGCAATCATCTCGGGGCAGAGTGTTTCGTCGCTGATGTGTTCGTCGATGAACGCAATAATCTTGCGAAATTGCCGCTCATGCACATCGCCGTTGATGTCGCGGGCACTGATACCCGGCAACAGCAGACTGGCCAGGGCATCGAGCACCGCTTCGCTTTCCTGCATGTCCAGCCCTTCCTGCTGCCGGGTTTCCAGCACCAGTCGGTTGGCCATCGCCGCCAAAGGGTTGTTGGCCGCGATGCGCGTGGCGCAGTTGACGGCCTTGAAGTGCGAGCCGCGCTCGACCACCTGGCGCGGCATGATCAACGACAGCTGCCGTGAGTCTTCGTTGTAGGTCATGTCACTCGGGCGGCTGGCGTCGATCAGGGCGATGTCGCCGCAGCCCAGTCGCGCGCGGTTGTCGCCCTGCTCCAGGTTTGAACTGCCGCGCAACTGGAACACCGCGTAGTAATGGCCATCGCTGCTGACACTGACATCCTTGCTGGTGCGATACAGGTGCACGTGGGCCATGTCGACCACACTGAGCTTGATCGCGCCACCGCGAAACTCCGCCAGTTCGCCATAGAAATCGGAATCCAGCGCGCGGGCATCGAAACGCCCGCAGGCCTGGTTAACCTGGCTCAGCCAGCTTTCGAACGCCTCATTGCGCACCGCCGATGCTGTAATCATGTCCGCAAAGCCTCACGTGTTTTTGTTGTTATTTTCCGGCCGCTTCGTCGAGCGGCTCGATAAAAGTGTTTCGTACTCCAGCCATCTCCTCCCTTGACGGCCGCCGGGCGCCCATTCAACAGGCTCCGGCGTCGGCTTTCCAGCCTTGAAAGCGCTTAAATATCCAATACCAGACGAGCGGAAAGTGCCCGTGAAACACAGGCGCAAATCTGCTTGTTGGACGCCTTTTCCTTGTTCGACAGGCAGTTGTCGCGATGCTCCGGCACACCGTCCAGCACCTCGACAATGCAAGTACCGCAGATGCCTTCGCGGCACTCGGTATCGATGTCGCAACCATGGGCCTGCAACACATCCACCAGGCTGCTGTCGGCCGGTACGTGCAGCACCACGCCGGAGCTGGCCAGTTCCACTTCGAAACTGCCGGTCGGCGCGCTGTTGGCCGCGGGATCGGCCGCGAAGTGTTCCAAATGGATGGCGTCGTCGGAACGGCTGCGCGCCGCCACTTCCACCACCTTGTTCATGAACGGCGCCGGGCCGCAGGTGTAGACATGGGCGTCGCTGCCGGCACGGTCCAGGCATTCGCTCAACGCGGCGTCCAGGTCGGCAGGTTCCACACCGTAGTGGAACTCCACGTGGTCGGCAAAGTTCGTCGCCAGCAGTTCGGTGAACGCGGCGTACTCGGCCGAGCGGGCAAAGTAGTGCAAGCGATACGGCTGGCCGCTTTCCGCCAGTCGATAGGCCATGCTCAGCAGCGGCGTCACGCCGATGCCGGCGGCGAACAGCACGTGTTCGCGGGCAGCCGGGTCGAGGCGGAACAGGTTGCGCGGCGCACCCATTTCCAGCTCCATGCCCTCTTCTACCTGCTCGTGCAGCGCCAGCGAACCACCCCGCGATTGCGGCTCTTTCTTCACCGCCACCAGATAGGCGCGACGATCCTGTGGCGGACTGCACAGGGAATATTGGCGGGTCACGCCGGTCGGCCCGGTCAGGTCGACGTGGGCGCCCGGCTCATAGGTGTCGAGCGGCTGGCCGTCACTGCGCACGAGGCGAAAGGAACGGATATCCAGCGCTTCGTCGACGATCCTTTCGATCTTCACCTTCATCATTGCATCACCTGAATTCTGTTGTTTCGGTTAAACGGTAAGTCTTGCGCTGGCTCCCTGTAGGAGCGAGCCTGCTCGCGATGAACCTGAGGTCACCATGGGGTGTCAGGTTTCCAGCGTCATCGTTGACGACCATCGCGAGCAGGCTCGCTCCTACAGGGGGGGGTCGGGCTTAGCGCATGAACAAGCCGCCGTTGATGTCGAGACACGCCCCGGTTACGGACGTGGCGTTTTCGGCGATCAGCAGCAAGACGCTGTCGGCGATAAACGTCGGGTCGCCGAGGCTACCCGCCGGGATCATCTTCAGAATCTGCTCCAGGCGCTCCGGGGCCACGGTTTCGCGCACCACCGGCAAGTCCAGCGGACCGGGCGAGATGCTGTTGACCGTCACGCCTTGCGGCGCCAGCTCACGGGCGAAGACCTTGGTCAGGGTTGCCACGCCGCCCTTGGCCGCCGCGTAATGCGCGCCGGTGGCGGTGCCGCCGTTCTGCCCGGCCAGGGACGCGATGTTGACGATGCGGCCGAAGCCGCGCTCGGCGAAATGCGCGCCGAACACCTGGCAGGCCACGAAAGTGCCGCGCAGGTTGATCGCCATCGACTCGTCGAACTCTTCGGGTGTGATGTCCATCAGCGCCGCAACTTTCGACACACCAGCGTTGTTCACCAGAATGTCGGTGCCGCCCCAGTGCGCGGCGAGCAGGTCGCGGGCGCGCTGGAAGTCGGCCTTGCTGCGCACATCCAGCTCGATGGCGACGGCCGTGGAACCGCTTTCATCCAGCTCGGCGGCCAGTTGTCGCACGCCATCGAGACGCACATCCGCCAGGCCGACGCGATAACCCGCTGCGTGCAGACGACGGGCGATGCACTCGCCCAGTCCCCGCGAGGCACCCGTTACAAGGGCTACTCGACTCATGATGTTGCCCTCACAGCAGGAAGCCGAGCGCGCTCAGGCTGTCGGTGGAGTTGATCAGGCGCACCACTTTGCGCTCCAGGCTCGGCACGCCGTCGGTGAAACGAATGCGGTGGTTCAGGTCGGCCACGAACGGCGTGTGCACGCCGCGCTTGTAGGCGTACAGCAGCTGCGCCGAGTTGACTTCGACGATGTCGCCGGCCGCTTCCACCAGGCGGAAACGCGAGATGGTGCGGATGGTTTTCGCCGCATCCACCGCCGACGGCGAGTAGCCGGCGGTCAGGCGTTCGATGCGCAGGTCACGCATGCGTGCGTCGTCGTAGGCGTAGTTCAGCGTCGCCTCGAAGTCTTCGGTGTCCGGGTCGATCGGCACGATGTACTTGCCGCTTTCGCTCCACAGGGTCGCCCACTCGGCGTAGTTCTTGTGGTCCAGCAGCTCGGCTTCGCGCCAGATGAATTCGATGGCCTGGGCCAGCGGGCCGGAAAAACCGTTCAGGGTATCGTGATTGCTCATTGGCTCATCATCCTTTTCCACATGTCGTAGGCACCGCGCATGCCGCCTTCGTCGGTGGCGTGGCTGACTTTGTCACCGTTCTCGGCGGTGATTTCGCGGTTCAGGCCGCGGTTGACCAGGATCGGCGCGTCGACGCCGGCATAGGAGCCGCGCTGCACGCGGTCCCAGGCTTCGGCATCGTCGGGGCTGCCGAAACCGAACGGACCCTGGAAGTGTTCGTGAATGCGCATGCGCTCGCGGTTGGCGATTTCCGGGCCGCCGTCCATGCCGAGGGCCACGTGGCGGATTTCCGTTTCGGTGACCGACACTGGCCGCAGCACGCGGAAGAACGACATCGACATGGCCACGTTGGGGAACAGGTTCAGGTTGAACCCGGCGCCATGCAGCGAACGCACGATGCGGCGTACTTGATCCGCTGGCATGGTTTTCGACAGTTCTTCGGTGACGTGGGCGAAACGCTCTTGCAGTTGTTCAGTGCCGTCGTCGTGATCCAGATCGACGTGCTCCGGCACCATCACCATCACGCTGTGGCCGTTGCCCAGCGAGTGGGTCACGGCTTGCTCGTCGGTCATGAACGAGAGCATTTCCGAGGTTTCTTCATCCACCGACGACATGAACGACTTGTGCACGATCGGGAAGTGGTAACCGTCGGTGGTGTTTTCCAGCTGGATCTTCCAGTTGCCCTTGAAGCTGAACTTGTGTTCGCCCTGGGTCTTGATCGGGTAGCCGGCGCCCTGCTTCATGAACAGGTCCATCCAGTGCTTGGCGCCGCCGAGGAAGTCTTCCAGCGGTTCGATCTCGTCGTTGTAGCTGGCGAAGATCATGCCGGCGTAGCTTTCCACGCGCAGGCTGGTCAGCGGCAGCTCGGATTTTTCCAGGATGCCTTCATAACCGTCCGGGTACGGCAGCGCGCGCAACTTGCCATCCAGGCCGTAGGACCAGCTGTGGTACGGGCAAGTGAAACCGGTGGCGTTGCCCTTGTGCTTTTCGCACACGGTCGCGCCACGGTGACGGCAACGGTTTTCCAGGACGTTGATGTTGTTCTTCTTGTCGCGCACGACGATCACCGGGCGACGGCCGATCATCGCGGTCTTGAAGTCGCCGCTGTTGCGCACTTCGCTTTCGTGGGCAACCCACACCCAGGTGCGGTAGAAAATCTTGTCCAGCTCGGCTTCGAACAGTGCCGGATCGTTGTACAGCGAGACGTCGACGCGGTCGTGCTGGACCAGGTCTTCGGGGCTTTTCGACGTTGCGATCAGCCGGTATTCATGAGTGCTCATGCGGTTCTCCTCATGGCTTATTTTTATGATTTCGGTTTAGAGACTGCTGGCGATTAACCGGCCATGCTCTGTTGCAGTTGCGCACCAAAGGCGCAGACCACTTCGTCCTGACCTTTACGGCCAACAATTTGCAGGCCGACTTTCAGCCCGCCGCAATCGAGTTCCACCGGCACCGTCAGGGCCGGATGGCCACTGAGGTTGAAAGGACGCACCAGCGGGGTCATACCGGCCACGGTCTTGCTACCGGCGCGGGCTTCGCTGAGGGTCGGCGGCAGGCTCGGCAAGGTCGGCAGTAAAAGCACTGCGAAGTCTTCCAGCGCCGCATCCACCTGTTGGGTGAAACGGGCGCGCACCGCTTCGGCCTCGGCCAGTTCTTCACGGGTGGTGCGACTGGCCGCCAGCAGGCGGGTTTCCACGTCGGCACCGATCAGGCCTTTGCCGGTCAGGTGACCGAACGCGGCCCAGTTTTCGAAATTGATCACGGTCAGCCCGGCAATGAAGGCCGCTTCAAACTCGCTCAATTGCAGGTGGCTGCGACGCCAGCCGGCACGGTCGGCGGCAGCACCGAGGCTGGCTTGCAGATGCGCATCGCAGGCCACGTCGAGAAAGCCGACTTTGGCGCCGTCAGCAGGCAGACCCTGCACGTTGAAGCCCGGGCAGATCACCTGCATGGCCGCGATCAGATCGTCCATGGTTTTGGCGAACGGGCCGACGCAGTCGAGGCTGGACTCCAGCGGATGGGCGCCAATGCGACTGACCCGGCCGTAGGTCGGCTTGAGCCCGGCAATGCCACAGCACGCCGCCGGCACCCGCACCGAACCACCGGTGTCGGTGCCGATGGCGATGTCCGCCAGGCCTGCCGCGACTGCCGAAGCCGAACCGCTGGAGGAACCGCCCGGCACCCGGTCAGGGGCTTGCGGGTTGATCGGCGTGCCGGTCCAGTCGTTGATACCGGTGACGCCAAACGCCAGTTCATGCAGGTTGGTCTTGCCGACGATCTGCCAGCCAGCCCCGAGAATCGCCTCGACTACCTCGGCGTTTTTTGTCGCCGCTGGCGCATCGGCGAAGGCGCGACTGCCCGAACGGGTCGGGTAGCCGGCGATGTCGATGGAGTCCTTGATGGCAACGCGTTTGCCGTTGCCGCCGAGGAGAAATTCGCTGATGAAGGTACTCATGCACTCAGCTCCTGCTTTGATAAATGAGAGCTGAACAAGCGTTGCGTGCGGAAATGCGCGATCAGCCAGGTGCCGTCAACGCAGCGGAAATCGATGTTCAGGCGGGTGCCGAACAGTTCGCTGCGGCCATCGGCGTAGGTGGAAATCTGCTGCATGATCCACTGCCCCTGCGCTGTCCCGCCGTCGACCTGGATCGACTCGCTGGTGAGGTAGTGCAGGTTCAGCTGGAAGTGATCCGACGGCGGCAGGTAACCGCCGACAAACGCCGCCACGGCCTCGCGCCCACGATGTTGACCGAAGGTCTGCGCGGTCTCGCGACCCACGCCTTCCCAGATCGCATCGACGCAGAACAGCTCGGCCAGTTCGCTGACGTGGGTCGGCGCCCTGGGCACGTCGCACAGGTCCATGTAGCGCGCCATGAGTCGGCGCACCGCACTTTCCCCTTCGAGCGTCGCCAGACGCTGGAGCAAGGCCTCATTCATGGCTTACACCTTGGCCGCATCTGGGATGGTCAGCGGACGGCCGATGCGCGCTTCGACCTTGGCGTAGCGCCACAGGCTGTATTCGTTCACCGGCGTGGTGCGGAACAGGTTGCAGGCGTCGATCACCGTCTGGTGGCAGTCGACGTCGGCCATGATGTACACGGTCCAGGGCGAGGTGGTGGACGGGCCGACCATCAGGCGGTCGTCATCCATCGCGCCGAGTACGGTGATGCCAGGCATCGCGCCGAGGTCGGCCATCATTTTGCTGAAGCCCTTCCACACGCTCAGGCCTTCGCCGGTGGGCAGGTCGAAAAAGTTCTGGGTGATGCCGATGCAGAAGACGACGCGCAGTGGTTCTTGAGTGGCTTGCGACATGAAGTAGATACCTTGAAAAAGTGACAGGAATTCAGATGTAGCCAGGGAACGGCGGTACGCCGAGGAACACCGAGCCTGCGCCGTCGTACAGCCCTTCGCTGAGGAAGGCGTGCTGGGTCACTACCATCGAGTCGCGCAGGTAGCGTTGCAGCGGGTGGCGCAGGTAGATGGCGGTGGTCCCGGCCAGGCTGTAGGCGCTCTGCACCACGGCGGCACCGGCCTGGGACACGTGGATCGCGGACAGGCGCAGCAGGCTGGTCTGCTCCGGCGTCACCGGATTGCCGGCGAGAATCGAGTTCCACACCTGTTCGGTGGCGTTGTAGAAGAAGCCACGGGCGGCGGCGAGCTTGGCTTCGGCCTTGGCGATTTCGATGCGAACGTAGGCGCGGTCAGACAGTTTTGGCGCGCCGGTGATGCCACCGCCGTTGGCCATGCGGCTGACTTCGTCGATGGCGGCACGCGCCAGGCCCAGGTTGACCACGGCCAGCACTTGCGCGGCATAGGCAATCGACGGGTAGCGGAACAGCGGCTCGTCGATGGTGGCCGCGCCGCCGCGGATGAAGGTCCAGCGCTCGTCGATGCGTTTGTCGGTGACGCGCAGGTCGTGGCTACCGGTGCCCTTGAGGCCGACCACGTCCCAGTTCTCGACGATGTCCACCTGATCCGGGCGGAACACCGCCGTGCGCGGCTTGCCGCCCGCAGCGCCGATGCCGACACCGAGCAGGTCGGCGCCTTTGCAGCCGCTGGCAAATTTCCAGGTGCCGTTGACCTGCCAGCCACCCTCGACCGCTTCGGCCGGTTGCAGCGGAAACAGACCGCCGGCGAACACCAGGTCAGGGCTGTCGGCGTAGATTTCGGCCAGGGTTTCTGGCGGCAACGCGGCAAGATAAACGCCGGCGCTACCAAAACTGGCGACCCAGCCGGCCGAGCCGTCGGCTTCGGAGATGCGCTCGATCATTTGCAGAAACTTTGCCGGTGCCAGGGCGTCGCCGCCGTAGCATTTGGGCGTGGCGGCGCGGTAGATGCCCACCTGCTTGAAGCGCTCGATCATGTCCCGAGGCACATGGGAGACGCTGTCGAATTCATTGCGACGTTGGCGCACTTCATCCAGCACTTGCTGGAATGCCTGGCTATCGACGACAGGCTCGTCAACGCCGATCAGGGCGTCTTGTTGCGCGACCGCTGAACGCAGCATGGGCTTTCTCCGTTTTGCTTATTGTTAGGTGGGGCGATACCGCACCGCTGCCCTCTGTAGGAGCGAGCTTGCTCGCGATGGTGGTCCAGGCACCGCGGGCAATCAGGCAGCCCGCGTCATCGTTAACGTCCATCGCGAGCAAGCTCGCTCCTACAGGGATCGGCGTCACCCTTGCATTGAGGTCCAGTGTAAAAACCGCATCCCGACGCCACTATTGGTGCGTGCAGCCCCCCGACTAAAGAAAACCCCTAGTTCGCCCCCGGTTACCTCTGAGCGCATCCCCGGGCGCGAGCCGGTATAAAACGTCATACTTCCGGTTAACCGGTCACAATCCCCTGCCGCCAAGGGCTGCCCGATGTACTTGCCTGAACAGAACGACTTTTTCACGCTGATCGAAGCCATGCCGCTGTGCATCATTCTTCACGATGCCCACAGCAAGGAGATCCTCTGGGCCAACGCCGCCGCCCTGGCGGCGCTGGGTTTTACCCTGGAAGAGCTGACCCCGCTCAAAGCCCCGGACATGACCCGCGATGCGCCCAAGTACCGGCGGTCGGTGGGCTTGCGCTGGCTCGAAGGCGCCGCGCGCACCGGCCAGCGCGCCATCGAATGGTGTTATCGCTCCAAGCAAGGGGTGGAGATTCTTTCCGAGGCCGTCGCGACACTGGTGCATCTGCAAGGTCGCGATGTGCTGATGGTGCAGTTCCGCGACATTTCCAAGGAAGACAAGGTCAAGCGCGACCTCAAGCGCTTCGAAAGCCGACTGAAGGCCTTCATGCAGGACCTGGCCGAAGGCGTGGCGGTGCTGGGCCCCGACGGTGAGATAGGGTTTATCAGCGACTCCGGCGCGCATTTGCTCAACAGCACCGTGCATGAACTGATCGGCAAGAACTTCCTCGACTGGTGCGACGACGATTCGCGCCAGCGCCTGTTGCAACAACTGTCCAACGACACGCCCGAACATGCGCCCTTTGGCGTGCATTACCACCTGCAACGACGGGACGGGGAATGGCGCTGGCATGAAGCAACGTGCCGCTACATCGAGATTGAAGACGACCTGGTGGGGCATCTGCTGCTGTTTCGCGACGTCACTGAACAAGTGCGCGCCGAAGACGCCCGGCGGGTCAGCGAGCAAAAAATCGAATACCTGGCGCGCTACAACGCCATGGGCGAAATGGCCGTGGCCATTGCCCACGAACTGAGCCAGCCGCTGGCCGCCACCCGCAACTTCATCGAAGGCGCGTTGATTCGCCTGGGCAACGCAGCCGACACCGACCAAGGCGTCGCCTGGGGTTTGCAGAACGCCGTGCGGCAGATTGAGCACGCCTCGGTGATCATCAAGAGCGTGCGCGATTACGTCGTGAAACTGGAACAGTCCGAAGAGCTGATCGACCTCAACGAATTGCTGCGCGAAACCCGCTACTTCATCAGCCTGCGCGCCGACCCGAGCCTGATACAGGTCGACATCGTTCCTTCCACCGAGCCGCTGCGGGTGAGCTGCGAGAAAGTGTTGATCGGCCAGGTAATCCTCAACCTGGCGTTCAATGCCATCGAAGAAATGACCGACCTGCCCCTTGAACGCCGCGTGCTGCGCATCCAGGCCAGCCGCGACGGCGATGTGGCGCTGGTGCGGATCGAAGACCGTGGACGCGGGATCCAGGCCGAGGCGCAGGAGAAACTGTTCGATGGGTTCTTCTCGTCCAAGGTCAGCGGGAACGGGATTGGCCTGGCGTTGTGCAAGAACATCATTGGCCGGCACCGGGGGGATATCTGGGCGCAGAACCTGGAGCCTTGTGGGGCGGTTTTCAGTTTTTCGCTTCCCTTGGCGGGCTCACCAAGTCGTTTGTAGGAGCGGGATGGTGTACATATCCGTTTCTTCGGTAACGGCTACTTATGGTTCCGCCCTTACGGCGGGTCACTTGGAAGAGCCCCAAGTAACCAAGGGCTCTTGCC
>NZ_JABFMU010000058.1 GCF_013359695.1 Pseudomonas sp. C2B4
AGTTGGCGAAATCATATCGCCCTTAAGAGGTGTCCGGAATTATTAGGCCAGTTCAAGCTTGCTCGCGATGGCGGCTTACCAGGCGTCATCGATGTGACTGGACTGCCGCTATCGCGAGCAAGCTTTGCTCCTACAGGTTCTTCCAAGTGGCCGGCCGTAAGGGCGAAACCATAAGTCGCCGTTACGCCGAAAACGGATATGTACACAATTCTAAGAGCGCTTATCCAAAGCCGCCTCCGCCGCTGCAATCTCGCCCTGCCGCTTGGCAATCACATCTCCCACCGGCGGCCCCTGGAAGCGTCTTGCCTCAAACCCGAACCAGACAATGGCCGTCAACACCAGAAACCCGATGGTGATGTATAACGCCCAATCGTTGGGCGGCTGGATGCCGATCACGAAGATGATCACCATCGACAACACCGAGAGCAGGGCAAACACCGTGTACCAGAAGCGCCCCATGTTCCACGGCCCCATGGTCGGCCATTTCGAGGTGCCATAGGCAAACAGGCCCAGCACGATGGGAATAACGAAGGAGAAGAACAGGAAGATCACCGTGCAGGAGACGACGATGGTGTAGACCGGCGTTTCGCCGATCGAGATCACGGACGAGCCCCAGACGAACAACACCGCCAGCGTAGCACCGGTCCAGATAGCGGCGACCGGGCTGCGAAAGGTCGGTGAGACCGACGCCAGTGCTTTCGAGCAGGGCAGGCCGCCGTCACGGGAGAAGGCGAAGATCATGCGCGACACCGAGGTCACGGTGGCCAGGCCGCAGAGCACCTGCGAGATGAAAATCGCCACGTACAGCGCGTCCTTGAGCAGCGGGTTGACCTGGGTATTCATGGCCCAGAAAAACACGCTCCAGCCTTGCTTGGCAGCCTCGTCCATGCTCGGCAGCATCAGCACGAACGCACTGAGCATGAGCCAGCCGAACAGCAGCGACCAGACCACCGACATGACCATCCCCCGTGGCACGGACATGGCCGCGTTACGGGTTTCTTCGGAGGTGTGCGCGGACGCGTCGTAGCCGGTGATGGTGTAGATCGGCAACAGCAAGCCGAGCATGAAGATCCAGCCGTTGGAGACCTGTGGCCAGACATTGCCGCCGGCCTCGCCGGAATAGTTGCCGAACGTCACCAGTCGGGAGAACTCGTAGCTGGGCGCCGAGATCAGGCAGACGATGGTCAGTGCGATGGCAGTGGCGAAAATCAGGTAGCCGGAGAAGTCGGTGAGTTTCGCCGTCAGGCCGATACCCAAGTGGTTACACAGGGCTTGAAGGCCGGTGAGAATCGCCAGGAAAATCACCCGTGTCGTGGTCGTGTCTTCCATGCCCAGCGTCGGCCCGAAAGCGCCGAAAAAGAAGTAATAGGTGCCGACGTTGATCGCACCGAGCACCGTGATCAGCCCCAGCAGGTTGAACCAGGCCGTGAGCCAGCCGGTGAAGCGATTACCGAGGATCGAGCCCCAGTGATACAAGCCGCCAGCGGTGGGGTAGGCCGAGGAAATCTGCGCCATGGCCATGGCGAAGACGCCAGAGATGATGCAACCGAGCGGCCAGCCAATGCCGATGGAGGCACCGCCCGCGCCGGACGTGCCCTGGGCCAGTGAGTTGATACCACCGGAGAGGATGCAGATGATCGAGAAGGAAATCGCAAAGTTGGAGAAAACGCCCATTCGACGCGACAGCTGCTGGGCATAGCCCATGCTGTGCAGCACCTTGACGTCATCGTCGTGCGCGTCGGTGCCGGGCTGGCTTGCTGGATTCATTATGGTGTGCCCCTTCAGGTTTTGATACGCGTCCATCCGGACCTCCGGACGGGCTGGCCTTCAACCCCTTGTCGTACTGCTCCTGTTTCCCAACGGTGAAACCTGTCCGGACTAACCCCGATGCCAGTCAATTAGCCTGAACACATACTTGTGGCGAGGGGATTCAGCGAAACGTCGCACCGCCCCGTCGGGTTGCGAAGCGACCCCAAAAAATGGGACTGCTGCGCAGCCCAACGGGGATGAATCCCCTCGCCACAATTCACTCATCGCCCGTGTTACCTCTGAATTGACGGATATCAAGATTGGCCCAGGCAATCGATTGCGATTACAGGCGGCCGAGGAAGGCCGCCTGAAAAATTTCCGCCACGCCGGCCCGGGTCAGCGGCAGTGGGTTGCCGCCGGCCGACGGGTCGACGACCGCCATGTCCGCGATCAGGTCGGCCTGCTTGTCATCCACTCCCAGCTCGAACAGCGTGTGGGGCACGGCGATGTCCTTGCGCAACTTGAGGACGAAGGCCAGGAAGCTGTCGAAGCCGGGGGAGGGCAGGTGCAGGTAAGCGGCCAGACGCGTGATGCGCTCCTCGATGGCCGGGCGATTGAATTTCAGGACATAGGGCATCAGGGTCGCGTTGGTCATGCCGTGATGGGTGTCGTACAGCGCGCCAATCGGATGCGCGAGGGCATGCATGCCGCCCAGGCCTTTCTGGAAAGCGGTGGCGCCCATTGCCGCGGCGGCCAGCATCTGACCGCGGGCATCGAGGTCGGAAGGCGTGTGCACCGCGCGCACCAGTGCATTGGCGACCAGGCGCATGCCTTCGACCGCGATACCGTCGGCCATCGGGTGGAAACCGGGGGCGCAGTACGACTCCAGGCAGTGCGACAACGCATCCATGCCCGTGCCGGCGGTGACTTTTGCCGGCATGCCGACGGTCAGCGCCGGGTCGCTGATGACCACGCGCGGCATCATTTTCGGGTGGAAGATGATGCGTTTGGTGTGGGTGCGATCGTCGATGATCACCGCTGCACGCCCCACTTCGGAACCGGTGCCGGCCGTGGTCGGGACCGCGATGACCGGGGCGATGCGGCTTTCATCGGCACGGGTCCAGTAGTCGCCGATGTCCTCGAAGTCCCACACCGGACGGGTTTGCCCGCTCATGAACGCAATGAGCTTGCCCATGTCCAGGCCGCTGCCACCGCCGAAGGCCACTACGCCATCGTGATTGCCCGCACGCCAGGCCTCGAGTCCGCCAGCCAGGTTGGCTTCGACGGGGTTGGGCTTGAGGTCGCAAAACAGTGCCGCGCCCAGGCCCGCGTCGCTCAAGGAATCCAGCGCTGCCTTGGTGATCGGCGCCCGCGCCAGGCCGCTGTCGGTGACCAGCAACGGTCGCTGGATACCCTGGCTGCGACAGACCTCGGCCAGTTCGCTGATGCGACCGACGCCGAAGCGAATGCTCGTGGGGTAATTCCAGTTTCCGGTCAGGCTCATGGCTCAGATCTCGTGGCGCAAATGGAAGGATTTGGCGCGGGTCAGGTGTTCGTAGCCCAGACGCGACAGCGTCACGCCGCGCCCACTGTTCTTCACCCCGGTCCAGGCCAGGGCCGGGTCGAGGTAATCGCAGCGATTCATGAACACGGTGCCGGTGTCGATCTCGTTGCCCAAGCGCTCGGCGGCGGCGAGGTCCCGGGTCCAGATCGAGGCGCTGAGGCCGAACTCGCTGTCATTCATCAAGGCGATGGCTTCTTCATCGTTGGCCACCGGCATGATGCCGACCACCGGACCGAAGCTTTCGTCGTACATGACCGACATTTGATGGCTGACGTCGACCAATACCTGCGGCGCGAGGTAGGCGCTGCCCGGCACATCGGCGGCGAAGTCTTGCGGACCGATCAGCGCCCTGGCGCCCAGGCTCAGGGCCTCGGCGATCTGGCCGCGCACGAAATCAGCCGCTTTCGGATTCACCAGCGGACCGAGGGTCGTCGCTTCGTCCAGTGGATTGCCCAGCACATACTGGCGAGTCAGGGCGGCGAAGCGCTCGACGAAGGCGGGGTAGATGGACTGATCAACATAGATGCGTTCCACGGCACAGCAGCTCTGCCCGGAGTTGAAGAAGCTGCCGTCCACCAGGTTTTCCACCGCGTGTTCGAGGTTGGCGTCGGCGCGAACGTAGGCCGGGTCTTTGCCGCCAAGCTCCAGACCCAGGCCAAGGAAGCCTTCGACGGCAGCGTGTTCCATGGTCTTGCCGCCGTCCACGGAACCGGTGAAATTCACTTGATGAACCTTTCCCGAGGCGATGGCGACTGCCGTATAGGTATGACTGAGTACCAGGTTATGGAACAGCCCCTCAGGCAGATTCGCGCGACGAAAGGCCTCGGCGAAACGCTCGCCGACCAACAGGGTTTGCGAAGCGTGTTTGAGGATGACGCTGTTGCCGGCCATCAGCGCCGGAATGATGGTGTTGACGGCGGTCAGGTAGGGATAATTCCATGGGGCGATTACCAGCACGGTGCCCAGTGGTTCGCGCTTGATATGCCGGCGAAAGCCGTTGATGGGCGTGGGTTCGACGTCTGCCAGCGCCTCGGGTGCAATGGCGATCATGTGCCGGGCACGCTCTTCGAAGCCGCGCAGCTCGCCCGCGCAATAACGCACTGGCCGGCCAATTTGCCAGGCCAGTTCCGGGACGATGTCATCCTTCATCGCCAGCATGGCGTCCACGGCGGCACTGCAAAAAGCCGCGCGTTCACTCAGTGGCCGGCGTTTCCATTGCGCCTGGGCGGTGGCGGCTGCATCCAGTGCCTTGTCGAGTTGAACAACGTCGGCGCATTCGCGCTCGGCGTAGACCCGGCCATCGACCGGGGAGATGAGCTGAATCTTCGCAGTCATGATGTTCTCAACTGTTATTTCTACGATCCGAGTTGACTCAATAGCGCTCGAAGCCGCGCTGCAGTTCCCAATCGGTAATCCGCCGGTCGTACTCTTTCTGTTCCCATTCGGCGGTGTGCACGTAGTGGTCGATCACCTCATCGCCGAACGCCTCGCGCAACATGGTCGAGCCCTTGAGTGCGGCACTGGCGTCACGCAGGGTCTTGGACACTTCGGGCAGATGCTCGTCGACATAGGCATCGCCCTCGTAGGGCGGGTCGAGGCTGAGTTTTTCGTCGATCCCGGCCAGCCCCGCGGCGATCAGCGCGGCGAAGGCCAGATAAGGGTTAAGGTCGGCGCCACCGATGCGGCATTCGATGCGGATGCTTTTGCTTTGCTCAGCGCACAACCGGAATCCGGCGGTGCGGTTGTCGCGGCTCCACACGGCGCGGGTCGGGGCGAAGGTGCCGGCCTGAAAGCGCTTGTAGGAGTTGATGTAGGGCGCCAGAAAGCAGGTGATGTCGTTGGCATATTTGAGCTGCCCGGCCACCCAGGAACGCATCAGCTTCGACATGCCGAACTCGGCCTTGGCGTCGAAAAACAGCGGTTTCTTCGCGTTCTTGTCCCACAGCGAATTGTGGATGTGGCTGCTGGAGCCGGCGGCGTCATAGCGCCATTTGGCCATGAAGGTGATCGCCTTGCCCTGCAGTTGCGCGATCTCCTTGCAGGCGTGCTTGATGATGACGTGGTGGTCGGCCATGGTCATGGCATCGGCATAGCGGATGTTGATTTCTTCCTGGCCCGGACCCCACTCACCCTTGGAATTTTCCACCGGAATGCCGCACGCCTGCAGATGCTTGCGGATTGCCCGCAGCACGGGCTCTTCGCGGGTGGTCTGCAGGATGTTGTAGTCCTCGATGTAATGCCCGGCGGTTTTCGGCTTGTAGTAGTTGCGCTTGTGGATGGACTCGTAGCTTTCGTCGAACAGATAGAACTCCAGCTCCGAGGCGAACATGCCGGTGTAGCCGCGCTCACGCAGGCGCGCGACCTGTTTTTTCAGGATCGCCCGCGGGCTGTGGGGCAGGTCCTCACGATGGTGATGGTCGAGCACATCGCACAGCACCAGTGCCGTGCATTCGAGCCAGGGCACTTTGCGCAGGGTGCTCATGTCGGGCTTGAGGACGAAATCGCCGTAGCCTTTGCTCCAGCTCGCGGCGGCGTAGCCCGGTACCGGCTCCATGTCGATGTCGTCGGCGAGCAGGTAATTGCAGCAATGGGTTTCTTCATGACCGCTGTCGATGAAAAACTCGACCTGGAATCGCTTGCCGACCAGGCGGCCCTGCATGTCGACCATGCACACCAGAACGGTGTCGATTTCACCGGAGACGGCGGCACGCTTGAGTTCGTCAAAACTGAGGAAAGGCTCGGGCATCACGGCAAGTCCTGCGCAAATTGTTTGGGGCCTGTCTGGAATAGCTATTGCAGACGCTCTCCAGAACAACCCGAAACCTGCAGACGCGAGCATCGTGAGCAATTAGCTGAACATAGCTTAGCCTACTGTCGCTTTTCGCAAGTTTTTGCTGATGCTTCGCGTATGTCCCTGATCCCCTGTGGGAGCGGGCTTGCCCGCGAAGAACGTACAGGCACCACGCTCATTCAGACAGTACGCGTTATCGTTGACCCTCCATCGCAAGCAAGCTGGCTCCTACACTGGAATGCGTTTACACGCTCGCGGAGAAATGAACATGACGAAGAAAAGAGAGCACAAAACCTACGAAAACCTGAAACGGCAATACCCGGATTATCTGGACGCCGTGGAGGCCTTGGGTACCGCTGTACGTCACGCCGGTCCGTTGGACGAGAAAACGGTCCAGCTGATCCAGCTCGGCGCTGCGGCGTCGATCCGCTCCGAGGGCGCCGTGCACAGCCACACCCGGCGGGCGCGAGAGGCGGGCGCCACGCCGGAGCAGATTCGTCATGCATTGATTGCGCTGACCAGTACGATCGGTTTCCCGACGGTCGTGGCGGCGATCAGTTGGGCAGACGATGTGATGGGAGAGGGGCAAAGTCCTGCGGTTTGACAGCCCACATGATCTCAAGTGCGCGTGGCCCCTTGTGGGAGCGAGCCTGCTCGCGAAGGACGTCAACGATAACGCGTGCTGTCTGAATGAACGCGTTTACCAGGCGTTTTTCGCGAGCAGGCTCGCTCCTACAGGGAATTGGGAAATATTCACCAAGGCGATCAGTACTGCGCACGCACCGCCAGCGTCACCGTGCGTGGGTCACCGTAGAAGTTGGTGCCCCACGAGGCGTCCACCCGGTCGTAGTACTTGCGGTCGAACAGGTTGTTGGCGGTCAGGGTCGTCGACAGGTTGTCGTTGAACCTGTAGCCCACCTGGGCCGTGGCGATGGCGAAGCCGCCTTGTTCGAATTTCACTTCGCGTTGGTAGTACGTGTCGCTGACCGCGCGAACCCCGCCGCCGACGCTGAAGTCCTTGAGCGGGCCGTCGGTGAACGCGTACTTGGTCCACAGGTTGAAGTTGTGCTTGGGCGTGATTGTGCTGAACGTCTTGCCTTCGGAACCGTCATCGGCCTTCAGGTATTGGGTGGAGGTGAAGGCGTAACCGGTGACGATGCTCCAGTTGTCGGTCAGGTTGCCGCTCAACTCGGTTTCCCAACCCTGGCTGCGGGCTTTGCCCTCGCTCATGTAGGCCGCAATGCTGTTGTTGTATTCGGCGCGGTTTTCGTCGTAGATGCGGAACACCGCGACGCTGGCGTTCAGGCGTCCGTCGAAGAATTCGCGCTTGAGGCCGATTTCGTATTGTTTGCCTTCACGCGGACCGATCGGCGTATTATCGGCGCCCAATTCGCTTTGTGGCTTGAACACTCCGGTGTAGCTGGCGTAGGCCGACAGCTCCGGCGTCAGTTTGCCGATGATGGCGCCGTACGGCACGACCTTGCGGTTGATGCTGGTGCTGGCGCTGCCGAAGTTGTTGAAGAAGGCGTTGGCGTTTTTCGCTTCGCTTTCGTACCAGGTCACGCGGCTGCCGCCGATCACATCGAGCCAGTCGGTGACGTTGATCTTCGCGCGGGTGTAGAGGCCGTACTGATCGGATTTGGACCAGTTGCCGTTGTTTTTCTCGTAGTCCTGTTTCGGAATGTCGATGCTGCCCGGATCGAACACGTTGATCGGGAAGTAGTCGCCGCCACCGTAGGTGAAATCCTTGTCCAGATGCTGGTATTCGGCACCGAGGGTGAATTCATGGGTGCGACCGAAGGCGTCGAACGGGGTGGTGACGAAGCTGTCGGCGCCGATGGATTTGATATGGGTGTAATAGTTGTAGGCCACCGCCCAGCTATCGCCGGTATCGGGATCGACCGCACCATCGGCCCAGGTGAAGTTGCGCTTGGGGGTTTCGGCGTCGCGGTAGGTCAGGGTGGTCTTGAACTGGCCACCGTTGTCCAGGGCGTGATCGACTTCGGCAAAGCTTTCCCAGACTTTTTCGTTGAGTTCGTTCCACTTGGCATCGACGAAGGTCGAGCGCGGCACATCGAGCAGCTTGCCGTTGGCATAGGCCGGCAGGCCGAACGCCGGGGTGGAATGGTTCTGCTGATAGGCGCCGCCCATCGATAGGGTCGTGGATGGATCGAGGTCGAATTCCAGGCGGCCATACACCATCGGGCGTTCGTTTTGCGCGTGGTCGACGAAGGATTTATTGTTCTCGTAGGCAGTGATGAAGCGCCCGCGCACGGTGCCCTGATCGTTCAGCGGCCCGGTGACGTCCACCGAGGAACGGTAATGATCATAGGAACCGGCAGCCAGCTCGCCACCGAGGGCGAATTGGTTCAGGGCGCGCTTGCGCACCACGTTGATCGTACCGCCGGGTTCGCCCGCACCCTGATACAGGCCCGAGGGGCCGCGCAGCACTTCGATACGGTCGTACATCGCCAGGTCGAACGAGGTGGCCATGTCGCCCTGGCCGGTGGGTTGGGAAACGCCATCGACCTGCACCTGATCGACCAGGAAGCCGCGCATGTAGACATCATTGAGGCTGGAACCGGAGTTGTAGGTCTTGATGGTGACCCCGGTGACCTGGCGCATGGCGTCCTGCAGGCTGTTCATGTTCTGGTCATCCATGCGCTGGCGCGTGACCACCGACACCGATTGCGGGATGTCCTTGAGTTTGATGTTGCCCTTGCCGATGCTCACTTCGTTGGTGGTATAGGAATGCGTGCCTTCGGTTGTCGCGCCCAGGCGCTGACCGGTGATCGAGGTCGCACCGAGCTGCAACGCGTCGGTGTGAGCCGAGCGTACGAGGGTGTAGCTGGCGTCGCTGCGCTGAAGGATCTCCAGGCCCGTGCCGCTCAAGAGTTTGTCGAGTGCCTCGATGGCCGGGTATTGGCCGGACAGACCGGGGCTTTGCAGGCCATCGGTCAGCGCGGGCTCGAACGACAACGCGATGTGGCTGTCGGCAGCGAAGCGCGACAGCGTCTGCCCCAGCGGGCCGGCCGGTATCTGATAGCTGCGCGTCTCGGTTGCGGCCTGCGTTTGCGGGTCGGCTGCCCAGGCATTGGTACAGGCGCCGGCGAGCATCAGGCTGAAGATCGCACGGCAGGTGGCGCGGCGCAGTGGCGGGGTGAATGTCGGGGTGCAGTCAACGGGCATTGAGAAGGGGTCCTGTCGGCAAGGGAGAGGGTGTTTCTTCCCTTGCCAGCCCAGCGCGAAAAAAGTATCACCTCGTTGAAACTATTTTTTCGGGTCGATCAAACGGCTGAAATCGTCACCCAATAACCGCCGAAACGCGTCGTCACGTTCACCGGGTACGTCTGCGCCAGCATGCTCAGTGCACGCCGGGTATCGTCCAGCGGGAAAGCGCCGGATATCCGCACCCGGGCAACGGCCGGATCGCAGCGCACGATGCCGGGGCGGTAGCGCGCCAGCTGCGCGGCGAAGTCAGCCAGGTGCATGCCGTCCGCTACCAGCATGCCCTGGGTCCAGGCAGTCAGGGCGCTGTCGACGGGGGTAACCGGACTGATCGAAGAGGCCGAAAACACCGTTTGCTGACCGGCGACCACGATCATCGGTGTGGCTGGCGGGCGTTGGTACAGCTCGATCTGCATGCGACCGTCGAACACCGCCAGGCGCGTCAAGCCTGCGTCTTCGCGCACACTGAAGCGGGTGCCCAACGCCTGCATGCGGCCCTGTTCGGTACGGACCCGGAACGGTCGAGCCGGCACCTGTCTATCGGGAGCGGTCTGGACCAGGATCTCCCCCCGGCGGACGCTGATCAGGCGCTGCAGCGGATCAAAATCCACATCGATCACGGTGTCGGTGTTGAGGGTCACCTGACTGCCATCGGCGAGGGTCAACGGGCGACGCTCTCCGATCGCCGTGTGGTAATCGGCTGTCCAGCCCTGGCGCTCGTTCAATTGCCAGCCGATCCAGCCTGCCGGTGCTATCGCCAACAAGGCGGCCAGGCGGCCGAGCATGGCCCGACGTTGGGGATTGGCCGGCCGGTCGAGCGCCGGCATGGCCAGCTCTGGCGGCAGCCCGCCGAGCTTGCCCAGCAAGGCCTCCGCCCGTTGCCAGGCGCATTCGCAAGTGGCACTGCTGGCTCGCCACTGTTGCCATTGCGCGAACTCGTGTTCACTCAGGGCACCTTCGCTCAGGCGCATCAGCCACTCGGCGGCCTGCTCCAGAATCTGCGGGTCGATCGTCGATTGGCTGTTCATGCCGGCATCAACGCCAGGCACTGCACGAACGCCTGTTTCATGTAGCGCTTGACCGTAATCAGCGAGACATCGAGTTGCGTGGCGATGTCATCGTATTTCATCGCGCCGATCTGAGAGAGCAGAAAGGCGCGCTTGACCAGCGGTGGCAGGGAATCGAGCATCGCGTCGACTTCATGCAGGGTTTCCAGAATCAGAAAGCGCTGCTCAGGGGAGGGCGCCAGCGCCTCGGGCATCTGCGCCAATGCCGCCAGATAGGCGCGCTCCAGCGCCTGGCGCTGGTACCAGTTCACCAGAATGCCCTTGGCGACACAGGTCAGATAAGCCCGGGGCTCAGCCAGGTCCGGCAAGGCCCTGGCCGCGAGTATGCGCGTGAACGTGTCGTGCATCAGGTCTGCGGCATCCACCCGGTTACCCAGTTTTCGCTGCAACCACGTGTGCAGCCAGCCTTTGTGGCCGACATACAGGGCTTCGACGCAACGAATGTGGTGTTGATATGTGGCAGACTCTGAATCGCTCATCGCGTCAATATTTTGCTAAGTGAGAATTATTAGCAATTGTAATGAGCGCCGCTGATGACGGCAAGGGGCGGCGTTGGCCTGTCACGGCTGCCGGCAGGACTTCGATTATTCTGCGTGTTCTGTCAGCGGGACGACTTTTCTACCGAGGCTATGCATTTGTCCATCAATACCGAAACACTGTGGATCGATACGCCACACGGACGACTGTTTTGTTGTCGCTGGTTCCCTGAGGACCGTTCGGGTCACCCGGAAAAACCACCCATCATTCTTTTCCATGACTCGCTGGGTTGCGTTGCCCTGTGGCGCGATTTTCCCCAACAGTTGTGCCGGGCGACCGGGCTTGAGGTCATTGCCTACGACCGCCTCGGGTTTGGTCTGTCGGACGCCTATCCCGGGCCACTGCCGTTGAACTTTATCCGCGACGAGGCCGAGTGCTTCTTCGCGTATCTGAAGGATGCACTTCGGATCGATCGTTTTATTGCATTCGGTCATAGCGTCGGCGGGGCGATGGCGGCGGCCTGCGCGTCCCTGTACGCGCAAAGCTGCACGGCGCTGGTCACGGTTTCAGCGCAGGCGTTTGTAGAGGATCTGACGCTGCAAGGCATTCGAGAGGCAGAGGTGCAATTCGAGCAACCGGGGCAGATGTCGCGACTGGAGAAATATCACGGCGACAAAGCCGCCTGGGTGTTCACCGCGTGGACGGGTACATGGCTTTCCCCGGCCTTCAAGGACTGGAGCCTTGAAAGCACGGTCGACGCCATACACTGTCCCTTGCTTGCCATCCATGGCCAGTACGATGAGTACGGTTCAGTCATGCATCCCAAGCGTATCGCCCGGCTGTCGACCAGCACCGGTAGCTACGTGATTGTCGACGATTGTCATCATGTGCCTCATCGAGAGGCACCGGAAACAGTGCTCAAGGCTGTCAGTGAGTTTCTGAGAGTGTCCGCTCGATGACTGCTGTCTGATCTCCCTGCCTGAACACCAGGCGCAAACGCTCGATGGTCTGCTCGATCGAAGGCCCCTGGATGCTCGGTGGCTCCGGGCTTTCACCGAATTCGCGCCAGATGAACAGGGTCAATTCCGCGCCGTCGGTCAGCGAATGAGCCTCGGCGCCCGCTCCGAAGTTTTTCAGCACCCGGTATCGCTCATCCTGGCAAAACAGCTCCTCGACCCAGTCATAAACCGGTATGTAGTGAAAATGAATGGGGAAGCGGGGGTCATGGCCGAATCGGCTGATGTAGAGCCACTTCGGTTGCAGCTCCGTTTGCAGGGTTTTCTGGACTTTGGCGAGCAGCACACCCAGCTCGGCCAATGCCTGCTCCGGCAGGTCGGACAATGAACGGACAGGGTGTCTCGTCCCCAGCACCAGATAGCCGGGCAGCTTGGACGACATGTGATGATTGAGTATCCAGTGAGCGGTTTCATGGATGATGAAGCGTGGTGCTATGTCCATCGTTGGGTGTCCGTTGTCGAAGCTGGGAGGGAGAATGAGAACATCGCGCCGCCGTTTGGCTGACTGTCTGCCCAGATGCTTCCACCATGCAACTCAATTATTGAGCGGCAGATGGACAAGCCGATTCCCATGCCATCTTCTTTGGTCGTGAAAAACGCATCAAACAGCAGCGCAAGGTGTTTTTGGTCAATCCCTGGGCCGTTGTCACGCACCTCCACCACCGCAAGACTTTCTTTCGCATGAATTCGCACGTGCAGCTCCCTGGGCAGGTCTTCGCGGCCAATCATGGCCTGCAGGCTGTTCATGATCAGGTTGATCACAACCTGCTGGAGCTGGATCCGATCACCCGGCACCTTGGGCAAATGGCCCTCGACCTTGCACGACAATTGCACCTGATGGCTGCGGATTTCCCGGTCAAGCAGGGCAAGTGAGTCTGCTACTACCGATTCTAGATCCAGATCTTCGTAGTGCGAATCGCTTTTGCGCGTCAGGTCGCGAATACGCCGGATCACTTCGCTCGCCCGGCGCGCATTGCTGGCTGCCCGATTGATGGCGGCACGGGCTTCATCGAGGTCGGGCAGCGGGCGATCAAGCCAGCGCCAGGCCGCTTCGGCACTGGAGGCGATGGCGGCCAGCGGCTGATTCACTTCATGGGCGATGGAGGCTGCCATCTCGCCCATCGTGGTGTTTCGGCTGATATGCGCCAGTTCGATCTGTGCGCGATGCAACTTGGCTTCGACATCATGGGTGTGGGCTAACAAACTGAATTGTTCCTGTAATTCGTCACTGGTGCGCCGGTTCTTCAAGGCCAGCCAGGTGGCAATGCCGATGGCCGTCAGGCTGATCAGGCAACGGGCCAGCGCGGTGCTAAAGGGGTGATCCAGGTGGGACAAAAGGAAGCCGGCCAGCGTCAGCGCGGCGCAGGTGAGTGCAACCCGGCGCAACCCGCGGATGGAGCACGAGCCCATGGCGATCATGATCACCAGGACGTAGAGGACGGCCACCGCGATATCCAGCCCGGTCAGGGTGTCGACGACGAATATCGCGAGCGTGGTGGCCCACAGTCCCAGGCACGTGGCCCTGGAACGCAGGCCGCCGAGCATGATGTTCATCATGACCCGGCGCCTGGGATGCGGTCGCGTCGACGTATCAAGGTCAGCCCTTGATGAATGCCAGAAGGTCGCGGTTGATGACCTCGGCATGGGTGGTGCACATGCCGTGGGGCAGGCCCGGGTAGGTTTTCAGCGTTCCATGTTTGAGCAGCTTGATCGCCAGGTGGGCCGAATCGGCGATGGGTACGATCTGATCGTCTTCGCCGTGCAGCACCAGGGTCGGCACGTCGATCTGCTTCAGGTCATCGGTGAAGTCGGTTTCCGAGAAGGCTTTGATGCAGTCGTACTGCGCCTTGATCCCGCCGTTCATGCCCTGGCGCCACCAGTTGTCGATGACCCCTTCGGACACCTTGGCATTCGTGCGATTGAAGCCGTAGAACGGGCCGGTGGGGAAGTCACGGTAAAACTGGGCGCGATTGTCAGCCAAGGCTTTGCGCAGACCATCGAAGACCTCCAGAGGCAGGCCACCCGGATTGTTCGCGGTGCGCAGCATGATTGGCGGCACCGCGCCGATCAGTGCGGCCTTGGCCACGCGACCACGGCCATGACGCGCCACATAGCGCGCCACTTCGCCGCCACCGGTGGAGTGGCCGATGTGCACGGCGTTACGGATGTCGAGGTACGCCATCAACTCGGCAACGTCGGCGGCGTAGGTGTCCATTTCGTTGCCGGTATCGGTCTGGGTCGAGCGGCCGTGGCCACGACGATCATGGGCAATGACGCGGAAGCCCTTGCCGAGGAAAAACAGCATCTGCGTATCCCAGTCGTCGCTGGACAGCGGCCAGCCATGGTGGAACACGATCGGCTGGCCGGTGCCCCAATCCTTGTAGAAGATTTTCGTGCCGTCCTTGACGGTGATCATTCCCGAGCCTTTGCCTTTGCCGTTGGTCTTGCCGTTCGCGGTGGCGGCAGCCGGAACCTGTTGCCCTGCAAGCGCAGGGACCGCCACCACCAAGGCAGCGGCCATGGCGCCGGTGGTTATCAGGCCGCGCCGGGAGGTTCCGCTTGTCTCGTCAGTCATTTTCAGCACCCTCTAGAGTTCAGGAGATGCCGGGGAATTTATGGACAAAGAGGGTGACTGACCACCAGACATGGGTGTTTGCCATTAACGCTTTGGTATAGGCGCGGGACACAGATCCCTTGTGGGAGTGAGCCTGCTCGCGAACGCGGTGGGTCAGCCAACGCCGATGTCGACTGACCTGACGCTTTCGCGAGCAGGCTCGCTCCCACAGGCGCAATGAACCGCGCGACACAAAGGCGTCACGAGGATGGTTTATTTACGAGCCCAACGTCAGTAGATTAGCCAGCGGCTTGCCAGCCGCCGAGCCTCACAACAAGGAAGATCCATGAACGTCAACTCATCATCGTCGTCATCCAGCGCACTGATTGCCGCCTTTTCCTCCGCCGCCAACTCCCGGGTGACGGATGCCCAGGGCAATGTCGCGAACAGCGATCAGTCGGCAGGCAAAACGCAAAATGATGACTCGGTGAGTTTTTCCAGCACGGCCACCGATTACAGTGACGCCATTGCCAGCAACGCGCCGTATTTTCCGGTGCGCCCGGGGATGAACGCCGACGCGCTGATCCTGGGGGTCGCCAAACCAGGCGCGATTTCCAGTTCGAAGGACAAAACCTTTGCCGACGTCGCCCTCGATGCCCGCAAGCGCATGGATGAAAAATATGCGCTGATGAAAGACAGCGGCAAGCCGTACGACAACAGCGTTCAGGATCGCAATGCGCTGATGGGCGATCTGGATCGCCGTTCGCTGTACGCCATTTCCACCAATGAAGGCGGCCAGTTCACCAAGGAAGAACAAGCCTCGGCACAAGACCTGATGCGCCAGCAGGCGCAACTCGCCACGGGCTACTATGTCGGCCCGGAAGATCAGAAGAAGAACTGGAAAGACCCGTTCGCCAATGATCCGGTCGGTCGCGCCAAGGCTGCGCTGAACTTCCTGGACAACATGAGCCCCGAAGAAAAATCCACGCCGCAATGGTTGACCCAACGCGCGACCATCCAGACCGCACTGGACCAGGCGACCGCTGCCGATCCGGTGGAACTGGCGAAGAAAAAACAACTGTACTTCCCGATCCTTGCCGAAATCCTGCAGAGCGGCACCAGTTGGTTCGACAGGCAGGAAGCGGACGCAGACAAGTCCGGTGAGTTGCTGAACAGACTTCAGGCGGTTGTTCAGTCAGCCAAATGAAGCAGTTCGTGTAGGAGCGAGCTTGCTCGCGATGGACGTCAACGATATCGCGTGCTGCCTGAATGACCGCGTTGTCCGGACGTTTTTCGCGAGCGAGCTCGCTCCTACAGGTCATGCAAACCGGCATTCCAGTTGGTTACTTGCTGGCATCCAGCACCACGCGATAACGCGCCTTGCCGCTGCGCAGATGCTCGATGGCGTCGTTGACCCGGCTCATCGGAAACTGCTCGACCTGCGGCAGGATCTGGTGACGGGCACAGAACTCGAGCATTTTCGCCGTCACGGCAGGCGAGCCGACCGGTGAGGCCGACAGGGTTTTTTGCTGGGGCAGCAGGTTGAACACGTGCACGGGAATCGCATCGGGCACGATGCCGACAAAGTGCAGGCGACCCTTGCCGCGAAGCGTGGCGAGCAGGGCGGCCCAGTCGAGGTTGGCGTTGGCGGTCACCAACAGAAAATCCAGGGTGCCGGCAATGGATTTCAGCCCGTGGCTGTCGGTGGAGGCGACCACAGTGTGTGCGCCCAGGCGTTTGGCTTCGTCCTGCTTGCTCAAGGACGAGGTGAAGGCGGTGACCTCACAGCCCCAGGCGTTGAGAAAGCGCAGTGCCAGGTGACCCAGGCCGCCGATGCCCACGACCCCGACCCGGTCAGTGGGTTTGACGTTGAACTGCACCAGCGGGTTGAACACCGTGGAACCGGCGCAGAACAGGGGGCCGGCCAGGGCCGGGTCGAGGTCTTTCGGAATCGGCAGGGCCCAGGCCCAGTGCGAACGCAGGCGGTCGGCGAAGCCGCCGTTGCTGCCGATGATGGTCGGTTGGGCCGACGTGCAGAGGTTGTGGGAGCCTTCGATGCACGAGGCGCAATGCATGCAACTGCCCTTGTACCAACCGATGCCCACCCGTTGCCCCGTTTCGAGGCCACGGACCTGCGTGCCCATTCGCACAATGCGACCCACGACCTCATGTCCCGGAACGAAAGGGTATTGGCTGATGCCCCATTCGTTATCGATCAATGACTGGTCGGAATGGCAGACGCCGCAGTACTCCACGGCGACTTCCACTTCCTCATCACCTAAAGGACCGGGGTCGTAGCTGTAGCGCTCCAGCGGAGCACCGGCCGCCGTCGCGGCCCAACCGGTGAATGTCGTGAGTTCGCTGCTGTCGCTCATGGGGGCACTCCAGATCAGGAGACGAGGGTTTGGCCGCCCCTGTGCGGTGGCGGCGGAGCCAGAAAAGTGTAGCGGGTCTCTTTCCCGGCGCCATGTTCTCGAAACCCTTTCCAGACGCACCCCTTCCCTGTGGGAGCGAGCCTGCTCGCGAAGGCGTCGTGTCAGTCGACATCAATGTTGAATGAACGACCGCTTTCGCGAGCAGGCTCGCTCCCACAGGTATTGCGGTGGGGCTGTTTAGCCGCGCACCGCCCGCGAGCGCCAGACCATCATCTTCTCGACCTGCATCTCCTTCATGGTATGAGGAATCCCGCCCACGCCATGCCCGGACAGGCTCGCCCCGGCGAACGGCATCCAGTCGACGCGGAAGGTGGTGCTTTCGTTGACCATCACTGCCGTGGCGTTCAGGTCCTGGTAGCACTGCATGGCGGTGTCCAGGTCCCGTGTGAATACCGCGGCCTGGAAAGCGTAGGGCAGGGCGTTGGCCAGCTGGATCGCCTCTGCCAGGTCATCGTAGGCGTAGACCGCCACCACCGGGCCGAAGACTTCCTTTTGCATCACGTTCGAATTGATGGCCGGATTCAGCAGTACGGTTGGCGCATAGCAGTTGTTGCCCAAGGTGCGGCCACCCGAGATGAGGCGGGCGCCACTGGCGACGGCTTCATTCACCCACTGGCCCACGCGGTTCATTTCCCGCTCAGTGATCAGTGGGCCGACATCGGTACGCGGATCCGTCGGATCACCGACCACCATGGCATCGCCCAACTGGCCCAGGCGTTCGGCGACCTGCTCGGCGATGCTGCTGTGGCAGAAAATCCGTTGCGCGCTCACACAGACCTGGCCGGCGTGGAAGAAACCACCGCGAGCGATGCGCGGCAGTGCGTCTTCAAGGTCGGCGTCCGCTGCCAGCATCACCGGTGCCGCGCCACCGTGTTCCAGCGCGCAGCGGGTGCCCGGTGCCAGCGTGGAACGCAACATCCAGCCCACCGCCGCCGAGCCGATGAAACTGAAGAAACCCACCCGTGGGTCGGACACCAGTTTGCCGGTGATGGCGTTATCGGTCGGCAGCACCATTTGCGCCCACCCCCGGGGCAGGCCGGCCTCGGTCAGGATATCGACCAGCACCTGGCAACTGAGCGGGGTGTTGGTGGCCGGTTTGATGATCACCGGTGCGCCGACGGCGATGGCCGGTATCACCTGATGCACGATCAGGTTGAACGGGTGGTTGAACGCGGAGACGGCCGCGACCACGCCGATCGGCTCGAATTGGGTGAACGCCACGCGGTTCGCCGAAGCGGCGTTCAGACCCATGGGGATCACGTGGCCGCCCTCGGAGCGCAACACCTCGATGCTGTTGAGGATGCCATCGATACCGCGCTCGACTTCGGCGATCGAATCCTTCAGCGGCTTGCCGCCTTCACTGGCCGCTTGAGTGGCAATCTCGACCTTGCGCTCACCGATCAGCTCGGCGGCGCGGTGCAGGATTTCAATGCGACGCGGCTTGGACAACCACTGGCTGCGGTCGCGGAAGAGGCCGTCGGCGACCGTCAACGCCAGCTCGATATCGGCCTCGGTGGAGGTCGCTACTTGGCCGACGACGCTGCCATCGAAAGGGGAGTGCACAGCCAGGGTGGGTTCAGACATGGGACTTGCCTCGAATCTTGCATGGACGAATTGCCGTTTCAGCGAGCCTTGGGGAATCAAAAGATCGCCGCCTGCGGCAGCTCCTACGGGATCGGGTTTGCACACGGAAATTGTAGGAGCTGTCGCAGGCGGCGATCTTGCGATCTGCCGAAGTGCTTGCCAGGCTGGGCGTCAAGGTAGTCCCGGGTGGGTGTTTCGAAAACTGAATAATTCAGAAGCTTATGTTCATTTTTCGAGAAGACCTCCCGGAGTCGCCAGTGACGACGCCGGGAGCGACGAGCGCCGTGACCTTAAAGGTTATCGGCGTCAATGATGGCCTTGGCAAAGGCTTGCGGATCTTCTTGTGGCAGGTTGTGGCCGATGCCACCGGTGATCAACCGGTACTCATACTTGCCGGTGAAACGCTGGCGGTAGTCCTCGGCTTTCGGGTGCGGTGCGCCGTTGGCGTCACCTTCCATCGTGATGGTCGGTACGCTGATGGGCGGCGCCTTGGCCAGTTTCTGCTCCAGCGCGTCGTATTTCGTTTCGCCCTGAACCATGCCCAGGCGCCAGCGGTAGTTGAAGACCGTGATGTCGACGTGATCCGGGTTGTCCAGGGCCACTGCGCTGCGATTGAACGTGGCGTCATCGAACGCCCATTGCGGCGAAGCGAGCTGCCAGATCAATTTGGCAAAATCGTGGGTGTTTTTTTCGTAGCCTGCACGACCACGATCGGTGGCGAAGTAGAACTGGTACCACCACTGCAATTCAGCCTTGGGCGGCAGCGGGTTCTTGCCGGCAGCCTGGTTGCCGATCAGATAGCCGCTGACCGAGACCAACGCCTTGACCCGCTCAGGCCACAGCGCCGAGACGATACCCGCTGAGCGCGCGCCCCAGTCGTAGCCACCGAGCACGGCCTGTTTGATTTTCAAGGCGTCCATGAAGTCGATGACATCGCTGGCCAGGGCGGCAGGTTGGCCGTTGCGTAAGGTTTTATCGGACAGGAAATGCGTATCGCCATAACCCCGTGCATAAGGCATCAGCACCCGATAGCCCTTCGCTGCGAGCAACGGGGCGACCTCATCGTAGCTGTGAATGTCGTAAGGCCAGCCGTGCAGCAGGATCACCACCGGGCCATCGGCCGGGCCGGTTTCAGCGTACGCCACATTCAGCAAACCGGCGTTGATGTGTTTCAGCGCGCCGAACGGGGTGTCGGCGGCGGCAGGGGTGGTGACGGCGGCAGGCGCGGCGTCGCTGGCCTGCGCGTTGGCAACGCCCAGTGCACCCAACTGCATCAGTGTGAAAGCGAGAACAGAAGCGCCAACCAGGCGACGGTTTTTGCCGTTATTGCTTTTCAATGCATGCACGTTCATGGGGCAGATCTCCTTTCAAATGATGGGGCAGGCGAGCGGCGAGGGAAATGGCTACGACAGGTATAGCCTGTCGTTCGCGAGGACTGCCTCAAACCGTGGTTCACAGTTAAGCGCGGTGAGGTATCTGGGCTGTTTCAGAAAGGCGGGTGGGTGAAGCGTTATGTATCGGGTTGGCGTGTAGATACATTTCGATACACGGCCTGTAGGAGCGAGCCCTGCTCGCGATGGACGCATGGACGACGCTGACTGTCTGGTTCCCCGCGTTATCGTTGACCTCCATCGCGAGCAGCGCTCGCTCCTACAGGGAATGACGGGTTTGTCCGTTAGGCGACATCTACTGACTTACTAGCGTTAGCCGGCAATCCCAAGGCGCGTTAGAGTCGAGGCCACATTCCTGGCAAACCCGGATGATCCCGATGACGCGCCCTCGTTTCTTACCCGACAACTTCACCCTGACCCTGATCGGCGTGGTGCTTCTCGCCAGTTTGCTGCCCGCCAGCGGGCAAGTGGCGGTGGGCTTTGGCTGGCTGACCAACATCGCCATTGCGCTGCTGTTTTTCCTGCATGGTGCCAAACTCTCCCGTGAATCGATCATCGCCGGTGCCGGTCACTGGCGCCTGCACCTGCTGGTGTTCAGCCTGACCTTCGTGCTGTTCCCGCTACTCGGGTTGGCGCTCAAGCCGGTGCTGTCACCGATGATCGGCGCCGACCTGTACATGGGCATGCTCTACCTCTGCGCGTTGCCCGCCACGGTGCAGTCGGCGATTGCGTTCACGTCTCTGGCCCGGGGCAACATTCCGGCGGCGATTTGCAGTGCGGCGGCCTCCAGCCTGTTCGGGATTTTCCTCACCCCGCTATTGGTGACGATCCTCTTGAATGTGCACGGCGACGGCGGCTCGACCCTGGATGCCATCCTCAAGATCAGCGTGCAGTTGCTGCTGCCGTTCATTGCCGGGCAAATCGCGCGGCGCTGGATCGGTGCCTGGGTGGGACGTAACAAGAACTGGCTGAAGTTCGTGGATCAGGGTTCGATTCTGCTGGTGGTCTATGGGGCTTTCAGCGAAGCGGTGAACGAAGGCATCTGGCACCAGATTCCGCTGTGGGACCTGGCGGGTCTGGTGGTCGCCTGCTGCGTGGTGCTGGGGCTGGTACTGGTCGCCTCCACCGTGCTGGGCAAACTCTTCGGCTTCAACCAGGAAGACCGCATCACCATCCTGTTCTGCGGTTCGAAGAAAAGCCTGGCCACCGGCGTGCCGATGGCCCAGGTGCTGTTCGCCGGCAGCACCATCGGCGTGTTGATCCTGCCGCTGATGCTGTTTCATCAGATTCAGTTGATGGTCTGTGCGGTGCTGGCGCAGCGCTATGCAAATCGCCAGGAATCGGTGGCCGAGTTGATGGGGCAGGTCGATCCTTAATCGCTATGCCTTCAATTTATGCAAATCTGGTATTTGTGCTATCCAATTAGTGCCGTTTATCAATTAATGCTTGAAGGGTAAGTTGCCACTCTACGATTTGAGATCGAGAGCAACCCATGCCCCAGCACCTTCTGCGCAAGTGCATCCCTGCAGCGGCCAGGATGAGCACCCTCTGTTTCGCACTCGGTACCTGTGCGATCGTCAGTGCCAGCGAGCGGGCTCCGCTGATCATCAAGGATCAGGGAAGCCTGCTCGCCGGCGGTGGGCTGATCACTCAACCGGGTACCTTTGACCCCTATGATCCTTTGCACCCTGATGGCCAGAGCTATCACGGCGACCACGTGTATGCGTTCTACCAGGTTCCGGTTGACGCCCGTCCGCTGCCCATCGTCATGTGGCATGGCGCAGGGCAATCGGCGAAATCCTGGGAAACCACGGCCGATGGCAGGGAAGGGTTCCAGAACATTTTCCTGCGGCGCGGCTTCTCCACGTATCTGATCGACCAGCCACGCCGTGGCGATGCAGGACGCAGTCTGGTGGAGGCGACGGTCAAGCCGGTGCCGGATGAGCAACTGTGGTTCAACCAGTTCCGCATCGGCCTGTGGCCCTCGACCTTCGAGGGCAGCCAGTTTCCCCATGGGCCGCAGGCGCTTGAGCAATTCTTGCGTTCGATGACGCCAAACACCGGTCCATTTGACATCGAGGTCGTATCCGATGGCGTGTCGGCGTTGCTGGACAAGACCGGCCCGGCCATTGTGTTCACCCATTCGCAAGGGGGTGGACCCGGTTGGCTGACGGCGATCAAGAACCGCAATGTGCGGGCTATCGTCGCGTTCGAGCCTGGCAGCAGCTTCGTGTTCCCGGAAGGCGAGGTTCCCGCGCCGATTCCCAGCGCATTCGACACGCTCTCGGCGCAGGCCGTATCGAAGGCGCAGTTCGAAGCACTGACCCGCATCCCTATCCTCATATTCTACGGCGACAACATCCCCGATAAACCCGTTCGGCTACCGGCACAGGACAGCTGGCGTGCCCGGCTGGAGATGGCGCGACTGTGGCGCGATGCGGTCAATCGCCATGGCGGTGACGTCAGGCTGGTCCACTTGCCGGAGATCGGGATCAAGGGCAATAGCCACTTCCCGTTTTCGGACATGAACAACATCGAGATCGCGGATCTGGTTTCGACCTTTCTCGCGGAAAAAAATCTGGATTGATCACGAGCACGGCCATGGTTGTCGTGCACCTTGGAAACAGAAATGGGCAGGAAAACTCATATGACGCGAACCACGTTGAAGGCCACTTTGCTGGCCGCCATGATCGGAATGTCGGGAGCCGAAGTGGAGGCCGAGGATTACAGGCAGAACCCATTCACATTGACCTACGGTGGCGCGATCACCCGCAACGAGCCGGGCAAGGTCAACATTCATCCCGTGACGTACAAGCTCGACGGCCTGGATATTTCCGCCAACGTCTACACCCCCGCCAATTTTGACTCGGCCAAGCAGTACCCGGTGGTCGTCGTGGCCCACCCCAATGGCGGAGTAAAGGAGCAGGTCGCCGGCCTGTATGCCCAGCGCCTGGCCGATCAGGGCTACATCACGATCACTGCCGATGCCGCGTATCAAGGTGCCAGTGGCGGGCAGCCGCGCAACGTCGACAAACCTGCGCACCGCATCGAAGACATCCATGGCATGGCGGATTTTATCGCCGGCTATCCGGGCGTCGACCGTTCGCGCCTGGGATTGCTCGGTATTTGCGGCGGTGGCGGTTACTCATTGAAGGCGGCGCAAACCGACAAGCGCTTCAAGTCCATCGCCACCCTGAGCATGTTCAACTCCGGGCTGGTGCGACGCAATGGCTACCGGGATTCACAAGTGGCCACGATCCAGCAACGCCTGGAGCAAGCGTCGGCGGCCCGTGCCCAGGAGGCGGCTGGCGGGGAGATTCTCTATACCGGGGATGCGAAGCTGACGGATGAGCAAATTGCCAAGCTGCCATTTGATCTGTATCGACAAGGTTTCGAGTACTACGGCAAGACCCATGCACATCCCAATTCCACGTTCAGATACACCTTGAGCAGCCTCCTGGACCTGATGAGCTTCGATGCTACGGACCAGATCGAACTGATCGACAAGCCATTGCTGATGATCGCGGGCAGCAAGGCCGACAGCCTGTACATGTCGGAGCAGGCCTTTGCCAAGGCCACAGGTACCCGGGACAAGAAACTGTTCCTGATCGATGGCGCGACTCATATCGAAACTTACTGGGTGCCTGAGTATGTGGACGTCGCCGTTGGCCAGTTGAACGCGTTTTACGCCAGAACGCTCTGACACGAAGGAACCGACATCATGAAAAACACCCTATTGGGTATCGCCGTGTGCGCCGCGGCGCCTTTCGCCAGCGCCGCCGGGGTTGACGCGGGGGCCAGTGAATCCCGCGTCGCCCAGCAGGTCAGCCGTGCAGGCTCCCAGGCTTCGGCAGCCGGGCCTGCTGATTATTTCACCGGGCAGGTGCGGGTCGATCCCTTGTTTCCCGCCACGAACGAAGTCAATGCATCGGGCGCCTATGTCACCTTTGAACCGGGTGCGCGTTCGGCCTGGCACACCCATCCCGCCGGCCAGCGGCTAGTGGTGGTTTCCGGTACGGGGCTGACCCAGGAGTGGGGCAAGCCTGTGCAGGAAATCCGTCCGGGAGACGTGATCGTCTGTCCACCGGGCGTCAAGCATTGGCACGGTGCCGCACCGACGAGCGCCATGACTCACCTGGCCGTGACCGGCGTTCAGGAAGGCAAGAGCGTCCAATGGCTGGAAAAAGTCAGCGATGATCAATACAACGCCCGCAATGCCGTGACGCCGCCTTCAATGCCAGCCGAGCATCCCGTGTCCGAAGTGCTGTCCGCCAGGCAGCAGGCCATTCCATTGATTGCCGCCAGCATGGCCACCAGCGACATGCCGGGACTCAACGCAGCCTTGAACCGGGGGTTGGATGCGGGCCTGACGGTCAGCCAGGCCAAGGAAATACTGGTGCAGCTTTACGCCTACAGTGGTTTTCCACGCAGCCTCAACGCGCTCGGCGAATTGATGAAAGTGGTGCAAGCGCGCCAGCAAAACGGTATTCAGGATGAGCCGGGACGCGAACCCGGTCGCGTCATTCCCACCGGCGGCGAACTGCTGGCGGTGGGCAAGGCCAACCAGACCCGCATTGCCGGCGCGCCAGTGCAGGGGCCGCTGTTCGATTTCGTCCCCGTCATCAATCAGTACCTGCAAGCGCATTTGTTCGGCGACATTTTCGAGCGCGATAACCTTGACTGGCAAAGCCGTGAATTGGCCACGGTTGCCGCGCTGGCCGTCACGCCCGGCGTGGAATCGCAACTGCGCTCGCACATGGCCGCCAGCCTGAGGGTCGGCCTGAGCCCTGCGCAATTGCGGCAACTGGTTCGGTTGCTGGCGGATCAAGACAATGCCGATGCGGCCAGGCGTGCCGGCGAGGCACTGGAGGCCGCCCAGGCGAATCAATCCAGATAACGCAGGGCTTCGCGCAACAGGGTGAAGGCCGGTGAACTCTGGCGCCGGCTCGGATAGTAGAGGTGGTAGCCAGAGAACGGTTCGCACCAATCCTCCAATACGCGAATCAACCGGCCCTGGGCCACATGTTCCTGCACCAGATCTTCCGGCATATAGGCCAGCCCCAATCCCTTGAGAGCGGCCTCCAGGCGCATGGCAATGTTGTTGAACACCAATTGGCCTTCGACGCGCACGTTCAGCTCTTGCCCGTTTTTCTCGAATTCCCAGAGGAAGAGCCCGCCGTAGGTGGGCATGCGCAGGGTGATGCAGTTGTGCTGCATCAGATCACCCGGAACGTCTGGCTTTGAGTACCGGGAGAAATACGCCGGCGACCCGACCACCGCCATTCGCATGTCAGGGCCGATGCGCATGGCGATCATGTCCTTGGCGACCTGCTCACCCAAACGGACGCCGGCGTCGAAGCCTTCGGCCACGATATCGGTCAGCCCGTAGTCGACGATGATTTCGATGCTGAGATCGGGGTTGTCCGGCAGCAGCTTATCGAGCACCGGTTGCAGGATCGTGATCGCGGAGTGCTCGCCGGCGGTGATGCGCAGTTTGCCCGCGGGCTTGTCCCGGAATTCGCTGAGCAAGGCCAGTTCGGTATCGATCTCCTCGAACCTGGGAGCAATCACCCGCAGCAGATGTTCGCCCGCTTCAGTGGCGGATACACTGCGGGTTGTGCGCGAAAGCAACCTGACGCCCAACCGCTCTTCCAGCTGACGCATGGCCCGGCTCAAGGCGGGTTGCGACATGCCAAGTCTGGCAGCCGCGCGAGTGAAGCTGCGCTCCTGTGCCACGGCGGCGAAGATCGCGAGTTGGTCGTAACTTTCAGCGCTCATTTATTCGATCCTGGTATGAACCAGTGACGATTATGCCGATAAAGCCATGTGCAAGCCTCTGCTAAAACCATCACGCAAAAAATCACTCCGCCAAGTGCGTGGGTGTGACAAAAGGGTGACGTACCGGTGATGACGAAATTCACCCGCCTGTCATCGTGATGTCACGCACCCCATGGCAGGATCGTCGCAAACCACCCTGAGCGACCGGTGCAACGCCGTTCGCGGGCTGATGAACCTGCCAGGAATCCCTGCCATGAAAGGTGACGCCTCCTTGTTTGCGGCCATTGACCTGGGCTCCAATGCGTTTCGCCTGATGATTGGCCAATCGGTCAAGCGCAACCGACAGTTCATGATTCAGGAAGTGAAGACCCTGCGTGAGCCTGTTCGTTTGGCCGAGGGGTTTCAAGGCGGGGCACTGGACGAATTGGCGCTGGATCGGGGATGGCAGGCGTTGGCGCGCTTCGGCAAGAAACTGCGCGGTTTCGACGCCGGACGCGTGCGGGCGGTCGCCACCAGCGCCGTGCGCGAAGCGGACAATGCCCAACTGTTCCTGGCCAGTGCGGAACGCCACCTGGGGTTTCGCATTGATGTCATTTCCGGCCAGGAAGAAGCCCATCTGGTCTACGCCGGGGTCGCCCATACGCTTCCCGGTTCAGAGCGCATGCGGCTGGTGGTGGATATTGGTGGCGGCTCCACCGAGTTGATTCTCGGGCGCGGCGCCCGACCCCTGGTGACCGAAAGTATTGCCCTGGGCAGCGGTACCTCTGGTGCGCGCTACTTTGCGGGCGGCGGCATTACCGCCCACGCGCTGCTCGAAGCCGAGCGCGTCGCCATGCTTGAGTTCGAAAAGGTGGCGCGTCGTTATCGGGCCCAGGGCTGGCAGCAGACCATTGGGTCTTCAGGCACGGCGCGCATGCTCGCCAAAATACTCAATGCCAACGGCTTGAATGACCTTGGTCAAAGCGGCATCACCTACAGCGGTCTGTTGCGTTTGTCACTGCGGCTGCTGGAAGTCGGGCATGTCAAAAAGCTGCGGTTGGCGGGACTGCAACCCCATCGCCTGAGCATCCTGCCGGGCGGTCTGGTGCTGATGCTCGCGGCGTTCAAGGTCTTCGGGATTTCCCACATGACGCCTTCGGAGCCGGGTTTGCGGTTCGGTGTCCTGCATGGGCTGATGTCCCGGCACTGAATCTCATCAAAAACGCAAAACACTGTGGGAGCGAGCCTGCTCGCGAAGGCGTCGTGTCAGTCGATATCAATGTTGAATGATCCAGCGCTTTCGCGAGCAGGCTCGCTCCCACAGGGGGGGGGGCGGGGTGCGCGCAGGGATTTTGGGTTCGACAGATGAGCAGTGTGGGAGCGAGCCTGCTCGCGAAAGCGTCGTGTCGGTCAACAATGATGTTGAATGTGGTGCCGTCTTCGCGAGCAGGCTCGCTCCCACAGGGGATTGTGTTCAAGGCTTGATTTCAGCGCTCGGTCGCGGCATCCGCCAGCGCGGCAACCACCTGTTTCTCGATCTCCTTTTCATCCAGTCCGCGTCCGAAATGCTTGAGGTAGCGGCCCTGGCTGTCGAGCAGAAACAGGATGGTCGAGTGGTCCATCATGTACTGCCCCGGTTGATCCCCGGTGGGCACTTTCTTGTAGTACACGTGATAGGCATCGGTAACGCGGGCGATCTCTTGCGCCGAGCCGGTCAGGCCGACGAAGTCGCTGGCGAAGTAGTTCACATACGCCTTGAGCTTTTTCGGCGTGTCCCGTTCCGGGTCGATGGTCACGAAGATCGGTCGCACGGTGATGCCTTGCTGTTGTTGCAATTGCCGACTGATGCGGGCCATTTTTGCCAGGTCCGTGGGGCAAATGGCCGGGCAGGTCATGAAGCCGAAGTACAACAACGCGGGCGCGCCGAAACTGCGCTCGGTCACCCGCTGGCCATTCTGATTGGTCAACTGGAACGGCCCGCCGATATCGGTACGGGTCGCGGCCATCGTGCTTGCGGCCATGGCCGTCAACAGCAGCGCCATTAGCCACTTCATCGCTCAATAACCTCCTGAATAGGTCAGCGCCAGGCCGACCAGTTCGGACATTTGCCCGTCTTCTTTCTGGGTGCCGGCGGACAGCCCGAGCTTGATCTGACCGGTGATGTTATAGGTCACGCTCAGTTCGTTCAGGTAATCCTGGCGATCCGCGCCCCCCGTCGATTCGCGATGCTTGTCGGTGCGGGTCGCGCCGAAGGACCAGTCACCGAAATCGAACGTCAGCGAGGTGGTGAGGTAGCGGGTGTCGTTGCCCTTGATGCCGTCTTCATTGTCGACATCGGCGAATTCGAGGAAGGGCACGATATCGAAGTAACGGCCCTCCAGCGTCGGCTCAAGGTCGGTGCTCGGTTCATAGGCCCAGATGTAGCGGGCGGAAGCGATCTTGATGGTTTCGTCGTCTTCGCCAGGCGGATCGGGTTGCGTCTGGTCCTCGGCCTTTTTGTTGAACATGTAGCCGGCCTGCATTTCCAGATAAGGCACCGCCGGAATCGCAATCCAGTTCACTGTCAGCGCCCAGGAGTCGAGCTTGCCGGTATTGGAGGGACCGCCGTCGCTGCGCTGCAGTTTTTCGCCATGGCGCAGGTAGGGGCGACCGAGAAATGAATTGTCCGCGGTGTACAGGCTCAGGTTGGGCTCGATCATGCCCAGCTTCTGGTCGAAAAACCGGTACGCCACGGTGCCGCCGAGCATGCCGTCGAGGTCGTAGGTGCTGACGTAATCATTGGTGTAGAGGCCGGGCGCCTGATCCTGCGCACGTCCGAACGGTACGTGGAACTTGCCGACCGAGAACGCCGAGTTGGCATTGTTCTGGTAGTAGTTGAGGTCGTTGATCACCAGCCCCACGTCTTCGAAAAAACGTTTTTGCCCCGGCTCGGGCCCGGCGATGGGATTGATCTCGGTGGACAACTGGATCTGCTGATCGTGGGTGAAGCGAAAGTAGAACGTGGTGTTGATGTCCGGGTAGGCGTCCGTGCTGTTGCGATTACCGCCCTGGGGCAGGTCGGCATGCACGTGGTCATATTGGAAGGTCGCGTCGTAGTCCATGCCGACGTTGGGGTATTGCCCGTCATCGGCCAGCGTTGTCTCGACACCGTACACCGAGCCCAGCAACAACACAGCCAAGCGATAATTGCTCATGGCTCCTCCCTCACTTGATCAGCGGGCCGGACGCTTTCGGGTCCTGTCCGGTGTTGCGCAGGTAGGAGCACAACTGGTTGTTTTCACCGTATAGGCCGCCCAGGGGCTCGAGCTTGACCGCCTGCTCGTAGTCCTCGGGCTTGACCACCTGGATCGCCTGCATCATGCCGCCGTCCTCGTGTTCGAGGATGTGGCAGTGGTAGACGAACTTGCCGAGGATCACCGGGTCGCGAAACGGAATGCGCACGGTGATCGAGCCCGTGGCGGGGATGAACACATTGTCCCGGTAGCCGCTGAACTGCACCGGTTTGCCGTTGATCTCGGTGACCTGGAAATCCACCTGGTGGATATGAAACTGGTGCAATTCCTGGGACGGGTTGAACAGTCGCCATTCTTCCACGTCACCCAATTTGACCGTGGTATTGACCCGGTCCAGCTCGAAGCGGGTGCCATTGATCAGGAACGCATTGGGGTCGGTGTCCGAGTCCTGAAAGGCGAACTGGCGAGTCTTGTTCACCGCGATCTTGCTGAAATCCTCGGCGGGCGGATAGGCGCTGGTGATCTGTCGGGTGGCGACCTGCGCGCCACTGGAGCGCAGGACAGCCAGTTTGGCCGCCGGGTAGTCGTCACCCGCCGGCCCGGTATTGCCGGAGCCGGTTTCGACGACGTAGGAGCCGGCGGGTGGCCCGACGACCAGCACGCTGAAGCGCGCCGACGGGCCGATCAGCACCTGATCCGTATCGACCCGGCGGGTCACGGAGTTGCCGTCGCGGGACAACACCTGCATCGACTGGCCCTCGATACGAATCCGGAAGTACTGGTTGGCGGCGATGTTGATGAAGTGCCAGAGCTGGGTTTCTCCCGGCTTGATGTCGATGATGGGCACTTCCTGGCCGTTGATCGTGCGAATCGACGGCGCGCTGGTGATGATCTCGCTGGCGACTTTGCCGGTCAGGGTTTTCTGAAAGTTTCGCAGGACCAGTACCTGCTCCTTGATACCCTTGAGTTCCGGGAACGGGTCGAGCATGCCGTCGACCAGGATCGGTCCGGCAATCCCGGCCGATACCTGGCGCTGGGAGCCACCGTGGAAATGACTGTGATACCAATAGGCGCCGGGGCTGTGACCGAGCGGCAGCTTGACGTTGTATTCGCCCACCTGATGGGGCTGGGTGACGCGGAAAATATTGTCCCCCTGATCCAGAGGCGACACCTGCATGCCGTGGAAATGCAGGTTGGTGATCTCGTCCATGCGATTGTCCAGGCGGATGGCCATGGTTCCGCCGGGACGGGTTCGAATCAGCGGCGAATCGTAATCGCCGTTGAACACCAGGGACACGTATCGCTCATTGCCAACGTTCACCTGCTGCTCGGCCGCCGTCAGCGTGGCATGGGTCACGCCGCTGGCATCGTAGGTGAATTCAGGATTCTGGCGCAGCGGCTGAGAGGCGGGTTCGGCGGAAGGCAGCATCGCACAACCGGTCAACGCAAAAGTAACGACACTCGCGCAGAGTGCAAAGGGGCGGACGCTGAAAGCTCTGGGCATGATCGCGACCTTCGTTGGCGTGGCGAGGAACTACGCAGGTAGTTCGCCTGGACGTTGCCGAAGGTGATCAGAAGACACCGCGCAATTGGAATTGAGTCGTATTGCGTGCAACTTTTCGCAGTGTAGAACAGGTGTTTCGGTGCGCCAGTTTTTTGGATCCAGTACATCATCTAAAGCGATGAACTGCATGTTTCTCAGGTATGAAACACAGCACCGTTTTTGTAGGGGCAAGCTTGCTCGCGATGGACGTCAACGATAACGCGCCCAATCTGAATGATCGCGTTGTATGTGGGTTTTTCGCGAGCAAGCTCGCTCCTGCATGTTCTTCGTTACATAGCGGATATGTGCACCGTCGCGGGAACATCAAAGATCTTTCTTCTCTTCCTTATCCAGATGCTTATCTTCCTTATGCCGTTCCTTATCCAGTTTCTTGGCTTCCTTATCGATGTCTTTGCCGTCGCGATCAATGTCTTTGTCCACATCACGAACACCATCGCGGACGTCTTTGGCAATATCCCCTTCGGCATTCGCAATACCCATGTGAGACATCAGGCCCGCGACTAACATGGCCGCAACAAAAATGGCTTTGAGCATTCTCATTGGATGCCCCCCTGTTTTTGATAATGTTTTGCATCAGAGAGGAAAAAATAGGTGCAAAGGTCAGGTATCGCCAACCCGTTGGTCGCTCGTTCAACTGTGCTGTGCGACTGGCCCTGCGCATTCCTTACACAGAGCGCATTACGACGGCATTTGCGGGGAGAGGTGAGAGCCATGCTGCGCCGCATGGCTCGTCTGCGAGGGGTGCGTGACTAGTTTTTGGGTACCACCCGTGCCTCGCTACCGGCACCCTCGACATAAACGCTCATGCCTCTGGTCAGTGACGGATTGGACGGTTGAGTCACCGAAACCAGCACGCCGCTGTTGGTCCGCACGATGATCTGCTGTGCGTCCTTGGGCTGATCATATTGTTTCTTTTCCGCGTAGTTGCCACCGGCCGCACCCGCAAGGGCGCCGGCGACCATCGCGACATCCCGGCCGGTGCCACGTCCGATCAGGCTGCCGAGGGCGACACCGCCAATACCGCCCAATATCGCCCCGACCCCGCTGTCATGGTTGGTCTGCATTTGCGTCTGTGTAATCTGCTCGATTTTCCCCGAGCGAATCTCCATTTCACCTGCGCCGCCACTCCCGGCGTCGTACGCGACGCAGGCGCAGAGCACCACACTCAACAGTGAAATCGTCAGCCAGGAAGCGATAGTTTTCATCGTCGAACTCCATCAGGTAGTGGGTTGGATCATGAAAATGCATTCCATCACGCTAGACGAGAAAAACGGGTACGGGCGTTTGAATTCATGTTTGGCTCAAGTGGCTTCCAGGTTTCTGATCAGCCACTCACTGAAACTGCGGGCGTTGTTCTCACTGTCTCGATGGGTCAGCAGCGCCCAGTTCGGCCCGCGAATGGTTTGCTCCACCAGGGGTTGCAATAGGCCGGTGGCACGAGCCTGTCGACTCAGCAACTGGCTGACCAGCGCGATCCCCAGCCCCGCACACGCGGCGTCCAACAGCAGGCCGGGATCGGAGAAGTTCAGCCCCTGATCCTGCTGGCCGACATCGATGTCGGCCTCCACCGCCCAATGACTCCAGTCCATTTCCCGTTCGCCGTGCAGGGTGGTGCGCGGTGCTTGTGGCTGCGCCAACAGACTCGGGTGACAGGCCGGATAGAGGCGGTCTGCATACAACACCTTGAAGCTGCACTCGGCCTGGGAGCTGATGTCATCGCGCACGGCGATGTCGATGGTCTGGGTGGCCATGTCCGGGACTTCATCGGTGCTGAAAATCCACAGATCTACGTCGGGATGCTGACGGCGAAAATCCCCCAGCCGCGGCAACAGCCAATGGCGGGCGAACGCCGGGGTGGTGTTGAGCACCAGCTGGTTGGGCTTCTGGTACTGCCCGAGGCGGCGGATGCCCACGGACAACTGTTGCAGCATGGCCTGCGTGGTGCTGAGCAGGTCATGGCCGGCATCCGTCAGGCTGACGCTGCGTCCGCTGCGAAAAAACAGCGGTTGTTCAAGGTACGCCTCCAGGCTGCGGATCTGCTGGCTGATGGCCGATTGGGTGAGGTGCAGTTCGGCGGCAGCCTTGTGGAAACTGCCCAATCGGGCGGCGGCTTCAAAGCCGCGAAGGGTGCTCAGCGGCGGCCAGTGCTTCAGCATATTGATAAGTTCCTCTAATCACTTTTCTGCAAAATCCATCGTTTGTTCGCCCGTTTTTACAGCCGTAGCATGCAGGCCATGACCAACAGCGCAGTTTTTGTTGAACACAATGGCTTAACTGAAAGGGCTTTTTACCATGCAGCAGAATGAAAATCTAAATACCGGTTGGATGATGCCTGCGGAGTGGGTCCGCCACGCCGCGACCTGGATGGTCTGGCCGCACAACCAGGCACTGTGGGAATCGGGCTGGCGCGTGACCTTGGCTCAGGTCCAGCAGGATTTCGCCGGCGTGGCCAACGCCATTGCCCGTTTCGAACCGGTGAAAATGGTCGTCGACCCGTCGGCGGTGGCCAGCGCCAAAGCCTTGTGTGGACCGAACATTGAACTGATCGAGATGCCGGTGAACGACAGCTGGTGCCGCGATTCCGGCCCGAGTTTTGTCTGCCATCCGCAGCAAGGCCTGGCTGGGGTGAGCTGGCGCTTCAATGCCTGGGGCGGCAAGTCGGCCCATGATCTGGACGAAGGCCTGGCGCGCCGCGCCCTCAATCACCTGGGCTTGCCGTGCTTTGGCACGCATTTGAGCAACGAAGGCGGAGCCATTCATGTCGACGGCGAAGGCACGCTGATCACCACCGAGTCGGTGCTGCTCAACCCCAATCGCAACCCGGACATGACCAAGGCCGAGATGGAGGAGATCTTTGCCCGTCTGTTGGGCGTGAAAAAAACCATCTGGCTGCCGGGCGATCCGGATTACGTCACCGGCGACATGACCGACGGCCATGTCGATGGCGTGTGCGCCTTCGCTCGTCCCGGCGTGTTGCTGGTGGACGCTACCCACGACCAGCAATCGGTGTATGCCGAAGTGGCCCGGGAAAACCGTCGAGCCCTGGAACTGGCAACTGATGCCAAGGGGCGCAAGTTCGAACTGATCGAACTGTATGAAGCCAGCGATGCCGTCGACCCTGAGGCTGAAGTGTTCTGCGCGTCCTACACCAACTTCTACATCGTCAACGACGCAATCATCATGCCGGCCTATGGCATTGCGGCCGACCACGCGGCGGCCGACGTATTGGCCCGGGCGTTCCCGGGACGCGAAGTGGTGCCGGTGCGCATCAACAATCTGGCCCATGGTGGTGGCGGGGTGCATTGCATCACCCAGCAACAGCCAGCCTGGCCGGTGGAGGGTTGATGCCATGACCGTGTTGACCATCGCTGTGACCCAGATGCCCTGCACCTGGGACTTGCAACACAACCTCGATCAGGCCGAACACTTGGTGCGTGAGGCGGCGGCCAAAGGGGCGCAGGTGATCCTGTTGCAGGAGCTGTTCGCCACGCCGTATTTCTGTATCGAGCAAAGCCATCAACACCTGGCGCTGGCTCAGGAGTTTCGCGACAGTCCGGTGCTCCAGCGCTTCGCCGCGCTGGCTCGGGAATTGGGGGTGGTGTTGCCGCTGAGCTGGTTCGAGAAGGCCGGCAATGCGTACTTCAATTCCCTGTGCGTGGCCGATGCCGACGGGCGTTTGCTGGGGGTGTATCGCAAGACCCATATCCCCAACGCCATCGGCTATCAGGAGAAGGAATACTTCAGCCCCGGCGACACCGGTTTCCGCGTCTGGGACACCGCGTTCGGGCGCATCGGCGTGGGCATCTGCTGGGATCAGTGGTTCCCCGAAACGGCACGCTGCCTGGCCTTGATGGGCGCCGAAGTGCTTTTGTTCCCCACGGCCATCGGCTCCGAGCCCGGCTGCGCCAGCCTGGACTCCCGTGATCACTGGCAAATGACCATGCGCGGTCACGCGGCCGCCAACATCCTGCCGGTGGTGGCCTCCAATCGCGTCGGCCGGGAAGCGGCGACCCTTGATCCGACCTTGCAGATGAGCTTCTACGGTTCGTCGTTCATCTGTAACCACAAGGGCAAATTGCTCGCCGAGGCCGACCGCGACAGCACCGGTGTGCTGGTGCACAGCCTCGACCTGGCCGCCATGCGCGAAGAGCGCCTGAGCTGGGGCATCTATCGCGATCGTCGTCCGGAAATGTACGGGGCGCTGTTGAGCCAGGACGGTCGGCAGATCAATGCACGCTGGAACACTCAAGGGGTCTGACATGCGTACGTTCAATCGACTGTTGCCCGCTGTCCTGGGATTGGCCATCAGCGGTGCGATGCCGGCGTTGCACGCCGAAGAGAAAACCCTGCGGCTGTACAACTGGGCCGACTATTTTGCCGAGGACACCCTGAGCCGCTTCACCGCCGAAACCGGGATCAAGGTGATCTACGACGTCATGGAGGGCAGCGAGACGCTGGAGGCCAAGATGCTGGCCGGTGGCAGCGGCTACGACCTGATCTTCCCCGGCGACACCGTGGCCGAGCGCCTGGTGCGCGCCGGCAGCCTGCAGCCGCTGGACCGCTCGAAACTCACGGAGCTGGCCGACATCGAACCCGGCCTGCAAAAGCTGCGCAGGCAATACGAGCATTCGAGCCAGGCCACCGTCCCGTACACCTGGGGCACCATCGGCGTGACCTATAACGAAGAGCAGATCCGCCAGCGCGTGCCCGATGCCCCGGTCAATAGCCTGGACATGTTGTTCAAGCCTGAATGGGCGGCGAAGTTTGCCGATTGCGGTATTTCAATGATCGACTCGCCGGACGAAGTGCTGGCGGTGGTGCTCAACTACCTCGGTCGCGAACCGCGCAGCGCCAAGCCTGAAGACCTGAAAGCCGCGGGTGAACTGCTGGCGGGGTTGCGGCCGTACATCCGCAAGTTCCAGTCGCAACCGGTGACCGACCTGGTGAACGGCAACCTGTGCCTGTCCCTCGGCTACAGCGGTGACATGACCCAGGCGCAACGCACCTCGGATGCCGCCGGCAAGAAGACTTCGTTCCAGTACCGCATTCCCCGCGAGGGCACCACGGTGTGGATGGACACCATGGCGATCCCGGTCGATGCCAGGCATCCGGAGTACGCCTATGCGTTCATCAACTTCGTCATGCGCCCGCAGAACATGGCCGCCATCAGTAACTTCACCGGTTACCCGACCTCCAATGCCAAGGCACGGCCGAGCGTCGATGCGACGATGCGAGATAACCCGGACATCTACATCGATGAAGCCACCTATGCTCGTTTGATCCCGGGCAAGGACATTCCCCAGGCCGACATGCGGGCACGCATGCGCACCTGGACCAAGTTCAAGACTGCCACCGGCCAGTGATGTCAGTGTCACATACACCTGCATAACCCTGTGGGAGCGAGCCTGCTCGCGAAAGCGGAGTGTCATTCAATGTTGATGGCGACTGACACACCGCATTCGCGAGCAGGCTCGCTCCCACAGGGGCAGTGATGTAGGCCGGGGCTTTATTCATTTTCAGGAACAATTGCATGTCCACGCGTCGCGAATTCATCAAACAGGCATCGGTCATCGCCGGTGCGGGAACCGCTTTCATGGGGCTTGGCCTCAGCCCGTTATCCGCGCTGGCGGCCAGCGAAGGCCGCTGGTACATGCCGGATGAAGGTGACAAGCACGAACAGGCCTTCATCGCCTTCGGCGCACAGGACGCCATTTGGGAGGACTTCACCCCAGACGTCCAAGCGGCCCTCGGCCGGATCGCGCGGGCCATCGCCGGCTTTGAGCCGGTCACCGTGTTCTGTCGCGAAAGCGAGCGTGACCTGGCCGAAGAACATTGCGGTACCGCCAACGTCACCTACGTCGTTACCGAACTCGACGACATCTGGATGCGTGATATCGGCGCCACTTTTGTGGTCGACGGCAAAGGCGAACTCGGCGCCGTGGATTTCAATTTCAACGGCTGGGGCAACAAGCAGCGGCACAGCAAGGATGCGAAGGTGGTCGGTCTGGTGGCCCGTCGCGAAGAGGCTCGTTACCAACGCAGCGAGCTGGTGGGCGAGGGCGGTGGCATCGAAGTGGACGGCCACGGCACGGGCATCATGACCGAAAGCAGCTGGATCAATGCCAATCGCAACCCCGACTGGAGCAAGGCCGAGGTCGAGGAGGAGCTCAAGTTCCGTCTGGGCTTGCGCAAAATCATCTGGCTGCCGGGTATCAAGGGCAAGGACATCACCGACGCTCACGTCGATTTCTATGCCCGTTTCGTCAAGCCCGGCGTGGTGATCGCCAACCTCGACAGCGACCCCGAGTCCTATGACAACCAGGTCACCCACGCGCACCTGGAGATTCTCAAAAACGCCACCGATGCCGATGGCCGCAAATTGGAGGTGCACACCGTGTCACCTCCGCTCAAGCCGCGCCAAAGCAAGTTCAACCGCGACAATCCGGATTTTGCCGCCGGCTACATCAATTATTTCGTAATCAACGGGGCGATCATTGCCCCTGAATTTGGCGACAAGGCGGCTGATCGCAAGGCCTTTGATCTGCTGTCGCAACTGTACCCGGACCGTGAAGTGGTGCAGCTCAACATCGATGCGATTGCGGCCGGTGGCGGTGGAATCCACTGCGTGACCAGTCACCAGCCGCTGGTCTAGCGAAGGTCGCGGGGGCGTCTGGTAAACTGCGCCCCTTTACCCCCTCAAACAAGAGTGCCCCATGGCCAACCAAGACATCATCTTCACGCCCGATCTCGACCAGGACTCCATTTCCTCCGACGTCGCCGCGTTCAACGGCATCCTGATGTCCACCCAGATCCCGACCCGCACCGACGGCAGCCTTGAACTGGGCGACATCACCCTGCAAAGCGAATGCACCCTGCAAGCGCTCAAGCTCGCGTTGGAGCGCGCCGGCAGTTCCATGGACCGCGTCATGCACCTGACCATCTACCTCACGGACATGGCCGACCGCGCCGCGTTCAACGAGGTCTACAAGCGTTATTTCGCCAAGCCGTGGCCCGTGCGCGCCGCCGTTGGCGTCGCTGCTTTGGCAGTGGAAGGCATGAAAGTGGAAGTCGTCGCCATGGCGGCCAAGGCCTGATCCACGTACACCTGCATAACCCTGTGGGAGCGAGCCTGCTCGCGAAGAGGCCAGCTCATTCAACATCAATGGTGACTGACCCGCCGCCTTCTCGAGCAGGCTCGCTCCCACAGTAGTTGTTAGTCGCCTATGAAATCCGGGTGCATACCCATCCCCCCGTGGGAGCGAGCCTGCTCGCGAAGAGGCCAGCTCATCCACCATAAATGG
>NZ_JABFMU010000059.1 GCF_013359695.1 Pseudomonas sp. C2B4
GGCGCCATCATAGCGCCCGATTGAAGTGTCCAAAATCATTAGGCCAGTTCAGGCTTGCTCCTACAGAGGTCATGCGGTGAATTTGACGCCCGGTTTGGCCCGCTCATCCACGCTCAACTCGAACACGTCGGGCCGCGCATAATGCCCAACCACGTCGTAGTCATAGCGGGCGCGAATCAGGTCATCGGTGTCGATTTCAGCCGTCAACAGACCGGCCTCGCCACGCAACGGCCCGGCGAGGATGTCGCCCATGGGGCCCACGATCACGCTACCGCCGGCAATCAGCGGCCGATCCGCCGGCCAGTTCGCCACTTCAATCCCCAAGGCCTGCGGCGAGTCCTGCACCTGACAGGCGCTGACCACAAAACAGCGGCCTTCGTGGGCGATGTGACGCATGCTCACCTGCCACATCTCCCGTTCGTCCACCGTCGGCGCGCACCACACCTCCACGCCTTTGGCATACATGGCGGTGCGCAGCAGCGGCATCATGTTTTCCCAGCACACCACCGCGCCGATGCGCCCGACCTGACTGTCGATCACCGGCAAGGTCGAGCCATCGCCCTTGCCCCAGATCAGTCGTTCGGTGCCGGTCGGCATCAACTTGCGGTGCTTGCCCACCAGCCCCGACTGCGGATCGAAATACAGCGCCGTGCAGTACAGCGTGCTCCCCGCCCGCTCGATGACACCGATCACCAGATGGGCACCGGTACGCGCCGACAGCCCCGCCAGGGCTTCGGTTTCCGCGCCGGGCACGTCGATGGCATTGGCGAAATAGCGGGCAAAGGCCTCCCGTCCTTCCGGTAGCCGATAGCCCAGTTGCGTGCCAAAACCCTCGCCTTTCGGATATCCGCCGAGCAACGCCTCGGGCATCACCACCAACCCGGCGCGGGATTCGATGATTGCGTTTTCCCAGGACAGAATCTGCTCCAGTGTCTGTGCCTTGCCGCCGGGCAAGGCGCCGATTTGCAGTGCGGCAACAATTGATTTGGGCATCGCGTCAGCTCCGTTGGCTTGGGTTTTGTCCATTCTCGAACGCCACGCCTGCATGAATAAAGCCCGATTCACTGCTGAATGATATGAACAAAATGCATATCACCTACCGTGAAGGACCACGCAGCGTTTGACGCTCCCGGCCAAGGTCGAGGCGAGGCACACGCAGAGCGCTGCGAAAAATCGGCTCAACCGCTTACAATCCTGCCTTTTCACGCACTTCAGACAGGCAACAAGGATATGGCGCTCGACCCTCCCACGATGTTGACCATTTCGGTCGCCCTCGCCGCAGCCGCCGCGCTGTATCTGGCGGTCGAATGGCGCAGCATTCGCGTTCCCTCGCTGCTGTTCTGGAGCGCGGGCTTCGCCACGATCACCGTGGGCTCGACACTTGCCTTGCTGCGCATGAGCGGCCTGTTGCTGATCGGTATCTGGTTCGCCAACGGCTTGCTGGTGGTGGCGCACTGGTTTTTCCTGCTGGGCGTCGCGCGTTTCACCCAGGTGCGCCTGTCTCGTGCCTGGTACCTGATTTTCGTTACCTGGCTGGCACTGCTGTTTTTGCCGGACGAACCGTCGTGGTCGAAAATCATGCTGCTGGCCAACTCGCTGCTGGTCGGCCTGTTGTCGCTCAGAGCCAGCTTCCTGCTGCGCCCCCACGGCAAGTCGTTGAGCGTCGGCGCGGTACAGCTGCGCTATGTGCTGCTGATCCATGGTTGCTTCTATTTCGCCAAGGCCCTGACGGCCGTCGTTCCGGGCACGCTGATCGATCTGGCCTCTTTGCGCGGCGAGATCATTCAGATTTCCCTGGTCGAGGGCGTAATGGCGATCATGTTGATCGCGCTCTCGATGACCGGAACCGAGCGTTACCGGCGGGAGAAGCAAATTGCGCGGCTGGCTGAACGTGATCCACTGACCGCCCTTTACAACCGTCGCGCCCTCGAACGGCGGGCACCGAACCTCTTGGCTGAAGCCTCGACCAACCGACCGGGCGCCTTGCTGCTGATCGATATCGACAATTTCAAACCGGTCAACGACCTGTACGGCCATACGGCGGGCGACCAGCTGCTCGTCACGCTGAGCGAGATGATTCGCTCGGTACTGCCCGAAGGCGCGCTGGCAGCCCGGTTGGGCGGAGACGAGTTCGTCATCCTGCTGGGCAACGCATCGAGTGAGCGCATCGCCGCGCTGGGCCAAACGCTGCGTGAACAGTTTCACCACGCCGCCGCGCAGGCATTCACCACGCCCGAAGCCGTGACCCTGAGCATCGGCGCCAACCTGTTCGATCAACCGCCGGCCAGTCTGGCGGCCTTGATCGAGCAAGGCGATGCCGCGCTCTACGCCACCAAACGAAGCGGACGCAACAGTATCCGCATTGTCGATCTGACCCAATGACTTCCAGGGCAGGAGCTACGCTATAAAGCGCACTGTTGAGACTGGATGTTTGCCGAGACGCGAGGGTCTGGATGAATACAAGAAAGAGACAGGCGCTGGGCCTGGTCGTCCTGTTGCCGGCCATCGCCGCCCAGGCGGATGACGGTGGCATCAGTTTCTGGTTGCCGGGCCAGTTCGGGGCGCTGGCCGCCGCGCCTACCGAGCCCGGCTGGAGCCTGCCGCTGATCTACTATCACGTCAGTGTCAAAGATGATGCCAGCAAAGGCATTCCACGAGGCGGACGAACCACCTTTGGCCTCGATGCAAAAGCAGACCTGCTGTTCGCCTTCCCGACCTACACCTTCGCCGACCCTGTACTCGGCGCCCAGGCGGCCATTGCGGTGGGCGCTGCCGTGGCGCGCTCCGAAGGCAGTGTCGACGTCACCCTGACCGGACCACGGGGCCGGACCTTTTCCGGCGGCACCGACGACAGCTTGAAAGGGGCCAGCGACATTTATGTGATGGGCACGATGAAATGGAACCATGGCGTTCACAATTTCATGGCCTACAGCATGGGCAATATTCCGGTCGGCGCTTACGACCCCGATCGCCTGGTCAATCTCGGCCTGGGTCATGCCTCTCTGGATGCGGGCGGCGGCTACACCTACTTCGACAAGAAAAACGAATTCTCCGCCGTCGCGGGCATGACCTATAACTGGGAAAACACCGACACGGACTATCAAAACGGCATAGACGCTCACCTGGACTTGAGTGCCTCGCACTTCATTACCGAGCAGACTCACTTAGGCCTTGTCGGTTACGTTTACCATCAAGTCACGGGCGATAGCGGAAGCGGCGCCACCTTTGGCGATTTCAAATCGAGGGTCAATGGCATTGGTCCCCAGGTCGGGCACTTTTTCAAGGTGGGTAAAGACTTGTGGTACACCAACCTCAAGGGCTACAACGAGTTCGACGCGAAGAACCGCCCGGAGGGTTGGAATGTCTGGCTGACCCTGGTCGTACCGATAACTGATTAACCCCTTGAGACCCCACAAGTCGAAGGTCGCGGGTGGCAGGGTCGACTGAAACACCTATCATGAACAGCGCTTCACTCACTGCTCAATGATATGACCTCCATGAATATCGCCAACATCGATCTCAACCTGCTCAAAGTCTTCGAAGCACTGCACGAGGAATCCAGCGCCAGCCGCGCCGCGTTGCGCCTGGGCGTGACACAGTCGGCGGTCAGCGCGGCATTGCGCCGCTTGCGCGAGGTGTACGGCGACCAATTGTTCGTCCGCACCGGCCGCGGCCTGGCGCCAACGCTCAGGGCCAACCAGCTCAAGCCGGTCGTCAGCGATGCCCTGAACAAATGCCGCCAGAGCCTGGCGATGGTCGACCCCGACGCCGATCATTTCGACGGTCGATCCGTGACCGTGGGCATGTCCGATGATTTCGAGATTGCCTATGGCCGGCGCTTGATCGAAGAAGTGGCCCGCAGCGCCCCGAAGCTGCGTCTGATCTTTCGCCAGACTCACAGCCAGATCGTCGCGCAGGCCTTGATGGAGCGCACCATCGACCTGGCGATTACCGCTGGCGGCTTCGCCGAACGGCTGCTCAGTCGTCAGGTTTTGGGTGAAGGCGGTTATGCGTGCCTGGTCGACCCACAGAGCCTGACGGCGGGGCAGCAAAGCATCGATCTTGAAGAATTTGTCGCCCGTGAGCACATCCTGGTGTCGTCCGGGGGCTTTATCGGTATTACCGACGAAGGCCTGGCGGCGCTGGGATTGAGTCGGCGGGTCTGTGCCTCGACCACGCATTTTGCGGCACTGCCGCACCTGCTCAAGGGCAGTCGGGCGGTGGCAACCATTCCGGCCCATGCGGCCCGCAGCATCGCGGCGATCAGTGGCCTGGCGTTGCTGCCCTGCCCTCTGGCGTTGCCGCGCTACCCGGTCGAACTGGGCTGGCGCACCAGCGCCCAGCTCGATCCGGTGATGTTGAAAGTGCGCGAGGCGATTGTCGCGAGTTTTTCCTAGGCGTTACTTGTTGGCCGCCATCAAGCGGTTGACTTCACTGCGCACCATGTTCGAGTACTCTGGCGGCGACATGTTGTCCAGCTCGGCGCGGACCCACTCGGCCCACTTGCCTTTGCGTTTGCCGCGCTCGCCGAACAACCGTGCAGCCTCGCCCTTGGCTTTGCCCAGGTTGTTTTGCCAGAGTTCGAACAGACGGGATTTTTCGTCTTCCAGCGCCGCGCGCTCGGCAAGGGATTTGTCGGCCAGATTGAAGCTCATGGGAATTTCCTGCTGCGTAAAATAGGCGACATCTTACACTGTAGGACGAATCCTCCTGCGCTGGATTTTTCGGGATTCACCCGACGCCTGAAATCGCTGCAACTTTTTCAATGGCGGCGCACTCCATTGTTCACTGTCCACTTACCTGCAAGGAGTACTTCAATGGCCCGCAAAACCGCCGCACAAGCCGCCGAGGACCAAATCAAGGACCAGGCATTCAGCGAGCTTCAAGCGCTGATTGAAGAATCGGAAAAACTGCTCAAAAGCAGCGCCTCACTGGTGGGTGAGGAAGCGGAAACACTGCGTGGGCAAATCGCCCTGAAACTCCAGCAGGCCCGGGATTCGGTGACCCGTGTGCGTGACCGCACCCTGCCGGCGGTCGAAGCCACGGAAACCTACATCGGCGGTCATCCCTGGCAAACCGTGGCGGTTTCGGCCGGGTTCGGTCTGGTGGTGGGGTTGTTGCTGGCACGGCGTTGATTCAGCCCCCCTGTGGCGAGGGGATTTATCCCCGTCGGACTGCGCAGCAGTCCCATTTTTTGGGGCCGCTTCGCAGCCCAACGGGGATAAATCCCCTCGCCACAGAAGTCCCTTACCAAACTCAATGGTCAGAGACCAGCCAACTCCCGCAGACTCACCAGGGTCTGCGCATCCAGCGCAATACCCTCAGCCTGCGATCGGGCACGCTGATGATGACGCCGATCCCCCGGTAAACGCTTGAGCCCCACACCATGCATCTGCCGCACCAGCTCCTTGCTGCGCTCGGCAAAGCCCTGCCCGGCGGCCTTGCTCGGGTCGATGACAATCAGCAACTGCCCGGTCCATGGGGTCTTGGCACCGGGATGATTTTTCCAGTCGAATTCGAACGAAAAGTTACCCCCGGTCAATGCCGCGGCCAACAGCTCCACCATCATCGACAGCGCCGAGCCCTTGTGTCCGCCGAACGGCAACAACGCGCCGCCTTCGAGAATCGCCTTGGGGTCCTGGGTCGGCTGACCAAGGCCATCCACGCCCATGCCCGGCGGCAAGCGCTCGCCCTTGCGCGCGGCAATCTGCACGTCGCCATGGGCTATGGCACTGGTCGCCAGATCGAACACAATCGGCTCGCCATCGGCACGGGGTGCGGCAAACGCGATGGGGTTGGTACCGAACAACGGTCGGTCGGCACCGTGGGGCACGACGCAAGTCATGCTGTTGACCACACTGAGCGCCACCAAACCTTCATAGGCAAAGGGCTCGACATCCGGCCACAACGCCGCGAAATGGTGGGAATTGCGGATGGCGAGTACCGCGATGCCGGCGCTGCGCGCCTTTTCCACCAGCAGGGCCCGCGCCGCCGCGAGCGCCGGTTGCGCAAAACCGTTGCCGGCATCGACCCGGACAAACCCCGAAGCCACATCCTCGACCAGCGGAACGGCCTTGCCGTTCACCCAACCGCTCTGCAGCGTCGAGACATAACCGGGCATGCGGAACACCCCGTGACTGTGGGCACCGTCGCGCTCGGCACCCGCGCAGTTTCCAGCCAGCACCCGGGCGACATCGGCAGAGGTGCCGTGACGCAGGAATATCTTCTCAAGCAATGCCGTCAACTCAGCGAGCGACAGGTTTTGCGAGACAACAGCAGACACATCTTCGAGTGGTGCAGACATCTGAAGCTCCAGACTAATTATTGGAGGGAACAACAGCGTAGGTAGACCGCCGATTAACAACGCGCAGCGAGTACGCTGTCAACCCTTCAATGGCAGCTCTTTGCATGAACCCGGGCCGCCCGTGCATTAACTATCTACCACCTGCCGCCCGGCAACGCTTCTTAGGCTCGACGCTCAATCCACTGGCGCGCTGCACCGCGCCTGACACGAGACTCGACGATGCCTGCATCCCCTACCCCACTTTTTTTTCCCGAAATCCGCCGCTCTACCGATCATTGGACCGAGCTTGGCAAAATCCACGGGCTGACGCGCAAGGACTTCGAATGGCTGCGCCACGTGCAATGGGCCTCCCACGCGGCACGCCAGCAACAAACCCCGCCAATGCACGCCGAGAAAATCCTGGTCAGCGTCGGGACGCCATCCCTTCCCCTGGCGGGCTGCTTTGTGTTGTATCCCATGCCGGATGACCACGGCGAAATTCTCTACACGCCCTACGCCGGAATAAAGAAATTCGCCAACCGCACGGCCCTGGCCGCACACCTCAAAAGCCAATTGGACAGCGCGGGCGAAGACGATGACTTGCTGGCGTTCATGTCATTGCCCGCGCGTAAAACACTGGCCGAAGCCATCGACATCAAAGTCACCTTCGAGACCATCGACGGCGACATATTCCAGGATCAGCGCGCCGTTATCGAAGACAACCTGCACAGCAACGATCAGGCCATGGTCAACGAACTTCAACAACTGCCACCGCTCGACGCGCTGCTCGATGCCGTGCTGGAGCAATTGCTCGAAGCGGACTTTCCGACGCTGGATCAGCGTCAGACCCTGGTGAATTTCTATACCGAAACAGCGACCACCCCTGGCGACCTGAAAAATGCGAAATCCCGCCGCTGGGCCCACTCCATGTCCCTGCGTGAGGCCGTACTTTCGTTTTACCGCCATCAGCGCTGGCCGATCGGCCACCATGTCGAATTCTCGCATCCGCGACTGGCACCGCTGCCCACTGACCAGAAACGCTGGCAGACAGCAGTCAAACGCGCGGCCGACGGCCTGATCAGTCAGTTGTCGACGCAATTGCAACGTTTCTGGAACCAGGCAAGCGTAGACGGCGCCACGCGTAGGGCGTTCTTCGCCCGCGCCCTCGGCGAAAGGGCGCGAGCGGATCTGCTGTTCAAGCGCGAGGACGGGATCGTATCCCCGGAGCAAAGCCGCGCCCTGCACCCGTTGATCGTGCCGACGACGGGAACGCCCTCGACCCTGACCCTCGAAACGGTGCGTCTCTGGGAATATCCACCCAACTACATAGAACTCGCGGGATCGCTGATGATCAGTCAGGGCAGCTCCCATGCCTTTCTTTACACACCCGTTCAAGGGTTTGAGGTGCTGGCGGACTATGAAGAGCTGAAAGCCTCCCTGCGAGAAAAGTCCACGGTCGCCGGTCACGACGATGAGCTTTATGACCTCATGAGCCTGGACGAACGGCAGCGTTTCATCGGCTTCCATGAGCCTCAGGTGTCGGGCTCGGTCGTCAGCGGCTCGGTGTTTACGACACTCTTCGAAGCAATCATTACCAAACAACTGCAAAATCTCGAATACGCCATTCAGGTGTTCCGGCACAGTGACGGCGCGGTGAACATCCAGGCGTACTTCGACAAGGCGCTGGATATTCGCGCCATGATCAATGCGCGACTGCTGTCGCTGAATGCCCAGGGACGCTGGAGCACGCGACCGCTGATGTCGGGCAAACAACCCTCCCTGGTACTGGGCGACACGGCAGAAAGCCTGGCCAAAACCTACCTTTCCGTTGAATCGGCTCTGCGCGAGAAGTTTGTGCAGCAACCCGTGACCACGCTGGCGATTCAACGAGCGTATCTGGAGGGCATCGAATCGGATGTTGCCGACGCCTTTTCCGTTGGCCTGCGTGGAGAGGCTACCCTGCGCGAACTGAGCGGCACGTTGCGAAACGCCGATTGGCAAATCGTTGAAACCGTCTTCAACCAGGAGCGGGCGGAGCGAAAAAATCGCCTCGCCGTCAAGGGGTTTCACCCGGATGTCTTCTCACTGGTGCTTCAATGCACGGGCGAGGAGAACGTTCTGCCCTTGCCCAACTGCGTTTTGTTGACCGCCCGAGGTGGCCTCGATGTACAGCATTCCGGGCGTGCCATCCTATGGACGCCTGCGACCGGCCTGGAAGTCTTCGAGACCATCGGCAGCGCACGGCAGCAGTTGAACCTGCGTCTGTTCGATTCCGAAAAGCGCCTGAGTCTGCTGGACAATCTGTCCCCCGCTCAGCACAAGTTCCACCGACGCTATTCGCTCCACTCGCTGCGCCTGATCGAGGGCAATGTTTTGCAGCATCTCGCGCGCGATGCCATTGACCACTTTCTGGCGCGTTGCGAACAAGTGCGCGCCTGGAAACTGACCGCCGCCCAACGGGGCAAAGCGCTCGATTCGCTGACGAACACGGTCATTGACACCAACTTGCGCAGGGCAACCTCTATCGCCCAGGCGCTCACGCTCCAGCAGTCCTTGCCCGCGTGGCTCGGCATGGCGCCTGTCGAGGAACAGCAACTGCACATCGAGTTGCTGGAGCAGTACCGCCAGAGTGTCACCGACGACAAGGATTACCTGCACGGCATTCAACCGCTGAAGGACTATGCTCGGGAAACCTTGAAAACACTGCTGGACAGCCGGTTTTCCGGTACCGCGTTGCACCCCGACGATATCGAGATCACCCCCCACCTGTCCCTGGCCGGACCGGCGCAATCCCTGACCGATTTTGCCTTGAACCACGTCAACGTGACCCAAGGCACAGGTTTCAACGTTGCCTCGAAAACCACCAGGCCGTTGCCTGCAAACCTGAACCAATCCGCGGTCAGGCAACTGCTGTCAGCGCTGGACATTCAAAAAAACTACACCCGGCAGGTCACGGACAGTCTGGTGACCGACAGCACCCAAGCGGTGCCCCGTTGGCAGCGCTTTGTGCGACAAGTGCCCTGGCAACTCCTGCATCACGCCCACGAACTGAAGCTGCAACAACGGTTGTCCAACGGCGCCTTTGACCTTATCCGACAGGTGCTGGACATGCCGGATGCCGTGGCGAGGGCGACGGTCAAGGGTGCCCACGCCATCGTTCGGCCGCTGCAACTGATCAAGACGGCCAAGGCCAACCCGGTCGCGGCTCAGGGTCTGTATTTGATCGGTCCCGGGGACGGCCGGAAAGGCCCGCAAATCTTGTATGCCCCTTATTACAGCGGTGGGGTTTTCATTGAGTTCGAAGAGGATGCCAGTGTTGTCGCGGCGTTCAATGTACCCGGTCCATTGCAGGAATTACTGCTGCGTCGCCTGCCGGACAATGAGCGCTCGGTATTTCGTAACCTGTTGAGGTCCTCGGTCGGCAAAGAGAGTGAAATAACCCTCGGTTCCTCTGTCATCGGCGGTCATTTGCTGACCCACCTGTTCAACGACAACGCCGCTCTGCTGCCACGGATGCTTGCCAGTCGGACTGAAACCGATGGCGCCTCGGACTGGGAAACGGTCAAGCCGTTGTTCAGTGCCGGCATCAACCTGATTTCCGGCCTGCTACCCGGAAAACTCGCTTATGGGAAATTTCTGTGGCAAGCCTACGACGACTTCAAGGATTCGGCCGAAGCGTTGCAGGATCATCACTGGAAAAATGCATTGCGCAATTTCATCAGCGGTGCGGCCCAGATGGTCTCGTTGGGCAAATTGTCGCTGGAAAGCGGGACCGAAACGGCGGTCACACCTTCTGCCTCCACAACGCCGGCCCCACCCCCTGTGAGCGCATTGCAATGGTCACAGGTGGAATCGACCTCACCACAACGCACCCTGTTGCAGCATTTTGAAACCTCGTACGTGCAATTGAAGGATCTTGCAAAGGACAGCAAGGATGGCACTTATCGGGACGCCACCGGCAAACATCAATACGCCCCCATCGCCGGCAAGGTTTATCCCGTGAAAAAAAACGGGGCGGTGTGGCGGATGGTCAACGGCGAGCAGGAAGGGTCTGTCTTGCAGACCACCTCCAACAACGAACGGGTGATCGATCCGGACATGCACACCGTCCACTACGGCAAGACCCTGTCGACCATGCACAACCGATTCGTCGCCAGCCAGGAAGCTCGGTATGTTTTGAACATCGAAGCGCGAGGCATGGCCGAAATCCGGGCCAGGTTCCCGGAAAGGGCTGCCATGATCGTAAGAGCCGTCGATATGGCCCGCTACTATGCATTCAACAGCCTGCATAATCTTTGGCTGCGCAAGACACACCCTTCAGTGACACGAATGGATGCGTTTCTAAAAGAATTCTTTGATGTCAGCACGGTGGACACCGGTTTGCTGGACAAAATCAGTGAGGTCATCGTTCCCGTCTGCCTGGCGCTGGTGGACCCTGACTACGATTTGCTCAGTGGTGAACGACTGATCGTGGGTTCAAACAAGTACTCGTCTTCCAATGTGATCGCTTTCGTCAATCCGCGTGATCCGGACAGGCGCGTGCATCTCTCGGAGCATTTTTTCAAACAGCAACTGGAGTGGTATGAACACTCACTGACCGAGCCCTTCGATGTCAACGCCCATGCCATGGCATCCGGGATCACCCACGAATTGGCTCATCTGGTTAAAAAAGCAGTGGACATTGTGTATCTGGAGGCACGGCGTCCGTTCAGCGATCTTGTTGAGATCATCACCGGTGAAGGGCAGGCGATGAAGCAAACCCAGGTCGAGCTTCAGCGAGAAGCACTGTCGTTGCAGACCCCGAGGGAACAGTTATTTGCCCGCTGGAACGAAAAACTGAAAACATGGCTCAGCTTCGATTCGCTGACCAGTGCAAGGGAAGAGTGCGATGCGATCCTTGACATTACCGGATGCGAAACCATTGATCAGGCCCGGGATGCCTTCCTGGATACGCAGAACGCCGACTACCGAATCAACATCATTTTGCGTAATGCCGACTCGATCGCGATGCTGATCAGCGAACTGGGTCGACAATTGGACCCGGTGCCAGTGACCACCCACTGACAACCCACGCCCCCTCTAGGATCGAGCGCTGCTCGCGATGGATGCCAGAGCGACGCGGCTTATCAGCTACGCCGCGTTATCGTTGATGTTTATCGCGAGCGGCGCTCGCCCCTACAGATCGTTTTGATCATTTTTTCACGTCGTTTAAGGATACTGCTGCTCACCGGCGTGCCTTTGCGTTCACGCACGCGAAAAAAATCCGCACTTTGATGTTTAATTGCCATGATCGATGTTCTCGCAGGCTGCCCTCAAGGTTAGAATGGCGTAAATCAGGATGAGTCAATGACCGACAGCCCTATCTCACAAGCCGAATACGACGCCATCACCGATGCCGCGGCGCATTGGTGCATGCGCTTGCACGCCGATGATTGCACCCCGCAGGAACGCCTGGCGTTCGAGCAGTGGCGCGATGCTCATCCGCTGCATGCCTTCGAGTACGAGGCCATGCTGGAAATCTGGGACGTCGCGGGCGATCTGCCGCGCCCGGAGCCTGTCGTCGTGCCGCTGCTGCAAGCAAAACCCCAGACACCCTGGCGCACCTTTGGCATGGCCGCCGCCGTGTGCGCGCTGGCGCTGCCTTTGGCGGCCTACAGTGGCTGGAACCTGGGATGGCTGCCCAATTCGTATCAGCACTTCGAGGCCACCGACAATGTGCGTCAGGTCACCTTGAAGGATGGCAGCCAGGTCGAACTGAACCTGGGCAGCGAGTTGACCTACAGCAACTACAAGGATCATCGCCAGGTCACCCTGAAAAAGGGCGAGGCCTTCTTCAAAGTCAGCCATGACACCACCCACCCTTTCGTCGTCAAGGCGGCCGAAGGCAAGATCCGGGTCACCGGCACCCAATTCAATGTCTGGATGTATGAAGATCAGGTGAAAGTGAACCTGATCGAAGGTTCGGTACTGGTCAGCAGCAACGATGACCTGCCGGGAGACGGCTTGAGACTGGGCCCATCGATGCAGGCGAGCTATCGCCATGGCGATTTCATTCCACGCATCAGCCAGACCTACGACGGTGACAATTCCCTGGCCTGGCGCAGCGGCAAACTGGTACTGGATAATCTGGCGCTGAACGATGCGCTGCCACTGATCAATCGTTATCTGGAAACCCCGCTGCTGGTGGCCGACAACAACACCGGCGCGATCCGCATCGGCGGCATCTACAACATCAAGGAACTAAACACCCTGGTAGCGACCCTGCCCAAGGTGCTGCCGGTCTACCTGACCCGTAACAAGGACGGCAATCCGGTCCTCAACTCCATTCCGCAACGCACTCCGAAAAGCTGAAGGCCGCCACCCTTGCGGGGAGCGGCCTTCATCCATCGTTCAAACACCTGTCACTTTACTGCGCTGCCACCTTCCCGGCCTTTTCGTCCTGTTCACGGATCGTCTGCGCCTGATAGTGCGGATCGGACTTGATCTGCTGCTCGGTGAACGGCAACACGCTCAGCTGCTTCTTCGAGAAGGCCAGGGTCTGGTCATTGGCATATTTCGAAGCGGGGTCGCTGGACAGCGAGAACGCCAGCAGCCCTTTGGCCTGCGGTCCCTTTTCATCGAAGGTCACCACTTGCAGGTAGCTGGTGCCGCTGACGACTTCACGCTTGCCATCGGTGCGGGGCACGCTCTGAATCGCGTTGTACACGCCCAACGCCCCCGGACCGCCGTGGATCGGCGTTTGCCGGCCGCCACTGCTGACCACCTGAATATCGCCCCAATGGCTGTCCGGCTTCAGCCCTGACGCATTGACCTGCTCGACCGATGCCAGCATGGCCTGGCGCAGCGCCTGCGCCACTTCCGGCCGGTCGACCGCCAAGCCACGCGGTGTGTGTTGCGGATCGTTCGGATCGAACGCCACACGCCAGACATCCGGGGCCTGCTCCAGAGGCGCCATGACATTCTGGAAATGCACGAAGCCCAGGCCACTGTCGAGGTTCGCCTTGCGGTCCCAGGCTTTGAGGCTGGCGCACAGCGAGGCCAGTGTTTTCCCATCGGCACCCAGGTCGGACGCGCAGAATTGCAGCAGGTCCGGCATCACCTGCGCGGCCTGATACACCTGATCGTCCATCACCATGTGTTGCAGATCCGTGGCCTTGAGCGGACCGGCCTTGGCCAGCGTAGCCAGGCGATCCAGCGCGAAACGCGAGCGCAGGCCCAATGGCTGGCCGTCCTGGCTGATCAACGGCGAAAAACCGGTCAGCGGCTGCGCCGGATTGGCCATCCATGCCGAGTCGTTGGAGTGTTGCACGAAGTCCTTGCGCAACAGTTGCGGCAGCTTGTCCGAGGCATAAATGCCCTTTTGCGCGGCCTGCGGGTCGATGTCCCAGGCACAGGCGCTGTTGGAGCCGTCGAGGACGATCATCTGCAGGCCGATGCGCGGATCGCTGCACTGTGCCAGCTTCTCGGCGCTGACGTTCGGCACCACCGACAGGTTCATGTACAGCGTTTGCCCCTGATCGTCCGCCGCCAGGGTATTGACCCACGGAATCCCCTGGATCTTGTGGACGCTGGCCTGAAATTCCTTGAGGTTGTCGGCACGGTTCATGGCGTACCACTGCTGCAATACGCGGTCGTTATCCAGGTTGGCGTCACGCAAGCTGTAGGCAAACTGGTTATCCCAGTCCAGTTTGCCGGGCCATTGCACGATCGGGCCGAACTGCGAGCTGTAAACCACATGGGAAACCGCCTTGACCGATCCGTCCGGCTGCCTCACATCGACCGTCAGCGTCTGTTTCTGCATGGGCAGGGATTGGCCGTCGAGCAGGTAACGGGTCGAATCCTTGGGGTCCAGTTGCAGGCGGTACAGGGTGAAATGCTTGGACGAGTCCACGGTGTGGGTCCAGGCCAGGTGCTGGTTGAAGCCGATGTTGATCACCGGCAAACCGGGCAACGCCGCGCCCATCACATCGAGCTTGCCGGGAATGGTCAGGTGCATCTGATAAAAGCGCATGCCGCCGACCCACGGAAAATGCGGATTGGCCAGCAACATGCCGCGCCCGTTGAAGGAACGTTCGCCGCCTACGGCAACGGCATTGCTGCCACGGTCGAGGGCGAAACGCTGCATGCGCGAGTCGGCTACCTGAAACGCCGACTGTTTTCCGGCATTCGTCGTGGCGACAGCCGGTGGCGTAGCGCCTGCCAATGCTTCGGCAAACTGCCCCACACCACCTTCCACCAGCAGGCGACGGGTCAACTTGACCAGGTCCTCGGCGGTGATTTCCCGCACCCAGTCACCCTGGCACTGCTGCGGCAGCCCCTGGGTCCGACGTTCTGTCAGGGAGCGGTTATAACCGGCCACATAGCCCTCGATCAGCGCCTGCACCTCAGGGGGTTGCGCCTGCCAGAACCCGGCAACGGCCTGCGGTGTGTTCAACCAGGTGAAAAACAGATCGCTGACCTGGTTCTCGCGCTCTTCAACCGTGAGCTGATCCGGACCGAAAAACCGTGAGCGTTGACCGTTCACCGTGGCAATCTCATTGGCCAGCAAACACAGGTTATCCTGAGCGTAGGCATAGCCGATTCCGTAACCGAGCCCCCGCTCGTTCTCGGCCCGAATATGCGGCACGCCGAAACTGGTCCGGCGGATATCGGCACTGGCCTGCTCAGGCTGGCTGCGCGCATTCGCCGCAAGACTCAGCCCCAGAAACACACCCGCCAGGCTCAACCTGGTTAACTGGCTGGAAATAATCACACTCGCTCCTGATCGAAAAACGATGGTCACAGTTCTGCGTACTGACACGCACTGCGCATTCATTCAAGGACGAAGCAAACGGCAAAAATTTAGGAGAAGGGACCGCGACCCAGCGGCGTCTTACAGAGCAATAACGCCACGATGACGAAATTTCTACATTTAAGTCTTCATGATTTGCGTGGCTCATACGTCTTGTTAGGTAAGAGCACCCATTTTTCCTGATCAGGCTCTGAAAAGGAGTTTTTGCAATGTACAACTCGCAACTGCCAACGGACGGTAGCATCGCGCCAAAGAGCACTTCCATCGGGGTCGGTGTTTTCGACCAGCGTACCGAGCGCCACGGCAACGAGCGGATTCGCTTCCTGCTCAAAAGCTTTGGCCTGCGGACCAGCCTGATTCGCCTCAAAGTCATCGACGCCTTGCTCACGGCCGCCGAAAGCGACCGCAGCCTGGGCGTGCGCGGCGTACACACTCATTTGCTGGAGCTGGATATTCCCCTGTCCTTCCTGAGCGTGCGCGAAGTATTGAAACGCCTGTGCAGCGAAGGCGTGATCGTGCTGAACGAAGACAAAAGCTACAGCCTGGACCCACGGGCGGCGGCTGTTCTGCAGCACCACTGATCACGCTTTACCTGTGGGAGCGAGCCTGCTCGCGATGGACGTCAACGATAACGCGTGTCATCTGAATGATTGCGTTGTCCCGGCATTCTTCGCGAGCAGGCTCGCTCCCACAATTATCTTTTGAGAAACCGCTCAGGGCTTGACCTTGCGACGCATCACCCCATTGATGACCACCACGATCACCGCCACGCCAATGGCGATGTACTGGAACATTTTTTCGCTGATAACCCCGGTGTTCTGCAAATAAGTCAGGCCAAACATGATCCCCAGCACGACCAGGGCGATCAGAAGGGAATATTTCAAACGTTGCGACTGGGTCATAAGCAATTCCTGAACCTGAAAATGTATCCGCTTTGTATCCGAATGCATGCCAAGCCCCTACCGTATTCCGGGGATGGCGCGCTGCAAACGGGGTCTCATGTTACAGCCGATGAAGTGTTTTGGCTTCATAGCGGCGATAACCATGAGGATTTTCAAATGTTGCGTCGAATCACATTGCTGATTCCCCTGCTGGCCCTGTTGTCCCTGAGCGGCTGCATCGTATTCCCCCACGGCGGCTGGCACCACGACCGTCATTACGACGACCGTGGCGGACCGGCTTACTATCCGCATCGTTAACATTATTCGCTTACCCAAGACTCTGGACGCCTGATCTCCTGTAGGAGCTGAGCTTGCTCGCGATGGACGTCAACGAAAACGCGGGCTACCCGAATGATCGCGTCGTCCGAACGTTTATCGCGAGCAGGCTCGCTCCTACAGTGGCAAATCTGACAAATCTGTAATGCCCCCCTCATCTGCCTGACAGCTTTGGTCTACGATCATGAAGCTGCCCAGCTTGTAGTAATTCGAAACAAACCTTGAAGGTCTGGCCGGTAAAACCGGTCAGAATGCGTTTTTTCGCCCGCAATCCGAGACCCGTCACGACATGCGAACCCCTCTGCGTCTGATCGCCTTGAGCGCCCTGTTCATTTCCTCCCTGGCCCAGGCCGCCGACCTGATTCCGATTGAAGTCCATCGCGACGCCAATTGCGGCTGCTGCAAGAAATGGATCAGCCACCTGGAGGCCAACGGCTTCAAGGTCGAGGATCATGTCGAAGCCAATATGAGCCAGTTCAAGCAAGCGCACGGGGTGCCACCGCGCCTGTCCTCGTGCCACACCGGCTTGATCAACGGCAAGTTCGTCGAAGGCCATGTACCGGCCGACCAGGTGCTGGCACTGAGCAAGCGCGATGACCTGCTCGGCGTGGCCGCTCCCGGCATGCCCATGGGTTCGCCCGGCATGGAAATGGACGGCATGAGCGATGCGTATCAAGTGATCGGTCTGAAAAAGGACGGCACGGACGTGGTCGTGGCGGACTACCCCGCCCATTGATTGTCGGCGCTTACCTCGGCTTGTTCCTGGCGGCCTTCGGCGCCGCGACCCTGCTGCCCCTGCAATCCGAAGCCGTGCTCGTCGGCCTGTTGCTCAGCGACCAGTACTGGCTGTGGTCGCTGCTGGCGGTGGCGACACTGGGCAATGTCCTCGGCTCGCTGGTGAACTGGTGGCTGGGGCACGCCATCGAACGCTTCCGTGACCGCCGCTGGTTTCCGGTCAGCCCTGCTCATCTGGAGAAAGCCCGAAGCCATTATCAGCGCTACGGTCATTGGTCGCTGCTGCTCAGTTGGTTGCCTGTGATCGGCGATCCGCTGACTCTGGTTGCCGGGGTGATGCGCGAACCGCTGGGCCGCTTCCTGCTGATCGTAACCCTGGCCAAGGGCGCCCGTTATGGCGTGCTGGCCCTGGCCACCCTGGGCTGGATGGGATGAACCAACTGGCGTGGCCATTGCCTGTTTAATGTCGCCCTAATCATGCCGATCCAGCACCGGCGGATTTCCTATGGAGTTCACCCATGCCCTTCCCCTTCACCCGCTGGCTGCCCGGCCTGCTGCTGACCGCCGCACTGCCCGTCGTCGCCGCCGACGGCCCGGCATATGGTCCCGAGCTGCAAGGCTTCGAATACCCCTACACCGTCAAGCATTTCGCCTTTGAGTCCCAGGGCAAATCCCTGCAAATGGGCTACATGGACGTCGCCGCCCACGGCAAGGCCAACGGCCGCAGCGTGGTGCTGATGCATGGCAAGAATTTCTGCGGCGCGACCTGGGACACCTCGATCAAGGCCCTGAGCGATGCCGGTTACCGGGTCATCGCCCCGGACCAGATCGGTTTCTGCACCTCCAGCAAACCGGACCACTATCAGTACAGCTTCCAGCAACTGGCCAGTAATACCCAGCAATTGCTCAAGGCCCTGGGCATCCAGAAGGCGACTCTGCTCGGCCACTCCACCGGCGGCATGCTCGCCACTCGCTATGCCCTGCAGTATCCCGAGCAAGTTGAGCAACTGGCGCTGGTCAACCCCATTGGCCTGGAAGACTGGAAAGCCCTCGGCGTGCCTTATCGCACGGTGGATCAATGGTACGAGCGCGAGCTGAAGCTCACGGCCGAAGGGATCCGCAACTACGAACGCACCACCTATTACGGCGGACGCTGGAAGCCGGAATTCGATCGTTGGGTGGACATGCTCGCCGGCCTGAATAAAGGCCCGGGGCATACGCAAGTCGCGTGGAATTCGGCCCTGATCTACGACATGATCTTCACCCAGCCGGTGTACTACGAATTCCAGAACCTGAAGATGCCGACCTTGTTGCTGATCGGTACCTCCGATACCACGGCGATCGGCAGTGACATTGCCTCCCCCGAGGTCAAGGCGAAAATCGGCCATTACGCGGTTCTGGGCAAACAAGTGGCTCAACGGATTCCCCAATCGACGCTGGTCGAGTTCCCCGGGATGGGCCACGCGCCGCAGATGGAAGAACCGACGCAGTTTCACAAGGCCTTGCTGGCCTGGCTGAACAAAACCAACCCCGTGCGTTAATGAGGTAAGGCTGATGGCGGTGCAGATTGCAGTGATTGATGATTGGCAGGATGTGGCCCGCAATGTGGTCGACTGGTCGCTGCTGGAAGACATTGGCCCAGTGAGTTTCATCCACGACTACCCGTCCGACAACAAAACCCTGGCGGCGCGTCTGGCTGAGTTCGAAGTGATTTGCGTGATGCGCGAGCGCACCCGGTTCGATGAGGACCTGCTGCGGCGCTTGCCGAAACTCAAACTGCTGGTGACTGGCGGCATGCGCAACTTCGCCCTCGACCTGAACGCCGCCAAGGCCTTGGGAATCCAGGTCTGTGGCAGCGACAGCTACAAACACGCCGCTCCCGAACTGACCTGGGCCCTGATCATGGCCGCGACCCGCAATCTCGTGGCCGAAGCCAATGCCCTGCGTGCCGGCCAGTGGCAGCAAGGCCTGGGGGGCGACCTGCATGGCAAGACACTGGCCATTCTCGGCTTGGGCAGCATTGGCCAGCGTGTCGCCCAGTTCGGGCAGGTGTTCGGCATGCGCGTGATCGCCTGGAGTGAAAACCTCACCACGGAGCGTGCAGCGGAAATGGGCGTGACCTATGTCAGCAAACAGCAGCTGTTCGAGCAGGCCGACGTGCTATCGGTGCATCTGGTCCTCAGCGACCGTTCCCGAGGACTGGTGGACGCCGAGGCCCTAGGCTGGATGAAGCCCACGGCGCTGCTGGTCAACACCGCGCGCGGGCCGATTGTCGATGAAGCGGCGTTGATCAAGGCCCTGCAGAAACGGCGTCTTGCCGGCGCGGCGCTGGATGTGTTCGATGTCGAGCCGTTGCCGGCCCATCATCCGTTCAGGACGTTGGAGAATGTGTTGGCGACGCCGCATGTGGGGTATGTGAGCCAGCAGAATTACGCGTTGTTCTTTTCACAGATGATTGAAGACATTCGGGCCTGGTCTGGTGGAGAGCCGATTCGCTTGCTGAACTGATAGACCGCGTTATCGTTCATTCGCGAGCAGGCTCGCTCCCACAGGGAACTCTTAACACGGGAGATCCACTGTGAGAGCGAGCCTGCTCGCGAAGAGGCCAGAATATACACAGCACACCCCAAATCATGCACCGCAATGGTGCAACCCAACTGTTCACCCACGCACACTGATGTGACAGTTCTGCTTCTTTTTCAGCCAATTTTTCAAAAAAACCTGCACTTCGTCGGTGCGTTCGCCCCGCAATCCGGCACGTCCGTACCTCTTTAAACCGATTGTCGAACAATTTTGCCATCCGGGCTTTACCGCTCTAAGTTCTGGTCTAGGCTCACTTTCGCGAGGCAAAACCGGTCGGTCACAAAGCGGAAAAAAAATCGAAACTTTTGCCGTTTGTGATCGGTCGACTGAAAGGTAGGTGCGTTGCGACTGGTGCAATCCTTGCAATGGCTACTCCACCCATTCTGCTTCAGCGCATTGGGCAGCGCCTGCCTCTGAAATGTGCAGCGCTTTTGCGCCCGGCCGAGGGAATAGGCCAAATGAAACACCGTTTGCCAGAGCTAAGAATTAGATCAACAACACGGGAGATTCATATGATAAGTACGGCTTTAGATGTTCAGGGAGAACGTGCTCATCAGCATGTCGGCGAATCGAGCTCCGTGAGTGCCCCAACTGCCCAGCCAATCAGTGTTCCCGGCACCAGGACACTGGCCCCGGTGATCCGGCAGAATCCCAACCGGAAGAAAGTGTTGTTCGTCACGTCCGAGATTGCCGACCTCGTGAAGACCGGCGGGCTGGGTGACGTTTCCGCCGCCCTGCCCCGGGCCATGACACACCTGCATGATGTGCGGGTGTTGATCCCCGGTTACCCGCAAGTGCTGCACAGCGAAAACCCGATTCATATCATCGGTGAACTGGGCGGACATGCCGCACTGCCACCGTGCAAGATCGGGCGCATGGACATGCCCGATGGCCTGGTCATTTACGTGTTGATCTGCCCTGAACTCTACGAGCGCGAAGGTTCGCCCTACGGCGCCAACAATGGCCGCGACTGGCCTGACAACCATATTCGCTTCGCCCGCCTGGGCCTGGCGGCCGCCGACATCGCCGCCAACCTGGCACAGATCCACTGGTGCCCGGACCTGGTGCACGCCCACGACTGGCCCGCCGGGCTGGCACCTGCCTACATGCACTGGCGCGGACAGCGCACCCCGACCCTGTTCACCATCCATAACCTGGCGTATCAAGGCGTCACCAGCCTGGGCTCGTGCCCTGAACTGGGCATTCCCCATCACGCCCTGCAGCAGGAAGGCATGGAGTTCTACGGCAAGATGTCGTTCCTCAAGGCCGGCATGGCCTATTCGAGCCACATCACCACGGTCAGCGCGACCTACGCCCAGGAAATCACCACGCCGGCCTTCGGCTGCGGCCTGGACGGCTTTCTCGCCGCCAAGACCCAGCAAGGCCTGCTCAGCGGCATTCCCAATGGCATCGACGAAAGCTGGGACGCCGCCACCGACACGCACCTGTTCCGTCCGTTCAGCATCGGCGATTGGGAAGGCAAGGCCGTCAACGCCGCCCACGTGCGCCAGCTATTTGGCCTGGAAGATTCCGAAGGCCCGCTGTTTGCCGTGGTCTCGCGACTGGTCTACCAGAAAGGCCTGGACCTGACCGAAGCGGTTTCTGAATACATCGTCAAATCCGGCGGCCAGATCGCGATCATCGGTCGTGGCGAGCCGGAAGAAGAACAGGCGATGCGCGAACTGGCGCTGCGCTTTCCCGGCCAGATCGGTGTGCGCATCGGCTTCAATGAAACCGACGCCCGCCGCATGTTCGCCGGCAGCGACTTCCTGCTGATGCCTTCGCGCTACGAACCCTGCGGGTTGAGCCAGATGTACGCCCAGCGTTTCGGATCGCTGCCGGTGGCGCGCAATACCGGCGGCCTGGCCGACACCATTGAAAACGGCGTGACCGGTTTCCTGTTCGACGAATCCACGGTGGAGAGCTATCAAGAAGCCCTGAGCCGCGCGTTCAAGGTCTTCGCCTTCCCCGACCTGCTGCACGCCATGCGTTGCCGGGCCATGGCGGCGCCTTTCAACTGGTGCAAGGCGGTGGAACCCTACGCCGAACTCTATGAACAACTGGTGGCTAAAGCACTGGGGAAATCGAACAAACAGTAAGAGGCTTTCAAGATGCCGTTACGGACCCTTGAGACCTGGCCCCACGGCGCAATCATGCTGGACGCGGATCACACGCAATTTGCGTTGTGGGCGCCAGATGCGTTCTACGTCAGTGTCGAACTGGAAAATGGACAGTCCTTGCCGTTGTTGCCCCAGGCTGACGGCTGGTTCGTGATCAACACCCGTTGCCCGGCGGGCACGGGTTATCGCTTCAACATCGATGGCGAGCTGGAGGTACCCGATCCGGCCTCCCGCGCCCAGGCCGGGGACATCCACCGGCACAGCGTGGTGGTCGATCCGCTCGCTTATCGATGGCAACACAGTACCTGGCTGGGTCGCCCGTGGAACGAGGCGGTGATTTATGAGTTGCACGTCGGTGCGCTCGGCGGTTTCGCGGCCGTCGAGCAGCATTTGGCGCGACTCGTCGAACTGGGTATTACTGCAATCGAATTGATGCCCGTGGCGCAGTTCCCCGGCGAGCGCAATTGGGGCTACGACGGGGTGCTGCCCTACGCGCCCCAGGCGTCCTACGGTTCGCCAGAACAGCTCAAGCATTTGATCGATACCGCCCACGGTCATGGCCTGGCGGTGATTCTCGACGTGGTCTACAACCACTTCGGCCCGGATGGCAATTACCTGCATCGCTACGCCAAGGGCTTCTTCAATGAGGACAAACACACGCCCTGGGGCGCGGCCATCGACTTCCAACGGCGCGAGGTGCGCGATTTCTTCATCGACAATGCGCTGATGTGGTTGCTGGAGTACCGCTTTGACGGTTTGCGCTTCGACGCGGTGCACGCCATCGAAAGCCCGGATTTTCTCCAGGAAATGGCGCAAAGGATTCGCCAGCAGACCGATCCGGCGCGGCACGTCTGGCTCATGCTGGAAAACGAACACAACCAGGCCAGCCTGTTGGCGCAGGGTTACGACGCGCAGTGGAATGACGATGGCCATAACGCCCTGCACGTCCTGTTGACCGGCGAAACCGATGCCTACTACGCCGATTATGCGCAAGACCCAACCGAACAATTGGCCCGTTGCCTGAGCCAGGGCTTCGTTTTTCAAGGCCACATCAACCGCCATGGCAAACCCCGTGGCGAGCCCAGCGGGCACTTGCCGCCCAGCGCCTTCATCCTGTTTTTGCAGAACCATGACCAGATCGGCAACCGCGCCTTTGGCGAACGCCTGCATCAACTGGCGCATCCCGATGCGCTGAAAGCCGCCACCGCGCTGGTGCTGCTGTCGCCGATGATTCCGCTGCTATTCATGGGCGACGAGTGTGCCGCCGAGCAACCGTTTCTGTTTTTCACCAGCCACCACGGCGAATTGGCGCGATTGGTGCGCGAAGGACGGCGCAACGAGTTTGCCGCGTTCAGCGACTTTGCCGATCCCCATCGACGCGAACAGATTCCCGATCCGAACGCACCACAGACCTTCGAGGCGTCTCGCCCCCTGCTGACCGACGCTTCGGCCAGCCACGATCTGTATCGGCAATTGCTGAGCATCCGCCATCGCCACATCATCCCGCGCCTGCCCGGCGCCCAGGCCTTGCATGCCGAAGTACTGGGTGAAGGTGCGGTTTCGGCGCGCTGGTTGCTGGGTGATGGCAGTGTCCTGCGCATTGACCTGAACCTGCGCGGTACGCCGGTGGTCCACACCCCGGTTGCCGACGCTGTTGTGCTGTTCGAACACCCCCTGCACGCCATCGACTTGTTGGGCCAGGGCACGCTTGCCCCTTATTGCGCGCTGGTCACCCTCAAGGCCCCGGCCCCTTTGCTACCCCCGGATGGAGAGCGTCAATGAGCGATGCGCAGCTTGAAATACTTGCGAGCCGGGCAGGCCTGGCGGTCGACTGGATCGATGCCAACGGCCGCCCGCAAAAGGTCGCCCCCTCGGTCTTGCGCCATGTCCTGACCGGACTTGGCCACCCGGCCGGCAGCGCGCAGGAAATCGACGCCAGCCTGCTTGAGTTGCAGCAGGCACAACAGACCCGATACCTGCCGCCCTTGCTCACCGCCGACTTCGGTGTCGGCCTGAACCTGGCCCATTACTTCGAGCCGCAAACGCCGTGCGAGATCCATCTCGAAGACGGTTCGCGGCTCAGCCTTAAACTGGATGCCGAGGCAACGCTGCCGGGGCTGATTCCCGTCGGATACCAGCAAGTCAGCATCGATGGACAAACCTTCACGTTGGCCGTGGCGCCTGAGCGCTGCTACAGCGTCGGCGATGCGGTTGAAAACCCGACGCCCCGGGCCTGGGGCCTGAGCGTGCAGCTGTACGCCTTGCGCCGCGCCGGCGATGGCGGTTTCGGCGATACCCAGGCCCTGGAGGACTTGGCGCGGGTGGCGGGAGAACGCGGCGCCGAAGCGCTGGCGATCAGTCCGTTGCACGCCATGTTCACCAGCGACAGCCAACGCTACAGCCCCTATTCGCCATCCAGTCGTTTGTTCCTCAACAGCCTGTACTGCGCGCCGGGCGCAATCCTCGGCGAGCGTGCGTTGCGTGCCGCCATCGACGCCACCGGCCTGGCTGACGAACTCAGGCATCTGGAAAATCTGTCGCTGATCGATTGGCCGGCAGCCGCCGAATCCAAGCACCGTCTATTGGAAGCGCTGTATGAAGGCTTCGTGCAGGGCGAACACCCGTTGCACGCCGACTTCAGCAGTTTCCGCCACGCCGGGGGCGAAGCCCTGGAAAACCACTGCCGTTTCGAAGCCATTCAGGAGGCGCGCGCCGCCAAGGGCGAAGACCTCGACTGGCGGCACTGGCCCGAGCAATGGCGCAACCCGCGCAGCGTCGCCCTGGCCGAATTCGCCGAGGAAAATGCCGGACGCATCGGTTACTTCGCGTTTTGCCAGTGGCTGATCAGCTGTTGCCTGGAACGCGCCCAAGCCGCAGCCCGCAGCAGCGGCATGAGCATTGGCTTGATTGCCGACCTGGCCGTCGGTGCCGATGGCGGCGGCAGCCAGGCCTGGAGTCGCCAGGATGAATTGCTGGCGTCCCTCACCGTGGGTGCGCCACCGGACATCCTTAACCGCAGCGGCCAGGGATGGGGGATTTCCGCGTTTTCCCCCGAAGGCCTGGTGCGCAACGGCTTCCGAGCCTTCATCGAAATGCTGCGCGCCAACTTTGCCCACGCCGGTGGGCTGCGCATCGATCATGTCATGGGCCTGCAACGCCTGTGGGTGATCCCCAACGGTGCACCGCCCGCCGATGGTGCTTACCTCTATTACCCGGTGGACGACCTGCTGCGCCTGCTGACCCTCGAGTCCCATCGCCACCAGGCCATTGTCCTTGGCGAAGACCTCGGCACTGTGCCGGACGGCCTGCGGGAGAAACTCATCACCCGTTCGATGCTGGGCATGCGCGTATTGCTGTTCGAACAGGACAATACCCACTTCAAGCCGATTCTCGACTGGCCGGACAACGCGTTGGCGACCACCAGTACCCACGATTTGCCGACCCTCAATGGCTGGTGGCATGGCCGTGACATCGACTGGAATGCCCGCTTGGGCCTGATCGATGCCAACGCTGAAATCGAGTGGCGTCACCATCGTGAACGGGAGCGTGAAGGCCTGCGTCGGGCGTTGAGCCAGGACCCGCAGAACTTTCGCGAGGAATCCCATGAGACCGACCAGGTACTCGACGCCAGTGTGCGCTTCCTCGGCCATACCCGGGCGCCACTGGTGTTGTTGCCGCTGGAAGACGCCCTGGGCATCGAACAGCAGGCCAATCTGCCCGGGACCATCGACACTCACCCCAATTGGTCGCGACGCTTGCCCGGATACAGCGAAGCCCTGCTCGATGACCCCGACGCCGCCCGCCGCCTGGAGTTGCTAGCCTGCGCGCGGCTTCAGGCGGCTGAGCGCGATCAATGAGCCAACCGCCAATGCAACCGCTACGGGCCACCCTGCGCCTGCAGTTCCATAAAGGTTTTACCCTGGACGATGCGGTGCCGCTGGTGCCGTATTTCGCCCGCCTCGGCATCAGTCACCTGTATGCCTCGCCGCTGCTGAGTGCCCGCGCCGGGTCGATGCATGGCTACGATGTGGTGGACCCGACTACGGTCAACCCGGAGCTGGGCGGTGAAGCGGCGTTGCATCGACTGGTCAGTGCATTGCGCAGCCAGGACATGGGGCTGATCCTCGATATCGTCTCCAATCACATGGCCGTTGGCGGCAGCGACAATCCCTGGTGGCTGGACCTGCTCGAATGGGGCCGATTGAGCCCTTACGGTGAGTTCTTCGATATTCAGTGGCACTCGCCCGATCCGTTGATGGAAGGCCAATTGCTGTTGCCATTCCTCGGCAGCGACTACGGCACTGCCTTGCAGGACGGCACCCTGCCCCTGCGTTTCGATGCGCAGCGCGGTGCCTTTCACGTCGAGCATTACGACCATCACTTCCCGATCTGTCCCAGCCATTTCGGCGAACTGCTCAAGGCCGATGCCGAGCCGCTCAAGTCGCTGGCGGACCGCTTCAGCACCCTGAGCTATCAGTCCGACGCGCATAACCTGGCGATGCCATTGAAAGACGAACTGCGCGAACTGGCCAGCGATCCGCAAATACGCCAGACCATCGAACACAACCTGAAACACTACGACACACTGACCCCTGACGGTTTCCAAAGACTGCACAATCTGCTGGAACGCCAGAGCTATCGACTGGCCAGTTGGCGCACGGCGGCGGACGACATCAACTGGCGGCGTTTTTTCGATATCAACGAATTGGGTGGGTTGCGGGTGGAGCGTCCGGCGGTGTTCGAGGCGACCCACGCGAAGATTTTCCAGCTGGTGGCGGACGGCTTGCTCGACGGCCTGCGCATCGACCACATCGACGGCCTCGCCGACCCTCGGGGCTACTGCCGCAAACTGCGGCGGCGGGTCGACCGTCTGGCACCGGGCCGGCACCTGCCGATCTATGTCGAGAAGATCCTCGGCGAGGGTGAAACCCTGCACCGTGACTGGTCGGTGGACGGCACCACCGGCTATGAATTCATGAATCAGGTATCGCTGCTGCAGCACGATCCGCAGGGCGAACAGACATTGGCCGACCTCTGGCAGCGCTACAGCGAACGCCCCGCCGACTTCAATCAGGAAGCCCAACTGGCGCGCCAGCAGATCCTCAACGGCTCCCTGGCCGGGGATTTCGAAAGTGTCGCCCAGGCTCTGCTGCAAGTGGCCCGGGATGACCTGATGACCCGCGACCTGACCCTCGGTGCGATTCGCCGGGCCTTGCAGGAATTGATCGTGCATTTCCCGGTGTATCGCACCTACATCAGTCCCCTGGGTCGCTCGGCCCGGGACGAGGTGTTTTTCCGGCAAGCCCTGGACGGCGCCCGACAAACCCTCGGCGAAGCGGACTGGCCAGTCCTTGATTGCCTGGCCGGCTGGCTGGGCGGCGAGCCCTGGCGCAAACGCCCGGCGGGACGCGTACGCAAGCGGCTCAAGCATGCCTGCGTGCGCTTTCAGCAACTGACGTCACCGGCGGCGGCCAAGGCGGTGGAAGACACCGCGTTCTATCGTTCGGCGGTACTGCTGTCGCGCAATGACGTCGGCTTCAGCACCGAGCAGTTCAGCGCGCCGGTGGCTGAATTTCATGCCGCGTGTGAACGGCGTCTGGCCGAGTTCCCCGACAACCTGCTGGCCACCGCGACCCACGACCACAAGCGTGGTGAAGACACCCGCGCGCGTTTGGCAGTGCTGAGCGAACGCGGCGCCTGGTATGCCGACCAGATCGGCCTGTGGCGCGCCCTCGCCCGCCCGCTGCGCAACGATGACCAGGCACCCTCGGCGGGCGACGAGTTGATCCTGTATCAGGCGTTGCTCGGCAGTTGGCCGCTGGATCTGCGTAACGATGACCAAGCCGCCTTGCAAGCCTATGCCGAACGTGTCTGGCAATGGCAGCGCAAAGCCCTGCGTGAAGCCAAGCTGCAAAGCAGCTGGAGTGCGCCGAACGAGACCTATGAACAAGCGACCGAAGCCTTTCTCCAACGCCTGTTGCTAACGCCCGAAGGCGAGCTGCTGCGCTCGGCCCTGGGTAAAGCAGCCCAGGTTATCGCTGCCCCCGGCGCACTCAACGGATTGGCGCAAACCTTGCTGCGCATGACTGTGCCGGGAGTGCCGGACCTGTATCAGGGCAACGATTTCTGGGACTTCTCACTGGTCGATCCGGACAACCGCCGGCCAGTGGATTACGCCAGCCGCCAACAGGCCTTGCAGCAGAAGGCGGACGTGCCCGATCTGTTGGCGAACTGGCGTGACGGGCGCATCAAACAGACGTTGATTGCCGGAACCTTGAACCTGCGCGCCCGGCACTCCGAGCTGTTTCGACGGGGGACTTACCAACCCCTCGAAGTGCTCGGCAGCCAGGCGCATCGGGTACTGGGATTTGTTCGAGAACATGAAGGAAAACGAGCCATCGTGATCGTGCCGATACGTTGCGCATCGCTGCTGGAAAACAGTGCCGAACCCCGGGTGAACGCGCCGCAGTGGGGCGATACACGGGTCCGTTTGCCGTTTGCGAGCGCCGAGGAAAATCTCAAGGGACTTTTTTCGAGCGTCGCAGTCACAAAACACAGGGAGCTGTTTATCAGCGCCGCGCTGGGGGACTGCCCGGTCAATCTCTTTATCCAAACTACCGACACTTGAGTTGTTCAGGAGCATTGCGATGAGTACCGACGATAAACGCATCCGCGAGTTTGCCTATCAGATCTGGGAGTCCGAAGGAAAACCCGAGGGCCAGGAAACCCGTCATTGGGAGATGGCGCGCAAGCTGGCAGAGGCCGAAGCCCTGGCGCCGAAAAAGGCACCGAAAGCCGCCGCCAAGGCACCGGCGAGTAAAACGACGGTGAGTAAATCGCTCAATGGCAAGGCTGAGCCAAAAACCAAAGCCAAGGCCAAACCGGCCGCCGCCTCCAAGGTGATTCCACCGGGCGAGAAAGCCGCCGAGAAAAAGCCTCGCGCCGCGCGAAAACCGTCTGCCCTCTGACGCTTTTCGCGATTGACCTGAATGACTGCGTGGCGGGTTTACTCGCCACAGTGGACCCGTTCGCCGCGCATGTACCCCCTGTGGGAGCGAGCCTGCTCGCGAAGACGGAGTAACAGCCAACATTGATGTCGACTGACATGACGCTTTCGCGAGCAGGCTTGCTCCCACATGCCCCCCTTTGCAGGAGCACCTATGACCCGTCCAAAGAAAGACACGCCAGCCCCTCACGAGCCGTCGCGTATCCGTGAGGGCCTGCCCTTTCCGCTGGGTGCGACCTGGGACGGTCTGGGGGTCAATTTCGCCCTGTTTTCCGCCAATGCCACCCGTGTCGAACTGTGCATTTTCGACGATAACGGCGAGGTGGAAATCGAACGCATCGAACTGCCGGAGTACACCGACGAGATCTACCACGGCTATTTGCCCGATGCCCATCCGGGGCTGATCTACGGCTACCGCGTATACGGCCCGTACGACCCGGCCAATGGTCATCGTTTCAATCCGAACAAACTGCTGATCGACCCCTACGCCAAACAACTGGTGGGCAAGTTGAAATGGTCCGAGGCGTTGTTCGGCTACACCATCGGCCATCCGGACGCCGACCTGAGTTTCGATGAGCGCGACAGCGCGCCCTTCGTCCCGAAATGCAAAGTCATCGACCCGGCGCACACCTGGGGCCACGACCACCGGGTGAGCGTGCCGTGGGACAAGACGATCATTTATGAGACCCACGTGCGCGGCTTCAGCATGCGCCACCCTGGCGTTCCCGAGAACGTGCGAGGTACTTTCGCCGGGTTGATGGTCGACGACGTGCTGGAGCACATCCGCAAGCTCGGCGTGTCCACCGTGGAGCTGTTGCCGATCCACGCCTTCGTCAACGACCAGCATCTGTTGCACAAGGGCATGACCAACTACTGGGGCTACAACAGCATCGCCTTCTTCGCCCCCGACCCGCGCTACCTGGCCAGCGGCAAGATCGCCGAGTTCAAGGAGATGGTCGCGCACCTGCACGAAGCCAATCTGGAAGTGATCCTCGACGTGGTCTACAACCACACCGCCGAGGGCAACGAACAAGGCCCGACCCTGTCCATGCGCGGCATCGACAACGCTTCGTACTACCGCTTGATGCCGGAGGACAAACGCTTCTACATCAACGATTCCGGTACCGGCAATACCCTTGACCTGAGCCACCCCTGCGTACTGCAAATGGTCACCGATTCCCTGCGCTACTGGGCCTCGGAAATGCACGTGGACGGCTTTCGTTTTGACCTGGCGACCATCCTCGGGCGCTATCACGATGGTTTCGACGAGCGCCACAGTTTCCTCGTCGCCTGCCGCCAGGACCCGGTACTGCGCCAGGTGAAACTGATTGCCGAACCCTGGGACTGCGGACCTGGCGGCTATCAGGTCGGTAAATTCCCACCGGGCTGGGTGGAATGGAACGACAAATTCCGCGACACCGTGCGCGCCTTCTGGAAAGGCGACGATGGCCAACTGGCGGACTTCGCCAGTCGCATGACCGCGTCGGGCGAAATGTTCAATCAGCGCGGCCGGCGTCCTTATGCCTCGGTGAATTTCATCACCGCCCATGACGGCTTCACCCTCAACGACCTGGTGTCGTACAACGACAAGCACAACGAAGCCAACGACGAAAACAACCAGGACGGCAGCAACAACAACCTGTCCTGGAACCATGGCGTCGAAGGCCCCACCGACGATCCCGAGATCAATGCCCTGCGTCATCGGCAGATGCGCAACTTCTTCGCCACGTTGCTGCTGGCCCAGGGCACGCCGATGCTGGTGGCGGGCGATGAGTTCGCCCGGACCCAGGACGGCAACAACAACGCTTATTGTCAGGACAGCGAAATCGGCTGGGTCAACTGGGACCTCAGCGAAGACGGCAAGGCGCTGCTCAAGTTCGTCAAGCGCCTGATCAAGTTGCGCCTGGCCTACCCGATTCTGCGGCGTGGGCGCTTTCTGGTGGGCAATTACAACGAGGACATTGGCGTCAAGGACGTCACCTGGCTCGCGGCGGATGGCAGCGAGATGACCACCGAACACTGGCACGATGCGCACAATCGTTGCCTGGGTATGCTGCTCGACGGCCGCGCCCAGGAAACCGGCATCCGCCGCAAAGGCGCGGACGCCACCCTGTTGCTGGTGGTCAATGCCTACCACGACATCGTCAACTTTACCCTGCCGGAAGTGCCCGACGGTGGTTTCTGGACCTGCATGATCGACACCAACCAGCCTGCGATACGCGGTCAGGAACGCTTCGAATTCGGTCACGAGTATTCGGTGACGGGTCGCTCGTTGCTGCTGTTCGAGTTGCAGCGTGAGGAAGAGGAATGAACCGATTCGGCTGAATATTCTCCCCCCTGTGGCGAGGGGATTTATCCCCGTTGGGCAGCGAAGCGGCCCCCCCGTATACGTTCAGACGACTTGAGTTTTCCGGATTTACGACTGCTTCGCAGCCGAACGGGGATAAATCCCCTCGCCACAGGGGAACATCAACGCGACGAATAGCGATACATGAGCAATACTCTGCTCGCGGCGATTCCAGGGTTCGGAACGCGGCAAAATGCTATCAACGAGCACAAGGACGTCACCATGAAACCGGTCTCTCTCCTCGAAAACAGCCTCTCGGCACAAATCTGGAACAGCGCCCCGCAACTGGATAACGTTCCGGTCATCAGCACCCAAGCCTTGATACCGCCCGGCGCCCGTGTGGTCGTGATCGCCCCGCATCCCGGTGATGAAGTCGTGACCTGTGGCGGCCTGCTGCAGTTGCTCAGCGCCATGGGCCATCCCTTGCAGTTGATTTCGGTGACGGACGGCAGCGCCAGCCACCCTGGTTCCCGGCAATGGTCGGAGAAACGCCTGAGCGTGTTTCGCGTTCAGGAAAGTGTTGAAGCCTTGCGCCGCCTCGGGTTGCCGATGCACAGCCTGAAGTGGATTCGCGGCGGCTTCACCGACACCGGCCTGGCCGAGCATGAGCTGGAATTGACGCAGTTCATCGCCCGGTACCTGCGGCCCGGTGACGTGGTGTTCAGCACCTGGTCCGAAGATGGCAACAGTGACCATGACGCCGTCGGCCGAGCCAGCGCCCACGCCGCGACCATCGCCGGTGCCGATTTCAATGAAGTGCCGGTCTGGGCCTGGCACTGGCCGACCCGCGATCGGCATTTGATCCCTTGGCATCGCGCCCGAAAGATACGCCTGGACACCTGGACGGTCGCCCGTAAAAGCCATGCGACCCATGCCTACGCCAGTCAGTTGGACGGAGAACCGGCCATCGGCATCGCCCCGTTGCTGCCACGGGTGTTGCTGGAGCGGATGCGCTTGCCTTATGAAATCGTCTTCGTCTGATTTCACAACATTTAACGGTGGGAGCGAGCCTGCTCGCGAAGAGTCCCTCACATCCAACATTGACGCTGACTGACCCACCGATTTCGCGAGCAAGCCCGCTCCCACAGTCGATCGGCATCGGTTCTACAATCACCCAAACTGAACTGCCCGCCCCTCCATCAGTCGCATGCATAAGCCAGCCTTGATTCAGAGGAGTGAAAGTGACCCGTACCTCCAAACCCCAGACCGTCGAATCAATGCCGTTGAACGAAACCCCGACCATTGATCGATTGCGCGTGCTGACCGTCAACACCCACAAGGGCTTTACCGCGCTCAACCGACGTTTCATCCTGCCGGAACTGCGCGAAGCGGTGCGCAGCACATCGGCGGACCTGGTGTTTTTGCAGGAGGTGGTCGGCGAACACGATCGCCACTCTTCGCGTTACAACGATTGGCCATCGACTTCGCAGTATGAATTTCTCGCCGACAGCATGTGGAGTGATTTCGCTTATGGCCGCAATGCGGTCTACCCCGATGGCCACCACGGCAATGCCCTGCTGTCGAAGTACCCGATCCGCGAATACCGCAACCTCGATGTCTCGATCACCGGACCTGAGCGCCGTGGGTTGCTGCATTGCGTACTGGACGTGCCAGGGCACGCCGAGGTGCATGCGATCTGCGTGCACCTGAGCCTGCTGGAAAGCCATCGCCAGCTTCAGTTGCAGTTGCTCTGCCAATTGCTCGAATCCCTGCCCCAACAGGCGCCGGTGATCATCGCCGGCGACTTCAATGACTGGCAGTTGCAAGGCAACGCCGCCCTCGCCCGTCGTGATTATCTGCACGAAGCCTTCGAACGCCATCACGGCCGCCCCGCCAAGACCTACCCGGCGCGCTTCCCGCTGTTGCGCCTGGATCGCATTTATCTGCGCAACGCCACCAGCCATGAACCCCGGATACTCGGGACCAAGCCGTGGACGCACTTGTCGGATCATTTGCCACTGGCCGTCGAAGTTCGTCTCTGAGCTTTCTTCCCGTCAGATCTAAATCAGTTGATGGCCGACTGATTAATCGTTTCACCTGTTACTTTTGACAGTAGATGCACAAAATCACTGCTGCTACGTTGCTCTCGTCCGCACTCTGAATGTAAGGGCGTGCGACGCATAGTGGCCGTCGTTGCTGAAGGTTTCCGATTACGGGGGGATTACCTTCCCGATGCTGTCTCGCAACTCGCGCTGCCTGGGGTGTCTGAAGCCTGCCATTTTTGACATGTGGCCACTCAGTCGCCGATCCACAAGCGGAGACGAGCATGAAGTTTTCCAGCGATCTACCCAAATACCTGTACGGTGCCTGCGTCGTTTTGCTCCTTCTGTGCGTGGGCTGGTCCCATCCCGCCCGCGCGGCGTGTACGCTTGCTCCCACCGCCGGTAACGACAATTTCGTCTGCGACAGTGCCAGCAGCGGACCACTGACCGACCTCGCGGGCAACAACACCCTGACCTTCCCCGCCAATGGCACCGGTACGATCAACGGCAACGTCAGGTTCGGCGCCGGCAACGATACCGTCACCCTGGATTCGGGCACCCTCGCCGGTACGCTCGATCAAGGTGATGGAACCGACACGCTCAACATCAGCGCCGGGCAGATCACCGGGGCGGTGCAACAGGGCAACGGCGTCGATAACTTCACCATGAGTGGCGGCACGATCAAGTCCCTGGCCCAGGGCGACAGCCGCGACTTCTTCGTGATGACCGGTGGCAGGATCATTAACGCTTTCGAGGATGGCGACACCGCCAGGATGAGCGGAGGCAGGATCGGTCGGGTCGACATGAAACTCGATAACAACCTGTTCGACATCTCCGGCGGTGAGGTCGATGGCAACGTCGTCACCGGTTTCGGCACTGACACCATCATCGTGTCCGGCGGCAAGATCGGCGGCTTCATCAGCGTCAGCGGTGGCAACGACAGCATCACGGTGACCGGTGGCGAGGTGGTCGGCGAGATCCGCACCAGCGTCGGTAACGACACCTTCCTGTGGGACAGCGCAGGCGTCCTGCGCTCGAAGATTCTCATGGAAGGCGGTGATGACATTGCGACCCTGCGCAATCTCGACGAAAACATCCTCGCCCAGGCTTCGAACCTCGACGGTGGCGCCGGCAACGATGTGTTGACGTTCGATCACACCACAACCGCGGGTGCCGACCGCTACCTCAACTTCGAAACGTTCAATCTGAAAAATGGCTCCCGGTTCGATCTCACCGGTACTCTCGCACTGGGTGACAGCACCAGTGGCACCGGGGTGTTCAATATCGACGGCAACAGCGTGCTGACCTCGACCCAAGGCACCATCGCGCCCTTCACCGCCGGCCAGAACGCAACGTTGAACAACGCCGGAATCATCGACCTGAGCAGCGGCAATACCCGCACCAGCGATACCCTCACGGTGCAGGGCAACTACGCCGGGAGCGGTGGTCAATTGTTTGTGCACAGCGTGCTCGGTGATGACCAGTCGCAGAGCGACAAACTGATGGTCAATAACGGAACCCTGACCGGCACCACGGCCATCACCGTCACAAACCAGGGCGGTGCTGGCGCACTCACTTTGCAGAACGGCATTCAGGTGGTTGAGGCCCAAGGCGCAGCCATCAGCGACAACCGCGCTTTTACACTCAAGGCACCGGTGGAGGTCGGCGCTTTTAAATATGCGCTGTTCAAGGGTGGCGTCACCCCCGGCAGCGAAAACAGCTGGTATTTGCGTTCCTCCGTCGTGGCACCGCCATTGGTGGCGGTGACCGTGGCCAACCCCGACCCGGCACTGCCGCCCGTGGTGCAACTGGTGCCCCTGGTGGCGATCCCCGTGGCCGCCGCCAGCAGCCCGTCGCTGACAACACCCGAGGCCACTGTCGGCAGTCCGGCACTGCCAACGCCAATACCCGGTGCCGCGCCGATTCCCTTGTACCGCGAGGAAGTGCCCGTCTGGTCAGTGATGCCTCCAGCCGCCGCACAACTGGCCCGGACTGCACTCGGCACCTTCCATGATCGTCAGGGCAGTCAACGCCTGCTGACTGAAACCGGGGCCTTCGGCGCGGGCTGGGGCCGGGTCTATGGCCAGGACTTCGACCAGACCTGGGCCGGCACCGTCGCGCCTCGGCTCGACGGCTCGCTGAAAGGCTACCAGGTGGGTCACGACCTGTCCGCCTCGCAGACCGCTGGCGGGCACACCCAACGCAGCGGTTTCTTCATCGGCCACAGTCAATTGAAGGGTGATGTCGACGGTTTCAACCAGGGTTATCAGGATTATCGCGCCGGCAAAGTCGACATCGAAGGCGACAGCCTCGGCCTGTACTGGACCCTGACTGACCCCAGGGGCTGGTATTTCGATACGGTGGCCATGTACACCTGGCTGGACGGTGACAGCCATTCCGACCGCGGCCTCAAGCTGGACAGTAACGGTCACGTCCTCACCCTGTCGGCAGAGGCCGGCTATCCGTACCCGCTGGCAGGCAACTGGGTGATCGAACCCCAGGCGCAAGTCATCCACCAGAAGGTGGATCTCGATAGCCAGGACGACGGGATTTCCCGGGTGTCTTTTGATGCCGACTCCACCGAAACCGGTCGGCTGGGCGTGCGACTGAACGGGCGTTACGACGTCGCAGGAAGGTCGCTGGAACCCTGGCTGCGTGCCAACCTGTGGCACACCTTTTCAGGCACCGACACAGTCACTTTTGCCGACACCACCGACATCGAGACCCAGCAGCGATCCTCCTGGGCGCAGATCGGCGTCGGCGCCAGCCTGTCCCTCGCCAAGAACGTCAGCCTGTACGCCAATGTCGACTACAGCAGCAATCTAGACAGCAATCAGCAGCGTGGAACCACCGGCAACGTGGGTATCCGACTGAGCTGGTGACACCGAGCAACCGCTCTAGTCCGCACCTTTTTTTGACGTTTTGACCATTAAACAAGAACTTAGGGATGCGCCGTAAATCAGTCACTTATAAGACACAAAATACCCCTACCACTTATCGGCCATTTTCTTGACGCAGTGTCCGGGGTCTTCTTGACTTCACCGTACTACCCCCGGAATCACTATCAGGGGCAAGCCCCCACAGACTCCCGCGCAATCGGGCGGCCCCCGGCTTGCCTCCCTACATTCGGTCGCCCCTCGCTCGGGGTAGGAGAGACGCCAAGGCACGTACGGCACGCGATTGCAAGGTAGCCACGCCATGAAAACCTCATTCACCCAACAAGAGATCAAAGTCACTTTTTGCACTGTCTCGAGCTCACTCCTGCTGTGCTCCTCCATGGAAGTGCAGGCTTCACCGGCCGAAGAAGAAACAACGCCCTGGTACAGCCAGGACATCCCGGTGCTCACCCTGCCCGCTCTCGCCACCACGTACCCCGGTCGTTTCAGCCCTGCCCCCGATCTGCGAAGTAGTCACTTCACCACCGAAGACGCAACACCTTTTGCCTGGGATCAGATCTATGGCCAGGCCTCACGCCAGGCGCAAACCGATGCCCTGGCGCAAGGCTTCACCAATGCCACTGCCGGAGAACTCAAAGGCCCGGCGATCCTGACCCTGCAAAGCAACAGCGGCCACACCCAACGGGTTGGCCTGATAGGCGGCACCAGCCAGATTCAGGGCAACAGCAATGGCCTGCTGACCAATCGCGGTCAGTCCGACCCGCGCACCGACACCCTCAGCCTGCAAGGCGAAAGCCTCGGCGCCTACTACAGCCTGATCGGGCCACAGGGCTGGCACGTCGACCTGTCGGCCAGTGGCGGCCGCGTCAACGGTTTCAGCCGTAACGAACAAGGCGCCCGGCAAGCCACCGAAGGCAGCGCGGTGACGCTGTCGGTGGAAGGTGGGTTTCCGATTGGTATCAGCGAAAACTGGGTGGTTGAACCCCAGGCGCAATTGATCAATCAGCGCATCACCCTGGATACGCCCAATGCGGGCTCGGGCAATGCATCGTCCAGCGACCTGACCTCGTGGAGCGGCCGGGTCGGTGCCAAATTGAAAGGCAGTTACGACATCAATGGCCTGGGCGTCGAACCCTATGTGCGGACCAACTTGTGGCACACGGTGTATACCGGCAACACCGTGACCCTCGATCAGGTCGACAAGATCAGCAGCAGTCGATATTCCTCGACGGTCGAAGTCGGCCTGGGCCTGGTTGCCCGGGTGACGCCGGCCGTGAGCCTGTATGTCAGCGCCGATTACAGCAGTGACGTGGACGACAATGACTTGAACGGGTTGATTGGCAGCATGGGGGTGCGGATGCGGTGGTGAGCGGTTGACCGCAAGAGATGGGGCGAACGGTATGACGCTTTCGCGAGCAGGCTCGCTCCCACAGGAATTACTATGAAACCTGTGGGAGCGAGCC